>NZ_JBGQOK010000002.1:0-601473 GCF_052119605.1 Leeuwenhoekiella sp. W20_SRS_FM14 | reverse complement strand
CACTGATGCGTGCATCATGATCGATAAGACTATAATGCGTTTTATTGCTAGTGTATTTACTTCCCTTATTTCCTGCTTCCGGACGCTGATCCTGATCTTTACTCCAACGCTTGTTGCGGGTGTTAATAGCCTGTAGTTCCTGCTCGTTGGCAGTTATGCCGCGCTGGTTTTTATCTGATTTATCGCCTTTACTCTTACGAAACGGCTGCTCTTTGTCCATCGTACTGATGTGACGAACCCTGCGCAGATGAGATTCTAATTCTTCCTCAGGCACTTTAAGTTCCAGAGTGTCCATCGAAGCGTTGGCTTTTACAGGAGCGCTGTCAATAGCCTGGGTATGGCCAATGACCATCCCAGCTTCTACACAAAGGCTGAATACTTTTGTGAAAACCGATTCAAAGACATCTTCAGGAAACAACTGCCGCGTTCGACTGATGGTGGAATGCCAGGGCAATTCTTCATCAATATCATAACCGATGAAATACAAAATATCCAGACGCATACTGCAATGCTCTATTAACTTCCGGTCGCTAATGATGTTTTCTAAATAGCCCCACTAAGCAGAGCTTAAAAAACACAACAGGATCTATACTCTTTTGACCACTGCTGCCGTAAAAGTCACGGGTAAGTTCATAGAGAAAATCCAGGTTCAGCGCATTCTTTAAACGCCGGTAGAAATTTGTGGAGGGTATGCGCTCACTCAACCGAAAACTGTTGAACAACTGCTCCTGATATACTTTTTTTCCTTGCATACCATGAAATTACAACACTTCTCTAAATTAATTATAAACCCTATGTTAGCTTTTTGCTAACTTGTGCAACAGGCACACCGTGTAAAAATAATTGCTTGGTTCTCGCATACTTGGAAAATCCTACGGATTTTCCTCTGGTTCGTTCCATTTTTACTAAGTTAGTTGCTTAAACACGCAACTATCCTTACACATCAACGTTGTAGCACATACTGACAAACATTGCGAATGAAACAACCTTACGAAGGAATTTTTATTGTTTTTATCTTACCTCTAATTGTATATCTGAATTATTTAGCCGTAAGAAGGTTCTATTATTATTTTAAAGGTTATTCAAAAGAGATTTCTGATTTTCTTAAAGAGAACGGATTGACTTTAATCGAAGTGAAAAAACCTAAAACGGAAGATTGGAAAATAAGCCCTTTTGAAACTAAAGACAGTAGTATTTTTGAATTTGCTTTACCTTTTTCAATGAGAACACATTACTTCTTTATTGTTGAGGATAAAAAAAATATGGTCCAAGAATACTGGATAAGGAATCGGACTCCTCTTTTTGGGAAAAGAAAAACGGAATTTAAAATAGCGAAGGTGAAAAGACCAATAGCTGAATATATTAACCATTCAAATAATGATTTTATATATTCTAAAACAGATTCTTGTCCAGCCTGTTCTGCAAAAATTGGAATTGAAGAAAAAGAATGTCCAGATTGTGGATTAGTAATTGGATAAGAAATACGTGCTACAACAATGGTAACCGTTGCACAAGCCTTTAATTCTTAGAAAACCTCACGTATTTAAACCGCTTTTAGGCGGTTTTCTAGTTTTATATCGTTTGTAAATTAGCAGAATGAAGTTTCTTTAAAATGTACGTATATTCCTGATTTAACGTCATCGTGAACTTTAAAAACAAGCCTCTGCATAGATGCCCTGCAAATGGCCTTAAAACAACGAAAATATCCCAACCAAAAGCTCATTCATCACTCCGACCGCGGTCTGCAATACTGTAATCCTACCTATACCAACTTCGCGGAGAGAAACGGGATCAACATCAGTATGACACAACTATACTACCCCTATGAGAATGCAGTAGCCGAACGAATAAACGGAATATTAAAACAGGTATTTGGATTGGGTAAAACAATGGTGAGTCTAAAACAGGCTCAGAAAATGGTTGAAAAAGCAATCAAAATCTACAGCTCTAAACGAATGCACTACGCCTGGAATTTAAAACTCCAAACCTCGATCACTCAAATCAAAATCATAATTACAGACAATACAGAAAAATACCGATATTAGCAATAAAAAATACAATATAATAAACCAAAAATACTCAACCTATTTCAGTACAAGACGGAATGATTATGAATAAAAGAATATTAATTTGTTTAGCTCTAGTATATCAATTTTATTTTGCCTGGGGACAAGATATTAATTTAGCAATAACAAATTGCAATATTATCCCGATGAATTCCGAAAGGGTTCTAAAAAATAAAACCATTTTAATTTCAGGAGATAAAATCCACTCGATTGTAAATAGTGCTAATTGGAAAAACAGCAATAACATTAAAACTATAGATGCTACAAATAAATTCGTTATTCCTGCTTTAGTTGATATGCACATACATTCAAACACCTATATTGATAATTTTTCAATGCCAATGTTTTTAAAGTACGGAATTACTACTGTACGTGTAATGGCAGGAAATGAATACATATTAAATAAAAGAGATAGCGTAAACGATAACCTTTTACCCAATTATCCTGATATATTTGTTGCTTCTGAACTAATTGATGGCGACCCTCCTTCATTTGGAAATGACCATTTAGGACCAATCGTCACAGATGCTAGCGATATACAAGAAAAGATTGATGAGCAAATGCAAAATGGGTACGATTTTATTAAAATGTATAGCAGACTTAATAAAGATGTTTTTATAACAGGATTAAAGTATTGCAAGACCCAAAAAATCAAGTCTACACACCATATGCCTACCTCTATTGACAAAGAAGATTACTTTACCAAATTCACTGGAGAGATACAGCATTTAAGTGGTTATGCACGATTCTCTACTAAATATGATACATTACCCAAAAGCGTTTTGCTAAAAAATTACGATGTTCCGTTTGATCAAATTTCTGCGCAGGATATTGATGAAAAAAAATTAGATAAAGCTATTAATAAAACTATAAAATATAATATATGGAATTGTCCCACTCTTGTTCTCTTTTACAATCAAACAGATACACTATATTGTAAATCAATACTTGAAAACAAAATTGGTGAAGGTTTAAATGAATTATTAGGCTGGTGGGAAAGCGTAGGTTATGGAGGTTCAGAAGAAATAGAAAATTATAATGATTTTCAAGTGCAAACCGTCAATCTATTGAATAAAAAGGGAGCTTTACTACTTGCAGGAACTGATTTTCCCAACCCTTGGCTTGTCCCAGGATTATCTTTGCACCAGGAACTAGAACGGTTTGTAGCTGCTGGATTAAGTAATTTCGAAGCATTAAAAACGGCAACTATAAATCCTGCAAAATGGTTTGGAAAAAATTATAGTAAAGGCACTATTGAAAAAAACAAACAAGCAGACTTGTTAATTTTAGAAGACAATCCACTTATTGATATAAAAAATACCACAAAAATCTATAAGGTTATTTATAAAGGAAAATAAGACTACAGCTAAACCGGTAACCGCTGCCTAAGCTTGTAAAACGTAAAATCAGGAACCTAGATAAGCCATTCTAAGCGGTTTCAATTTTCAAATTCTTCGGAAATAATGTAAATAAATGGATTAGAACTCCTGGTAATTTTGATGCTTATATAGATTTTGACAAAATTCTAAGAGACCCCGACGAACCTAAAAAGATATTAAAAAACTATACTGAAGACTGGTTACACCCCAATAATGAAGGATATGTCTTATTGGGGAAATCTGTTGATCTAAATCATTTCTCGATGATGGAAAACTAAGTTTCTTCCAATAATTCAATTCAAAAAAATTAAATTGGTGTTAAAGATTCTTGTCAAAACTAAACGAATGGTTAGTTTTACAATGTATTTAAAAAATGGCTCGTAAAAAACAATACATAGAAGAAGAAGTGATCACCAAAGCAATGAATTTGTTTTGGCGTAAAGGCTATGAAAATACGTCTATGCAAATGCTTGAGAAAGAAATGGGCATTAATAAATTTTCTATCTATTCAAGCTTTGGAAGCAAACACGGTCTTTTTTTAGAAAGTTTAAAATGTTACAAATCTAGAGTGGCAGCGATGTTTGAGAAGTTTAAAAATGCCACACAAGGTGTTGATGATATCAAACAGTTTTTTTATGATTCTGTTGAAATAAGCTCTGAGAAGGAAGCTGAAAAAGGTTGTTTACTTACTAATACCTATAATGAATTCTCAGAAATTGATGACCCAATAGTAAATGATTTAATGAGTACGTTTATGAATTCACTTAAAGATCTTTTCATTGAAAAATTGAAAATAAGTGGTTACACAAATGAAGATGAACTGCTAAAATTGGCAAACTATCTGGTCCTCGCAAAACATGGTCTTGCTGCCGCCTCACGTGTAAACACAGATAAAGAAATTAAAGATTATATAGAAATGACGTTTAAAAACATCTAAACGTTTTTTTTACACTAAAACTAAACGAACGTTTAGATATTAATTAATTAAAATTGAATACAATGACAACTTTAAAAATTCACGATTTAGAAACTGCTCCCGAAGCAAGCAAACCTTTTTTAGAACAATCACAAAAAACCAATGGTATGATTCCCGGTTTACACGGTGTTTTAGCCGGTGCTCCAGGATTATTAGAAGGATATCAGAATTTACATAAACTATTTATGGATTCTTCTTTTGATAAAGACGAACTAACAGTCGTATGGCAGACCATTAATGTAGAGCACGAGTGCCACTACTGCGTTCCTGCGCATACAGCGATTGCTAATATGATGAAAGTAGATAATAGCATTACAGAATCTTTACGTAATGAGACTCCGTTAGAAAATTCAAAATTAGAAGCATTACGTACGTTTACATTATCTATGGTTCGTAATCGGGGTAATGTTTCACAACAAGATCTTCAAGCATTTTACGACGCGGGTTATGGTGAACGACAGGTACTTGAAGTAATCCTGGGTTTATCTCAAAAGGTAATAAGCAATTATACAAATCACATTGCAAATACTCCGATAGATGCTCCTTTTGAAAAATTTACCTGGAAAAAATAAAGCGTATCACTAAGCCCTATTTTTTAGATGCTAATGACTTTCTGTTTTAGTGTAGAAAGTCATTCGGATTGTTCTTAAAATACGATAATTCAAAATTTAAGGGTTTAAAACTGCTTGTAAAAACTAGAATAGATCTCTGGCCTGAGTGATTTCAACAGCTAAAAAAATTAAAAATAAATACGGTGATCGTATAGTGATATATAAAACGATTACCGCTGATTAACCTAAAACTTAGAAAATGATAAAATTAACGGTAATGTATCCTAATAGTGCAGATTTAAAGTTTGATAAAGATTATTACATAAATCAGCACAGTAATTTAATAGCAGAACTTATAGGTGAAGTAATAGTTGCTTCAGATGTAAATTTTGGTATTGCCGGTGCGACTCCAGATTTACCAGCGCCATATGTACTAATCGCAAATGTTACTTTTGAATCTATGGAAAGTTTTCAGCAATCATTTGGCGACAATGCTGAAACAATTTTAGCAGATCTTCCAAATTTTACTAATGCTAAACCACAAGTGCAATTAAGTGAAATTGCATAATTAAATTCCTAATCAAAACCAGTTAGTATATGAAAATTAAATTTCTATCAGGGATTCTAACGCTGCTATTCATCTCTTGTGGCTTTAACGGAAAAGAAAAAGAAGTAAAAGTAGTAAAACCAGAATTTCAGAATAAAGGTCACGAGTTGGTCTATAATATGGTTCAGAAAGTTGGCAGTTACGATTTGCTAAAAACTAAAAAAGATGTTGTATATACATATACCTATCAGACGCCAGACGGTAAAGCAGATATTTCTACTGAAAAATATGTTTTTGATGGGGAGTATTCTTATGGAGCGTATATGCAACACGAGAGAACCCTTCCCGAATTAGACGGATTAATTGAACAAGGTTATGATGGCTCTAATTTCTGGCTTAGGCATAATGGCGAATATGTAGAGAGTGAAGATCAACTGCAACGGGTAAAATTTAATAGACCAACTAATTTTTATTGGTTTACCATGATGCAAAAATTACTCGACGATGGTATAAACTATGAGTATTTGGGCGAAAAGACAGTAAATAATAAAGCTTATGATATTGTCAAAATTAGCTTCGATTTTGCTAAAAGTAAGCCTACCGATATTTACCAGGTTTATATCAATAAAGAAACGGGATTAATAGATCAGTTTTTATTTACTGTAGTTGATTTTGGTGTGATTGAAACACCCTATCTAATGCTGCTTGAGTATGAGAATATAGACGGAATTTTAATTCCTGTTAATCGCAAGTACAAGCAATCTACCTGGGATGCTGCAGTTACTAACGATCCCTGGATTACCGTAACTTGGACTGATATTAAATTTAACAACGACTTAAAGCCAGAATTGTTTAAAAAATAGAACCGCTAAACCTTGTTTGAATATTTAGAATTTCGAACGACTAATACGGTACGTACTAAAATTTTAATATGTCTAATAAATTAAAAATTGATATTGTTTCAGATGTAGTTTGCCCGTGGTGTACTATAGGCTATAAACGACTGGAGAAAGCAATTGCAGAACTGGGTATAGAAGACCAGATTGAGATAGAATGGCAACCTTTTGAGTTGAATCCTAATATGCCTGTAGAAGGGCAAAATCTAAGAGAACACATTTCAGAAAAATACGGTTCTACTTTAGAACAGCAAGAAGAATCACAACAACGTATGGCAGATGCCGGTGCAGAGCTGGGCTTTACCTTTGATTATTTTGAAGAGATGCGTATGGCAAATACATTTGACGCGCATATCTTATTAGAATATGCTCACAAATTTGGTAGGCAAACGCAGTTAAAAATGCAATTGACTAAAGCATTTTTTAGCGAGCGTAAAGATGTTTCTAAACGAGATATTCTAAAACAAGCACTACTTGACGTGGGCTTAAATGCTGAAGAAGCTTTAAGTAGATTAGATAGTGAAGAAGCACGTTATGAAGTGCGTACTAAGCAAGCCTACTGGAAAAATATGGGTGTAAACTCTGTACCTACATTTGTTTTTGATCGTAAAAGTGCATTAACTGGCGCACAGCCGGTAGATGTTTTTAAACAGGTTCTTACTCAAGCTACTCAAATTAATAATTAACAAGCTAGAAGTATTAATTTTAAGTAATGTTATTCTGAGTACGTTGCAATCTTCAATTTTTTTGAAGATTGCAACGTATTTTTTTTTTAGTAATCTGTTTATAATTTGCTAAGAATAGACCGTTATAGACTTATGCAGTTTAAATTTTCATTCTAAATTTACCCTCTGAAATATTCAGAATAATAATCCTTACTAATTAATCATAATTAAATCTATTATTTTATAAGGTCTAAAAAAAATTACGACTAGTTCAGTCAATTAATTTTAACCACTCAATTTATCAATCGAGACACGATTCAAAAAAAGTCTACCCCTTTAATCGGGAAATAATCAGTAACAAAATTTATGGATAAATTAGAAGGAATAGCCTTTGTATCTATAGGAGCAGCAAGCTATGGCGTTCTGGCAACTATAGTAAAACTGGCTAACAATGCAGGTTTTGGTACCGCTGCCCTTACCTTTCTACAGTTTGTATTTGGAGTGGTGGTTTTGAGCATTATCTCTTTCTTTCTATCTAAAAAACAAGTAAACCAAGAGCAGAAACCTCAAAAATATTCGGCTAAATATCCCAAACTGAAATTAATTCTTTTTGGTGCTCCTTTAGGTTTAACCAGTTGCTTTTACTACTTAGCGATACAATATGTGCCGGTATCTATAGGTATCATTCTTCTTATGCAAACCGTATGGATGAGCATAATACTTGAGTATTTTATAGATCGCCAGCTCGTAAACCGAACCAAACTTATAGGAGCAGTTGTGGTATTACTGGGGACGGTTCTCGCATCACGTATTTTTGAAAGTGATTTTAACTTTAGTGCTGTTGGCTTTGGATACGGTTTTCTTGCCGCCCTATCGTATACTGTCACGATGTATGCTACAAATAAAGTTTCGGTAGAATTGCCTAATATCACCCGAAGTAAATATCTGGTTATGGGCGGTTTTATAGCCATTCTCCTGTTTTGGAATATTCAGATTATCGAAGAATTAAATACTGGGGCACTTATAAAATGGGGTGTTGTATTGGGTCTTTTTGGTACTGTCTTACCTCCTATTCTTTTTAATAATGGAGTTCCTAAAATAGGTGCAGGTTTAGCAGGAATACTGGCAACCTTAGAAATCCCGGTTTCTATATTGAGTGCCTATTTTATGCTGAATGAACGCATAGGAATTCTACAGGCTGTAGGTATTCTTATTATTTTAGTAACGATTATAAAAATTAATATGCAGAAACAAAGTACAGAAATCAATTAGGGTATTAAACGTAATCCGTAAAATTTTTCGCTATCAGTCAGTTGAATGCGTAATTCCTTAAGAGATAGGTTGGTGATACATCACAGACTTAAAATAAAATAATCGTTATATTTATTACTTATAGCTAACTATGATCAACACTAACCTAAGTACAGACTTGCAAAATGACATTTTGAATGTCACACAAATTAGTGCGATTCCTTCGATACTCAATGTCATTTGTCGCACTACAGGAATGAAATTTTCTGCCGTAGCACGTGTTACAGATGAGAAATGGATTACGTGTGTTTCACAAGACGAATGTAACTTTGGCTTAAAAACGGGAGATGAGTTGGTTTTAGAAACCACAATTTGCAACGAGATTAAACAGCATCACAACCCGGTAATCATTGATGAAGTGGTTAGTGATGTCACCTATTGTAATCATCCTACTCCAGCGCAATACGGGTTTCAAAGCTATATATCTTATCCTATTTATAGAAAAAATGGAAGTTTTTTTGGTACACTCTGCGCCATAGACCCTGAACCCGCAAAAATAGACAATCAAGAAACTAAAGATTTATTCGCTCTTTATGCGCAGCTTATTTCCTTTCATCTGGATGCGGTTGAAGAAATTAATGACTTAAATATTAAGCTTAAAGAAGAAAAACATATAGGTGAATTACGGGAAACATTTATAGCAATTTTAGGTCACGATCTACGCAATCCTGTAGGTACAACCCGAATGTGTGCAGATATTTTATTACAGATGGATTTGCCCGAAATGGCAAATAGACAGGCGAGTACTATAAAAAGTACCTCCTATCGTATGCAGGGTCTCATTGATAATTTATTAGATTTCGCTAAAGGACATCTGGGTGAAGGCATACGACTAGATCGTATAACGAATAATCAGGCGCTTAAAAAATCATTAAATCAGGTTACTAAAGAACTTAAAACGATAGATACACATCACAAAATCACCTTAAATATAGATTTAAAGCAAGATGTAAATTGTGATATTAATCGCGTGGGGCAATTGTATTCTAATCTACTCGGAAACGCAGTTAAACATGGTGCCGCAGAAGAGCCTATTATAGTAGATGTCCTGGCCATAAATAATAGTTTTTCTATACGCGTTTCAAATTCGGGTGATGAGATTCCCGAAGCAAAAATGCTCAACCTGTTTAAACCTTTTTTTACAACAAATTCTGCTAACAACAAATCGGGTTTAGGCTTAGGTCTTTATATTTCTTCAGAAATAGCAAAAGCACATAACGGAATTATTGAAGTTACTTCAACTCAAAAAGAGACTAATTTTGTTTTCTCGATGCCTATTTAGAGTCAAAATATAGGGTCGAAAAACCTTATAATTCAGTTTCTAACTAATAGAATATAATTTTAAATCATCTTCCTCTTAAAAAATTAACGTTATCTTCTTGTATTATTTTTGATTAAAATACGAAGTAACGTGTTAATTACCTTACATTCATATATCTACATAATTTGATTTCTTAACACGTTAAATCGATCCCGTTAAACTTATTTTAAATCAACTAAATGGATTTAGTTAAGACCATGTCTCGTGTAATTTTGGGGTAATGTTTAACCTTAAAAATTAAGCCATGATAAAAATGACCATGTTGCTGAGACGTAATCCTAAACTCACTCACGAAGAATTTGTAAAGCACCATATTGAGATACACGGCCCACTCTTTAGGAAAATCCCGGAAGCAGATAAACATTGCATTCGTTATATACAAACCCATCCCATAAAACAAAAAACGAGTGCTGTAGAAGTTGAAGATTATGACGGCACTGCAGAACTTTGGTTTGATAGTTTAGAAGGTCTGGAAAACACACTCAATTCAGATTTTTATAAAAATCATGTATTCCCTGATGAAAAGACTTTTTTAGATCACGAGAATACACAGGTAACCATTGGCGATCAAGTAGAAATTATAACGAATTCTAACTCCTAAATTATGAGCACAACATCACATATACGCGGTATAGACCACATTGGGATCACCGTACCTAATGTAACCGAAGCTTCACAATTTTTAGAACAGGCTTTTAATGCTAAAACATTGTATGACTTGGTAGAAAAAGATGAAGAGCCTATGGAAGGTGAGGAAACCGAAAAACAATTAGGAATTCCTCAAGGAGCAAAAGTGGTACATATGAAACTTATGCAACTGGGTAAAAGCGCAACTATAGAACTTTTCGAATTTGAAAATACAAATCAGAGAAAATCTATTGCCTTAAATGATTTTGGCATCACGCATTTTGCAGTTTATGTAGACGATATGGAATATGCTGCAGAACGTTTTAAAACTGCCGGTGGCGAATTACTATCGCAACCACACGGTTTAGGTGGTATAGAAAAAGGACCACATAATGCCGGGGTTTATGGTAGAGCTCCCTGGGGTAGTCTTATTGAATTAATTACATACGCGGACGGTTTACAAAAAAAATCTATAAACCGCTGGACCCCACCACAAAGAAATTAATAAGCGATCTAATTTTTAAAAATCCCAATTTTATATTGGGATTTTTAATTTAACCTCATCAATACGCTAAAGCTATAAGTTTTGAGATAAGCTTAACAATCTTACAGGAAAGGCAATGGCTACTTTTACGACTTTAAAGATGATTCACTTTAAATTTAAAATATGAGTTTTTTACAAGCGATGCAGAATAGATACACAACAAAAAAATATGATGCATCAAAAAAAATAGACAGTCAGAAGATCGAAGCGTTAAAAGAAATTTTACGTTTATCACCTTCTTCTATTAATAGCCAACCCTGGAAATTTACCTTCGTTTCTGATCGTGCTACTAAAGAGAAACTTTCTAAAGTATCCTGGATAAATACTAGCAAAGTTACAGATAGCGATACGGTAATTGTACTAAGTAGAATAGCTAGTTTAGCTGCCTTTGAATCTCAAATTGAACGTGAATTACCCGAGGGCGCTGTTAATTATTATAAAGAATTTATAAAACCACAACCCGAAGCGCAAACCAAAGCCTGGTTTGAAAAGCAGGTATATTTAGCATTAGGTGTTTTATTAAGTGCCTGTGCAGAAATGGGTATAGATGCGACACCTATGGAAGGTATAGAACCTGAGAACTACGATAAAATCATAGGTCAATCAGATTATACCACACTGGTAGCGGTTGCAATAGGTTATAGAGATCCTGAAGATGCCAACCAACCTAGCAAAAAACCAAAATCTAGAATTGCTTTAGATCAGGTTATAGAAACTATTTAAAAGATAAACCTACTCAATTTAAGAAGTCTGAAAATGCATCCTACAGTGTATTTTCAGACTTTTTCTATTAAAAAAATAAACCTTAATTCTTCTGGCTATCATTAAAAGTTTATTGCCTTTTAATCTAAATCTTAACACTATTAAACTCTTTAAAAACCTTTAAAAAGGGGAACTTTGCTTTCCTTAAAAATAAAACCACAACCCTACCGCGCTTAAATTATGAGTAAAGTAAAAACAGCTATTAGCGCAACCTACTTTAGCATTATAGGAAATACCATACTTGCAATATTAAAAGGTATTGCCGGTATTTTTGGTAATTCTTATGCACTAATAGCCGATGCTATCGAATCTACAGCAGATATTTTTGCTTCTTTTTTAGTGCTTTTTGGTTTAAAATATGCAGACCGTCCGCCAGATGATAATCATCCTTATGGTCACGGTAAAATAGAACCCTTAATTACTTTTCTCGTAGTGGCATTTTTAGTGACTTCTGCCACAGTCATTGCGTACGAAAGCATTGAAAATATTCAAACTCCGCACCTCGCTCCAAAATCCTGGACACTTTATGTTTTAGGAGCTATTATTATTTGGAAAGAAGCCTCTTTCCGTCTTGTTTTAAAACGAAGTATAGAGACTAATAGCTCTTCGCTAAAAGCAGATGCCTGGCATCACCGTAGCGATGCAATAACTTCGGTAATGGCATTTTTAGGAATAAGTATTGCACTTATTTTTGGAGAAGGATTTGAAGCTGCAGATGATTGGGCAGCATTACTGGCATCTGGCATTATTTTATACAACGCATATCTGATCTTTAGACCCGCCCTGGGCGAAATAATGGATGAAAACAGATATGATGATGTCATCGAACTGGTACGCGTAAAATCGCTTGAAGTACCCGGAGTTTTAGAAACCGAAAAAGCCTACATACGTAAAGCAGGGATGAATTATCATCTTGATTTGCACGCTATCGTAGATGGTACGATAAGCGTAACCGCCGGTCATATTATTGCACACAAATTACAAGACCATTTAAAAGAAGAAATTCCCAACCTCAACTTTGTACTAATACATATTGAGCCCGGGAATCCTTTAAAATTTCAAACTACAGAAACAGATTAGTTTCCGAAGCATTTTCTATTTACATAACAGTTACAAACCAGCTGCTGCGTCCTGATCTAAAAACCAGATCAATTCACCGTTTTTAGGAGCCACTAGACTCGCGGGAAACTTCTTGTAATCTTCGCGCTCATTTATAATTGCAGATACTTTTTCTTTTTTACTCGCTCCGGTTACTAGAAAAGCAACAGTTTTAGCCGCATTGATAACTTTTCCGGTAATGGTAATACGTTTTTGTCCACTCTCGGGATGCGTTGCTACTTTACAGCTTTCGGGCATTTCCCACAATTCAATTTGATGCGGAAAAATAGATGCGGTATGACCATCATCACCCATTCCTAAGATAACGAGATCAAAACAGGGTATTCCATTTAGAGTGGGTAAATTATCACGTAATACATTTGTGTAGCGTTTAGCTTCTTTTTCGGGGTCATCTTCCCCTAGTATCCTAAAAATATTAGCTTCAGGAATCGTGATTTTAGAAAGTAGATGTTCTACCGTCATTTTATAATTGCTCTCGTCATCTGAAGGCGGCACACAGCGTTCATCGCCCCAGTATAAATTTACTTTTGACCAGTCTATATCTGCACCAAATTCTGATGCCAGTTGATCAAAAACTATTTTGGGAGTGCTTCCGCCAGAAAGGGCAATATGCACCTCTTCTCCGGTTGAACACAATTCTTTAAAAAATTCTGAAAAATCTTCAGCAACACGTTGCTTATTTTCTTGTATACGTAAGTCCATAATTATGGAAATATTTAATTAAAATTCGGTTTATATAAGGCAGAATCCGGTTTCGTCTGTAAGCATTTCGCCGGGATTACGCCACCCGTTAGCATCTTCTATTAGATCATCTGAGTTTTTAGGACCCCAGGTTCCTGCAGGGTAGCCATAGGTATTTACATCTTTACCATTTGCCCAATAGTCTAAAATAGGATCTACAAAAGCCCAGGCTGCCTCAACCTCATCTGCACGTGCATATAGTGTTGCATCACCTTGCATTGCATCAAGTAGTAAACGCTCGTAAGCTTCCATAATATTAGAATCTGCAAGACTGCTGTAATAAAAATCCATATTTGCACGCTCTACCTGAAAGCCCTGTCCTGGTACTTTTACACCAAATTTGATAAGAATACCTTCATCTGGTTGTATGCGTATGATGAGTTTATTGTCTTTATTATTAATATCCTGATCTTTAAAAACCTGATGATGCGGCGTTTTAAAGTGAATTACTACCTCCGTTACCTTTGTAGGCATTTGCTTAGCGGTACGCACGTAAAATGGCGTATCCTTCCATCTCCAGTTATCTACAAAAAACTTGATCGCTGCGTAGGTTTCCGTTTTAGACTCAGGGTCAACACCTTCTTCTTCTCTATAGCCTTTTACGCGTTTACCATCTATACTAGAAGCTACATATTGACCACGCATGGTGTTATCAAAAAGCTCTTTTTCGGTCTTCATAATACGTAAAGACTTTAAAGCTTTTACTTTCTCATTACGTATTTCTTCAGCATTAGAATTTATAGGCGGCTCCATTACAATCAACGAAACAATCTGCAGCAAGTGACTTTGAAACATATCTCGTAGCGCACCCGATTTGTCATAATAACCACCACGCTTCTCTACTCCTACCGTTTCTGCATTGGTAATTTCTACGTGATGAATGTAGTTACGGTTCCATAACGGTTCAAATATAGAATTTGAAAAACGAGTTACCAGTAGGTTTTGTACGGTTTCTTTACCTAGATAATGATCAATGCGATAGATTTGATTTTCTTTAAAATATTTCTGAAGACCTTTATTTAATTCCTGAGCAGTTGCAAGGCTATACCCAAATGGTTTTTCTACTATTATACGTCTAAAGCCTTTATCAGAGCCAGATCCTTTAGTTAATCCCTGATCGGTAAGATTTTTTGCAATAGGCTCGTATAAACTGGGTGGTGTAGAGAGGTAAAATATAAAACTGCCGTCTGTACCACACTCTTTGTCAAGTGATTCTATACGTTTTTTAAGATCTGTATAATCAGAGTCATAATCATCGCCTAAATCCTGATAATACAACAGGTCTGCAAATTTCTTAATGAACTCCTTATCTTTCTTTTTAACTTCTCCTTTTAAATACGGACTTTCATAAACAACTTTATTACGAAATTCTTCGTCACTCATATCACTGCGGCTTGCACCTAAAACGACAAAATTTTCAGGAAAGTGACCGCCTTCATATAAATGATATAATGCAGGTATTAATTTACGAGCTGTGAGGTCTCCCGAAGCTCCAAAAATGACCAGCAGTTGATTTGATGTAGAATTCATAAAGAATATTGGTTTTTTATTGATTTTTGTAGTCTTAATTGGTTATCTGTAATTATAACATGAGTTTATAGAATAAAGCAGTAATAAGTCAATGTTATCATTTAATTTTGGCAATAACCAATACAAAAATAAGGCATCTTATCTGCACACAAGAGGCTTTATAAAAACATTATAGTGCAAATTAAAAAGAACAATAACTAATTATTATGGAGCATAAAAATTATGATTTTGGCCTTGTAGGTCTCGGTGTAATGGGACGTAACTTTATTTTAAACGTCGCAGACAACAATTTTAAGGCTTACGGTTATGATCTAGATCAAGAAAAAGTAGATGCACTCAAAAAAGAAGGTGGTGATCTGGCTAAGGTAGATGCCTCTTCAGACATTACCACTTTTGTAAATGCGCTTTCCGCTCCGCGAAAAATTATGTTGCTGGTTCCTGCAGGTAAAATTGTAGATCAGGTAATAGAAACCTTACTTCCTCACTTAGATAAAGGTGATATCATTATAGATGGCGGTAACTCATTTTTTACAGATACAGACCGTCGTGAAGCGTATTTAAAAGAAAAGGGCATTAATTTCTTTGGAGCCGGTGTAAGTGGTGGCGCAGAAGGAGCTCGTAAAGGCCCTAGTATAATGCCGGGTGGTGATGCAGAAGCATATACCCACATCAAACCTATTTTTGAAGCAGTTGCAGCAAAATTTAAAGGCGAACCTTGTGTTGCGCATTTAGGACCAAAATCTGCCGGAAATTATGTGAAAATGGTTCACAATGGTATCGAATACGGAATGATGCAACTTACTTCAGAAATTTATGATCTGCTGAAAAAAGCTTTGAATTTGAGCAATGATGAATTGCATCAAATTTTTGATAAATGGAATAAAGGACGCTTACAATCGTTTTTAGTTGAAATTACTGCCGAAATTTTTGCTCAAAAAGACGATTTAGGTGATGGTGCTTTGGTAGATATGATTCTTGATAAAGCCCAACAAAAAGGAACCGGAAAATGGACCTCACAAAACGCGATGGATCTAGGAATACCTGTACCTACGATTGATGTTGCGGTGAGTATGCGGGAGATTTCGGCATTAAAAGAAGAACGTATTGTTGCCGATAAATTATACAGTAGACCAGAACCACAGGCTATAGACAAAGACAAATTAATCGCAATGGCAGAAGAGTCTTTGTACTTCTCCTTTATAGTTGCTTATGCACAAGGTTTACACCAGCTTGCAGATGCATCTAATGAATATGAGTACGACCTTGACATGTCTGTTATCGCAAAAATATGGAGAGCCGGTTGTATTATTAGATCAGGATTGTTAGACTCGATTTCTGAAGCATATATTTCAGATAAATCATTACCTAACTTATTATTAGCACCTTCATTTGTACCCAAGGTACAAGAGACTATGGCTTCTGTGAGAGCTACGGTTTCTTATGCTGCATTAAGTGGTATTCCGGTTCCGGGATTGTCTGCTTCTTTAAATTATTTTGAAGCGTACACATCAAGTTTATTGCCGCTTAACCTTATACAGGCGCAGCGTGATAACTTTGGTTCGCACACCTATGAGCGTATAGATCGCGAAGGTATTTTTCACACAGAGTGGGGAAAATAAAACACCATAAAATATAATTTAAAAGAGCCCTTTTGGGCTCTTTTTTAGTTTACCCTAATTTATTTAGAGAATCTCCGTATTTTGAATGCTTTAAATTAAAATATGATTTATGAATAAATCGCTACTTCTATTCACTGCTTCTTTATTTCTAATTTCCTGTACTTCTAAAGCTCCTGTTTTTGATTTGGTAATTCATAATGTGAATATTCTCAATTTAGAAAGCGGTGAAATTCTTAATGAACAATCAGTATTTATAAATGCAGATACCATTCATTCTATTGTACGCACTAAAGATTTGCTAACCAGCGCTGCTAAAACCCAAATTGACGGAACAGGAAAATACCTAATGCCGGGTTTATGGGACAATCATGTACATTTTCGCGGTGGAGATAGTCTAATAGAAGAAAATAAAAAGTTTTTAAACCTTTATCTGGCAAACGGAATTACCACAGTACGCGATGCCGGTGGAGATTTAACCACTGCGGTACACGAGTGGCAAAATGCAATGGCTGCCGGTTCTTTAAACGGACCTACAATATATACTTCGGGTCCTAAAATAGATGGTCCCGGCGCAACCTGGGCAGGATCTTTAGAAGTTTCAAATCTTGAAGAAATTAACCGTGCGCTCGATTCGCTTCAAGCTTTAAATGTAGATTTTGTAAAAATTTACGACAGTAAAATTTCCGCGGAAAATTATTTACAAACCATTAAAGAGGCCGAAAGTCGAAATATGATCACCAGTGGGCATATGCCCTATTCGGTTACACTAAAAGAAACTACCGAGGCAGGAATAGACGCTATAGAACACTTGTATTACATTTTAAAAGGGTGTTCACTAGAAGAGGTAGCCATAACGAACGCTGTAAAAAAAGATGAAACAGGTTTCTGGACCTCCTTAGATCAGGTTATAAAAACCTATTCTGAAGCTGCTGCTCTTAAAACTTTTAATAGCCTGAAGGAGCGTAATGTTTATGTCGTGCCTACACTACATATTGGCCATACGTTAAGCTACCTTGATGAGCAAGATCATACGTCTGACGATTATTTAAGTTATATAGGTTCCGGAGTTCAAAAAACTTACGAAGGTCGTATTAACAGTGCACTAGGCGCCTCACCAGAATTTATACAAATGCGGAAAAAATTAGATTCTACATTTGTTAAGCTAACCGGCGAATTGAATAAAAATAAGGTAGGCCTTCTTGCAGGTTCAGACTGTGGGGCTTACAATTCTTATATCTATCCCGGTATATCTTTACACCAAGAACTCGAAGCTTTAGTAAATGCAGGTTTGAGTCCGCTTGAGGCGCTTAAAACTTCTTCTCAAAACGGAGCTCAATTCTTAAATAAGACGATTCCGAAAATACAAAGCGGAGCACAAGCAGATTTACTTTTATTGAACGCAAACCCTTTAAAAGATATTAAAAGTACTCAGGATATTTTTGAGGTTATAAAAGCCGGAAAATCATTTAACAGGCAGCAATTAGACAGTTTGCTAAAAGCTTCAAAATATTAAATTTATACAATCCTGAATGATCTCATATCAATCCATTATAACATTATGAAATTAAAAATTACGCTTCTCCTTCTATTAACCATATGCTTTTCGGCAGTTGCCCAAAAAGTGAAAGTCCCTGTAGATACTACTATAATATCTAATCACAATGTTATCATTAAAGGTAAAAGTATTCCGTATAAAGCGGAGTTGGGTTTTCAGCCGGTTTGGGATGAGTCAGGAAATCCTATAGCTACTTTAAACTATACCTACTATACACGAACAGATATTAAAGATGATCAGACGCGCCCACTGGTTATAAGCTTTAATGGTGGTCCCGGTTCTGCTTCGGTATGGATGCATATTGCCTACACCGGCCCAAGAATTCTTAAAATAACCGATGAAGGATTCCCGGTACAACCTTACGGAATTAAAGACAATCCCAATTCGATTTTAGATGTAGCAGATATTGTTTTTATAAACCCGGTAAATACAGGCTACAGCAGAATGCTTCCCAATGAAAAAGGCGAAATGCCAGATCGCAAACAATTCTTCGGAGTAAATGCAGACATAAGTTATTTAGCCACCTGGGTCAATACCTTTGTTACTCGTCACAACCGCTGGAGATCTCCAAAGTTTTTAATTGGTGAAAGTTATGGTACTACACGTGTTTCGGGTTTGGCAATGGAATTACAACAAAGCAAATGGATGTATTTAAACGGTGTGATTCTGGTATCACCTACAGAAATAGGCTTTGAATTTGAAGGTCCTGTAGAAATTGCAAACCGTCTGCCTTATTTCGCAGCCGCTGCATGGTATCACAAAGCCCTACCTCCTGCCCTTCAAAATAAAGATTTACTCGAAGTACTTCCTGAAGTTGAAGCCTATGCTGTAAATGAATTGCTTCCGGTACTGGCTAAAGGAGGTTATGCTACCGAAGCAGAACGCAGTACTGCTATAGAAAAAACAGCTTACTACTCTGGTTTATCGCAAAAAACCGTAAAACAAAACAATCTTGCTGTGCCGTTTGACTATTTCTGGAAAGATTTATTGCGCGATCAGGAAGGTTTTACCATAGGACGTCTTGACTCCAGATATAAAGGTTTGGATATCGCTGATGCGGGCTCATCTCCAGATTACAACAGCGAACTTACTTCCTGGCTACATAGTTTTACGCCGGCAATCAATTATTATATGACTCAAGAACTCAATTTTAAAACAGATCTAACATATGATATGTTTGGCGACGTTAGACCCTGGGATCGTAGTAACAACCACTCTGGTTCAGATTTACGCGAAGCAATGGCTATGAACTCAAATCTGCATCTTTTAGTTCAGTCAGGTTATTATGATGGAGCCTGTACCTATTTTAACGCGAAGTATATTATAAGCCAGATAAACCTCAATGGTAAGTTTACAAACCGTATAGATTTTAAAGGCTATCGCAGTGGTCATATGATGTATTTGCGCAACGAAGATTTAAAAAATGCGAATGAAGATTTACGTTTTTTTATAGAAAAAGCAAGTAAAAATATAGCGCAGGGCGCTAAGTATTAATCGTGTTCTCAATCTATAAAAGCAGATATATTAAGAATTTAAGATACTCTTAATGTTAGAAATTCGGTCAGGTTGCGAGTATGGGTTATTTTCGCGCTTATGGATTTATCACAGGTAAAATTAGTAGTCTCAGATATGGACGGTACACTCCTTAATGATCAAGGAGCTGTGAGTTCTTTATTTTTTGAGCAGTTTGAACAACTTAAAAAGCATAATGTACAATTTGTAGCCGCAAGCGGAAGACAATACTACAGTATGATACACAAGTTAGAGCCTATTAAAGATGAGATTACCATAATCGCAGAAAATGGCGGAATGACCGTAATCGCAGAAGAAGTAACAGATACTTGTACTATAGACACGCAAACGGTTCACGATTTAATACGTCGTATGCGTAAAATAGATGATGCACATATTGTTCTATGCGGAAAAAAACAGGCGTATGTAGAATCTAAACACGACAAATTCCTAAATATTTTTAATGAGTATTATTTTAAATATGACCGTGTAGAGGACCTAACGCAAATAGAAGACGATGATTTCTTTAAGATTGCTGTTTACAGTTTTGGTGGTTCAGAAACAACTACATATCCCGAAGTACGACACTTAGAAGATAAAATTAAGGCAAAAGTTTCTGGAGAAAACTGGCTAGATTTAAGTCATCTCAATACAGACAAAGGTCGCGCACTTAAAATTCTTCAGAATAAATTAAATATTTCTAAAGAAGAGACTATGGTCTTTGGTGACTACAATAATGATATTGAAATGATGGAACTTGCTCATTTTAGCTATGCTATGCAGAATGCGCATCCTAATATTACCAAGGCAGCTAATTATAGTACTAAAAGCAACAACGAGGGTGGCGTAGAATACATTTTAAGCCAGCTCATTGAAGCTAAAGAGCAGCTAGTCACCAAATAATGTTAGTACAACACTTCGTGAGCCACCGTGATTACGGTGTTCACAAAGATAAATACCCTGCCAGATTCCCAGATTTAATTTTCCGTTTGTAATGGGTATTGTCACCGAAGCTCCCATCAGAGATGCCTTGATGTGCGCCGGCATGTCATCTGGCCCTTCGTAGGTGTGTATATAATAAGGTGCATTTTCGGGAACCATTTTATTCATATGGCTTTCAAAATCTTCCCGTACGGTAGGATCTGCATTTTCATTTATAGTAAGGCTAGCAGACGTATGTTTAATAAATACCTGTAACTGCCCTATTTTTATAGTTCTCAACTCTTCTAAATGAGTTGTAATCTCATTTGTGATTAAATGAAAACCTCTAGCTCGTTGCTTTAACTGTATTTCCTTCTGAAAAAATTTCACTGCCCTTAAGATTTTAAATTGTGTATTGTTGAAAATTACAAATTTTGAGTTGGTCTTTAATAGATGACTGTGAATAAGTGCTTACATTTAATGTTTCAGTTACGTGTTGGGTCACCTAACTTAGTATACTCTTTTATAAATTAAATCTATGGCTGCTATTATAAAAATAAAACAACTTCAGAACCAGTGGGAAACTCAAGATCCATTTCTTTTTTGTGCTTTTCACCACGATAGTTATCCTAAAGGCAATGGTAATTTAGGACCTGAAGCCTCTTTAGGAGGTCGTAATTTAGGTCAGGATTTTGTTCAGAAAGATGGCTGGGCAATGTACCACGGGTCTAAAGTACCGGGATTTCCCGCACACCCGCACGTAGGTTTTGAAACGGTTACTATAGCACAACAGGGATTTGTAGATCACTCAGATTCGCTAGGCGCTGCCGGTAGATTTGGAAACGGTGATGTACAGTGGATGACAGCCGGAAAAGGTGTTCAACACAGTGAAATGTTTCCACTACTCAATACCGAAGACAGAAATCCGCTTTTGCTTTTTCAAATATGGTTGAATTTACCTGCAAAAAGTAAAGGTGTAGCTCCTTATTTTGGGATGATGTGGCACGAGAATATTCCGGTTATAAATCTTAAGGATAAACATAACAATAACATTAGCATAACACTTATTGCGGGTACTTATAAAAATCAAAGTGCATTAGACCCTGCGCCAGATTCCTGGGCAGCAAATCCTGAGAACGGAATAAACATTTGGCTGATAACATTAGATGCTGAAGCGACATTTACACTTCCTAATGGAAAAGAAGGCGCTAACCGTTCATTATATTTTTATGAGGGTAATGCACTTATTTCTGAAGAGTTTACCATACCGGTTATGCACGAGATACAGGCAGAAGCCTCACAAGATTTAACACTTACTAATACAAATGTTCCTGCATCACTTTTACTACTTGAAGGAATGCCCATAAAGGAGCACGTCGTAATACACGGACCCTTTGTAGGCAATTCAAGAAGTGATATCGAAAATGCTTTCAGAAATTTTCAGGAAACAGAATTTGGAGGATGGCCGTGGCCTTCACCTGAGCATACTCACGACGCGAAAATGAAACGCTTTGCCTTATATCCAAACGGTAAGAAAGAAGATCCGTCAGAATTAGAAGTTTAAGTGTGAAAGTTTTACTAATATAATATTACTTTTATCGTGATTATTTGCAATTAATCGATTAATATTGTATTATTAAAACTTATCCCAACTTCTATGCATAAAAAAATTACTTTTTTAGGAAAGGCAATTATGCTGTCTTTTCTATTTATTAGTTTCGGATTTTCTACATCTACCTATGCTCAGTGCGCCGGTGAGGATGCGACACTCAGTTCGTGTAACAAAGAAACAAATCAATTTTTAGACTTATTTGCAGCTCTAGGTGGTTCACCAACTCCGGGTGGTACCTGGACTGATAACGACAACACAGGTGGTCTAAACGAAACGACAGGTGAGCTAAATACCTGGCAAATAAGTAGTGGTGGTACCTTTAGCTATACTTATACCAACCCCAATTGCTCAGAGAGTGCTACAGTAACGCTAACATTAGCGGGTTTTCCGGGACAGAGCAATATGAATGCCGTAGCTTGTGATGACAATAGCAGAGTTAACTTGTTCCAATTTACAGGAGGTAGCCCTGCAGCAACAACGCCAGGAAACTGGACTCTTATAGCAGTAAGTAATGAAAGAGGTGATGATGTCGCTTCAGCCAGCAACTCACTATCAGGACGTAATTTTGATGCTTCACAAGCTGGGAAAGGTATTTATACGTTTAGATATACCGTTACAGATCAACCAGCAATAGATTGCCAGACTAGTTCTGCTAATCCTTCTCCTATTTCAAGTATGGTAAGACTTGAAGTATCTCCTGCTCCAGATTCTGGCAATTTAGATGCTAACACACAGACTATATTTTGTGAAACTGATGATCTATCTGGTTTCAGAAATTATAATTTAAGAACTGCAATCATAAACGAAGATGATGGCGGTTTTTGGACGGAAAACACAACTGGTGAGATTACTAGTGCTACAGATAGTTTTATAAATATCGAAAGAATACGCGATACCTATGGGGTAGGTACCTATTCCTTTACCTACACCGTAGAACCTGTAAATCAAATTTGTAATGAAAGTGAAATTACGGTAAATATCGTGATTGAGCAGGTAGCAGATTTTAGAAATGCTATATTAGAGTTTAGCTTTCCTGCGGAAGATGATGACGTTATTTGTGTAGATACGTTACCTATTACTCCAATTGTTACCATTACAGGAGCTCTAGCTGATATACCTAATGGAAATTACGAAATGACATACAGCGTAAGTCCGTCACCAAATGCGGGTACAGAAACGGTAGTTGTTACAATGACTGATGGTGTGGGTACTTTTAATGCAAATACAGGTTTTTTCACAGGTGTAGGAGTTGCTGAACTCGTTATTGAGTCTATCAAAGACCCTAATACATTTGGAGAATGTATCACGTATTTAGGAGATCTTCGAGATACACTTACTATAGTGGGATTACCTGATCTGTCTGATGCACTGCTTGAAGTAAATCAACCTTTATGTCTTGAAGAAAATGGTACGTTCACCATAAGTGATGCAGGAAGTACTTCAGAACTCGAATTAGTAGATGGAAACTATAGCTTTACCTATACGCTGGCAAATTCTACAACTTCGATGAATTATACGCAGACTGCAGATGTTTTAGGAGGTACAGCTACAATCACATTACCGGCAACAGCACTTTTAACGGCAGATGACTATACCATTACATTAACAAATGCTACTAACTATGCAGGATGTAGCTCTGATGTTGCAATTACATCCACTTTTACGGTAAGTCCTAAACCAGACGCACAGACTTTAAGCGTTAGTGTTACTGATGCATGCGAAAGCGAAACAGTAACTGTCACTATTACAGACACAGCTACGACTGCAAATCTTACAGATGGCACTTACGATTTCACATATGACCTAACAGGAGCTATTACACTTACAAATGAATCTGCTACTGGCGTTGTTGTAACAAACGGTACAGGATCATTTATACTACCTGCCACAATTTTAGCAAATGGGAACTCTAACCTCACGCTGACTTCAATTGCAAATTCATTAACGGCGTGTGAAGCAGATAACTTAACGATGCCTGCAGACGACTTTAATATCACACCTATACCAGATCTAACCAATGCAGTACTTACGGTAGTTGATGTTTGTGAAGACAAGGAAGCTACTGTTATGATAAACTTTGCTCCAACTGCTGTTCAGGATGGTAGTTATACACTAAGCTATACAATTAGCGGTGCTAATACGCTGGCACAGACCAATGCTAATGTGACCTTTACTGCTGGTGTAGCAATGTTAACAATTGCTGAAACATCACTTACTAACGCAGGAACTAATACAATCACAATTTTAAGTTTAGCTACTGCTACTTTAAACTGTGCAGCAACAGGTTTACCTATTTCTCAAAATTTTGAAACTTTACCCGTTCCTACACTTACAAATACAACAGTTAGTGTAGCTTCGGTATGTTTAGGAGAAGGTTCAGATATTCTTTTTACAAATTCAGATCTTATAGATGGTACTTATGAAATTGAATATGAGTTAACCGGAGCAAATACGTTCTCTCAAACTTCTACAATCACATTCCTAGGAGGAAGTGCATCTTTATCTCTTGATGCTCTAACCTTAGCTAATGCAGGAACAACTACTTTGACTATTAAGTCAATTACAAGCACAGCGTCCACCTGTATTAACGATACAAGTTTAACTACATCTTTTGAGGTGAATCCTATTCCAGAACTTGCTGATGAAAGCGTGATAGCTTCAGATATATGTGTAAATGAACCAGGATTAGTTAGTATTGCAAATGCAGCAGATCTTACTGATGGCACGTATACAGTAACTTATGATTTGTCTGGCACGAACACAGCCTCAGGTCTTTCGGCAACCGTAACTGTAACAAACGGAACCGGAGTATTTGAAATACCAGCTACTGCTTTAACACAAACAGGGATTACAACCATAGCTATTACAAGGGTTACAAGCGCATCAAATTGTGCTTCTGGTACTTTAACTGTGAGTGATGATTTTGAAATATACGGTTTACCAGACGCTACCGGTGTTGTAGTAACTGGTAGTGATGTTTGTTTTGGAGAACCGGTATCTGTATTAATAAGCGGTGCTTCAGCATTAGTAGATGCAGATTATTTAGTTACCTATGCGCTTAGTGGAGCTAACACAGTACAGTCTGTAACTGCTACATTGCCTTTCACAGCAGGCGCTGCGACCTTGTCTATAGATTCTTCAGTACTGATAAGTGCAGGCGTTACGACCGTAGAAATTATAGATATTCAAAATTTTACAACATTGTGTAGTGCTTCAAATTTAACTGCTAATCCTGCTGTAATAAACCTTGAAGATCCTACTACCCCATCACTTACCGCATCAGGAAATGTGTTTTGCGTTAACGACGATCCTACCGTAGCTGATCTTTTAGCAAATGCAAGCTCAGGTTTTGACATCTTAGTTTACGATGCTGCAACCGGCGGCTCTCTTGTAAGTTCAACCACCGCTTTAACTGCAAATACAACCTATTATCTTGCTGCTCAAAACAGTTCTTCAGGTTGTGAAAGTTCACAACGATTAGCTGTAACAGCAGATTTAACGGGTTGCGATTCGGTATTTATACCTGATGGTTTCTCTCCTAACGGCGACGGAATAAACGATCTGTTTGAAATGAAAAATATAGATATTATTTACCCAAATTATACTATTGAGATATTTAACCGTAACGGTAATGTCGTGTTTAAAGGTAATGCCTCTACAGGCTTCTGGAACGGACAGGCAAATCAAAACCGCTTAGGAGGAAACACACTTCCTAACGGTACCTATTTCTACATTATCAATTACAACAACGGCCAAACAAATTCTAAACAAGGTAAAGTTTACCTAAACAGATAAAAGGATGATCTCAATGAAAACTTCAACTTCAAAATTTACGTTTTTTGCAGTGCTTGTCCTTTTTTGCACAAGTATGTTTGCACAACAAGACCCAGAATACACGCAGTATATGTATAATATGAGCGTAATTAACCCAGCTTATTCATCTGTAAATAAAGCTAAAATAGGTGGCATTTACAGAGCACAGTGGGTAAGTATAGATGGTGCTCCCACAACTGCCAGCTTTTTTGGCCATTTACCCGTCTCTGATAAAGTAGAGCTGGGTCTAAATATTGTTCACGATGAAATAGGCGATGTAGTACAGGAAACTAATTTAAATGCAGATTTTGCTTATAAATTACCCGTACAGGAAAATGCTACACTTGCCTTAGGTATTAAAGCCGGAGCTTCGTTTTTTAGTACAGACTTTAGCAGACTTCAACTAGGCAGCGGTGGTCCTGCAACAGACCCTTCTTTTGATCAGAATATAAACCGCACGTATCCTACAATAGGAATTGGAGCTTATTATTTTTCAGATAAATATTATTTAGGAATTTCTGCACCTAACCTTGTAGCCTCTCAACATCTTGAAGATCAAAATGGCGTTCAGCGTCTGGGAAGTGAAAACACACATTTCTTTTTTACCGGTGGTTATGTATTTGAGCCGTCTTCAGACTTTCAGATTAAACCTTCATTTATGGCGAGATGGGTAAATGGCGCTCCGGTAAGTATTGATGTTAATGCCAATGTGCGTTTTTATCAACGTTTTGAAGCAGGTATAGGCTACCGAATTGATGACGCCGTAACCGGAATGCTAAATTTTGAGGTAACGCCAGGTGTTCGCGTAGGCTATGCTTATGACTACACCACATCAAATTTAGGAGCATACAATAACGGAAGCCACGAAGTTATGGTTCTTTTTGATTTTGACCTGTTAAGCAAATTACCATCGTATCTTAAATCTCCTCGCTTCTTTTAATTTACAGTATTATAACTATGAGAACTTATACCATTCTATGTATTCTGCTGATTGTTTTTCAAGTGGGATTTTCACAAAGCAAAACATTAAAAGAGGCCAATAAGCTTTTTGCTAATCAGGCATACGCCGAAGCAATACAAGCTTATGAGACAGAAGAAACTTTAGATTCTACAGCTACCTTAAAATTAGCTGACGCTTATTATTACACTGCAGATGCTCAAAACGCTTCTGCCACTTATGAAAAAGCGTGGATGCTAAATCCTAATCAAAGCCTAAATACTTATTTTAGATATGCAGATGCCGCAAAACGCAACAAAGATTATGACAAGGCAAATGAATTGTTATCTACTTATACAGGTGAAGCAATTTCTATATTAGAAACTACTGAAGCTAACGATCTTAAACTTCCACAGTATTTTATGCCTACGGTTTTAGATGCAGCTTCTGCTTATGACGATTTTGGAGCCGCTTATTTTGACAGACAAATCGTATTTGCTTCAAATCGTAATGCAGAACGACCGCTTTATGCCTGGACCGGAAAACCCTTTCTAGATTTGTATTATGCTAAAGTTTTGGGAAGTACGATAACTGATGAAGGTTTGTTTCCGGGAGCGATTAATACAGATACGCACGAGAGTAATGCGGTATTCACGGCAGATGGTAAACGTATGTATTTTACACGTACCAGCTCACAATTAAGTAGAATCGACAAAAGTAAAGTAGGTGTTCTACAAATTTACAGTGCTGAGCTGGTAGGTACACAATGGTCTAATGTAAAACCTATTGAAATTAATAATCCGTTATATTCAATAACCCATCCTGCACTTAGCTCAGATGGCAGCACACTATATTTTGCCAGTGATATGCCTGGTGGTTTTGGTAATTTTGATATTTATAAGGCAGAAATAAATCCTGATGGCAGTATAAGCAATCCTGTAAATTTAGGGCCTCAGATAAATACAGATAAATTAGAGCAGTTTCCATTTGTATCAGAATCGGGCAACCTGTATTTTGCCAGTAATCGCGTAGAAGGTCTGGGTGGTCTAGATGTTTACCGAAGCGACTGGGAGTCTGGTGATTTTCAAGAAGCATTCAATCTGGGCTCATCCATAAATTCAAATGCAGATGATTTTGCTCTTATTTTAAAAGAGGGATATGGCTCTGGATTTTTCTCTTCTAATCGAACCGGAAAAGACAAATTATATGCCTTAGAAATCTATCCTAACGTTGATTATGTGGTCTTGGGAAATGTAGATGATAAGACTACCTTGAAGCCTATTCCAAGCGCAGAGGTAACGATGTTTAATACTAAAACCGGTACCATTACTAAAACTCGTTCTGCTGAAGATGGAAGCTTCAAATTTGAGGTTCGCCCTAACAGTTCCTATAAATTTAAAGCAAATAAAGAACTTTATGTTCCTACCGAAAAGGAAGTGAAAATTGAATATTCGCCACTTACTAGAACGGTTATTAAATTAGAGATGCTTGCATACGCAGATTCAGACAGTTTAATTGTTTTTAATAAGCGTAATCAAACAACACAGATAAATCTTGAGAAAATATTTTTTGATTTTGACAAGGCAACTATTCGTCCTGATGCTGCTAAAATCTTAAATAAACTCGTTGAGGTAATGCAAAAATATCCTAATATGAATATTGAAGTTGCATCGCATACAGATAGCAAAGGTTCTGATAGTTATAACTTACAATTGTCTGAGCGTCGAGCACAGGCTACAGTAGCCTATTTAATTTCTCAGGGTATTAATGAAAGTCGTTTAACCGCTAAAGGTTATGGAGAAACCGATTTGATAAACGATTGTAATTCTATGAATTGTACAGATGCTCAACAGGATGTAAACCGAAGAAGTGAGTTTACCATTTTAAAATAATACGCAAATTATTTGAGTCTTCGATTACAGAAGTACTTCTATTATCTCATTAAAAAACCCCGCTAAGTAAATTTAGCGGGGTTTTTAATTTTAAGTTTTAATAAGTCTAAAGACCGTTTATGTAACTACCGTATAAATCTTTAAAACGCATCCCTTCAGACATACGGTATTTGCTTAATTTCTTAAACTCTACCAGTGCCCAAAGAATGAACTCTTTCATAAAGTACTGATCTTTTTTATCAAGATCTGCCTGGTAGGTATTTATAAGTGTTTGCAAAGGCGCGACATCATCTAGCATCTTTTTATATTCCGCTTCATTTAAATCGTCAAGCAATTCAAAATCGGTTTGATCAAAAAACCAGGCTATAATGGGGTCGTAGGGGTTATTTTCATTCTGTTTTTCGAGCTTTTTAATTTCGGGGAAATAACTAATAAATAAAGTCTTTATCGCATCTCCTATCAAGGTATGTGCTACAGAAGCTGCTCCCTCCTGCTCTCCTTCGTAAACTAACTCTACCTTACCGGTGATTGCAGGTATCATTCCCATAAAATCTCCCAGACGTACAGTCGTGGTCTCCTCGCCTGCCAGTAATGCTCTGCGTTCTGCAGTACTTAGAAGATTCTCGTAAGCAGTAATGCTCATACGTGCACTCACCCCACTTTTAACATCTATATATTCACTATCACGGGCCTCAAAGCTTATTTGCTCTAAAAGATCTTTTGCTAATGAGGGTACATAAATCTGCTCTTCATTACGACCGTCTCTGCGTGCTTCTTGCTGCGTTATGGTGCGCGCTATCTCTATAGTTTCAGGATAATGTGTAAGAATTTGAGAACCTATACGATCTTTTAACGGTGTTACAATACTTCCTCTATTTGTATAATCTTCAGGATTTGCAGTAAATACAAACTGAAGATCTAAAGGCAAACGCAATTTAAAACCACGTATTTGTATATCTCCTTCCTGTAAAATATTAAACAAGGCTACCTGAATACGAGCCTGTAAATCTGGTAATTCATTAATAACAAAAATGCAGCGGTTTGCACGAGGAATCATCCCAAAGTGAATCACGCGATCATCTGCATAACTTAGTTTTAAATTAGCAGCTTTAATAGGATCTACATCCCCAATTAAATCTGCTACGGTAACATCTGGAGTTGCTAGCTTTTCAGCAAAACGATCGTCTCTGTGAAGCCAGTCTACTTGTGTATCGTCTCCTTTTTCATTAATTAATTCTTTAGCATAACGCGATAAGGGATTAAACGGATCATCATTTAATTCTGAACCTTCAACAACAGGTACCCACTCGTCTAACAGTTGAACCATTAAACGTGCAAGACGTGTTTTTGCCTGCCCTCTTAAACCCAATAAATTAATATTGTGCTTGGAAAGAATTGCGCGCTCTAATTCTGGTATTACCGTATATTCATAACCATGAATACCTTCAAAAGAGTTTTTTCCTTCTTTAATATTTCTAAGTAAATTTTGACGAAGCTCATCTTTAATACCACGACTGGCATAGTTTGCTTTCTTTAACTCACCTAATGTTTTAATAGCTGGTTTGCTCATAGTCTTTTCTTTATTTCCTTTTTCTAGCGTATTTTCTTTTTTCTATTAGTCTCATAATCTTCAAAAATCATTTCTCCCAGTCCTTTAAGGCCTGTGTAAAATGCTTTTCCTTGATTAGCTTCAGTAAACTGGCGTACAAACTGCATCAGATACGGGTCTTGTGCAATCATAAATGTAGTTATAGGTATTTTAAGTTTACGCGCCTGGCTGGCCTGGCTGTAACACTTATTTACTATATATTCATCTAAGCCCACACTGTTCTTATAATAACGACCGTCTGCTTCACGTATACAACTAGGCTTACCATCTGTTATCATGAAAATCTGCTTATTGGTATTACGTTTACGACGCAAAATATCCATAGCGAGTTGCAAGCCGGCAACGGTATTGGTGTGGTACGGCCCTACCTGCAAATACGGTAAATCTTTAATTTTAATAGGCCACGAGTCATTACCAAAGACAATAATATCAATAGTATCTTTAGGATAGCGGGTCGTAATCAATTCGGCGAGAGCCATCGCTACTTTTTTAGCAGGTGTAATGCGATCTTCGCCATACAAAATCATACTGTGACTGATATCTATCATAAGCACCGTACTCATTTGCGCTTTATGCTGAGTTTCTTCAACAATAAGATCTCTTTCGGTTAAATCAAAATTACCCATACCATTATTGATCTGAGCATTTTTGAGACTTTCCGTCATAGAAACCCGTTCAAGACCATCACCAAAACGATACTCCCGGGTTTCACCAGTATGCTCATCGCCATTACCTACTCTATTGGTTTTATGGTTTCCTAAACCACCACGTTTAAGCTTACCGAAGATTTGATCTAGAGCACGTTGTCGTATTGCCTGCTCTGTTTTAGCAGTAATTGATAAAGAACCTTTTCCGTCAAGTTCTAGTTCTTCTTTGAGATAGCCTTTATCTTTAAGTTCCTGCACAAAATCATCTAATGTATAATCTTCATTAGTTAATTTATATTCCTTATCCAATTCCTTAAGCCAGTCCATTGCCTCATCAAAGTCTCCCGAAGTATGCGTTATCAGCTCTTTAAAAATTTCAAAAAGTTGATCAAACAACGACTGTTCGGGGGCTTCGTAAGTTTTAAAGACAAATCCCTTACGTATATTTTGTTTTTTCATAGCGACTTAAAATTACGGAATTTTAGACTTTTGACCACGCCCAGAATAGAAAAGCTAGACTTAAAAATTAGCCAATTTTAGAATAAGTTTAGACGTTTAAAACTAAACGGGATTACACTAAAAACAAAAAAACCCTTCATTGCTGAAGGGTTTTATAAAGGACTTATATATAGTCTTACATTTTTGGCATCACAACTGCATCAATTGCGTGTATCACACCATTTGAAGCATCTACGTCTGCCATAACAACTTTTGATTTGTTACCATTAGCGTCAGTAATAATAACATTGTCACCATCTAGAGTAGCAGTTAACTCACCACCTTGTACAGTTTTGATCACAAAACTTCCGTTATTATCATTAATTGCTTTAACTACATCTGCAGCCATATACTCTCCAGAAACAACATGGTATTTTAAAAGACCAGCTAATTTCTCTTTGTTTTCAGGTTTTGTCAAATCCTCTAATGTACCTTCAGGTAATTTATCGAATGCATCATTAGTAGGAGCAAAAACAGTAAAAGGACCAGCACCGTTTAAAGTCTCTCCTAATTCTGCAGCTTGTATAGCCGTTACAAGAGTTGTAAAGTTCTCATTGCCCATTGCTATAGTAGCGATAGTTTGTTGCTCTGGCATTTCTTCTTCAGTAGTTGCTTCAGCTTCCATAGCCATTTGCTCTTCGGTCATAGCTTCATCAGCTTCTTTGTTTTCATTGTCTTTGCAAGAAGTAAAAGCTAAAGTAGCAAGTACTGCCATACTTAAAAATATCTTTTTCATAAGTGTTGTTTTAAATTTTAGTTGCTCAAAAGTATAATGAATTTCTCAAGTTTTTACGTTCAGGTTTATAAGCTTCTGTTAATTGTATTTTTTTTATGTTAAGATGACCTAAAAATGCAAATCAGATCAATATTTTTAAGTTTTCCTTAACTTAGAAAAAAATTCATCATATTTTAAACTATGAAAAAAACACTACTACTCTCCTTTTTAGCATTGTCACTAGGAATGTCTGCCCAAAAAGTAAATCTCTATTTACTCAAAAATATAAAACCACGTAGCGTAGGACCTGCCGGAATGAGTGGCCGTATTACATCAATAGATGCGGTTACTGCAAACCCAGATATAATTTATGCAGGAGCTGCGAGTGGTGGTATCTGGAAATCAACCTCGGGTGGCGTAACCTGGAAACCGGTTTTTGAAAACGAAGCAACCGCTTCTATAGGGGCTGTTGCAATTCAACAGTCTAATCCAGCTGTAGTTTGGGCCGGTACAGGAGAAGGAAATCCCCGTAATAGTCTAAATGGTGGTTTTGGAATTTACAAAACTCTTGATGGTGGTAAAACCTGGAAATGTATGGGGCTTGAAAATACCCGTCATATATATAGAGTACGTATTAACCCAACAAATCCTGATATGGTTTATGCCGCTGCAATAGGATCGCCCTGGGGCGAACACGAAGAACGCGGTGTTTACCGCACGCAAGACGGAGGTAAAAGCTGGGAGAAAATTCTTTATGTAGATTCTAAAACTGGAGCTGGTGAACTTATAATGGATCCTACAAACCCTAACAAATTAATTGCTGCAATGTGGCAACACAAGCGCGACCCCTGGTTTTTTAATAGTGGTGGTCCCGGGTCTGGCTTGTATATTACCTATGACGGCGGTGATACGTGGAAAGAGATTACTTCTAAAAACGGGCTGCCGGAAGGCGATTTAGGGAGAATGGGACTGGCAATTGCCGCTAATAAACCCAATATCGTCTATGCATACATAGAGTCTAAAAAGAATGCCTTATACCGTTCTGAAGATGGTGGTGAAAACTGGAAAAAAGTAAATGATAATACAGATGAAATAGGAGATCGCCCTTTTTATTATGCAGAAATTTACGTCGCCCCTAATAATGAGAATAGAGTGTATACCGTTTTTACCTACATAAATGTATCTGAAGATGGTGGTGCCAGCTTTAAAGAACTTATGCCTGCCTATGGAGTTGAAAATGGTGTTCACCCAGATCATCATGCGTGGTATATACATCCTACCAACCCTGATTTTATGATAGACGGGAATGATGGCGGACTTAATATTACACGAGATGGTGGTAAAACGTGGCGCTTTGCTGAAAATATTCCGGTGGGTCAATTTTACCATATTGCTGTAGATAACGAATTCCCCTATAATGTTTATGGCGGTATGCAGGATAACGGGAGCTGGAGAGGTCCCGCATATGTTTGGAAAGATCAGGGAATACGGAATGCTTACTGGCAGGAAATCTCTTTTGGTGATGGCTTCGATGTAGTTCCAGATAGAGACAATTCACAATACGGGTGGTCTATGAGCCAGCAAGGTTTTGTAAGCAGATACGACTGGGTTACAGGTAACAATTATTCAGTACGACCTACACACCCGGATCCTGAAGTTGAACTACGCTTTAACTGGAATGCAGCAATTAATATCGATCCGTTTGACAACAGCACACTTTACTTTGGAAGTCAATTTGTACATAAATCAACAGATAAAGGACTAACCTGGGAAGTTATATCGCCAGATCTCACCACTAATAATCCCGAAAAGCAAAAACAAAGTGAAAGTGGTGGATTAACGATGGATGCTACAGGAGCCGAAAATCACACAACAATTCTGGTTATTGAGCCTTCTCCTGCTGAAAAAGATATGCTCTGGACTGGTTCTGACGATGGTAAGGTATTTTTTACTACAAATGGTGGTAAGAACTGGACTGATGTTTCAAAGAATATTAAAGGGCTACCAGAAGGCAGCTGGATTGCACAGATTAAAGCTTCAGCCACCAAAAAGGGTGAGGCGCTACTCGTTGCAAATAATTACCGAAGATTTGATTACAAACCGTATGCATATCGCACTACAGACTATGGTAAAACCTGGAAAAGTATTGTAGATGTTGATGATGTAGGTAGCTATACACTCTCTATATTAGAAGATAAAAAAGAACCTAATCTTATGTTTTTGGGTACAGATGATGGCTTGTATATCAGTTTTAATGCCGGTACAGATTGGCAAAAATGGACAAACGGCTTCCCTACTGTTCCTGTTAAAGATATGGTGGTTCAGGAGCGTGAAGATGATCTTGCCATTGCAACTTTTGGCAGATCAATCTGGGTTTTAGATGATCTTAAACCCTTACGCGCACTAGCGGGCAATAAAGATTTAATCGCTAAAATGAGTAGCTCAGAAACACCTACTCTTGAGGTTTTCCCTCCTGCCGTTGCCTATCAAAACGCTTCACAGCAACCTATGGGAAGTAGATTTGGTGCAGATGCTACCTTTAATGGCGAAAACCGAAGCAGCGGCGCTCAGATAAAATACTTTTTTAAACCCAAAAAAGACGAAGCAAAGAAAAAAGAAGATGTAAAAGAGAATATTGAAGATGAAGAGATTTCTGAAACTGCTGTAAAGTGGGATAGCATCACACTAACTATCTACGATGGTGAGCGTCTTATTAGATCTTTAAAAACAAAAACTCCAGATAGTGCAGGTACGTATAGCATCCGCTGGTATATGGATGAGAAAGGCAGCGACAGACCTTCGCGTACACTACGCAAGCGTACATCAGAATCTGGCGGAGTTTCGGTAAAACCAGGAACTTACAAAGTGGTGCTTAACTATGGTGATCTAAAAGATAGTCAAACCATAACAGTTAAAAGTGACCCGCGTTTAGATATTTCAGCAAATGCTATAAATGAAATATATGCTGCTGAAAAGAACCTGGAAGAAATGATTCAGGTTTCGGCAGATGCTGTAAAACAACTTGTTGAAAGTAAAAATATAGCAGATAACTATATATCAGATTTAAAGAAACTCGATAAAACCAAATACAAAGTTCAGATTGATAGTTCAAAAGCCATTACTAAAAAAATAGATGCTCAAATCGCATTATTCTTAGGTAAGGAAGACGATAGACAAGGAATCACCAGAAATAAAGAAGTCACGGTGCTTAACCGTATTTATTCGGCTCGTGGCTATGTAGGAAGCAGGCCTAACGGCTTAACTAAGACTGAAAATATTCTAGTTACTCAGGCAAAAGAAGAATTGACTCAAGCTTTAGCTGCTGTTAATACCTTTTTTAATGAAGACTGGAAAACTTATAAAGCAGAAATGCAAAAGCTAGAACTTGATCCTTTTAAAGAAATTGAAACGTTTGAGTTTAACTAACCTGATTATTAATTTATATAAAAGCCCGGAAGCACAATACTTCCGGGCTTTTTTTACAACCTGATGAGTTTCAATTTTTGATAATTCCCACTTCTTTAGAATGTGAAATAGCCTGATTACTTTTTTTAAAATAACATGTCGCTACTTGCAGGCGTTCCATTTTAGAGAGTGCCTCTTGTACTTTTACTTTTTTAGAGCGTCTGGTTTGTCTTAAATAAACAGCCCTAATATTCTTAGGAAAGGTTTTACAGATACGCTCATAAATAAACGCATCTTGTTGTGAGTCGTCACCCAAAAGCACGTATTGCTGTTTTGGATAAAACGAAATTATATCCTTTATTTTTACAAATTTGTGATCGTGATCTCCGCCTCCTGTCGTTAAGAAATCTGAGATCCCGGTTTTGATATCCTTCAATTTTATTACAGCTTTAGGTAACCGCTGTAATTTTGTAAACTGTACGATAAAATCATACAAATTCCATTCGCTACTTGACACATAAAAAAAAGAATTGCTTTGTCCCTCTGCTTTATGCCCGCTGTTACTTAAAGCGTCATAATGTTTAACAACGTCTTCAAAAGTTTTTCTTTTATTCACATTACGCGCCAGCATCACATAAAGTTTTTTAAATAGGTTTCCGCTATGCGAAATCAAAAAAGTATCGTCTATATCTGAGATAATACTTAGTTCGCTTTCAAAAGGCTTTAGCAAATCTGCCTTCTCAACAATTCCGTACGTTGCTTCTTCGGGTTTGCAACTCACCTCATACTTGTGCCAGCCACTTTCCAGACTATCGGTAAATGGAACCGTAAATCGAAAATACCCGTCCTGCATGGTCAACGTTGTAATGTCGAGGTTTTTAAACTTAAGTCGTACTTCAACATCTTTTAAGGGTGAAATTCTAAACATATGAAGTACAGAAAAGGCATGTTTAAAACCTTTACGATCTACCTGATATTTATCTGGAGCCCAGGATTTAAACACATGTCCAAAAACAATGAGTTCACCTTCATTTACATAACCTCTATATAATTGTAAATCTAGTTTCACTATTGGTAGTTTGTTAACGTTTTCAGGTGTTCAAAATACCTAATTTTAAATCGAAATTTACTTAATGAAAGCACAAAAGACCATTCTCCTTGTCATTAATCCCATTGCGGGAGGTACAGACAAAAAGCCCATTATTGAGGCTTTTAAAAATCACGTTAATGATAACGGGAATACTCCTGTAGTCTATGAGACCACTGGTGATGATGATAATGAGGCTATAAATAAACTTATTGAATTACATCAAATTGATAGGGTACTCATTTCAGGCGGTGACGGTACTATACGCGAAGTGGCCGAAATTTTAAAAACAAAAGATTTAAAAATAGGTTTACTCCCTTCGGGCTCTGCAAACGGATTAGCTTCTAATTTTAATATTCCTGAAAAATTACAAGATCAGCTTAACATCGCGCTGGGTAATAATTATATAAATCTTGATATTATAGAGATTGATAAAATTACCTGTTTGCACATCGCAGACTTAGGTGTCAATGCAAAATTGATAGAAAATTATGAAAAGTCTGAAATACGTGGCAAACTAGGCTATTTTTTACAAGCTATACCTACTCTATTAAATTCAGATTATCCTTTTGATGTTGAAATTTATGCTAATGGTAAACATTATAAAGAACAAGGTGTTTTAGTTGCAATCGCCAATGCTAATAAATTTGGTACCGGGGCAAATATTAATCCCAAAGGCAAAATGGATGACGGTATTTTTGAAGTTTTAATTTTTAAAAATTTAAGCGTCAAAGGAATTATTGAAACCTTTTATGATGACGCAGCGCTCAATCCAGATTTTGTAACTGTAATCTCGTGTAAAGAAGCTGAGATAACCTGTAAAAAGCCAATAGCTTTTCAAATTGATGGAGAATTTATAGGTGAAAAAACTTCAGTAAAGGCAATTATGACTCCGCATCATTTATGTATTGCGATTCCCTAACAATTAACATCTTCTTAATACTTTTGTTAAGCTATATATAATTCTTTGGTAGGCGTTATTCAATCCTTTACTTTAGTACTCTACTAAACAATCAAAATTATCATTATGAAAAATTACGCAATACTTTTTTCACTTGCTTTAGCTTTAGGTTTTACATCCTGTAAAAACGACAATAAAGACAAAGAAACAGAAGAATTAACAACAACTGAAACTACGGAGGCTGTACAAGAAGCACCAGCAGTTAAAAAAATTACGGTAAAATTAGATTCAAAAAGTGGTAGTACTGCAGAGGGGTCTGCTGTATTTAAAGAAGAAGATGGTAAAGTTACGATGACAGCTGTTTTTGAAGGTCTAGAACCGGGAATGCACGCAATACATATTCATGAAAATGCAGACTGTTCTGCAGACGATGGTACATCAGCCGGTGGTCACTGGAACCCTACTAAGGAGCAACATGGTAAATGGGGTGATGCTGCAGGTTATCATAAAGGAGATATAGGTAATTTTCAGGCAGATGAGAATGGAAACGGTACAATCACTATGACAACAGATGAGTGGTGTATAGGTTGTGAAGATAATATGAAAAATATCGTAGGTAAAGGTTTAATTGTACACCAGGGTGCAGATGATTTTAAAAGTCAGCCTAGTGGTGATGCAGGAGCTCGTGTGAGCTGCGGTGGTATCATTGAATAATACAAGCCTTAATATATAATACTAAAAGCAGCCAGATGGCTGCTTTTTTAGGTTTTATTTAATACATTTAAACCAACTAAATTTAGCTATGCAGCCAGACGATTTAATACTGAAATTACAACAAAGAGATGAAAAAGCGTTTGAGCGTTTATACAGTCTCTACTCTCAAAGCATTTTTGGAGTTATTAATAGTGTTTTACACGATACAGAAGCTTCAGAAGAAGTTTTACAAGATGTTTTTATTAAAGTATGGGACAATTGTGACTCCTATTCTTCAAAAAAAGGGCGTTTTTTTACCTGGCTTCTCAACATAGCTCGCAATGCGGCTATAGATAAGACACGTTCTAAGTCATTTAAGAATCAAAAGAAAAACCTCACACAAGAATATTTCGTAGATATAATTGAAAGCAAGAATAGCTTTTCAAACAAGATGGATGCTATAGGAATTAGCAAGTACATTAAGACATTAGGTGAAGAATGTAAAAAGGTTATTAATCTATTATTTTTTAAAGGTTATACCCAGAAAGAAGCTTCAGAAGAGCTTAACATGCCTTTAGGTACTATTAAAACCCGTAACAGACTTTGCATTAACAAATTAAGAGAAATATTAGTAGAGTAAGATGAATATACAAGAATATATAGATTCTGGAATCCTCGAATTATATGTATACGGGGCTTTGACTTCACAAGAAAGCGAAGAAGTATCAAAGGTACTTATGCAATATCCTGAGGTTGAAAGTGAAGTTTCAGAAATTGAAGAAGCTTTGCAAAGCCTCGCAACGGCAGCTGCACCTTACAATCCTGAAGAAATGTTAGCTGCTATAAAAGCAAAATTGCGTAATCATAATGGGGTAATACAACTTCAGCCTACAGCAGCAAGCAAACGTACTAAGCTTATCTCGTTTATAAGTGTGGCGGCTTCGCTTATCTTTTTAATAGGAATATTTGTTCTCTTAAACAGAACAAACAACTTACGCCAGGAGTTGAGAGTTGCTGAAGCTCAAAAAGCGATAATGGAGACTAAAATGCAAGATGCTGAAAATTCATTACAACAGACTAAAACTATTTTAGCTGTAATAAGAGATCCTAAAGTGACTAAGGTTCCTTTGGCAGGTCAACAAGTTGCCCCAGATGCTTACGTAAATGTATTTTGGGATAAAGATCAGAATAAAGCATATATAGATGCAATGGGATTACCAGAACCTCCAGAAGGTATGGTTTACCAGGTGTGGTCCTTAAAACTTGATCCGTTAACTCCTACGAGTATGGGACTATTAGATGACTTTAGCGCAAATGAAAACAAGGTGTTTACATTTGATAATCCAAATGAGTCACAAGCCTTTGGGATAACATTAGAACCTGCAGGTGGTAGTGATACCCCTACGATGGAACAACTCTATACATTAGGGGTTGTTAGTACAAATGCTTAAAACTCATCGTTAATTCAATAAAAATGCCTCTAAACAACTAGAGGCATTTTTTTATGTTTAAAACCTTCAAAAAAAGGGCATAAAAAAAGAACCACCTGCCTTCTCCAAAACATGGTGGTTCTCCAACTAACAAAAAATCCAAAAAAACTAATCAACTAACCAATTGATTTCCTTTCCTTTTTCATATTACCCCCCGATAAATCGAGAAACTGGATTTTTACATAGTAAAAAGTTAAATGCCCAATTTAACTTATTCACTACATTTACGTAAAAGAAAAGCGTATGGTTTTGTAGAATCTAAACTTTCTGCTAATAATACTGTTAAAGTTTTTTAGTTGAGTTGCTCTAGGTATAAATCCTGGATAAGCATCCTTCTTAAAAATAATTAAGTGGTTTATTATCAAAACTTTAAGCTGAACAAAACCAAATTGAACTTTATAAATAGAATTGTATGAATCCCTCATCTCCCGGATGGATTACAAAACATCAATCTGTAATTAAAAAATTGCTGCACGCAACAGAACCTAATTCTGATGTTCTTTACAGTCAACTTTTACAAACCGGCTTTATTTATGGCGTTTCTGTAACAACACTGAGTTATGGTACTAATGAACCTTTACAGTGGACGGAAATTGAGCGTGCTAAACTCAACTTCTTTGACTGTTTATACTATATCTATTTTAAACACAATAGAGACGATACCCATTTTTATGCGGCTGTGATAGACTTCTACTCGCAGATTAACCCTAAGGAGTATCAGTATTTCAGCAGTTTTAAAAACCCTAAACCCAATTCCGCTTCATTAGAAAAAATCATACAGGAGCGTATACAAACTAATGAGCCTATTCTTCAGAAAAACTTTAGCAATGTAATTACTAATGCACTGCTATTTCTTGACGTTATCGCTTTTGATTATTTTTTGAATCAAGGAGAGAACAGCATTGCATTTGCTCAGGAATTAGAGGCAACGCTAATGAATACAATTTGGCTCGCGCTAATGCAAAAAGAAGAGAAAGAGCATTACGACAAACTGCTCCTCAAGTTATTTGAGAAATCACTGCGGTACACGCGTAATTTAATGCGAGAAGTACAAAGTATTGAAGATTTACCCTTAGTTCACTTCCCAAAACTTACGCAACGCAGATATTTGTTAGACCTTGCAGCGCTTGCCATTTGGGATGATGCCAAATTAGATTATACAGAATATCTCTTTCTTAAGAATTTTGGTAAATTACTGGAGTTGCCTACAGAAACTATTAATACTTCGGCAACCTATATACATGAATTTATTGTTAAAAACCGAAAGAAAATATCATACCTCAACTATAGTAATCCGGTAAAACACTTTTACAATCAAACCAGTCAAACCGTTAAAATTCTAATTCTTAGAAATAAAAAACGCTTAATACAGGAGCTTTCAGAAAGTAAAGATTTAGTTATGTTACTCAGCCAATCAACTTTTAGAGATTTAAGCAAAGCTGAAAAGAAAAGAGTTAAATCACAACTCTTAAGTATCTGCAAAAGCATACCATCTCTTGCAATTTTTATACTTCCCGGAGGTGGTATCTTATTACCACTGCTTGTTAAATTTATACCTGAGTTATTACCCAGTGCATTTAACGAAAATAGAATAGACTCAGATTTTGATGAAAACTAACATTTAGTGTCTGTAGGTGTTAAGAGAATACAAATAAGACTGTAGGTTAAATAATTAAATTAGAAATTCGTTCAATGCGTCAACTTGTTACAAAAATCAAACTCTTTATTGTCAATCTCACCGGAAAAATAGGCTTTTATCCTTCTGTTATCGCTTTAATAGGTCTAATTGCCGGTTTTATTATGCTTTATGCAGAAAGCCGTGGCATTTCAGGTTTTCTTATAGAGCATGTTCCTAACCTTGTCATTAATGATGCAGATACCGCAAGAACACTACTAAGTACCTTCATTGGAGGAATTATCTCTCTTATGGTTTTTAGTTTCTCTATGGTTATGATTCTTTTAAACCAGGCATCAAGCAATTATTCCCCACGTATTTTACCCGGACTTATTTCTAATAAAAAGCATCAATACGTTTTAGGGTACTATATAGCCACACTTATTTATTGTATCCTCATTTTATTAAGTATTGAACCTACAGAAAATAAATACCAACTTCCAGGATTTTCTGTACTGGTAGGTATTGGTCTTAGCATGCTTACACTTGCCCTATTTATCTATTTTATACATTCAATTTCTGAAGCCATACAGGTTAACCGTATTGTTGAAAATATTTACAGCAAGGCAAAATCACGACTTGATCAGATTATAGCGAAATCTGCAAATATCTCAAATCACCCTGATTTTCCTGATACCAGTGACTGGCAGGAAATACGAATAGACAAAACCGGCTACCTGCAAACAATAGCTATTGATACGCTACTTGACATTTGTAAAGAGAAAGACTGCAAAATACATATTATGCAACCTAAAGGGACATTTATACTTAAAAACATCCCAATAGCACGCTGTTCTATAGATCTAAATGATGATTTTAAAGAGCAGGTGTTGTCTTGTTTTGGGTTTTCACGTAGCGAAATTGTAACTCATAATTATGTTTTGGGTTTTAAACAATTAACAGAAATCGCAATTAAGGCAATGAGTCCTGGTATTAACGACCCCGGCACGGCTATTACCTGTGTTGATTACCTTTCAGAACTCTTTGCATTACGCTTAAAAAAAGAAGATTATAGTTTTATACGTAATGAAAATGACGAGGCAGTTATAAGTCTACGTACTTTAAATTTTGAGGAACTCATCTATTTTGTTTTTGTGCCTCTGCGCGTATATTGTAAACATGATGTGATAATGCTGCATAAAATGTTAACAGCATTATACTTTCTACTGCAGGTAGAAAGCGTAATTAAAAATGTAGATCAAACCCTCATCAGGGAAGCTAACCTTATTCTGGAAGATGCAAAAAAAGCCATTGACAACCGCACAGATTTAGAAGGTATATTTACCATCGCCAAAAAAATACAGGCTGTAAATAACACAGATGTAGCTGTTCTCAGCTTAGATTAAGAAATCCACAGTTTAAAATCCTTGACGCGCTCCCTACTTACAATAATTTCTAAATCATCAGCAGATTTAAGTTTTATTTGCAAACGCGAATTGGTATAGCTAATGATATCTTGTATCGCCTGTACGTTTACAAAATACTTTCGGCTTACTCTAAAAAAAACATCTGGAGCAAGCTCATTTTCTAAAAGTTCTAGTGTAGTGTCTAGAAGATAATCGCGTTTATCTAAAGTACGCGCATACGTGCCTTTGTTTTCACTGTAAAAACACACTACATCTTCAATAGTAATCATTTTAAGATGTTGCCCTATCTTAACGGTAAAACGCTTTTTATATTCGCGCTCAACCGGATTTACACCTAATAATTTGCGTATATCGTCAAAGTTAAGTTTAACATCCTGAGTTGTAGTATTCTGTTTTCTGAATTTTGTTACCGCCGCTTCAAGCTCTTCATCATCTATAGGTTTTAATAAATAATCTATACTATTCAGTTTAAATGCCTGCAATGCATACTCATCATAGGCTGTTGTAAATATGATTGCACTTGTAACGTCTACAGCATCAAAAATCTCAAAAGACAATCCGTCACTTAATTGAATATCTAGAAAAATGAGATCTGGATGTTTATTTGAAGAGAACCAATTTACTGCTTCCTCTACAGAATTTAATTGTGCCTGTACATTTAACGCTAAAGCTTCAAGCATTCGCGTGAGTCGGCGTGCTGCGGGTTTTTCATCTTCGATGACGAGTACATTCATAGTTTAAAAAATGGTTCTATAATTTAAATTGTTCTGTATCATTATTCCCAACGATCTAAAGAAGAAACACGCTCTTCTTCACGTTTTAGATACTCTTCTATTTTACGATTTTCCCATTGTTTGTAATACGATTCAAAGAATCTTCCGTGTTTAAGGTAAATGGAATAGCCTACAAGACTTAAACCATAACCAACTACCATACACACAGGTGACCAAAATGGAATGTATTGACTAAATCTACCTCCGTCAAAAGCACCCAGACAAAAAGCAACATAAAGTGCAGATATGATAATATAAACAGGAATATGATTGTATAAATTTTTAAGCTGTTTCACACGGTTTACAACTTCTTTGTAGGTTTTGTCTTGATCTTTCATAATATGCGAAATTTTAGTTATTCCCAACGGCCCATATTAGATTGTGACTTTTCTTCACGCTCCATAAACTCCTTTATCTTTCGGTTTTCCCAATCTTTACTTACAATAGGGTTCCAGTTAAATGCTTTAGCTGCTTGAAACAATAAACCTACTCCCCATCCTAAAGCTGCCCAAAGAAACCAGGGGTACCTAAAATTGTTTGTATAATAATTAAGTGCTGCTAAAGCTCCTATTACAAGCACATAACTCATAAGGCTACCGTAAAATTTCTTGATTTCTGCTACTTGTTCTTTAGCTTGCAAGTATCTGTTTTCTTTGTCAAAATTTTCCATTTTATTTTGTTTTATTGTTTATACTGAAACAAATTTGCTGCGATTTCAGGTTAAATTCAATTTCAAATTACCCGATTGTCATTTTAAGTGACTCAACTGTAATTACTTTCTTTTTTGTTGATCCATCAACTGTTTAATTTTTCGTTCTTCCCAGCTTTTACCTAATAGAAAATTCCAGTTAAAAACATCTGCACCATGAAAAAATACCCCTAACCCCCAGCCCAATGCCGGAAAAATAGCCCAGGGAAATGAGCCACTGTACAGGTTTAAACCTATTAATATGGGTATAATTAAACAGTATAGACCAAAGTTTATATAAAAGCCCTTTAACTTTTCTACGTGTTCTTTAGCCATCGCATATTTCTTTTCTGAGAGGTAATATTCTGTATTCATAACCGGTTGTTTTAATTGGTGAGTGAGTGTGGGTATTTTAATTATAAACGCTGTTTCAGTAGTGTTAATTTGAACAGTTCGTGATGTTAATAACGCATAGCGCTGTTTGATATTTATAAGTCCTACACCACTGCTCTTTGACATTATTTTTTTAGGCTGAAGATTATTTTTTACTATGAGATAGTTACCTACTTCTTCAATAGTAATATGGAGTTTATGCTGGTCACTAACAACATTGTGTTTAACGGCATTTTCTAGTAGCAGCTGCAAAGCCAGTGGCACTACTTTAGCATCAGGATTAATAACGTGTTGTGGCATAGTAAACACAATACTATCTTCGTATCGCATCTTAAGCAAGGTCATATAGGTTTTAGCAAATGCAAGTTCTTCTTCAAGCGAAATAAGCTCCTTATTCTTTTGTTCTAATACATAACGATATACTTTAGAAAGCGAGGTGGTAAACTTTTGTGCCTGCTGCGGATTTTCTTCAATTAAACTGGTGAGAACATTAAGACTATTAAACAAAAAATGCGGATCTAATTGATTCTTTAATGCATCAAACTGTGCCGATGCAGTACCAGCGATAATTTTCTGCTCCTTTACCTGCCGGTCTTTTTTATACCGGTAGTAAAAGAAAAAGTAGAAAATTAGATTACAAACAAGCGCGATAAAAAGAGGCATCCAATATCCTGAATAAGACTCCTCCTGTACAAATTTTATAAGATCTATTTCCTGTGTTACAGACTTAAGAAACATACGTATTAAAAAAATACCAAAAACAGTAACTACAAGACTTGCCGTTATGGCTCTAATTTGATGCTTATACGAGTACAAATTGTTTAAATTTTTACCATAGTAATATTTAAAAACACTCATATTAAGTAGATACAACACCACTGAATACACCATACTTTGTGCAAAATCTTCAGCTAGTGTTCTATTAAATAACAAGGCATTTCCGCCTCCTAGATGAATGATTAAAAAGACAATATAGATAGCAATTCCTACTATAACAGCTTTTCCTAATTCCTTTAAAAAATTGGTCATACTTAAATTTTGTTAGGGTAATCTTAATGATATTTCCCCCGTTTTAAAGTTATTACAATCTCCAGAACTCTCGTAGACTACTTCAGTCACTAATTCATTTAAAACGTTTTGCGCATAGCCCTCACGAGTAGTTACTAATGTAGATTGTGGCATTGTTGATAAAGCAATTGCATGCACTAGCCAGATAAATAATTTAATCATAACTGTTCAAATTTTTGATTAGACACCTCAAAGTTTCTAATAAGATCAGCATTCAATAAATCTGTCTTACTCAATTGTTGATTTTAAATGCCCAACTGTAAACTATTAAGGTACTAGTGAATAACGTTAACAATTACACAAAAACTTTAAGCGTAGAGCAGATTTAATAATTTTGCTCAAATACGCATACATAGCCCCATAATGAAACAGAAACTACATACCTATTCCCTACTGCTAATTGCTGCATTTTTAATTTATTCCTGCGCCAGTAAACGCACGCAATTTCTCGATTCAGAATTTAAAATAGGGGTTTCATCTATAGACACTACTGCTTACCGAAGCGTTTTTCTACTAGGAAACCTGGGCTCTAGCAAAAAAGGACCTAATAGAGACCTTTTGACTGGTTTTAAAAATTTTCAAAAGGAAAGAGCGCATCAAGACGATTATCTGATGATTCTGGGAGATAATGTTTATGCTAGTAAGCTAACCGAAGATAATAATGAAGAGCAGCTTAAAGATGTAATTGAATTAATTGAAGACTTTAACGGAAAAACACTTGTGATTCCCGGTGAAAATGAATGGAACGATCACGGTGTTGCAGGTCTTGAGAAGATTGAAGATTTTATAGAAAAGAAAATGGGGAAAGACAACCATTTTCAACCAGAAAATGGGTGTGCTATCGAAACGATTTCTGTAGATGAGGAAACCGAAATAATTATTGTAGATTCTCAATGGTATATCGAAGACTGGAGTAAGCACCCGGGTTTTAACGACAAATGTGGAATTAAAACGCGCGCACAATTTTTGACTATTTTAAAAGATGAGGCGCGTAAAGCACGACATAAAAATGTGCTTCTGGTGATGCACCATCCCTTATATTCTAACGGAATTTATGGTGGTGAGATGAGTACCCGTGCTTTATATAGACCTTCTGCCGAAAATGCTTATATACCTGGTGCCGGCTTCATTTGGGCTTTTGCCCGTACACAGGGCGGCATATCAAAACAAGATCAATTTAACCCGTTAATGAATAGCTTGATGCAGGAGCTTAAAACGATGGCTATAGATCTTCCCAGACTGTTTGTACTTTCTGCACACGAGCGCTCTATGCAGTATATAGAAAACGGTTCTATACGCCAATTAATAACAGGCACAGGAAGTAAAACCGAATATGCAAGATTGGGTAAAGACGGCTTATTTGCTTCGGTAGAACCGGGATTTTCAGAAATACGTTTGTTTAAAGATGGTGCCTCAACAGTACATTTTTATACCTTAAATACTCAAAAACAAATCGTCGAGACTTTTTCAAAAGAAGCGTTTTTAAAACCAAAAGCCTACCCTGTAGATTCGTTACCCGTAACATTTCCGAAGACAAAAAAAGCACGTATTTATCCTAAAGAACTGGTTGAAGTTTCTAATAAATATGAAAAAAAATGGGGTAAACATTATAGAGATTTATATGGTGTTGAGATTGAGGCTCACGTTGCACTACTCGATACACTTTATGGCGGTCTAAAGGTTGAACGTGCCGGTGGCGGACATCAAACGCAGTCATTACGACTGGTAGACAAAGACGATAGAGAATACAATATGCGGGCTTTAGCTAAAGATCCATTTGCATTTTTAAAATCTTCTGGCTATGATGATCTGGATGCTCAGGTATATTTTAAAGGGACCTTACCTGCTCGCCTTATTGAAGATTTCTACACCGCATCACATCCTTATGGCGCATTTGCAATACCTAAACTTGCAGGCGCTGCAGACCTCAACCACACCCATCCTAAGGTATTTTATGTACCTAAACAGAAAGAATTAGGTGATTTTAATGAAACCCACGGGGATCGCCTATATATGATTGTAGAAAAGCCTGACGCCGATTTTAATGGGGATCATATGTTTGGTTTTAACGAAGATGTTGAGAGCACCACAGACCTATTTGAAGCCATACGTGAAGATGAAAAGAATGTGGTTGAAGAAAATGATTACATACGAGCACGAGTTTTTGATATGCTTGTGGGAGATTGGGACCGTCACGAGGACCAGTGGCGCTGGGCAGAACGTAAAGACAGTGCAGATGTAGCAACATATATTGCAATACCCCGCGATCGCGATCAGGTGTTTTCAAAATTTGATGGTAAAATTATCAAAATGCTTCAAAAATTTATGGCAAGTACCCGCGAACTCGCTAATTACGGTCCAGATATAGAATTTATTGAGAAGTTTAGTGAAAGTGCAATCACGTTAGATCGCGCTATATTGCAGAAAAGCACAAAAAAAGAATGGCTAGACGCTGTTGATTACATTCAAAAACAAATTACTCCTGAAGTGGTTGCAAAAGCTTTTGCAGACATTCCTGACGAAATTCAAGATGAAGATTGGTTGCAACTACAAGATGATTTGCTAAAGCGCAAAAGCAACCTTAAAGACATCGTTGAGCGCTACTATGCATTCTATATTAAGTTTCAAACACTCAAGGGAACAGATAAAGATGATCATTTTTATATTACCCGCAATGATGATGGCACAACGCGTATAAAAGCAGTTAGAATTGAAGATGATCAAGATGGGACTTTGCTCTTTGACCGCACATTTAATCCTCAGGAAACTGCCGAAATATGGATTTATGGTCTTGATGATGATGATGTTTTTACAACAAATGGTAACGGAAAAAGCAGCATTAAATTAGTTATTGCAGGTGGGCTTGATGACGATACTTATGATCTTAAAAATGGAAATAATCTAACCATATACGATCAGCCTAAAGGCAATAAAATAGAATCTAATAATGGGGCTCGTATTCGTTTTAGTTCGGTTTATGAAAACCATATTTATGACACAGAACGTCGTCCCGGAGAGGCAAAAAAAATAGGTCTGGAGTTACCCTATAATCCAGACTGGGGAGTGGCACCACATTTACGATTTGCACGTCAAAAATTAGGTTTTGAACGCAACCCGTTTACCTCACAATTTGTCTTAGATGCGCAGTATTTTTCACTTACGCAGGCAGCAATTTTTAAAGCCGAAGTACATTTTGCAAATATTTTTCCGGAGTGGAATTTTAAAATTTCTAGTCTTGCAACAACAAATAATTATACAGAAAACTTTTTTGGCTTCGGAAATGAAACTTTAAATGATGCCACAAATTTTGATTTTAACCGCATCAATATGCAGAAATTTGAGGGCGGCGCAGGCGTGTATTATAACGGTGAATATGGTAGTTCATTTGAAACCTTTCTTAAGTTTCAAAAATTTGTACTTGATCCTTCACTTTTAATAAATACAGCTAACAATCTCATTAATAATGAATATGCTACCGTTAGCGCAATTTATTCCTACAAGAGCATAGACAACATAAATTTTCCTACACGAGGGATGTTTTTTGAAGCTTCGGGGTATTATAGTGATAACTTAAATTCTGCTGAGACCGTTTTTGCTGCAGACCCCAAAATCACTTTTTGGAATGCGATAGACAGCTCAAGAGATTTGGTTTTAAAAACACAGGTTGACGGGCAACTGCGTTTTGGTAATGACATTCCATTTTATCAGGCGGCTCGTTTAGGAGGTAGTTCCGGTTTGAGAAGTTACCGTCTAGATAGGTTTACAGGAGACCAATCGCTTCGTGCTTCCGCAGATATTTTATATCAATTTAAACCCTTAAAAACCGCTCTTTTTCCCGTACGTTCACACCTGTTTGCAGGTTATGATTTAGGTCGCGTATGGCTCAATAATGAAGACTCAAAAATGTGGCATACCAGTTATGGAGGCGGTCTTAATTTTAGTATAGGTGCATTTTTAAATAGTAGCTTTAGTTACTTTACAGGTGATGAGGGTGGCCGCTTTCAATTCGGGTTAAAATTTGGTGCTTAAACAAAAAAATCAATTCTGTTAAATCAATGTAACACGAGTTACCCAGATACCACAACAGGTGCCTTATCTTTGTAATAGAAAATTAGAACAGATGAACATAGAACAGATTTATACCGGTTGTTTAGCTCAGGGAGCCTATTACATAGAAAGTCAGGGCGAGGTTGCCGTTATTGACCCACTTCGGGAAGTAAAACCCTATATCGAGCGCGCAGAAGCAGACAATGCAAAAATCAAGTATATTTTTGAAACTCATTTTCACGCAGATTTTGTTAGCGGGCATGTAACACTCGCTAAAGAAACGGGTGCGTCTATTATTTATGGCCCCAATGCAAACCCTACTTTTGATGCAGTTATCGCAAAAGACAATCAGGAATTTAAATTAGGTGCTATTACTATAAAAGCGCTTCATACGCCGGGACATACTATGGAGAGTACTACCTACCTTCTTATAGATGAAAATGGAAAAAATCACGCTATTTTTAGTGGAGACACTTTATTTTTAGGTGATGTGGGACGTCCTGATCTGGCTCAAAAGGCTAAAGAATTAACTCAGGAAGATCTTGCCGGTTTTTTATACGATAGCTTACGCGAAAAAATTATGCCTCTGGCAGATGATGTCATTGTATATCCTGCTCACGGCGCAGGCTCTGCTTGTGGTAAGAATATGATGAAAGAAACCGTTGACACGCTGGGAAATCAAAAGAAGGTAAATTATGCCTTGCGTGCAGATATGACTAAAGAAGAATTCATTAAGGAGGTTACAGATGGTTTATTACCGCCTCCCTCTTACTTTCCGCTTAACGTAAAAATGAACAAAGAAGGCTACGACGATATTGATGATGTAATAGAACGCGGTACACAGGCTTTATCTCTAGATGCATTTGAAACTGCAGCAAATGAAACCGGCGCCGTTATTCTAGATGTGCGCAATCAGGCTAGTTTTGCTGAAGGCCATATCCCCAGATCTATATTTATAGGTATAGATGGTGGTTTTGCTCCCTGGGTAGGTGCTCTTATTGCAGATACCGCACAACCTATTTTACTAGTTGCAGAAGAAGGTCGTGAAGAAGAGACAATTACGCGTCTATCTCGAGTAGGATTTGATGGGACTATAGGATATTTAAAAGGCGGATTTAAAGCCTGGGAAGCTGCTGGCAAACAAACCGATCACGTAAAATCTGTTACAGCTACCGAGTTAGAAGCTGCTGTACTCGCTGATAAAAACACCTCTGTTTTTGATGTAAGGAAGCCGGGCGAATTTGAAGCAGAACACTTAGAAATTGCATCAAGTACGCCCTTAGATTTCATAAATAAACACTTAAGTGAATTCCCAGATACTGAAGAATTCTATATTCACTGTGCAGGAGGGTATCGCAGTATGATCGCAGCAAGTATTTTAAAAAGCCGCGGAATTCATAACTTAGTAGATGTGCAGGGTGGTTACAAAGCTTTAAAAGAAACCAACTTAAAAACAACTAACTTTGTATGCCCTTCAACTCTTAAAAAATAAAATTATGAAAGTATTATTAACTTTTTTCCTTTTTGTTTCGCTTGCTTTTCAAGCGAACGCGCAAGAGTCTAAACACGAAGTTTTAGACAAAGCTACTTTTAAGAGTAGTATTGAAAATAATACTGTAGCATTAGTTGATGTTCGTACAGCTTCAGAATTTGAAGCTGGTCATATTGATAATGCAAAAAATATCGATTTTTTAGATACCGCAACATTTAATAGTAAACTACAAACCTTAGATAAATCTAAACCTGTTTATATTTATTGCCGTTCTGGAAATCGCAGTAGTAAAGCTGCCGAAGTGATGAAAGACTCTGGTTTCACGACAATTTATGAACTTGAAGGAGGTTATTTTAATTGGAATTCTGAAGATCCTACTGAAGACTAAACAGGAAGTTTGAACATATACAAAAGCCCGAAAATTATTTTTCGGGCTTTTATTTTATAGATTGATCTCAATGCAATCTCTAGTAAATAACAATTACTAATTAATTCAATATTAAGTTAATGCAAAAATAATATAGCCTTAATTGCGAAATTTTACCTCAGGACCACCCTCTCTACCTACTATAATCAGACTAGTTGTATCAAGAAATAAACCGGTTTCTACGATGCCGGGTACTTTTAGTAATTTTATTTCTAAGCTTTGAAGATCATCAACCCCTGAGATATCGATATCTAATATGTTGTTATTTTCATCTGTACGATACGGCAGCTCTTCTTTCATTCGCTGTACTGGTTTTAAACCTTCAGCTTGCAAATAATTAAAAATTTGTTTTGTAGCAAATGGTATAACTTCAACAGGAAGCTTAAAGGCTCCTAGCTTTTGTACATCTTTACTACTGTCTGCAATGATAATGTTATATGCCGTGTTCCACGCTAGTATTTTTTCACGTAATAAGGCTCCACCACCTCCTTTTATGAGTTGAAAATCACCATCAAACTCATCTGCACCATCTATAGTGACATCTATTTTATCAACTTCGTGAAGTTCAACAATGGTAATACCAAGTTCTCGCGCCAGCTTTTCTGTAGCATCAGACGAAGGTACACAGGTAAGATTCATCCCATTTTTAACAAGATCCCCTACTGCTTCAATCATATGTTTTGCAGTAGAACCGGTACCCAGTCCTACGACCATATTATCTTTTATAAATTTAACAGCTTCTAATGCAGCTTGTTTTTTCTCTTGATCGGCAGTCATTTGATTAAATCGTGTTGTGGTTTCAGTGATTAAAAATAAGTTTATTTTTTTAGCAAAAGTCTATAATCTTCGGGAGTATCAATGTCTTGAATTTTATTTTTTGCATCAATTGACACCACAAAATCAGAACCTGAGTTTAACAATTTACGTGCACCCAAATCTCCAGAAAGCTCTTCGAGCACTTCAAAATAGCTTCTAGGAAATACCGCTGGCACCCCGTTTTTAATACCATAACCAGAAGCTATGCATTTATTATCGTCTACTTCAGCAGTATCAATTAATAGATTCAAATAGTCTGTATCTATTTTAGGTTGATCTGCAAGCATCACTAAAACACGATCAAAGTGCGTATTATTTAAGTGTTTAATACCTGTCGCTATACTATTTCCAAGGCCTTGTCCCCAATCTGGGTTATAAATCAAGTGGATTTTTTGTGGAATACCTTTTTCAATAACTTCTGCATTGGCCCCTAAAACACAATAAACAGCCTCAGCTTTAGAGGCTAGAGCCTGCATCATTGCATGACCTAATAAAGTGCTGCTGTTATATGGGAGTAATTGCTTGGCTTTTCCCATTCTACTGGCACTTCCTGCTGCAAGAATTAATATTGCTGTAGATTTCATAACTCTGATTTTACCGTATAAATCTAATTCATTGAAACATCAAATGATCTGAAATAATCTTTCTCTTTTTTTGAATCTGTATAAATAGAAGTAACGGTCTAACAAACCTGTTAAGTTTTTATTAATTTAACCAAAACAAAAAAAAATGCTATGCCCGTTTACAATCTAAAAGTTAATGGTAAATCGATGAGCGTCGATGCAGATCCCGATACGCCGCTATTGTGGGTTTTAAGAGATGCTCTTGATCTTGTAGGAACAAAATTTGGCTGTGGTATAGGCCAGTGTGGTGCGTGTACCGTTCATATTGATGGTGCCGCAACCCGAAGCTGCTTATTACAGATAAGCTCATTAGAAAATACCGAAATCACCACTATTGAAGGCCTTTCTGAAGATGGCACGCACCCCGTGCAAGTCGCTTGGAAAGAACATGACGTACCTCAGTGTGGTTATTGCCAGGCCGGCCAGATTATGACCGCCTCTTCTTTTCTTAAAGACAATCCTAAACCTTCAGAAGCCGAAATACGAGACGCGATGAGTGGCAATCTTTGCCGTTGTGCATCGTATAATCGTATTGAAAAAGCGGTGGCAGATGCCGCAACTAAACTTGCCTAACCTAGTGATGATGAAAAAAGAACAAAAAATGACATTTAGCAGACGTGGGTTTATACGCACCTCTGCACTGGCAAGTGGTGGTTTATTAATAGGATTTAATTTTCTTACAGCCTGTAAAGAAGATGTACAACCGCCTGTAGATATTGCCAATCTTAACTTCAATGATTTTAATGCCTATATACAAATTGCAGACAATGGGTATGTAACTATTTTTTCACCCAACCCAGAGATTGGACAAGGTGTAAAAACGTCTATGCCTATGATTGTTGCAGAAGAGCTTGATGTACCGTGGGAGCACGTTTTTGTAAAGCAAGCCGGTTTGGACACTGATAAATATAGAGGTCAGGTTGCCGGTGGTAGTCAGTCTATACGACAAAACTGGGATGTATTGAGACAAACAGGAGCTACAGCAAAAAAAATGTTGATCAATGCAGCCGCTGCAAAATGGCAAATAGATGCTGCAGATGTAACTGCCTCTGCAGGTGTGATTACAAGTAAAACAGGGGAAACTCTAGGCTACGGGGATGTAGTTAAAGAAGCTGCAACTTTAGAAGTGCCTGAAGGAGTTACCTTAAAAGAGCCCAAAGATTTTAAGATAATAGGTAATGATGCTATCAATGTAGATTTAGATAAAATCGTGACCGGTAAACCACTTTTTGGTTTAGACTATAAAAAAGAGGGTATGCTATACGCTTCGGTAATGCGTCCTCCGGCTTTTGGCCAGACCTTAGTAGATTTTGATGATACAGATTCACGCGCCGTAAGTGGTGTGAGTGATGTAATTCAATTTGGTGATAAAATAGCTGTACTCGCTAAAAATACGTGGTCTGCTATGAAAGGTAAAAAAGCATTAAAGGCGAATTGGCAAGATAATAACTTAGAAAGTACCGAAAAACATGATGCGCTTCTAATAGGTCTTTTAGATAGCAAAGAAGGTGAAGTACGTCGTGAAGATGGCGATGTCAATAAAGCATTTGCAGAAGCAGATCAGGTTTTAGAACGCACCTATGAATCGCCGTTTTTACCACATAATTGTATGGAGCCTATGAATTTTTATGCAGATGTTACTGCGGAAAGAATTCATCTTGCAGGACCTATACAAACTCCAGAAGGTACTGCGGCGCAGGTTGCTAAACTATTAGATCGTACACCCGAGGAAGTAGATTTAGAACTAACCCGTATGGGTGGCGGTTTTGGTCGCAGACTTTATGGTGATTTTGTTCTGGAAGCTGCAGAAATCTCAAGTAAAGCAGGTAAACCTATAAAGTTAGTGTATTCTCGTGAAGACGACATGAGTGCAGGAATTTTTAGACCTGCTATAAAATATAGAATTTCAGCTTCACTAAAAGATGGTAAAATCACTGGTTACAAATTAAAAGAAGCAGCAATAAACAGCAATATGTATGGTCTTATTCCGCACTTTTTCCCGGCGGGAGCCATTCCTAATTTAAAAATAGAAAGTGCAAATTACTCCAGTAATATAACAACAGGAGCATGGCGCGCACCCTACACAAACTTTCTGGCTTTTGCAGAGCAAAGTTTTTTTGATGAAGTTGCAGAAGTATTAGATCAAGACCCTGTTCAGTTACGTTTAGATTTGCTAGACCAGGTTAATGAAGGAGCAGATGAACGTATACAGTACTCAGCTTCCCGAATGAAAGAAGTGATAAAACTCGCTGCTAAAGAAGGAGACTGGGGCAATGCTCCTGATGGTGTTTTTAAAGGTTTTTCGGCTTATTACAGCCATAACACGCACGTTGCTGAAGTCGCCGAAATACGTATGCAAAACGGAATTCCTAAAGTTGAGCGCGTTACTGCAGCTGTAGATTGTGGTATCGTAGTAAATCCTACAGGTGCAAATAATCAAGTGGTAGGTGGCGTTCTAGACGGTATAGGTCACGCGATGTATGGTGATTTTACCTTTACAGATGGTAAACCCTCTTCAACAAATTTTGATACCTACCGTCTTATACGTATGCACGAGACACCAAAAGTTGCTGTTCATTTTGTTAAAAGTGAAATTGCTCCTACCGGTCTTGGAGAGCCGGGACTTCCTCCTGCAGGTGGCGCTGTTGCAAATGCTATTAAGGCTGCAACCGGAAATCGTATTCTCAAACAGCCATTGACTAAATATATGACTGAAACAGAAACTACCGTAAAAGGGTAATTTTAATGAAACTTATAAAAAATAAGAGACCTCAAATGAGGTCTCTTTTTTATGCTTATAAATTGATAAATATCAAAAACTATAGCCTATTGAAACGCTATAGTTTCTAGGTGCAATAGGATTAATACTATTGTCATCATGTACATTATAATTTAATTCGTCTGTAATGTTTGCAAGTTTAGCGCGTATGCTAATATTGTTGCTAAAGGTATATGCTAAAGTTGCATCTAACTGAAAATAATCTGAAAGTGGTATAAGCTGTCTTCCACTATCTGGATTTGTAGTTTGAAAAGACCTTCCTGCAAAACGAGTTCCGAAGTACGAACTTACAACTCCTAGATTTAAGCCATTTAAAGCACCACTGCCTATTGTATAGTTAGCACTTAAATTGGCTGTATTTTTAGGATTGTATCTAAATAAACTTCCAACGACATAGATATTAGATTCAGTATACTTCATTTCGTTAAAACTGTAACCTGCCATAAGACGTAAACCTTTAGTAGGATATGCTGTAATATCAACTTCAACACCTTTACTTTCAGTAGCACCGGCAAGTTCCTGCACGTTATTATCTGTCAAAGACGTTTGTGCCAGATTGCTGTTTTTAATAATGTAACCGGTAATATTCAGAAGTAATTTGCTTCCGAAGAATTCATTTTTAACACCTACTTCAAACTGATCTATAATTGAGGGTTCTAAAGCCTCTCCATTAATATCAAGGCCTGTATTGGTCTCAAAAGAGTTTGCATAACTCGCGAAGATCGAGTTGTGTCGTGTAGGTTGAAGAATTAAACCAAATCTTGGCGTAAAAGCATCGTCATACAAATTAGTTACTGTTGTGTTCCCACTCGGGTAATTTGTGATCTCACTTTCTGTATCCTGATAGGTATAGCGCACACCGGCTAATACCTTTACATAATCATTAACAGCGATCAAATCCTGAATATAGATACCAAATCGTGAAACCGGAGTTGTAGTAAGTCTGCTTCGATCAAGATCTGGAATATCATTTCTAAAATTTGCATAATCAGGATTAAATATATTGATCACATCATAGAAGTTTTCGCCATTATCCTGATCTGAAAAGGAGTTGTAGCGCGTGTCTTTTGTTTTATAATTCTCAACATCTGCACCTATTAAAAACTGATGTTTTAAGAAACCGGTATTGAATAAACCTTTTAAATCAAGCTGATTGATGTTATAGTTATCACGAGTATCTCTCTTCTGAATATTGCGCTGCCAATCTCCATTTTCCTGCACCGTACCTCCTGAAGTATTGGGTCTGGTATTTGAAAATAAATGGGTATTGTAATGGCGAAACGAATTTATATAGGTCAAGCCCCAATTATCTGAAAATTGATGATTTAAAGTTGCCGTAACAGAAACCTGTTCAGAATCAAAATATCCCCACTTAACCCCTACAAATTGATCTCTGGGAAGATCTACTAATTGATAATTGATTATCCCTGCCCCAAAATCTGGCGTGCGCGAATCATTTGTATAGTCTGCCTCAATTAAAAGATTAGTCTTATCTCCTAGTTTAAATACTAATGAAGGATTGAAATAATAGGTATCTGAAGAAACAAATTTTCTAAAACTATCTGCAGAAGCATACGAGCCGTTTAATCTAAAGGCAACCGTTTTAGAATCATTTAATGCTCCGTAAATATCAAATGTGGGCTTAACAAGGTTGAAGCTGCCAAAAGTAAGATCTACCTTTCCGCCAAAATCAAAACGCGGTTTTTTAGTAATTAAATTTAAAATACCCCCGGCTTCAACATTACCAAAAAGAATAGCAGCGCTTCCTTTTAAAATTTCTGCCTGCTCAATACCGCTGGTCTCCAACTTCATTCCATTAAAATAGCGCACTCCGTTTTTAAACGTATTGCTGCTTCCTAAACTATAACCGCGTGAAGCAATCTCTTCTTGATAACCACCTGTATTCCCCATAATGTAAACCCCGTTTGCATTCTTCAAAATATCGGTTAGGGAATTCACTTGTTGGTTTTCTAAGGTTTGTTGCGAAATAACCGCAGCACTTTGTGGCAAATCTAAAGGTCGTATACCCGCTTTAGCAGCATTGGGAGTTTTGTTAAATAAACTTCCGGAAACGATAACTTCATTTAGTTGATTGTTTGCTTCTTTTAATTGTATTACAGGAATCTGAGTCGTTTCTCCTGCACTAATAATTGCCGATACTTGTGCCGGCTGAAATCCTAAATGAGAAATTCTTAAAACATATTTCCCGGGCTTTAAATTCTCAATTACATAAAAACCTTCCTTATTTGTAATTGCATATTTGTTTGTATCATCAATTGTAATGGTGACTCCATCAACAACTGTGTTGTTTGGGGATTTAATTTGCCCAGATAATTTTCCGTCCTGAGCCCATACACAGCAAGACATGAATAAAATACTTATTAAAAACTGAAACTTCAATTTCATCTTTGTTTAGATTAATTAAAAATAAAGCGCGAATCTAAAACTTGAAATGAATTTAAACAAGCTTATTTAGACTAAATATGCTTAATAAAATGAAATTAGTTTGTAGTGTATTTTTAATTCGATAAAAATCAATCTTTTGTAAATAAAAAATAATTGAATTTTGAAGGTATATGTATTAAATATTCTAAAAGTTTATAGAAGATTTTGGTGATAATAAAATTATATAAGCGTTGTATTAAATAGATAGCCTATAAGTGCTGTAGCTACCATTGCCAGAGTACCCCACAACGTAATTCTCAAGATAGCCGCAAACATACTCGAACCTCCGGTTTTTGCAGCAACTGCTCCTAATACAATTAAAAAAAGAAGTGCAGAGGCATATTGTATATATTCCATATAGGCAACAGGCGCTATAAAGGCAACCAGTACGGGTAGCCCACCTCCTACTGTAAATGCAGCACCGCTAGAAAATGCAGCTTGCAGCGGTTTAGCCTGGGTTATCTCGTGCATTCCTAACTCATCACGGGCGTGTGCTTCAAGAGCATTGTGTGCCGTTAATTGTTTTGCAACCTCAAGAGCTGTAGCTTCTGTGAGACCGCGAGCGATGTAGATTCTCTTTAATTCGTGTAACTCTTCATTAGGCATCGTTTCCAGTTCGTTTTTTTCACGTTCCAGATCGGCCTTTTCAATATCACTTTGCGAACTTACCGACACATATTCACCTGCTGCCATAGACAAAGCTCCGGCAACAATACCTGCAACCCCGGCAAGAATAATAGGCTCGCGAGTGGTGCTCGCAGCAGCCACCCCTATGATTAGACTTGCTGTAGAGAGAATTCCGTCGTTTGCACCTAATACTGCAGCACGTAACCAGCCGCTGCGATGTGCATAATGATCTTCAGTTTGCATCCTGCTAAATTAAACCAATACCTGCTGTATACCAGTGTATAAATTGTTTTTAGATACTTTCCAAATAGCTGCTAACTCGTTAAGATTAGCTTCAGATTTGATAAATTGCTTCTCCTAAATTCTATTCATATGACTCTTGTTTTTGCTACACATAACCCTAATAAACTTCGAGAAATACAGGCGTTGATGCCAGATTCAATTCAACTTAAAAGCCTAACAGATATAGGTTGTACCGAAGATATTATAGAAGATGCACCTACGATAACAGGCAATGCTTTACTAAAAGCCAGATATGTAAAACAAAAATATGGTTATGATTGCTTTGCAGACGATACCGGCTTAGAAGTTGACGCTTTAGATGGTGCTCCCGGCGTCTATAGTGCGCGTTATGCCGGTGAGCAAAAAGATGCTAACGACAATATTGATAAACTGCTCTTTGAACTCAAAACTGAAGAAAACCGAAAAGCACATTTTAAAACTGTAATTGCTTTAATTATTGGTGAACAAACAACTTGCTTTGAAGGAATTTGTAAAGGTGAGATTACTTCTGAAAGAATGGGCGCCGAAGGTTTTGGTTATGATCCGGTTTTTAAACCTGAAGGACATCATGAAACTTTTGCTCAAATGCCACTCTCTTTAAAAAACAAAATAGGTCACCGCGGAAAAGCTACTGAAAAACTAATTATTTCACTTCAAAATTCTGAATAATTAGCGCTTATATTCAATAATTTACTTTAATACTTGTATGCTAAGCACATCAATACTATCGCAACAGATTGATATCAAGTCAACTAAATGAATATTCACTTCTACATATACTTACATTAATTAACATTATCTTTGCACCCTCTTAAATCGACGTTGATTTGAGATAATTTTTTTATATGAATACATTTAAAGCGTTAGGACTTAATGATGCCATCTTGCAAGCTGTAACCGATATGGGTTTTACAGAGCCTTCAGAAGTGCAAGAAAAAGCCATCCCAGTCCTATTACGCGAGGCAACAGACGTAGTTGCACTCGCCCAGACAGGAACAGGTAAAACGGCAGCATTTGGTTTTCCGCTTATTCAAAAAGTAGATGCAACCAGTCGCAAAACACAGGGATTAATAATCTCTCCCACTCGTGAACTGTGTCTACAAATTACAAACGAACTAAAAAGCTACTCAAAATACATTAAAGGTTTAAATACTGTTGCGGTATATGGTGGAGCTAACATTCAGGAACAGGCACGTCAAATTTCACGTGGTGCTCAAATAATCGTTGCTACGCCGGGTCGTATGCAGGATATGATGCGCCGTAATCTTGTTGATATTAGTGGTATTGATTTTTGTATACTAGATGAAGCTGATGAGATGCTAAACATGGGATTCTATGAGGATATAACAACTATTCTTGCAGATACACCTAAAAACAAGCAAACCTGGTTATTCTCGGCTACAATGCCAAAAGAAGTAGCTCGTATTGCTAAGCAGTTTATGAATAATCCTATTGAAATTACAGTAGGAACAAAAAACATGGGAGCAGAAAATGTTTCTCATGAGTATTATCTAGTAAATTCTAGAGATCGTTACCAGGCACTTAAGCGTCTTGCTGATGCAAATCCAGATATTTTCTCGGTTGTTTTTTGTAGAACAAAGAGAGACACGCAAAAAGTAGCAGAACAACTTATAGAAGATGGTTACAATGCTTCTGCATTGCACGGTGATTTAAGTCAAAATCAGCGTGATCTGGTTATGAAAAGCTTTAGAGCACGTCAAATACAAATGCTTGTTGCTACAGATGTTGCTGCACGTGGTATTGACGTAGACGATATTACCCACGTTATCAATTACCAGTTACCTGATGAAATTGAAACTTACACGCACCGTAGTGGTCGTACAGGACGTGCAGGAAAAACAGGTATTTCTATGGTTATTGTTTCTAAAAGCGAAGTACGTAAGGTTAGAACACTAGAAAAGATAATCAACAAAAAATTTATTCAAAAAGATATCCCCACAGGGATGGAAATTTGCGAAGTACAGTTAATGCACCTTGCAAATGATATTCGCAATACCACGATTAACGAGGAAATCAATCCATATCTTTTTAGCATTAATGAAGTTCTGGAAGGTTTAAGCCGTGAGGAGCTTATAAAGAAAGTATTTTCGGTAGAATTTACACGTTTCTTTAACTACTACAAAAAGACAAAAGATCTTAATGCAGGAGTGGTTGCAGATATGAAAGAAGATTCTGGAGAGTCTACTCGTTATTTTATCAACATAGGTCAACGTGATGGTTTTGACTGGATGAGTTTAAAAGACTTCTTAAAAGATCTTACAGGATTAGGTGAAGGAATTTATAAAGTAGATTGTAAAGATTCATTCTCTTTCTTTAATACAGATACCGAACACAAAGAAGCGATTTTAGCTTTGTTTGAAGACTTTAATCTTAAAGGACGCTCGGTACACGTAGAAATCACCAAAGACACCAGAGGTGGCGGCGGTGGCGGTGGCGGAAAACGCAAACGTAACGATCGCAGAACCGGACCATCTGGTGGTGGTAGCGGCGGCGGAAGACGTAGAGATGATTCTGGCGGTGATGGCGGTTTTAAAAAACGCAGATCTTCTGGTGGAGGAAGCGGTAGAGATCGCAACAGCAGCAGTGAACGTAGCGGCGGCGAACGCAGAGGCAAAAGCAAACCTGAAGGAGAACGCGAAAATAAAAGTCCGTTTTCAGGAAAAAGAAGAAGAAGGGATCGTTAATACCGTAATAATTTTACAAGAATTGTCACGTTTGGTATGATTTTATCGTCTCTTTTTCTAAATTGAATACTATATGAAAAAGATTTTTATACTACTCCTGTGTGTTGTTTTACCCGGTGCCATTTTTGCACAACAAGTAGAAACAGATGAGGCTGAAGATAGTATCATAGAAGGTACTGTAATTAACGCAACAACAAATCAAGCACTTGAAGGAGTAAATATTATAAACCTCAATACCGTAAAGGGTACCACAACGGGTACAGACGGAACATTTAAAATCAGGGCATCTTCTACAGATACCCTGTTTTTTTCATTTTTAGGATTCAAAACCTTACAGGTACGTGTTACTAATGACTGGAAACGTTTTGGTGATGTAAAAGTTAAGATGACCGAAACCGGAATTGCTCTCGAAGAAGTTGTTGTTAAGAATATAGAACTTACGGGTTATCTTGAAATTGATGCGCGCAATGTTCCTGTTTATAAAAACGTTCGTTACAGTATTTCTGGTTTAGACACTGCTTATGAAGCAGGGAATTCTCAACCAGGTGCAATTAATAAAGTACTAAGTGCCATATTTAATCCGGCAGATTTTTTGAATAAAGTATTCTCTAATAAGAGTTCTCAAATGCGGAAGCTTAGACAAATGAAAGAAGACGATAATATTAGAAATCTTCTGGTTACTAAATTTGACCGAGAAACGCTATCAGCATTACTCCAGGTTCCTAAAGAAGATATTGAAGCTATATTGGGACGCTGTGATTACTCGCAAAGCTTTGTGAAATCTGCAAACGATCTTCAAATACTAGATGCACTCAGCAGCTGTTATGAAGAATACAAAGTACTCAACAGAGATAAGTAATCTCTTAAAAATTTTAGACAGCTATTTTACAACTTAAAAAAAGCCTTCATACAGTTAAATGTATGAAGGCTTTTTTAATTTATTTCAGAACTATAGCGCTTAACAAGTTCATCATAATTTTTAAGATTGCGAGCTAACCAGAGTTGTTTAATCTGTATAATATCTAAAGGTTTTAAAGCCCAATCTATGTCTGAATTGCGCAGTCGCTGAGTTAATTCTTGAAGTAAAATTGCCGCACAAACCGAAATATTCAAACTTTGCGTAAAACCAAACGTGGGAATATATATATATTCATCTGCTGCATCGATAACAGTATCAGTCAAGCCATCTTTTTCACTTCCGAAGAATAAAACCGTAGGTTGATCTAATTTAAAATCTTCTAATTTATGAGCGGTATGATGCGGAGTGGTGGCTACTATTTTGTAACCCTTATTTTTTAAATTACTAAGCGCTTCTTCTGTGCTGTCATATCTGTAAACACTGGTCCATTTCTGCGCTCCCATTGCAATCTCACGATCTATACGCTTACCTTTAAGTTCTTCTATCACGTGTACATCCTGAACGCCAAATGCATCGCAACTACGCATCACAGCACTTGTATTGTGCAAATGCCCTACATCTTCTATAGCAACCGTTAAAAAGCGTGTACGTTGTTTAAGGACTTCTTTAAATAGCTGCTGGCGTCGTGGAGTTAAGTAGGATTCGAGATAGTTCTGTAAATCTTGTTTCATGAAATTCAAAATTAATTGAATATATTGAATCACAAGAGCTATTCATTACATTTATAGTTTAAGAATAATTTATACACAGATCAACATTATAAATCTTTAAGAAGAGAAGTTCTAGTTCTGGAATAATTCTAAAGACTTTCAAATTTAAAAGCGTAGCAAAAATTGATTGATTCGTTTAAAAATATAATTAGTATGAAAAAAATTGTCGTACTCTCTGGCGCAGGGATAAGTGCAGAAAGTGGTCTTAAAACGTTTAGAGATGCAAACGGTTTATGGGAAGGGCACGATGTCATGGAAGTTGCCAGTCCCGAAGGTTGGTCTAAAAATCAAGAACTCGTATTAGATTTTTACAATCAACGCCGGCGACAACTTAAAACGGTACAGCCTAATGCAGCGCATAAATCGCTGGTAGATTTAGAGGCTAAATATGAGGTAGACATCATTACTCAAAACGTAGATGATTTGCATGAACGAGCAGGAAGCAGTTCTGTAATACATCTACATGGCGAACTTTTAAAAGCCCGAAGCACAGCCGACGAAAGCATTGTTTTAGATTGGGATATTGATATTAATATCGGTGATCGCTGTTCAAAAAACAGCCAGTTGCGCCCGCATATTGTTTGGTTCGGAGAAATGGTTCCTTTACTAGATACTGCTGCAGCACTGGTCTCTCAAGCTCATTATATTATAATTGTGGGTACTTCTATGCAGGTTTATCCCGCTGCAGGATTGATTAACTATGCTAAACAAGATGCTACAATCTATTTTATAGATCCAAAGCCCAGCATTAATTCCCGTAAAAACCTCAGCGTTATTGCTGAAAAAGCTACTATAGGTATTCCTACTGTGGTTGAGGAATTGATGAATAGCTAAGTCGTGCAGCTTTTACCCAATTAATAATAGCCTGAGACTGTGCAGCGCTCAACTTTGCATCTTGATGAATTAACGTATACGAATCTAGCGGCATCTCGTTTTTTTCAATCTCTTCAAGAACTTCTTCTAATTTATGATCTTTTCGCTTTGCTGTATAATTAACCCAATCTGCAAAGTTTAAATGTTCTTTTCCTTCCTCTACATGGTGTGCAAGAAAGAAACTTACAGGTGACAGATGTGCATACCACGGATACTGTGTTTGATTGCTATGACAATCATAGCAGGATGTTTTTAAAATGCCGGCAACCTGCTGAGAAGGTCTCGTTTCAGCAAGAAAAGGTTCTAATGATTCATAGCCTCCTTCATTTTTTTCAACAGGAAAAAATTGAATTACAATGAGAACCAAAAGAGCCAACTTAAGAAAACGTTTAATCCAGATCATTTTTTTATTTTTAATACCCTTAAACTTAGGCCAAAAATGGATACTGCCCACTGGGATTATCTACTATCTCAAACCTGCGCTTCCCGAAGCAGCAGATACTCTCACGCAAAAGTTTTACTTCAAAATAAAAATCTGTTAGCTTTTACTTTAGCGTGTATTTCTGAAAAAAAATCTGAAAACCATATTAAGGCTGCCTGGATTCTAGAAATGGCTCTCCGAGAAAAAATTCAGTTTCTAATACCTCAACTCGATCTATTTTTTGAAGTAGCTCAAAATTTGACTAACGATGCTACGAAGCGCTCTTTCTCAAAAATTTTTGAATTACTTACCGAAACACACTATATAAAAAAACAAGAGTTACTGAATAATGCACAAAAAACCTTACTCGTAACTTTGTGTTTTGATCTATTAATCGCAAAAGAGAAAGTTGCTGCTCAGGTTTATGCAATGCAAAGTCTTTTTTATTTAAGTACAGATTTTAAATGGATTAAAAATGAATTACAATTACAGTTAGAGTTGATGTATCCTCATGCAAAACCTGGTGTAAAATCACGCACAAAGAAGATTTTGAAAGCTTTAAAATGCTCGTAATAGATTCTACTTACGCATTCTTTCTATTTGAGGTTTGTTACTAGCTTTGAGCTATGTATCTTTGCCGTTTAAATTAAAAACTAATTATGTCGCTATCTTCATTAGAAGCTGTATCACCTATAGACGGTAGATATTCAAATAAAACGGAAGTATTATCAGCCTTTTTTTCTGAAAAAGCACTTATAAAATACCGAATTAAAGTAGAAGTAGAATATTTTATTGCGCTTTGTGAAATTCCGTTACCACAGTTGGTTGATTTCCCAAAGAAACATTACGCAGATTTAAGAGGTATTTATGAAGATTTTAGTACAGAAGATGCAGAACATGTTAAAAATATTGAACAGGTAACCAACCACGATGTAAAGGCTGTCGAGTACTTTATTAAGGAGAAGTTTGATGCGCTGGGACTTACAACATCAAAAGAGTTCATTCATTTTGGCCTTACTTCTCAGGATATAAACAACACCGCGATACCGCTTAGTTTAAAAGACGCGACCAATCAGGTTTATTTACCGCAACTTCTTGAAGTTTTAGATCACCTTAAGCAACTTGCAGATGAGTGGGAGTCCATACCTATGCTTGCACGTACTCACGGTCAACCTGCTTCGCCTACTCGTTTAGGTAAAGAAATAGAAGTGTTTGTAGTACGCCTTGAAGAGCAAATACGTTTACTTAAAGATATACCTAGCGCTGCAAAATTTGGTGGTGCAACCGGAAATTACAACGCACACCACGTGGCCTATCCACAAATTAACTGGAAGAGTTTTGGAACTTCTTTTGTAAGCGGAACTTTAAAACTGCACCACTCCTTCCCTACTACTCAAATTGAGCATTACGATCACATGGCCGCTCTTTTTGATACTATGAAGCGCATAAATACAATCCTGGTAGATCTAAATAGAGATTTCTGGCAATACATCTCTATGGAATATTTCAAACAAAAAATTAAAAAAGGAGAAGTGGGGTCTTCTGCAATGCCACATAAAGTAAATCCTATAGATTTTGAAAATAGTGAAGGAAATTTGGGTCTTGCAAATGCCATCTTTGAACATCTTTCTGCAAAATTACCTATATCAAGACTACAACGCGATTTAACAGACAGTACGGTTTTACGCAATATAGGTGTACCCTTAGGCCATACCATAATCGGTTTTCAGAGTACATTAAAAGGTTTAAACAAACTACTTTTAAATGAAGGCAAGTTTGCTAAAGATCTTGAGAATAACTGGGCTGTGGTTGCAGAAGCAATACAAACCATCTTAAGAAGGGAAGGCTATCCCAATCCTTATGAAGCTTTAAAGGGTTTAACTCGTACAAACGAAGTAATTAATCAAGCTTCAATGCACGCATTTATAGACACTTTAGAAACGAGTGATGCTATAAAGCAAGAACTCAAAGCTATAACTCCTGCAAATTATACAGGCATCTAAAAAATTATGAAAATATCGCTAAATCTAGTACTGGTACTTGGGTTATATATAGGTATTCTTTCTGCGGGCCTTGCGGGAATACTTAAAAATACTTTTGTACTTTCAGGTTTAGCGTTTATTTTTTTTAGCTTACTTGTTAACCTTATACGGTTAAGGAATAGGTAAGTAATCCTATTCTTGTATTAGGTCATATACTTGATTTGCAATCTCTAATTCTTCATTAGTAGGAATAACCATAATTTTAACACGAGAGTTTTCACTTTGCAGTTCTCTAAGCTTTTTAGAGCGTTCTGCATTTAAATTTTCGTCTAAATAAATTCCGAGATAATCCATCTGAGCACAAACCTTACTGCGTAAATAAGAACTATTTTCACCTATACCTGCAGTAAATACAATTGCATTTATTCCATTTAAAGCTGCGGCATAAGCACCTATATACTTTCTAATACGGTAAGCATTCATTTCAAGTGCAAGCGTACATACAGAATCACCAGCAGCAGCAGCTTCTTCTATATCCCTTAAATCGCTGAACCCCGTAAGTCCTAGCATTCCACTTTTCTTATTTAGAATATCGTTTACTTCTGGTATAGAATATCCCAGATGTTCCTGCATATAGAAAACAACACTTTGATCTATATCCCCCGCACGCGTACCCATAATTAATCCGTTAGCAGGCCCAAAACCTAAAGAGGTATCTATGGGCTTACCATCTTTTATGGCTGCCATACTACATCCATTTCCTAAATGTATGGTAATTATCTTAGCATCTGGTTTCTGTAAATAATCTAAAGCCTTTTTACTCACATACTTGTGACTGGTCCCGTGAAAACCATAAAGCCGTATTCTATTTTCGGTCATAAAATGCTGCGGAATTGCATATTGATATGCTTTCTGCGGAATATCTTTAAAAAATGCTGTGTCAAATACACAAAATTGTGGCGCTTTGTCAAACAACTTTTCGGCTACTTCAATACCGGTTAAATTTGCCGGATTGTGCAAAGGTGCCAGTGAAAATAATCGAGTTATGTTTGCTTTCACATCGTCATTTACCTGTATCGTTTCCGTAAATTTCTTACCTCCGTGCACCACACGATGTCCTACTGCATCTACTTCATCTGTATTATCAATCACACCGTATTTTAAATCCATCAAAAGGCTGGATATTCTATACAAACCTGCCGTATGATCTTCAAAATTCGTTTTTTCAGTAAATTCTCTTTGTCCGGCTTTGTAGGTAATTTGACCACCATCTATCCCTATACGCTCTACCATTCCTGATGCCATAACGCTCGCTTCGGGCATAGCTATAAGCTGAAACTTTATCGAAGAGCTTCCGGAGTTAATAACTAATATATTCATAGTTTGAATGCTATCTTGTTTTTTAATTTATAATCCCTGCGCCTGAATCGCAGTAATAATTACCGTATTAAATACATCATCTACCGTACAACCTCTACTTAAATCATTTACCGGTTTGTTTAAGCCTTGCAACATAGGCCCAATGGCTAATGCACCGGTTTCCCGTTGTACCGCTTTATAAGTATTATTTCCGGTATTTAAATCAGGAAAAATAAGCACACTGGCCTGGCCTGCAACTTCAGAATCTGGCAATTTACTTTTACCTATAGTTGCATCTACCGCTGCGTCATATTGAATAGGACCTTCTATTTTTAAGTCTGGCCGTAAGCGTTTTACAATTTCGGTCGCCTCCCGTACGCGGTCTACATCTGCACCTTTTCCTGAAGTTCCTGAAGAATAGGAAAGCATTGCTATTTTAGGTTCGATACCAAAAGCAAGACTGCTTTCTGCGGAAGAAATTGCAATTTCTGCAAGCTCTTCTGCGGAAGGATTGGGATTAATAGCACAATCACCAAATACAGAAACGCGATCTTCAAGACACATAAAAAATACAGAGGATACCACAGAAACTCCCGGTTTTGTTTTTATAAACTGAAGCGCGGGTCGTATGGTATGCTGTGTCGTATGAGCCGCTCCGCTAACCATACCGTCTGCGTGCCCTTTATAAATCATCATCGTCCCAAAATAAGAAACATCGGTCATCCAGTCCCGAGCAATATCCATATTTACATTCTTATGTTTACGCAACTCATAAAATGTGGTCACATAATCATCAAAATATGCCGATTTAACAGGATCAATAATTGTGATTTTATCTAAATTAAGGGGAATATTTAGTTTCACAGCTTTCTCCTTAACCTTTTCAGGGTCTCCTAACAATGTGATTTTTACAATATCTAATTCAACGAGTCGCACAGCTGCAGTTAAAATACGATCATCTGTACCTTCTGGCATTACAATATGCTTCTTTGCAGTTCGCGCTCGTTTCATCAACCCGTACTGAAACATTCTGGGCGTGATGCCTTTCGGTTTTAAATTTATAAGACGTTCTAATAAGGTATCAAAGGAAACTTCTTTTTCAAATACGGTTAATGAGGTTTCAATTTTCGGCTTACTCGATGCGTAAATTTGAGATTTAATATTACCTATTCGGTTTGTCACCGAAAACGTACCGTCTTTTACCGATACGATAGGTACAATTTGTGATAAACCACGTATCAACTGAAGTATAGGCTCTTCAGGGATTAAACCTCCCGTTAGTATTATACCCGAAATTCTAGGGTAATTTGTAGAAATATGGGCTTGCAAAGCTCCTAAAATAATATCTGCCCGATCTCCCGGAGTAATTACTAAACTATCTTGTTTAAGATGCGTAAGGTAGTTTCTCAACTGCATGGCTCCTACTCCAAAATTTCCGGTTTGATTATCAAGCAACTTTTCTCCAAAAAGCACTTCACCATCCAGCTCGTGCACAATTTCTTTTATGGTAGGATGCGCTAATTCTTCAGTAAAGGGAATTGCAAATACCTCAACAGCTTCGGGTAAAAATGATCGCAATCCCTTTTTAGCTTTACTTAGATTTACCGGTTCAACTTTATTTGCCACCACTCCCATCACCGATACATCTTTATCTAAAAAGCTGGTATAGGCGATTTGTAAACTCCCGAGTAAATCATCTTCAGTTTTCCCTATACCGCTTCCTACTAAAATGACGGGAAGACCTAAATTTTTTGCGATAAGAACATTAGTATCAAATTCAAACACAGTACCTTCTCCTGTAAAATCTGAACCTTCAACCAGTATAAAATCAAATCGATCTTCGAGGTTTTTATATTTGGTAATTATGGTATCTAAAATTTCTCCCGCTTTGCCTTTATTCCGTTTTTTTATAACCTCACTTCTGGTAAAAGCAAATGCCTCATTGTAATCTAGCTGAATATCAAAATACGAGAGTACCGTATTGATGTGATTGTCTTTTCCTTTATTTTTTACATCATCAATTATAGGTCTAAAATATCCCACTTTTGCAGTTTTACCCAGCAAGGTGCGCATTAAACCGAGAGAGATAATTGCCTTACCACTATTGGGTTCTATCGTTGCTATATATATTCCTTTACTCATAGTTTTATGTAATTAGTTAAAAATACGATTAATCATTTTTAACCCCTAAGCAGATTGCGATTATAACTCATAAACTGAACGAGTAAAGCATCACAAACCGAATTGTGTTAAACAAAAAAAAGGATCTCAATTGAGATCCTTTTTTAATCTATTAAAACTGCACTTATTTATTTTTGAAAACATCCATCACGCCTTCAAAACCTGCTGTATTAAAATTTGTACTGCTGGTGTCCATTGTTTCTGCAAACCGTACCATATCTGCTACATTCATTTTATCGCCCAGTACACGAGCGAGTACAAATCCTTTATTCTCATCCTGAGCAAAAACAACCACCTCATCTATCGCTTCATCCTGCCCTTTAATAAAAAGACGCATACGCTGTCCCGGTTTTCCAAACTTCATCAACTCCTCATAATCATCATCAGCAAGAATCTCTTTGACTTTTACCGTTTCAGAATTATAAAACTCACTGTCTTTCATAGAATATGCCAGTAAGTTTACTTTTTTAACTGAGTTAATTACCCGCTTTTGATCTTCAGTCATTTCCTGAGTAACCGGAGCTATTAAGCTTGTAGGTAAATCAACCATTATAAAGGCGTCATTTTCCTTACTATCTATATAGTATTCTTGTAGAGTCTGCTTATCCTGACAACTGGATAATGCACCAACCATAAGAACTACTAAAACTGCTTTTAATGTGCTCATCTTAGTTAACTTTTACATTTTTAAGCTCTTCACTTCCCTTAAAATTGATGCTGTTTGCTATTTTACCTATTTCTTTAAGGTTAATATCACCGGTAATTCTAATAAGTACCGTATCGTCTTTTGTAGACATACCATCTAAAAACATCACAAACTCGCTTACAAAGTTTTCACTTTTGCCGGGCTTGTAATAAAAATTCACATTTTTGCCATCATCTTTTACCTGCATCAATTGTTGCAGATTAGCACTGGTTAAATACGATTTAAACTCACCCTTCATTTGTTGAGCTGCGCTTATATTTTTTGTCGTAAACACTTTAATATCTTCAAGGCTATTTACCATCTCGATATAACTTTTCATCTCTGGGTCTTTAGAATCAAGATCCATCTGCCCTAATAGTTTGAACATTTTTTGATTCATTACCATTGAGGTAACGTCTTTCATGTCTTCAAACTTATCAAAGTTTTTTTGTGCAAATGCAGTAAGACTCAATCCTACAAACATTAATGTAATTACTAATTTATTCATCGTTTTTTGATTTAAGATTATTTTAAAATTTCGTTGGTCGTTTCTTCAAACGTATCTAGTTTATTTAATTGTGAGGTACTTTTATTCATAAAATTACCCATCATAAAGAGCGCTTGTTTTGTTTTTAATACAGCAACTTCAGGATCTTTATAAGTACCTAAGTCGTTATCTGTGCCTTTTTTAGTATTAAAAGTTAAAAACAAACCTACACAAAGTAAAATACTTGCTGCGATAGGTATCCATTGCCAGGATCGTTTTGATTGAGGCAATTCAATCTTACGATTAAAGCGTTCTTGTTTTGCTTTCGCGAAAGCGGTAAAAAGAGGTATGTACTCCTCTAAGTGCGGGGCAACTTCATCACTAGTAAAGTATTCCCTAAGCTTAGCTTCCTGCTCTAAGGAAGTATCTCCCTCAAAGTAGCGCTCAAGCAGGTTTTCTATATTATTTAAGTCCATAGTTATGTTTTTTAAGCAATTCTTCTCGTATTGTTTTTCGGGCTCTAGACAGCGCAACACGTACCGCTGTTTCATTTAATTCTAATTCTTCTGCAATCTCACTATTTGTAAACTGTTCTACATCTCTAAGGTGTAAGATCATTCGCTGTTGCTCTGGCAGGTCATTCATTAACTTATAAACCCAGGCAACACTGTCACTTACTTCACTTTGCCGTACGGTATTGTAATGCTGATCTTCGTAATTAGTATGTACCAGTTGTAAATTAGAACTGCTTTTTGCCTTGAGCTTATCTAAACAATAATTCTTAGTCATCGTTACTGCAAAAGCTTCAATACTCCGCAGCTTATTCATTTTTTTTCGCTGAGACCACAACTTTATAAGAACTTCCTGAGTAGCATCTTGTGCCTCATCTTCAGAAACCAGTAATCGCTTTGCTAAACGATACAATCTATCCTGAACGGGAGTAACTCGTGCTAAAAACTCTTTTTGGTTCATTTATTGTTGTGGTTAGTTATAAGGAAGACGATTATGTCTAAAATTTGTTACACAGGAAAACCAGTAATACAATTATACCGTATTTTTAGTATGCTAATAAACCGCTTTATGAAGAAGATTGCGCTACCCCTAATAGGTCTTTGTTCACTTATGATACTGCTATCCTGCAGCGAGGACCGCGATGATGTTCAAATTTCAAATAATTTAGAAATTAAGAATTTTATCTATTCAGCAATGAATATTTATTACCTCTACAAACCCGATGTACCGGTATTGGCCAATGATTTTTTTGATTCGCAGGCAGATTTAAACATCTATCTAGATCCTTTTAATACGCCGGAAGATTTATACGAAGATTTATTGTCTAATGCAGATCGCTTTAGCTTTATGACCGACGATTACCGCGAGTTAGAGAATAGATTTGCGGGTATAAGCAAAGACAATGGTTTAGAGTATAGGCTGGTGCGCGTTTCTCCCGGAAGCGATGAGATTATAGGTTATGTACGCTACATTATCCCTAATTCTAATGCATCTACTAAAGATATAAAAAGAGGCGATGCTTTTACTAAAGTGAATAACACGCCGCTTACCATAACTAACTATCTAGATTTATTGGCGCTTGATACCTATACCTTAACACTTGCTGATTTAATAGATACTGGTAATGCTGTAAGTATTACTGAAAATGGCCGGTCTGTAACCTTAACCAAAGAAGAAGGTTTAATCGAGAACCCTATACTCATAGCAAAAACACTAAACATAAGCGGCCAGAAAATAGGCTACTTAATGTATAACGCATACACTGCAGATTTTGATGATGAATTAAATGCGGCTTTTGCTCAATTTAAAACAGATGGCATAACCGATCTGGTGCTGGACCTAAGGTATAATGGCGGTGGTTCTGTAGAGTCTGCAATAGATTTAACGTCAATGATTACGGGTCAATTTAACGGTGAAGTTATTACTAAACAACAATGGAATCCTGAAATACAGGCAGCATTTGAAGCAGAAGATCCTGAAGCGTTAATTGACCGTTTTAATAACACTATTAGAACAGGTGAATCTATTAACAGCCTAAACTTAGGTCGTTTATTTGTAATAGGCACAGGGAGTACTGCTTCTGCAAGCGAACTTACCATAATAGGTCTTAAGCCGTATATAAATGTACAGACGATAGGCACAACTACGGTAGGAAAGTTTCAGGCTTCTACGACTTTGTATGATTCTGAAAATTTTAGCAGACAAAATGTAAACCCAAATCACTTCTACGCTATTCAACCTTTAATCTATACCTACGCAAATGCTGACGGCACTGTAGGACCACCTACAGGAATCGAACCTGATTTTGAGATCGCCGAAAGAGCTTCAAACCTGGGAGTTTTAGGCGATCCTAACGAGCCACTTTTAAAAATGGCATTAGACCAAATATTAGGTCGCAGTGCTTCTACAAAAAGCTTTGAAAATACAACTCATCTAGAAACTGTAGGAGAAAGTAAAATGTTTAACCCAGATTTTCAACGTATGTATGTATTGGATTTGCCTAAGAGCTAGCTAAATCTTATTTTACCACACTAAATCACACCTATATCCCTTAAAAAAATAAGTATGAAAAAGTATTTTTTAGTATCACTCTTAGCTGTAGGATTTTTAAGTTCGTGCTCTAGCAATGATGATACCGCAGAACCAGTAGTTGTTGATCCTGTTGAAGAACCGGAGCCAGAACCAGAATTAAATCGCGCTGATTATCCTATCCAGGATTTTATGTATCAGGCGATGAATGTGTATTATTTATACAAACCAGATGTAGATGTATTAGCAGATGATTTCTTTACTGATACACCTACATACGTGAAGTTTTTATCAGAAAATCCTGTACCCGAAGATTTCTATTCTAATGTACTTGTTACTAATGGAGATCGCTTCAGTTTTCTAACAGATAATTATGTAGAACTCGAAAATAGTTTTTCTGGTGTTAGTAAAAGTAACGGATTAAAATTTAGCCTCGTTCGCTTTTCAGGCACTGATGATATATTTGGATACGTACGCTACGTTGCACCTAATTCTACTGCTTCCGCAAGTATAATTGAACGTGGTGATTTATTTACGCGAATAGATGGTACTACATTGACTATTAATAATTATCAAATGTTATTAGCTCAGGATACGTACACCTTGAGTTTAGCAAGTGTAACCAATAATACAGTTAGCGAAACTGGCGAAACTGTAGAATTAAATAAAGTTGAAGGATTTGTAGAAAATCCCGTATACATAGCTAAAACTCTAGATATAAATGGCACTAAAATTGGTTATTTGATGTACAACTCATTTGTCTCAAATTTTGATGGAGAACTGAATGATGCTTTTGCCCAATTTAAGGCTGATGGAATAACAGATTTAGTTTTAGATTTAAGATATAATGGTGGTGGTTCTGTTGCCACCGCTATTGATTTGACTTCAATGATTACCGGTCAATTTGAGGGTCAAATTTTAACAAAACAACAATGGAATCCTGAAGCTCAGGCTTATTTTGAGTCTGAGGCTCCAGAAAGTTTATTAAGTAGATTTAATTCTACTATATATACAGGAACTCCTCAAGAACAGCCTATAAACAGTTTAAATTTAAATCGCCTTTATGTTATAGGTACGGGAAGTACCGCTTCTGCAAGTGAATTAACAATTATAGGTTTAAGACCGTATATAGATGTAAAAACTATAGGTAAAACCACAGTTGGTAAATTTCAGGCTTCGACTACACTGTATGATTCAAATAATTTTGGAAGAGCAAATGCAAATCCTAATCATACCTATGCCATTCAACCTTTAATTTATACCTATAGAAATGCAAATGACGTTATAGGTCCTCCTACAGGTATAGAACCGGACTTTGAATTAGAGGAAGATCTTACTAATCTTGGAGAACTGGGTAATCCTACAGAACCATTATTAAGTCTGGCATTAGATCAAATTTTAGGTCGAAAATCTTCAACTAAGAGAAGCGAACCAAGATCTTTTGAGTTATTAGGTGAGAGTGAAATGTTTTCTCCTACCTATCAACGAATGTATGTTGACAAAGTTCCTCAAATCAAAAAATAAATTAAAATTTTTTGATAAAAGTAAAGCGGCTTAACCAAATGGTTAAGCCGCTTTTTTTATATAATTAATTGAATTAAAAGTTTAGTTGAAATAAAAACCATTGGGTCCTAATCCTACAGGGATATTCTTTAATAGTTCACCATCTAAAGTATAAATTTCAACAAAGCTATCTGAAGAAAAATCACCCCCGTCTGCTATATAAATACGATCATTTTTAACACTAAAACCATACATAACTCCAAATGCGGAATTAGACTCGTATGTTAATAATGGTGTCACAGGCTCTTCTAAAACCGAAATAAGCATACTGTAAACTGCTTTTCCGTTTGTGAAATAAGCCAACCCATTCTCAACATCTAAGTTTACAGGATTATTTAAAGTCGTAAAGCTTAAAGAAGAAACCTCTGCTCCTGTAGATTTACTAAACTCTTGAAATTTGCCACCTCCTATTGTGTAAACTACGTCTCCTACTACCTCAAAAGAATCTAATCCTTCTGCAGTAGTTATAGATTTTAACACGGCTTCTGTACTAGGATCAAAAACATTTATTTTATTGCCACTTCCAAAAGCACTTCCCTGAATATAAAGTAAGCCCTCACTTTCTTGAATTTTTTCTACATAATTTCCTATAACTACAGATTTTTCTACGGTTAGCGTAGTTAAGTCTATAATTGCAACATAGTCATCAGCGTTTGTGGTATAGTCATCTTGATTTGTTACATAAGCCTTACCATCTAAAACTGTTCCGTAACGTGGGAATGATAGCCCCTCATCGATTACATCTATTAATTCAAAAGTATATCGATCTACAACTGTTATTAAATTTGAGCCGTTAGAGATTACATAAGCACGTGAATCATCAAAAAATATAGATTGCGTAAAAACGCCTAAATCATTTGCATTAGGATTTACTACATTAAAAATATTTTGTTCTACAGTATTAAGGTCATCACTAATAAATGAGACCGTTCCCCCATCATTAAATCCTCCTTCATTTACCACAAAAAAACCATCAGTATAATCACCTTCAGGAATTAATTCTATTAAATCGTCATTATCGTCTGTACACGAGTTGAATAAAAAAGCACCTAAGAGTGCTAATACTGCTAGTTTATTAATTTTCATAATTGGTATTTATAATTTAAAATTTAGATACATATTAAAATTCCTTCCCGGCATCCAGCGGCTTTCAACGCTTTGATATTCGGTGTTTAAAAAATTGTTTACACGAGCGCCCAATTCGTAGTTCTTTTCTTTTCCGAAGCTATAACCCAGACTAAAATTACCCACGTTATACGCATCCAGATTATAACGGCTATTGTTATCGCTACGGGTAAAGACTTCGCCTACATACAGATACTGCAATGATGCATTAAACCTTTTATAACCATAATCTAGTGTCCCTGTAGCTTTATGAAAAGGCACATAGATAAGTTGGTTCCCGGTTTGTTTATTTTCAGATACTGTGTATGCGTATGTTGCATTTAAAGAGATACGATGCTCTTTATTGAAATTTTTAGACCAACTTAACCCAGATTCAAGACCGTAAATCTCCACTTCGTCTACATTACTTGGACTCCAAACACCACCCGCTCCCGGCAACCAGCGAATCATATCTGTGATAGAATTGTAATAACCCGTTAGATTAAGCTGAATAGAATTGAAGTTAAAAACGGCACCCAACTGACCTTGAAGTGATTTCTCTGGGAGTAAATCCAGGTTGCCGCCGGTTTCCCAGTACAAGTCGTTGTAGGTAGGTATTCTAAAATTTCTTGATACGTTAAGGTTTAAGCTGAAAAAATCACTTAAGGCTTTTGTTGCTCCAAAAGAAAATAAAAACGGACTATCATAATTCTCAGTTTGCTCTTTCCTTATTCCTAATTCATAATTAAAATCGTTTGCCAGTTGATGCTTCAATAACAATGCGGCAGCAAAAATATTACGGTCATTATCGCCAAAACTAGAACCAAAACCGCTGGTAGATGTATTAGTCAATACGGAATTCAGTTTGAGCCGGTCTGAAATTTGATAGCTCAAATCATACTTGGTAATAAACGTTTTAGCCTTTCCGAAAGAATAAACTTCACTATCTATATTTGCAAAATATTTATAAAACTCTTCAAGATAGGCCACATGAGCTATACCCTTAAAGGAACCAAAGCTGTGTTCCCATTCGAGTAAATTTTTACTGTTAAGATCCTGATATTTAGTCTTAGTTTCTGAAGCCCGTGTAATTGCAAAATGTCGTTCTCCGTTAAAAAGTTCACTAAATATGCGTATTGAATTTTTTGAATTGATTTTAAATCCGAGTCCAACATTTAAGGCTGTGTTTTCAAAATTTCCGTTTAAATTTTTTCTTCTATTTGGAAGCTCATAATCATTATCGCTGCTGTTATGGGTTAGAGCTAGATTTAAACTCCATTTTTTGGTACCCAGATTCAAATTGTATCGGGCATCCTGGGTGTTATAACTACCGTATTGCAGAAAAAGATTATGCGCTTGTTGATCTTCATAGGTTAACCGCGTATTCAAATGTACACTACCTCCTATTGCACCGGTACCATAAACAACACTACTACCACCGCCACGCACAGCAATCTCGCTGTAAGCGCCCGCATTAACCGTATTAAAATCTAGCTGGCCGTTTAATTGAGAATTTATATTTATACCATTCCATAAAACAGCAGTTTGTGAAGCTGTAGTACCTCTAAATGAGGGTGAGGATACCATTCCCAATCCATTTTCTTTAAAATAAATAGGCGTGTTAAAATTGAGCGTATTGGTGAGAAGTGGCCTGTTTTTACGCAATATCGTATCTGATAAAACGGTAAGATTTCTTCCTGTAGAAAATTCTTTTAATTTACTATCTGTAAGATATACAGAGTCTAAGGCAGTGAACGGGCGTTCCTGAGCTTTTAGGGATAATGCAGTAAGCATTACCAGGGTGATGATGTAATTAGATATATATTTCATATTCGCCAGACCTCTATCCCGAAAGTCATTTGTTAAATGTTATTTCTGGCAGGTCTCCTGGCTTGCGTATAAAGATTAACCTTCCCACCTAAAAAGGCAGTGGTATTTAAGAACAATCTTTACCATCCGTCAAATGCGGACTAAGCTTACAGTTGCGGGAACAGCTCAGGAATTTTCGAACTATGAAGTGAAAAAAATACAAAATCATTAAATTTCGTATTAGCTCATTCTACTTCGTATGTGAAATCACCTGATTCCCTTTTAAGTCATTTTTTAGAATAAAAAATGACACCAAAAACTAAAGCGCGAAGTTAATCAAATGTGTTACGCTACCTTGCTTTTTTTAATTAATCTTACTTTTGGGTTTTGAATAATACATTCTAAATCAATTTTAAATCTATATAATTCTGATGCGCAGTTTATTACCTATCGTATTTATTTGTTTATCATGCTCTATATCCTCTTGTAAAAAAGAGAACAAAGAAGTTGATAAGCATTTTCGTGAAGGAATTGAGCAAAAGATTAGTTACGCTAAGGGTTTTGAAATTATCCGTTACAAAACTTTTAAAATTATCACAGTCTCTAAAGCCTGGCCTAATAGTGATAAGACATTTAACTACGCCTTGGTTCAACGAGGGATCCAATTACCAGATAGTATTACAGCAGATGCGGTGATAGAAATACCCGTAGAAAAGATCGTGGTAACTTCAACCACACACATCCCGGCATTAGAGTTACTGGGTGTGACACAAACGTTAAAAGGATTTCCCAATCTGGATTATATTTCTTCGGAAACAGTACGAAAACACATTAAAAACGGCGCTATTAAAGAGTTAGGGCAAAATGAATCTATTAATACTGAAAGTACTATAAATCTTAACCCTGATGTTTTAGTAAGTTTTGGTGTTGATGGTGAAAACAAAGCGTTGAGTTCTATTAAAAGAGCAGGAATACCAGTTATTTATAATGGCGATTGGGTAGAAACCACGCCTTTAGGACAGGCAGAATGGATTAAATTTTTTGCAGCACTTTACGATAAAGAGGCAGAAGCAGATTCTATTTTTAATAGGATTGAAGGTCAATATCGTAACCTAAAAACAAAAGCTGCTCAGGCAAAATCAAAACCCTCCGTTTTAAGCGGAGCCATGTTTAAAGATGTCTGGTATTTACCTAAAGGAGATAGCTGGGCAGCTCAACTTGTTGCAGATGCGCACGCAGATTATATCTATAAAGAAACTAGAGGTACCGGTAGCGCTGCCCTAAGCGTAGAAGAAGTTTTAAATACCGCTCAGAATGCAGATTTCTGGATTTCACCAAATAGTTTTGAAACCTACAGTGATCTGAGCGCCGGCAATGCTGTTTATAAACAATTTAAAGCCTTTAAAAATCATAAAATTTATGGCTTCGGAAGTGCAAAAGGTGCAACAGGAGGTCTGCTTTATTACGAGCTGGCTCCTTCAAGACCAGATTGGGTACTTGCAGATTTAGTTGCTATTTTTCACCCGGAACTAACTGTAAATTATAAACCTCATTTTTTTAAACCTCTTGATTAGCCCTAAAAACCACAGCTCAAAATTCGGTTTACTGGTACTATTGCTTTTTGCTTTATTTCTGGTCAACATTGCTTTGGGCTCTGTTCATATTCCTATAGAAGCGATTTTTAAGATAATTCTGGGTGACGAGCGTGTAAAAAGTGCGTGGACCTACATTATCATAGATTATCGAATTCCCAAAGCGATAGCAGCTATTTTAACCGGTAGCGGCCTGGCGATTGCCGGTTTAATGATGCAAACACTATTTAAAAATCCGCTTGCAGGACCATTTGTTTTAGGAATAAGCAGTGGTGCAAGTCTGGGCGTTGCTTTTTTAATTCTAGGCGGAAGCGCTTTAGGACTTTCGGCTATTATCGCTCCCGGAAGCTGGGGTACCATACTTGCTGCAAGCATAGGCAGTTTTGCCGTGTTGAGTGTTGTTTTACTCGTAGCCTCCCGCGTACGTGACGCGATGGCCTTACTTATTATAGGGTTAATGTTTGGAAGTTTAACCTCTGCCGTCGTAAGCATTCTAGCCTATTTTAGTCCCGCTGAAGAATTACAGCGGTATATGTTTTGGTCTTTTGGAAGCCTCGGAGATATTTCCTGGAGTGCTCTGGGCATACTTACTATTTGCTACACAATAAGTATAGTATTAGCCTTTACCATTTGTAAAAGTCTCAACAGTCTATTACTTGGAGATTTATACGCACAGTCAATAGGTGTTTCTCTTCAAAAAAGCAGATTTATAATTTTAATAGCCACCAGTATTCTTGCAGGAAGTCTAACCGCATTTTTGGGACCTATTGCTTTTGTAGGACTTGCGGTACCGCACCTTGTACGACAGTGGTTTACCGCTTCAAATCACTGGGTTCTTATGCCAGCCTGCCTTCTGGGTGGTGCTGTATTGATGTTAATTTGTGATACACTGGCACAAATGCCAGGATTAGAGTTTACACTTCCTATTAACTCAATAACATCAATTATAGGTGCTCCTGTTGTGATTTGGCTTTTAATTCGAAAAAAGAAACTCTTGTTTTAAAATATGGAAGTTTCTCAAAAACATACAAATCTGAGTTGTGAAAATCTATCTGTGGGCTATTACGTTAAAGCAGAAAATAAAACAATTGTTAGCGAGGTAACTCTTGATCTTTCTCAAGGAGATTTCACAGCAATGGTGGGTATAAACGGCTCAGGTAAATCAACACTGTTGCGTACGCTTGCAGGTCTTCAAAAACCCCTTTCTGGGAATGTTTATCTTGATAACAAAACTTTAGACTCCTACCCTGCACTTTTAAAATCTAAACTTTTAAGTCTGGTATTGACTAACCAACAAATTTCAAAAAACCTAACGGTTCTTGAATTGGTTACGCTAGGCAGACAACCGTATACAAACTGGCTGGGATCACTTTCTAAAGCTGATAAAACACACATTCTTGATGCAATTGAAGCTACAGAGCTAGAACAATTTAAGAATACAAGTTGTTTTGAACTAAGTGACGGCCAATTACAACGTGCGCTTATAGCTCGGGCCCTTGCTCAGGATACAGATATAATTTTATTAGATGAACCTACAACGCATCTTGATTTACATCACAAAGCCTCCATCTTTATATTGCTGAAAAAAATTGCGCATACTAAGAATAAAACCATCTTATGTACTACTCACGATATTGAATTGGTTCTTTCGCTTTGTGATAAAATGATTGTATTAAAAGAGGGAAAAAGTCATATCAACACACCGGAACAATTAATAAAATCGGGAATATTTGAAAATCTGTTTCCCGATGATAAAATAGGTTTTGATATGCAATCACAACGGTTTTTTATTCGGTAAGAGAAGAGCCTAATCCTTATCTTTGAAACAAAGTAAATCTAATGAATGAAAGCCTACTACTTCTTGGAGTTGCTCTAGTCTGTATCGTCGTTGGTGTTGTATTAGGCTATTTTATCGCATCTCTCAAAAACAAAACGGAGACTGGTAAATTGAATGAACGCCTCAATCTTAAAGCAGAGCAGTTAAATACTGCAACGCAAACCAATATCGACTTAAAACAAGCAAACGCACATTTACAACAAAAGAAGGAGTTTTTACAAAACGAACTTACAAGTACTACAGTTGCTTTTGAGAATTTACAGCAACGTATAGAAGAAAAAACTTCTGAGTTAGAGCAGCTGCAAATTAAATTCACCAAAGATTTTGAAATTGTAGCCAATAAAATACTGGATGAGAAATCTTCTAAATTCACACTTCAGAATAAAGAAAATCTAGATCTTATTTTAAAACCACTTCAGGAAAAAATAAACAGTTTTGAAAAGAAAGTGGAGGATACAAATAAAGAAAGTTTAGGTCGGCATAGTGAACTAAGACAACAAATAAAAGGTCTGGCCGAACTTAATTTACAAATGAGTAAAGATGCAGACAATCTTACTAAAGCTCTTAAAGGAGATGCTAAATTACAGGGTAACTGGGGCGAACTTATTTTAACCCGGGTTCTTGAAAAGTCTGGTCTTGAATTGGGAAGAGAATATACCTTACAAGATAGCCATACCACAACAGATGGAAAACGTCTGCAAACTGATGTAATCATTCATTTACCAGATGGTAAGAAAATGATTGTTGACAGCAAAGTTTCACTTGTTGCTTTTGAACGTTTCGTTTCAGAAGATGATGCAGATTTAAAGTCGACTTATCTTAAACAACACATACTTTCCGTTAGAAAGCATATAGATACGTTAAGTACAAAGAACTATCACGTTCTTTTAGATGAAAGTCCCGATACCGTTTTTATGTTCATTCCTATTGAGCCGGCTTTTGCAATAGCTTCTGCAAATGAACCCCAACTCTATGAAGATGCTTTTACAAAAAATGTAATAATTGTTACACCTTCTACACTCCTGGCGGCGCTAAAACTGGTAGAAAATCTCTGGCAAAATGACAAACAAAAACGCAATGCAATAGAAATTGCTACCCAGGCCGGAAGGTTATACGATGCGTTCACCTTACTCACAGACGAGCTCCTAAAAATAGGAAATCAACTAGGTACGGTAAACGCTACATACGAGCGTACTATGACTAAACTTACCGGCAGAGGTAATCTTATAACCCGCGTTGAAAACCTAAAAACGTTAGGAGCTAAGGCTACTAAGCAACTTGATCAAAAACTGGTTAAAAGAGCTAAGGAAGAATTAGATTATGAAAAAGAAATCTAGAGTTGCATCTTGCAGCTTATTGAATACTAAACAGAATTTGTTTTTATGAAAAAACTACTCCTCATCGTTTTAGCTGCAATTGCATTATTTGCAGTTTTATTTTATAGCTTTATTTACGCCGTCCCATACAGTGAAGGTACTCGTGCGGGTGAGCTTATTAAATTTAGCAGCAAAGGTGTACTTATTAAAACCTGGGAAGGACAAATAAGTCAAGGTATTAGCGGAGCTCAAATATTTGATTTCTCTGTGATGGGAAGCGAAGATGATGTTATTGAAAAACTGAAAGAATATCAGGGAAGTTATGTAAAGCTCACTTATGTTGAGCGCTATGCTACTTTTTTCTTTTGGGGAGATACAAAATATTTTATAACAGACATATCTAAAGAAAACTCCCCACATTTTAACAGGCAATAAATCACTTTTAGATATACTAAATAATATAATTAACCCATTACATAAAATTCCTATTGAATACATTTAAGAGAATTGAACAATCACAGGTAACCATAAGTGAGCTTATGCTGCCCTCACACACTAATTTTAGCGGTAAGATTCACGGTGGCTATATTTTATCCTTAATGGATCAAATTGCATTTGCCTGTGCTTCTAAACACTCTGGAAATTATTGTGTAACTGCTTCTGTAGATACCGTAGATTTTTTAAAACCTATTGAAGTAGGCGAACTGGTTGTTATGAAGGCTTCGGTTAATTTTGTGGGGCGTACATCAATGGTTGTAGGAATACGTGTAGAATCTGAAGATATACATAGCGGCATTATAAAACATTGTAACTCGAGTTATTTTACTATGGTTGCAAAAAACGATAAAGGTGAAAGCATGCCGGTTCCAGGTTTGGTTTTAAAAACCGAAAAAGAAGTACGAAAATTTTTAAAGAGCCTAAGGAGACAGGAAATGAAAAAAACGCATCGAAAAGAGACTTCTGAGAAACAAGAAATCAATAACGAAGATCTTGAAATATTGAAAAACTCCCACAAGGTAGAGCTTCAGTATTAAACATAAAAAAAGCGAATCATTAAGATTCGCTTTTTTATTATATAATTTTATGTGTTTTAATTTTTCACTAGCTTCTGAGTAAATGATCGTGAGCCATTATCTATTTGAACCAGATATACGCCACGTTTTAATTCACTCACATCCATTCCGCTTTGCGCCATTGAAGAACTTAGCAAATTACGTTTTACTTGTTTTCCCAACACATCGTAAAATGTTATCTCTAAAGGATCTGATTCTGCAGGATTTTCAAAGTAAATACGGTCTTTAACCGGGTTAGGATAAATCTTATAGCCTTCCTTTTCTTTTAAAAAATACGATTTTGAATCTGTAACCTTGATTGAACCTTTTAAGCTCTTTTTAAAACTGCTCTCAAAAGTGTAGATGCCTTTTTTGTCAAACACAAACTCATATACACTACCTTTTACCTGAAGCTTCCGCAGCCCAAAATTTGTTGAAGTCCCGAAAGAGGTATTCATTAAATTTTGAGGAATGGTCTCTCCAAAAACCCATTGTACGGTATCTCCTACTTCAATCTCTAGTGTAGATTGCAAGGACTTAGATCCAGATTTCCAATCGATTATATGTGTTTCTTGCGCACTTATTGACGCAACAACAACAAATACTAAAATGTAGAGCCAGGTAAATTTCATGCCATATTACTGTGTTTGAGGACATTGTAAAGTTAAATAACTTTGACAAATTAAATACTAAAATTTTGCCATTATTATACTAATCTTTCACTAATGACGTTCGCGACAATAAAATGTTGCAAAAAAATTATCTACTTAAGTACATTTTTCTTCGAGCATAGATTTCATAGAACTCATCATCCTTCAGACTGTCTATAAATAAGATACTTTCACCTGTACTTTTCATTTCAGGTCCTAGTTTTTTATTTACATTATGAAACTTATTAAAAGAGAAAACCGGTTGCTTAATTGCGTAACCTTCTAGTTTAGGATTAAAATTAAAGTCGGTTACTTTTTTCTCACCTAACATAACTTTAGTCGCATAATTTACATACGGCTCGCCGTAAGCTTTTGCAATAAACGGCACCGTTCTGGATGCTCTAGGATTTGCTTCAATGATATATACCATATCGTCTTTAATAGCAAATTGTATATTTATTAAACCTACTGTATTAAGCGCTAATGCTATTTTATGTGTATGATCTTTTATCTGCTGAAGTACTAAATCTCCTAAGTTAAAAGGTGGTAGCGTTGCATTAGAATCACCTGAGTGAATTCCACAAGGCTCAATATGCTCCATAATACCTATGATGTATACATTTTCACCGTCACAAATTGCGTCTGCTTCAGCTTCTATTGCACCATCTAGATAATGATCTAAAAGCAATTTATTATTTGGAATCTTCCGAAGTAAGTCAACAACAGTTTCTTCTAATTCGTCTTTATTAATTACAATTTTCATTCCCTGTCCTCCTAATACATAAGAAGGTCTTACCAAAATTGGGAAATCTAATTTATCTGCTACAGCAAGTGCTTCTTCAGCAGTTTCTGCAACATCAAATTCTGGGTAAGGAATGTCATTTGCTTTTAATAATCTAGAGAAACTACCGCGATCTTCAGCTAAATCAAGAGCTTTATAACTAGTACCGATAATCTTAATTCCATATCGATCTAACTTTTCAGCTAACTTAAGAGCTGTTTGCCCACCTAACTGCACAATAACTCCTACCGGGTTCTCGTGACGAATGATATCATAAATATGTTCCCAGAAAACAGGTTCAAAATAAAGCTTATCTGCAATATCAAAATCTGTAGAAACCGTTTCGGGATTACAGTTTATCATAATAGTCTCGTAGCCGCATTCTGCAGCTGCAAGCACACCGTGCACACAACAATAGTCAAACTCAATACCCTGTCCTATTCGGTTAGGTCCAGATCCTAAGACTACAACTTTTTTCTTTTCGGTTACTTTACTTTCATTATCTGCAAATCGCTCGCCAGAGGCTAATTGCATATCATTCTCAAACGTAGAATAAAAATAAGGTGTCTGTGCAACAAACTCTGCAGCACAGGTATCTACGAGCTTATATACTCGGTTTATTTTTAATTCATCACGCTTCATAGTAACCTGACTTTCTAGGCAGTCAAGCATATGTGCAATTTGACGGTCTGCAAAACCTTTTTGTTTTGCCTCTAAAAGTAAATCTCTAGATAGTGTGTCTATATTGTATTTACCTATTTCTTTTTCTAAAGCGTCCATCTCTTCAAACTGCTTTAGAAACCACATGTCGATTTTTGTAATTTCGTGAATACGACTCAAGGGGATTCCCATTTGAATTGCATCGTAGATTACAAAGACACGATCCCAGCTTGCGTTTGTGAGTTTTTCAATAATGGTATCGTAATTCTTATATCCTTTACCATCTGCTCCTAAACCATTTCTCTTGATCTCAAGCGATTGTGTAGCTTTGTGAAGTGCTTCTTGAAATGAACGCCCAATACCCATAACTTCACCTACAGATTTCATCTGTAGTCCTAACGTACGGTCGCTACCTTCAAACTTGTCAAAGTTCCAACGAGGGATTTTTACAATTACATAATCTAAAGTTGGCTCAAATAATGCCGAAGTAGATTTTGTAATTTGATTTTGCAATTCATCTAAATGGTAACCTATAGCAAGCTTAGAAGCTATTTTAGCAATAGGATAACCGGTTGCTTTAGATGCTAGTGCAGATGATCTTGATACACGCGGATTGATTTCAATCGCAATAATATCTTCATTATCATCAGGGCTTACTGCAAACTGCACATTACAACCTCCGGCGAAATCCCCTATAGATCGCATCATATGAATCGCCATATCACGCATTTTTTGGTAGGTAACATCGCTTAAAGTCATTGCCGGAGCTACCGTAATAGAGTCACCTGTATGAATACCCATAGGATCCATATTCTCAATAGCACAGATAATAACTACATTATCATTCTTATCTCTAAGGAGTTCTAACTCATATTCTTTCCAGCCTATTAAAGCCTTATCTATCATCACCTCATGAATAGGTGATATCTCAAGTCCTCTACTCAAAAGCTCATCAAAATCTTCTGCTTTATGAACAATAGAAGCTCCTGCACCTCCTAAAGTATAAGATGCTCTAATTACTAAAGGAAAACCAAATTCCTGTGCGATCTCTTTTCCTTTTAAAAACGAAGTAGCAGTAGCTTGTGGAGCCATCCCTACGCCAATTTTCAACATCAATTCACGGAATTTCTCGCGATCTTCAGTAATATTTATTGCATCAATGTCAACCCCTATTAATTCAACACCAAAATCTTTCCAAATTCCTTTTTCGTCAGCCTCTATACACAAGTTTAATGCTGTTTGTCCTCCCATTGTAGGCAGCACCGCATCAATTTGTGGGTGTTCTTTAAGAATTTTTACAAGTGACTTTGTAGTTAGCGGTAACAAATAGACGTGATCTGCCATTGTGGGATCTGTCATTATTGTTGCTGGGTTAGAATTGATCAAAATAGTCTCAATTCCATCTTCACGTAATGAACGTAAAGCTTGAGTTCCCGAATAATCAAATTCACATGCCTGGCCTATAACGATAGGGCCAGAACCGATAATTAAAATAGACTTTAGGTTGTTGTTTTTAGGCATTTTAGCTCAGATTAAGAGTTTTGTATAAAATTACGGTAGGCGTATTTATAAAAAAAGGTGTTACTTAAAAAAGTAACACCTTGATATTTTAACGGTAATTCACCATTTTATCTTTTATGTCTTAGCTCAGAAGATACAGATAGTTTTTTTCTACCCTTAGCTCTTCTACGAGCAAGTACTTTACGACCGTTTGCGCTAGCCATACGCTCGCGGAAACCGTGTTTATTTTTTCTTTTTCTTTTTGAAGGTTGAAACGTTCTTTTGCTCATTGTGTATCTTCTTTAATCTTCCTTTAACTTTTCTATACTAAATGCTTTAAGAAATACCTTCTCAAAAGCTGGGCGCAAATATACAAACACTTTCCGTTTCGGCAAATGTAAAGTTTAAATTTTTTCAGATTGTTTTTATTACATTTGCATGCTCAATTTTATTGATAGATTTTTCAACTATTTAAAGCGGGTCAAACCTAAAAAAATTCAATCAACATATGTTTAATAAAAATATAAAATTAGTTCTTGCCGTTGTTATGATAGGATTAGCAATCTGGCAGTTTATAGATAGATCTATAGGTAATGGAATTATGCTTATTCTTTTAGCCGCTATTTTTGTTCTATTGTATTTTAAAAATGAAATCTTAATACTTGCTTTTCTGCGTTTGCGTAAACAAGATTTTGAAGGATCAAAAAAATGGCTTGATAAAATTAAAAATCCGGAAGGTGCCTTAACACAAAAGCAAAACGGGTATTACAATTATCTTAATGGTCTTATGCTATCGCAAACAAATATGACGCAATCTGAAAAATACTTCAAAAAAGCAGTTCAGTTAGGTCTTAGTATGGATGCTGACCTGGCTATGGCAAAAATAAATCTTGCCGGTATTGCGATGACTAAAAACCGAAGACGTGAAGCTGACATTCTTCTAACCGAAGCTAAAAAGCTAGACAAGCATAATATGCTTGGAGAGCAAATTAAAATGATGAAAAAGCAGATGAAACAGGCAGCTAATATGCCAAAACAACAATACGGTAGAGGAAGTAGAAGATAATTTCTACTTCTTAACCTATCATTGCCAACTGTCATTACCAATTCTAATCGTCTTATTTCTCTTAGTTAACAATCAAATACTTACGTTTGTTAGCCGATAAACAAATCCTTTTATCGATAAGTTTTCGCCATATCTCGTACTAGATCTAACTTCGCATTATATCGAAAGTACATGGCAAAAACACTACTCTTTCTTTTATTGGTATCTATTTTAAACATGTCTGCTCAGGAAGATCAAAAAATCTTTTTTTCTGAAGCTTTAGCTCTTAATATAGACGCATACAACACGAAAGTAGATACAGCTTTAGAACGTGGAGAATTTGACTATGCTAAATCCTTATTAGATACACTGGTTAAAGATCATCTTCAAGGTAGTTATATAGACCCTCTTCAATTTGAGAGTATTAATACATTTCTTACCTCAACCGAAGACATTGAACGACCAACGCTAATACTTACTTATGCCTCCTGGTGTATTCCCAGCGATGGTGAAATTCCTGTTTTAAATAAGTTAGCAGAACGCTATGGTACTATGGTTGACTTTGTAGTTCTCTTTTGGGATAATAAATCAACCGTAAAGAAGCTTTCAAAACAATTTGATAAAAATATACAGATTGTATATGTAGATGAAACTCAAAACAAGCATATGCAAACTGTGAATTTATTAAAACATGCTTTGGGGCTTTCTTTATCATTTGTTATAGCCAGCAATGGTGAGATTCTAGATATTAACAGAAGACCGGCAAATAAGTTTAATGCCAGTATTGAAGAAAACATTATTCAAAATATGAGATTTTTAACCCGGCAAATAGCAACCATTAATCTTGATCTTAACATCAACATTAATGACCTGCCAGAATCTTTAGCTACATTTTAAAATCAAAAACCAACTTGTTTATAAAAAAAAAGGAACCTCATGAGGTTCCTTTTTTTTTATAAATTTTATTTTAGTTTAGCAACAATACTATTGTCCTACAGTATAGCTATAACTTCCTTTTTCTGGGATTTCAATAAAATACTCCTTTTTAGAACTGTTATTAAGATGATCTTCGCGCAACCAGGGGTTGTGTAATTTCAAAATCTTATAATTTATTCCATAACCCTGAGCAAACTTGACAAAATTTGTAACCGGAGTATCTACCTTAACTTTATAAGTAGGAACTTTATTATATAAATCTTGCCTGGTAAAATTTAGACCGTACTTTTTAGGATCTGATAAAATTTCTTTTAGAGCTAGTATTCTAAAAACATATCTACCCGTTTCCTCCCCCAATAATAGATCATAATAGTCATTAACATCCTGCTCTCTTAATCGGCGACTAATCCCCGCGTTACCAGCATTGTAACCTGCAGCAGCAAGCGTCCACGATCCCAGATTATTTTTTGCAGCTTTAAGATACTTACAAGCTGCCCGCGTAGATAATTCTACATTATAGCGCTCATCTACATTGTCATTAACTTCAAGCCCTAATTCTTTACCGGTAGAACTTAAAATTTGCCAAAACCCGGTAGCACGTGCGGGAGAAACCGCCTGTGTTAATCCGCTTTCTATAACAGCCAGGTATTTAAAATCATCTGGCAAACCTTCCTCTTTTAAAATAGGTTCGATAATAGGAAAGTATTTATTTGCTCTTTTTATTAAAAGAAGCGCATTTGATTGCCAATACGTATTTACGAGAAGTTCTCGATCCATACGCTCTCTAATGTCGGGATCATTAAGTGCTAATTTTTCACCTGCAAAATCCATCTCACCAGGAAGCGGTATCGCATAGACATTATAATCGTTTACTAGTTTTTCTTCGTTAATCGAATTTTCCTTAATATTTTCGGGATCTGCGGTGTTTTGCTGCACAGCTTGCACGCAGATTGCTGTAGTTGCGATTAAGCCTATACCGGCTAATATTGATTTTATATTAATCATAAAAAATTAGTTTTGATGTTATTCTGCAAATTAGGGATTAATTACCGATAATTTTAGGGAGGTTTTTGTTAAACCATTTGCATTTTGAGATAATCATAACGTGGGTTCCACCCTTAACCGGTATACATTTATCTATATATTTATACGGAAAAACCGGATCTTCAGTTCCGTGAATATGCACTAAATCATCCAGGTATTCGGTTTGTTCCCAACACAGCATTTGCTTCAAAGCCCAATTGAGATAAATGGGATTTGTAATTGATAAGTACTTCTTGTACAATGCAACTTTATGCTTTAAACGATCTCCAACAGCATAATTAGAAAGTGTATCTATGTTGCGTACTAATTTAACCGGAGCAAGATGATATAAGCCTAATGCTCTTGAAAAGCGCATACGTCTGGGTAATTCAGCCTTACTTTTTACACTGCTTATAATTATTACTTTCTTATACTTGATATACTTCGCCATTTCCTGAACCACAACACCACCAAAACTCACACCTATAAGTACAGGATTTTTTTCCCTTACTTCTAAAAGCATTTTTTTAGCATAGTCTTCAAGACTGTCACTAACTTCAGGAATTTTCCAGGTCAGCGGGTGCAATTTATAATCGGTTTTTGGCAGTTTTATATATTCAAAAATGCTAGGGTTTGCTGCCATCCCTGGCATTAGATAGATATGAATCATACGCCTTAGTATTAATGCTTTAACAATTAAACTTCAATAAAACCACATTTTTTTTGTATATTTGTAACAATGTGTCAACATAATTATATTTTTTCGCATTATACCCCAAATTCTTTTCTTGAGTAAACGTAATTTCTTAAAACAAATTTTATATGGATGTAATGACAGCGATTGAATTAACAGACAACGAGTTTTTAAGACAATTTGAAGCAACCTTTGATGGCAAAATGGCAAAGATTGAATATTCACTTCAAGATCGAAAAATATTTCTTACAAAAATTAATATGCCCGAAGGAACTGAAGATAAAATGAATGACTTTATCGTAACAGTCTTTAAAGAAGTTGAAGATCGCAACATCAGCTTAGTCCCTACAAGTCCTGAGATCGCAAAATTTATGAGATCTAACCGCAGAAAGTATAAAAAATTACTTCCGGTAGGGATTAACATTTAATCCCAAGGACATTTAAAACCAAAAACCTGCCTCAACGGCAGGTTTTTTTATGCTGTTAATAGATCTTCGTTTTGATATGTAAACCGCACCAATCCGTCTTCATCTATTTCAGTAAGTTCTATTTGATGTATGGTGTTTACTAATGCAGGATCCCACGGCGCTTTCACTTTTACATAATTTTCAGTAAAACCATTAATATAACCGTTTTTGTTTTCTCCTTCAAATAAAACCTTATGAGTAGTATTAAGCTGCGATTCGTAAAAGGCTCTTCGCTTTTTAGCAGAAAGACCTCTTAACATTTTACTACGCTTTTTTCGCACTTTTAAAGGCACTGCACCGCTCATTTCTGCAGCCTTGGTGTTATCTCGCTCAGAATATGTAAAAACGTGTAGGTAGGAAATATCAAGCTCGTTTAAGAACGTATAGGTATCTAGAAAATGCTCATCTGTCTCTCCAGGAAAGCCAACAATCACATCGACACCAATGCACGCATTTGGCATTAATTTTTTAATTTCGGCAACCCGATCTACGTAAAGTTCACGCTTATACCTTCTACTCATTTTACCTAAAAGTTCATTATTACCACTTTGCAAGGGTATATGAAAATGAGGTACAAATGCACGGGATTGTGAAACCAGCTTTATCGTATCATTTTTTAAAAGATTAGGCTCTATACTAGATATACGTAAACGCTCAATACCATCTACTTTGTCTAAAGCTTTTACCAGATCTAAAAAGGTATGCTCGTGTTTTTTATTCCCAAACTCACCCTTACCATAATCGCCTATATTCACACCGGTAAGAACAATTTCTCGAATTCCCTGAGCTGCAATCTCCTTTGCATTAGCGATAACATTTGCTAATGTATCGCTACGAGATATGCCTCTAGCCAAAGGTATTGTACAATAGGTACATTTATAATCGCAGCCATCCTGAACTTTTAAAAAAGCACGCGTACGATCGCCTACAGAGTATGAGCCTACATAAAAATTAGCATCTTCTATCTCACAGCTGTGTACTTCTCCCATATCATTTTTAGAAAGATCATTTAAATAGTCTGTGATTTTAAATTTTTCGGTAGCTCCAAGAACCAGATCAACACCATCAACATCTGCAAGTTCTTCAGGCTTTAACTGGGCGTAACAACCTACAGCTGCAACAAAGGCATCAGGATTAGTTTTCTGAGCCTGCTTTACAATAGATTTAAATCGCTTATCTGCATTTTCAGTAACACTACAGGTGTTAATAACATAAATATCTGCAGCCTCGCTAAAATCTACCCGGTTAAAACCTTCACTTTTAAAACTTCTTGAGATTGTAGCTGTTTCAGAAAAATTAAGCTTACAACCTAAAGTGTAAAAGGCTACTTTTTTACCTGCTTCGTTCATTAGAATCTTCTTCACAATTGGTTACTTTTGTTTTTCTTTCGCAAAAGCGAAAAAAAAGGCGCCTGTTTAAAGTGCAAAGTTAACTACAATAATTCTATTGTTAAAGCTTTAGCCCCTATCGAATGATTAGTAACTTATGAATGCGTATTACCAAAGGTCTCAAAATATAATATCAAGTACAATTGTTCCCAGTACCCCATCACTCGTTTTCAACTTGAAAATTAATAGTTTAAAAAATCTTTGCATAGCTCTTTTAACCTGCTATTTACTTACATCGTGTAATTCTAAAACAGACACTTCGAATGAATTGAACGTTTTTAGATACAACGAGCATTATAATGTTGCCACGTTAGACCCGGCATTTGCCCGTAACCCTCCTATTATATGGCCCACAAATCAACTTTTTAATGGTTTGGTTCAACAAGATGATTCTTTAAATATAGTTGCAGACATTGCTAAAAGCTGGACGATAAGTGAAGACACAAAAACCTATACGTTTACACTACGTGATGATGTTGTATTTCATAAACATACTCAATTTAAAACTAAAGACAGTACACGAAAAGTTGTTGCTTCTGATTTCGTTTATAGTTTTGACCGTTTAAAAGATGCACAAGTTGCCTCTCCCGGCAGTTGGGTTTTAAACAATGTCAAAAGTTATTCAGCCGTTAACGACACCACGCTAGTTATAAATCTTGATAAAGAATTTCCGGCATTTATAGGACTTTTGACGATGCGATATTGCTCTGTAGTTCCTAAAGAAATTGTAGAATTTTACGGTACTGAATTTAGATCACATCCTATTGGTACCGGTCCTTTTAAATTTAAACGCTGGGAAGAAGGTGTAAAACTTGTTCTTCGAAAAAATGAGAATTACTTCGAAACAGATGAAAATGGAACGCCTCTACCCTATCTTGAAGCGGTAGCAATTACATTTTTACCCGATAAACAAAGTGAGTTCCTTCAATTTGCGCAAGGTAATCTGGATATGCTCAACAGCTTAGACCCTTCTTACAAAGACGAACTTTTAACTGCCACAGGTGAACTTAAGGGAAAGTATAAAAATGAAGTAAAAACTATTTCAGGTCCGTTTTTAAACACCGAATACTTAGGCTTCTTTTTACCCAGTAATGCAGAAGAGGTGCGTTCTATAGCCCTAAGACAGGCTGTAAATTATGGCTTTGATCGCTCAAAAATGATTAAATATCTGCGAAATGGTATAGGAACTCCTGCAAATGCCGGCTTTATTCCCACTGGATTACCCGGATATGGGACACCCGGATATGAATACAATCCTGCTAAAGCGCGAGAATTAATTAATGCCTATATTAAAGAAAGTGGTAATCCTGTGCCATCAATAACCATAGGTACAAATAGTCAATATCTTGATATATGCGAATACATTCAACGTGAACTTGGCAAATTAGGATTAAAAATTACTATAGATGTAATGCCACCATCTACACTTAGACAACTCAAATCTACCGGAAAATTAGATTCATTTCGTGCAAGTTGGATTGCAGATTATCCTGATGCCGAAAATTACCTATCTCTATATTACAGTAAAAATTTTACTCCTAACGGTCCCAATTATACACATTTTAAAGACGAATTGTATGACCGGCTTTATGAACAGAGTTTTAAAATAGCTGATATTGAAAAACGAAAAGTTATATATCAGAAAATGGACTCAATATTAATTTCAAAGGCTCCATTTGTCACGCTGTACTATGATCAGGTTATAAAGTTTGTACACAAAAATGTTACCGGACTTACTGCAAATCCTCAAGACTTTCTCGTTTTAAAACGCGTAAAAAAGTTAACTACGAAATAAATCAATGTATAAACAAGTAACTTATAATAGCCTAATCATACTAATAGATTATTAAAGGTAAATTTATGAGTTTTGGCGGGGCAGTCTCGGCGATGATTACGTCGATTAAAAACAACAAACGAGAACGTAAATCGAAATTTAATAATAGAAGTTCTAATACTACATCCACGACCTACAAACCTTTTGTAGATCATAAAAGGCCGAGCCCTAAACAACTAGAAAAATTACGCACAGAGATACGCTTAAATGCTAAAAACTATAAAAAGCGCGTACTTATCTATTTCATTTTTAGTCTTATAATTTTGATTCTATTTAGCGTTGCTATCGTTTATTCTGTTTAAATCTTAAATCTATAAAGCACGTAAAAACTTGAAGGCGATCAATTTTTAAGTTTTTTTGACAATCATTTTTCGGGATACGAATTTCATTACATCTTCCGCAGAGATTTATAACTACCCACGAAAACGATATAAGTTAAAAATAAATCAATTTAAATTTAAACAAACGTTTAATTTAAACAATTGTTTAATTTTGTACTCTAATATTAGCGTATGGATTTAAATGAGAAACAACTTCAGATCATTCAAGTAGCAGAAAAACTATTTTCAGAGCAGGGATTTGACGGTACATCCGTACGTCAAATAGCTAAAGAAGCAGATATTAATATCGCTATGATCTCTTACTATTTTGGATCTAAAGAAAAATTACTTGAGGTTCTTATGGTGTATAGAATGGCCAATTTTCAGGGAGATCTTCTTGGCATAATAGCTAATGATTCTATTTCCTTTTTTGAACGAATAGATTTAATAATTGCCATGATGATTAAGCGTATTCACGCAAACAGACGTATATATACGATTATACATTCTGAATCATCTAATAACAATCGCAGTATACAACTAGACCAGTATATTTCTCAAAAAAAAGACAATTTTAAAACCTTAGAAAATTTTATAAAGCGCGGTCAGGACGCTGGCAAATTTTCAAAGACTGTAGAAATCTCATTAGTGCTGCCTACACTCATAGGCACCTATTTTCACTTTCATTATAATCTTGAATTCTTCAAAGGTATTTACGATTTGAGTACCGAGTCAAAAATTCAAAACTATATAGAAACCACGCTAACAACACATTTACAAAATTTGATTAAAGCCCTATTAAAATATGAAAATTAGACATATCCTATTGAGTCTCTTTGTACTCTTAAGTGCAATATCTCTTAAGGCTCAAGAAAAAAAACAACTTTCGCTAGAGGAAGTGGTTACCATAGCACTCCATACTAGTGACGCATCTAAAATTAACAACTCACAAGTTGACATTGCTAAAGGCGCACTAGCAATTAGTAAAAATCTACAGTACCCAGATGTAAAAATTTCAGGACAATATCAATATCTAACTACGCCAAATATAAATCTGCAAATACCCATTACAACTACAGATTCTGGTTCTGAAGGCACTGCACAAACCTCACAACCTAATAATGTTAATGGTTTGTTGCTAGGCGCTGCAAATGTTTCAATGCCCCTGTTTTCAGGTTTTAAAATTAAGAATAGTATTGCTGCCAGAGAAAATCAATTGCAGGCAGCCATTTACAGCGCAGCTAATGATCAGGAACAACTCGCTTTAGATGCTGTTAAACTTTATTTACAATTATACAAAGCTAACGCCTCTGTAGATCTTGTAGAAGATAACTTAAAAAGTGCAACGCAGCGCGTGAAAGATTTCACAGCTATGGAAGAAAACGGCTTACTGGCTCGTAACGACCTTCTTAAAGCTCAATTACAGCAAGCAAATATTGAGTTAACGCTTGCAAATACTATAAAAAATGCACGCATCTTAAATTATAATTTAAATGCATTACTAAAATTGCCTGAAGATACGGCTATAGAAACTAATGTAAGCCCTTTCACCCCTGTAACAACTACATTACCCAGCATTTCAAAACGCAATGATCTTCAGGCTTTAAACTATCAGCAAGAAGCGCTTCAAGATGAAATTAAAGTTGCTAAAGGTGATTACCTGCCTTCGGTTGCACTTCTGGGTGGTTACACGGCATTAGACATCAATAACGCCTTAACTGTAACCAACGCGATGAATGTAGGAGTGGGTATATCTTACGATCTATCATCACTTTTTAAATCAAAAGCAGAGGTAAAATTAGCACAAACTAAAGCAGAGGAACTAAGCTACAAATTTGATTTAGCGACTTCTAAGGCCGAAGTAAATGCAAAAAATGCCTTAGAAGAATATAATCTAGCATTAAATACGCTTGAAGTTTACAAAGTTTCTGAAGAGCAAGCAGTAGAAAACTACCGTATTGTTAAAGACAAATACGACAATGGCCTTTCTGATACTAACGATCTGTTGGAAGCAGATGTACAACAACTGCAAACCCGCATAAATCTAGCTTACGCAAAAGCAGATATTACCCAAAAATATTACGAATTACTAAGTGCTGAAGGTGTGCTTACCAATCAATTTTCTAAAAATTAATCCTGCTAAATAAAATGGAACAAAAGAAAAAAACCAACAAAAAGTTTATTGCTATTATTTCAGTTTTACTGGTAATAGGTGTAACATACGGTACAATTAAGTTTATACACTCGCTTTCTCATGAAGAAACAGACGATGCTCAGGTTGAAGCTAATATGAACTCAATAATACCACACGTAGGAGGTTATGTTGAGAAAATCTACGTGACAGATAATCAATTTGTAAAGAAAGGAGACACCATTCTTGTTATTGATCAACGAGATTACACTGTACAATTAGAACAAGCACAAGCACAACTCGCCGCCGCTCAAAGCCAGGTAGGCATAGCAGAATCTACAATAGGTTCTTCGCAGGCTAATGCTTCTGCCTCAAGTGCACAGGTATCGTCATCAAGAGGAAGTATTGAAACTGCGAAGATTCAATTAGGTCGTGCGACTAATGACTTCAACAGGTATAAAAACCTTTACGAAAACAAAAGTATTACCACACAACAATTTGAGCAGGCTCAGGCAGCGATGCAGGAAGCTGAAGCAAATCTTTCGATTTTAAAGAATCAGCAAAAAGCTTTACAAAGTCAGAACTCGGCTGCATACTCGCAAACAGATGTTACTAAAAAGCAGGTAACAGTTGCTCAAGCAAATGTAAAAAGTGCTCAGGCAATGGTAGATGCTGCTCAACTCAGTCTTGATTATACTGTTATTACAGCTCCTATAGACGGGCAACTCTCTGCTGTAGAAATACAAAAAGGTCAATTTGTACAACCGGGTCAGGCGCTGTTCTATTTAGTAAATACAACAGATAAATGGGTAGTTGCCAACTTTAAAGAAACCCAACTTAGCGATATGAAGGTGGGTCAAAAAGTAGGCATCGAGATTGACGCATATCCTGATGAAGAGTTTGAAGGAGTTATTACAAACTTCTCTCCGGCCACAGGTGCTCGATTTTCATTACTACCACCTGATAATGCAACCGGAAACTTTGTAAAAACAGTACAACGTTTACCTGTAAAAATAGATTTTACAACAAACAACGATACTGAAAAATTAGCACGTTTACGCACAGGTATGAATGCCAACGTAGATGTTCATTTGAAATAATAGTATGGCAGCAGTAGCAATTGAAGAAGAAGACAGCTTAGTAGAATATGGCTTTAGAAGGGTGATTATTACAATTACCGCAATATTGTGCGCCCTTTTAGAAATCGTAGATACGACAATCGTAAACGTTGCTCTTAATGACATGCGTGGTAGTTTAGGAGCTACCCTAACAGATGTTGCCTGGGTAATTACTGCGTATGCTATTGCAAACGTAATTATCATACCTATGACCAGCTGGTTGAGTAAGCAATTTGGTCGTAAAAATTACTTTGCGGTTTCAATTGTAATATTTACGTTTTCCTCTTTTCTCTGCGGAAACGCAACAAATATTTGGGAACTAGTAACTTTTAGATTTATACAAGGTTTAGGTGGTGGTGCTTTATTGGTTACCGCACAAACCATTATTACTGAAAGTTACCCAATGGCAAAAAGAGGGATGGCTCAGGCAATTTATGGTATGGGCGTTATCGTAGGTCCTACATTGGGGCCTCCATTAGGTGGATATCTGGTTGATAATTTTTCATGGCCCTATATTTTCTACATTAATATACCTATAGGAATTATCGCTACCATTTTAACAATTATGTATGTGAGAAGCCCTAAGTATGGAACAAAATTAAAAGCAAGCCAGGTTGACTGGTGGGGTATTATCTTTCTTGCTTCTTTTATAGGTTCCTTACAATTTGTTTTAGAACATGGGCAACAAGATGACTGGTTTGAAAACAACATTATTATTACGCTAAGTATTGTTTCCGCATTTGGATTATTAGCCTTTATCTGGCGAGAATTGGTTTACGATAATCCTATTGTAAACCTACGGGTTCTAAAAAACACTAATTTATGGACGGGTACCATAATGACCTTTATTTTAGGTTTTGGTCTTTATGGCTCAACATTTATAATACCCATATACACCCAGTCTGTTTTAGGGTGGACGGCCACAGATGCCGGTTTGTTACTCATTCCAAGTTCAATAACTACAGGAATCATGATGCCTATTATAGGTAAGTTGCTAGAGCGTGGAGTTTCTCCAAAATATCTGGTTGCTCTTGGTTTTATTGGTTTCTTTTTCTTTAGCTTCTGGATGCACAATATTATCACACCAGATACTGCTTCTGAAGTAATGTTTTGGCCTTTAGTATTAAGAGGCGTTGGTTTAGGACTTTTGTTTGTCCCCATAACAACTTTGGCATTGTCAACTTTAAAAGGAGCAGAGATAGGTGAAGGTGCAGCTTTTACAGGAATGATGCGCCAGTTAGGAGGCTCCTTCGGGATCGCAATCATAACCACAATGATCTACCGCTTTAATCAACAACACCGTGTAGATTTATTACCGAATATTAGCGCCGTAAATACACAAACTCAAAGTCAGGTGTATGGATTGCAGAAAATGTTTATGAGTAAAGGATTTAGCTTTAATGAGGCTTTAGACCGCGCATATCAGGTATTTGAAGGCAAAATAGCATTGCAAGGTACTGTTCTTACCTATATGGATATTTTCTTGAGTCTGGGAATCCTATTTTTAATATGTGTCCCATTTGTGCTTATGCTTAAAAAAGGTGCTGGTAAGGTAGATGCTTCAGCGATGCACTAATACCTCCTATATTTAGCTGTTTGCTCAAATACATGTTCCAGAATTGCCGCTTCCTGCTCATCAAAAGGTATGTTGCGGCGTTCTGTAACTAATTTTGCGGTCTGAAATGCTTTTTCTGTTTTATACGTTGTAAAACCACTCGCACCACCCCAGGAGAACGAGGGCACAAAATTACGAGGAAAACCGGGACCAAATATATTAACACTTACCCCTATTACCGTGCCGGTATTAAACATTGTGTTGATTCCACATTTACTGTGATCGCCCATTATTAGACCACAAAATTGAAGTCCGGTTTTGGCAAAACCTTCGGTCTCATAATCCCAAACACGCACTTCTTCATAATTATTTTTAAGATTACTATTATTAGAATCTGCTCCTATATTACACCACTCACCTAATACTGAGTTACCCAAAAAACCATCGTGCCCTTTATTAGAATAGGCCATTAAAACCGAATTATTAATCTCACCTCCTACTTTGCAATAGGGTCCTATAGTAGTGCCTGTATAAATCTTTGCTCCCATTTTCACTACCGCACCTTCACATAATGCAAAAGGCCCACGTATTAAGGCACCTTCCATTATCTCAGTATCTTTACCAATATAAATTGGACCTTCGGAAGCATTTAAAGAACAGAAATTAACTTTAGCTCCTTCTTCAATAAATATATTACCAGGATTAGTTACCTGTACATTCTTCGGAATTTTCAAAGATTCACGTTCTTCTGTAAGCAACTCGTAATCTAGCTGAATAGCTTTATGGTTTTTACTAAACAAATCCCACGTGTGCTCAATTTTAAAAAGAGTTTTTTGATCTAATTCTAGTTGCTCATATGCATCAAAATCTATTTCCTCCTGTGAATCCTGTGTATAAAAAGCCACCACATCTTCACCGTCAAATAACGCTTGCATAGGCCTTAAATTAAAAACAGAATCTATTAAAGCTGAAGTAGGAATATAGGCAGCATTGATCATAATATTATTTTCAAATTCTACCATTGGGTATTTATCTGCAAGATATTCTTCCGTTACCGTTGAAGTAGTGCTTCCTAAATGCTTCTCCCATTTTTCTCTAATGGTTAAAATACCAATACGCAAATCTGCCACAGGTCTTGTAAAGGTCAAAGGCAATAATTGATTGCGAACAGGGCCGTCAAAAAGGATATAATTCATGATTTAATTTAATTTCTTGTTTCCTATGATAAGCCTGGTATAACTTACTTTATAGGAAAATATAGTTTTAATTACAGGCCCTCAAAAATAACTAAATCTCTCGGACTTGCGTTAGGGATTGCAGTGAAAATCCCGCAATTGCCGAAGCGGTAGTGAAGGCTATGAGGAATTGAAATTTAAAGCCTGACCTCACTTTTTTTAGTGAGGTAACGCCATAAAAAAAGCCCCTTAACTTACGTTAAAGGGCTTTCTATCTTTAAAATGTTAAGGCTTAGTTACCGCCATTTTCCATTTTCTTTTTAAGTGCTGCAAGAGCATCATTTGCATCTCCTAAAGTAGGTGCACTAGCTGCTGCTGTGTCAGCTGCTTTCTTAGCTGCCTGCTTAACAATCTTAGCTTCCTCTTCTCTAAATAATGAAGTATGCGATGCAACTACACGTTTAAAGTCTTTATTAAACTCAATGATCTGGAATTCGGCTTTATCACCTTTTCCTAGCTTGCTACCATCTTCTTTTTCTAAGTGACGACCTGGCACAAATGCCACGATATCCTCATTAAATTCGATAGTTGCTCCTTTATCAACCACGTCTCCAATTACACCAGTATGTTTTGTACCTACTGCGAAATCATCTTCGTACTTATCCCAAGGATTTTCTTCTGTTTGTTTGTGACCTAAGCTTAGTTTACGTCCATCTACATCTAATTCAAGAACTACAACTTCTAGCTTATCACCAATGTTTGTAAATTCTGATGGATGTTTGATTTTCTTAGTCCAAGAAAGATCAGAGATGTAAATAAGACCATCTATACCTTCTTCTAATTCTACGAATACACCAAAGTTAGTGAAGTTACGTACAATACCGGTATGACGTGATCCTACAGGATACTTAGAAGTAATATCTGTCCAAGGATCTTGAGATAATTGTTTGATACCAAGAGACATCTTACGCTCATCACGATCCATAGTAAGAATTTGAGCTTCTACCTCGTCACCAACATTTACAAAATCCTGAGCGCTGCGCAAGTGCGTAGACCAAGACATTTCAGAAACGTGGATTAAACCTTCTACTCCTTCTTCTACTTCTACAAAAGCACCATAATCTGCGATTACCACTACTTTACCTTTTACTTTATCACCTATGCTTAAAGTCTCGCTAAGAGCATCCCATGGGTGCTTCTTAAGTTGTTTAAGACCTAGTTGAATACGTGTTTTATCCTCATCAAAGTCAAGAATAACCACGTTTAATTTCTGATCAAGATCAACGATCTCATTCGGGTGGTTGATACGAGACCAAGAAAGGTCTGTAATGTGTACCAAACCATCAACACCACCAAGATCAACAAATACTCCGTAAGAAGTAATATTTTTAACAGTACCTTCAAGTACCTGACCTTTTTCAAGCTGCCCAATGATTTCTTTTTTCTGCTCTTCAATATCTGCTTCGATAAGCGCTTTATGAGAAACAACAACGTTTTTAAATTCCTGGTTGATTTTAACAACTTTGAATTCCATTGTTTTGTTCACATAAGCATCGTAGTCACGAATAGGCTTAACATCGATTTGAGAACCTGGTAAGAAAGCTTCTATACCAAATACATCTACGATCATACCACCTTTAGTACGTGCTTTTACAAAACCAGTAACAATAGTACCTTCTTCGTGCGCTTTATTTACACGATCCCAAGCCTTAATCACACGAGCTTTACGGTGAGAAAGAACTAATTGACCTGTAGCGTCTTCACGTACATCTATTAATACTTCTACCTTATCTCCTACTTTAAGATCTGGATTGTAACGAAATTCGTTAAGAGAAATTACACCTTCAGATTTTGCGTTGATGTCAATAATAGCATCACGATCTGTAATGTTTATTACTGTACCTTCTACTACTTCATCATCAAGAGTATCTACAAAGTTCTCAGCTACTAATTTTTCAAATTCACTCAGCTTCTCATCGTCGATAGGATCAATTCCTTCTTCGTAGTTGTGCCAGTTAAATTCTTCTAGAAATTTCTCAGGATTTTCTTGAGAAGCGCTTTTGTAGTTTTTTGGCGCTGCTGCTTGAGCAGTGCTTGTTTCTTCAACTGCAGGAGCAGTTTCCGGATTTTGGTTTTCTTCAGCCATTGCTGATTAATAATTTGTATTTTACGCTTTCGCGGAAGCTAAACAACACAAAACCATAAAAGAGGTTTAATTCATTTGTTTTCAACACATACCGATTAAAACCGATATCGAAGTCCTTTTATGCTTCCTAACATTGCTAAAAGGTGTGCAAAATTACGCAAAGTTTTCTTATTTTAAAGTCCTAAACTAAAAATATGTTTGAAGAAGTTTCTACCGAAACATTTCAAGGGCAAACCTCACGACATGAGCTCTTTGGAAAATCCTGGAGGGTTGCAAATCCCAAAGCTGTTGTTTGTCTTATTCACGGTTTTGGAGAACATCTGGGAAGATACGAGCACGTAACCCGTCATTTTAACACCTGCGGTATTTCTTGCTACGCTATAGATTTACCGGGTCACGGTAAATCTAGCGGTAAACCAGGGGTTGTACAATCATTACAAGATTTTATACTTGCCGTTGACTATATCTATGAAAAAACAGTTCTCGAAAACGAGGGTTTACCCGTTTTTATCTACGGTCACAGTATGGGTGGTGGTATTGTTTTACGCTACTTATTATTAACCTCGCTACCTCCTGCCGGAGCACTTATCACTTCTCCCTGGCTAGATCTGGTAAAAAAACCAAATGCTTTTGAAGTGGTGATCGCAAGAACTCTTTTAAGCCTTGGACTAAATAAAACTCAGAAAGCAAAACTTGATCCTGATGCCCTATCCCGAGACACTACAATAGGTCAGAACTATTTAAACGATCCTTTAGTGCACAGCATAGCCTCAATACGTATGTATTTTGCATTAAATGACAATGGAGTTTATCTAATGGATAAAAAATTTGACTTTCAAACACCCATTTTATTGGCACATGGTACTGCAGACACCATTACAAAATATAGGGCTTCCCAAATTTTGGCCTCAAGACATCCTGATCAAATTACGCTAAAGCTTTGGGATGGATTGAGACACGAGACCCATAACGAACTTAACAAAGAAGAAGTTTTAAACTTTTATTCTAATTGGATTCTAAAGCTATTATAATGAAAAAATCCCTCTCTAGATATCTAGAAGAGGGATTTTTAATTTATAAATTGTTATCTATTATTAGCCTTCAAGACTCATTATTGCTTTTTCATTTACAAATTCTTTAAGACCGAACCCACCGTGTTCTCTACCATATCCTGAGTTTTTCACTCCACCAAATGGCATATTAGGCTGTGCAACGCCAAAACTATTTATGAATACCATACCTGTATCAAAATGATTTTTTGCAAGTTCAAAAGCTTTCTTCTCGTCTTTTGAGAAAATACCACCACCTAAACCAAATCGACTATCATTTGCAATACGCATTGCATCCTCATCATCTTTGGCTTTAATAAGTGAAGCTACAGGTCCAAACAATTCATCATCATATGCAGGTTGCCCTGGAGTTACGTTTCCTAAAATAGTAGCAGGGTAAAAATAACCTTCACCTTCAGGTAATTTTCCTCCACAAAGAATTTCTGCTCCTTTTTCTACACTCTCTTCAACTTGCTCATGTAATTTTTCGCGCAAGTCTTTACGTGCCATAGGGCCCATGTCATTTGAATCATCTGTAGGATCACCTACTTTCAACGCGCTCATTCCGGCAACAAACTTTTCTTTAAATTCGTCATATACTTTTTCAGTAACCACAAATCGTTTTGCGGCAACACAGGTTTCACCATTATTATAGGTTCTACCTTGTATACACCATTTAACTGCAGTATCTACATCAGCATCTTCTAAGACAAGGTATGCGTCATTTGAGCCTAATTCTAATACCATTTTCTTTAAAGCTTTTCCTGCTTTCTCTCCAATAATTTTACCTGCTGCCCCACTACCGGTAAGTGTAACTCCCTGTACATGGTCATTATCTATAATAGCATCAGATTGATCGTGGCTAATACGCAATACTGTAAACAAGTTTTCAGGAAGACCGGCTTCATCTAAAATTTCTTTAATCAGTAAAGCAGAACCCGTAACGTTTTCGGCATGTTTTAATAAAATACTGTTTCCTGCCATTAAATTGGCTATAGTGTATCGTACTACTTGATAAGTTGGAAAATTCCAGGGTTGAATACCATAGATGACCCCTAAAGGAGAATAGGTAATTAAGCCTTTACCTCCATCAGGAAGCGTTCTATTTACATCTTGTAATTCTTTAGGTCCATTTTCTGCCGTATAATCACAGATAGCAATACAAAGATCAATTTCCTGCTCCCCCTGACTTAGCATTTTACCCATTTCTGCCGTCATTAACTTAACGAGCTTATCTTTGTTCTTTTTAAAACTTTTGCCAATATTTTTAATATGTTCAGCACGTTTTTCTAAGGATACAAGTCTCCATTTAGTAAATGCTTTGTGTGATGCTTCGACGGCTTCTTTGGCCTCATCATCACTCATCATCTCATATTGATTCAATTCTTTTCCCGTAGCCGGATTTATAGTTTTCAGGAATTCTTGTTTAGATTCTGAATTCTTATTTTTTGGTTTGTCCACAGTTTCTGTACTCATCTTTTTTCTTTTATGTTAGCAATAGATAATTCTGTAGATTTTGATACAATCTCAGTTTTATCTTTATATTCTGATATAAAATTAAAAAACATACGCTCCGCATTGGGTTGTTTTAGCAAAGCCTTAAGTACATCTTATAAATACTTTAGGAGAACTGATAGGATTTATGTAAGTCTTGATGAAATTGAAATAATTTAGAGCACTTTGAATGACTTTAACACGGTACGTGTACGGTACAGTTATGATCGCAGTCTTAAGGAATAGAGTAATGCTATTAAATAAAGAAAAGGTGTAAAAAAAAGCTTACTCAGATTTTAGTAGGGTATTAAATACTAAGATTAGGATTGAAAACACCAGACCCAGGGTGGCAACACCCATCCATTGAAAATGCTCCCAGGCATAAGCACCTGCAACAGTACCAAACGCACCGCCTATAAAATAACCTACCATATAAATGGTATTCACCCGATTTCTGGCGTCAGGATTTTTTGAGAAAATGATGTTTTGATTGGTAACGTGCAGCGATTGTAAACTAAAATCTACAAGCAAAACACCTATAACCAAACCAATAATCGAATTTCCGGAAAACTGAAAAACAACCCACGATAAAATTAATAGTGCCGAAAAGATTAAAACAAGTTTTTTTTGTTTGTATTTGTCATTTAATTTTCCTGCAAGAGCAGCGCCTAAAGCACCTATCATCCCCAGCAATCCAAACATACCCGATACCGCACTACCATAACCAAAATTGGTTTCCATAAGAAAAACCAGCGTAGTCCAAAATGCACTAAAACCGGCAAAAGCGAGACCACCACGTATGGCAGCAATGCGCACTTCGGGCTTCGTCTTCATGATATTAATCAGAGAGCGCATCAATTCTGCATAAGTTCCTTTAAAATCTGTTACAACATTAGGCAGCTTATAATATAGTAAAGTGGCATAAACAACCATGATTCCGGCTGCTAGATAATACATAATACGCCAACCATAGTATTCCCCTATTAATCCGCTTAAAAAACGACTTCCTAAAATTCCTATTAGAAGACCACTCATAACAATACCTATTACCTTCCCTCGGGTTTCTTCTGTAGCTAATTCTGCAGCCATAGGCACAAATAATTGAGGCACTACAGAGGTAAAACCTACAAGAAAGCTAGAGACTGTAAGTATCCACAAAGACGGAGCAATAGCTGTTACAAGCAAGGCAGCTATGATTGCTATAAAATCAAAAAGTATAATTTTTCTTCTTGAAAATTTATCGCCCAGCGGAATGATAAATAATAGACCAAAGGCATAACCCAATTGAGTAGCAAGCGGAATTCTGCTCACCTGAGACTCGGTTACCTCAAAAGTTTTAGCCATTAAATTAAGAAGTGGTTGATTGTAATAATTATTAGCAACTACAAGACCGGCGCCTACAGCCATTAAATAGAGTAGGCTTTTGCTAAGCTTAATATTTTCCATAAATGGTTTAGAACCTAATTGCTAGCACCTTCCGTAAATACGGTCTTTCGCTAACTGAAGAAGTATATGAAATTGATCTTCTATATTAGTGTGTGTATTGTCTAATAATATAGCATCATCTGCCTGCACAAGTGGAGAATCTTCGCGTGAAGTATCAAGCTGATCACGCTTTTGCACATTTTCTAAAACCGCCTCAAAACTTACATCATCACCTTTAGCGATGAGCTCATCATAACGTCTGCGAGCACGCTCATCTGCGCTGGCAGTCATAAATACCTTAAGCTCTGCATCAGGAAAAACAACAGTTCCTATATCGCGACCGTCCATCACGATACCCTTTTCTTTTCCCATCTCATGTTGCTTTTGAACAAGAAGTTGGCGCACTTCAGAAATAGCAGCAATAGGACTAACAAAATTAGAAACCTCTAGAGTTCTAATTTCCTTTTCTACATTCTCGTTATTTAAATAAACATCTGCAATCCCTGTCTCCGTATTCAATTTAAAATTTACAGATACTAGAAACAGATTACGTATTAATCCCTCTTTATCAAAATGCCCATCTTTTATAAAAAGTTTCCGCATTGCAAACAAGGTAACAGCTCTATACATCGCACCGGTATCTACATAAATATAGTCTAATTCTTTAGCCAGCATTTTTGCGACTGTACTTTTACCTGTAGATGAGAAGCCATCAATGGCTATAGTTATTTTTTTCAAATTTTTAAAATTGAAGATTAGAATGTAGCTTTTATTAAAACAGAGCCTTGCTTTACCTTAAATCCATATTTAAACCAAAAAATCCTGAACTCGCTGCGCTGTTGTATCTGGCGTAGCTGTAACTAAGCCGCAATTTATTAAACTTAACACAAAAACCGGCACTAAGACCTGCAAAACTACGCTGATCTAGAATCCGTAATTCTTCTGCTCTGCGCAGGTTGTATCCCACACGAATATTGAAACCTTTATCTGGAAACAATTCTGCTCCTATGATCATATGCCGAAGGGCCTCATCAAAAAAACGTATTGTTTCTGGCGTTGAATTTCCATTTAAATCTGAAGTTGCCCTGTTAGGATTTTCAAATGCAAGATTCCAGTTTTGGAGATTTTCTAAGGTAAAATGCCAGCGTAGCGGTACGTGTGCAGGTTGTTGAGAAATTCCTATATCAATCTCTAACGGAAGCTTTTCATAAACTGCATCATAAGCCGTAAGCTGCGTTCCCAGGTTGCGCACCACGCCTCCTATATTAAGATTTATATCTTCGTTTACATAGATAAAACCCAAGTCTATTGCTCCTCCCAGGGAATTATATTGTTCTAATTTAGAGGATATCAACTTTAGGTTTGCTCCAATAAATAAATCGGTATATGGAATATTATATGCGTAGCCTAAGGACAAGGCTACTTCCCCACCGCTAAAATCTGATGTCGCATTACCTTGCTCATCATATCCCGAGAAATTTCCGTAATTAACATAGGTAACTCCGGCGTGAATGACTTGCGTACGCCTGTCATACAAATACGCATAACTTGCGGTACCGTAATTCACATCTGCCAGATAGTTAACATAATTAAGTGAAAGTTGATTATCCATCGCTGCATTAATCGTTGCAGGATTAAATAATGCAGCTGTGGGATCGTAACTATAATCTGTTACTACTTTACCTCCCATCGCAGCCTGTTTAGGAGAAGATACTAAATTAAGAAATTGATAGGTTGACCGCCCTCCCAATTGAGCCCAAAGACCTGAAGCATAAGCTATAGAAATAAGAACTAGTAGTTTTTTTATCATAAAGCAAACAGGCTCCCGGTCATTTATAAAACGTTTACAATAATACTTTATTTCTAGCCCATAAAAAAACCCGCTAACTCAGAGAGTAACGGGTTTTAGCTATATTAAACACTGTTCTTACAGCTCTTTTGCATTAGAAACTTTCTCATTTGTAAGAGCAATTTCGAGTACTTCACTCATATCATTTACATAATGAAACGTAAGACCTTTTAGATATTCTTCGTTAATTTCTTTAATGTCACGCTCGTTTTCTCTGCACATAATAATCTCTTTTATGTGTGCGCGCTTTGCTGCCAGAATTTTTTCTTTAATTCCACCTACGGGAAGTACTTTACCTCTTAAAGTAATTTCTCCTGTCATTGCAAGACTCTTTTTCACCTTACGTTGGGTAAATAACGAAACTAATGATGTTAGCATCGTAATACCGGCACTAGGTCCATCTTTAGGCGTTGCACCTTCCGGCACGTGAATGTGTACGTTATACTTCTCAAAAACCGAAGGATCCAGATTTAATAATTCTGCATTTGATTTAATATACTCTAATGCAAGGGTAGCACTTTCTTTCATCACTTTACCCAGGTTTCCGGTAACCGAAAGGACTCCTTTACCTTTAGATAAAATAGATTCTATAAATAAAATATCACCACCTACCTGTGTCCAGGCAAGACCTGTAACAACACCGGCAACATCGTTGTTTTCATACTTATTGCGCTCTAACTTAGGAGCACCTAAAACATCTATAACGATCTCATTATCAACCTTTATTTTATACTCCTCTTCCATTGCAATATTCTTAGCTGCATAGCGCACCATTTTTGCAATTTGCTTTTCTAAGCCACGTACCCCAGACTCACGGGTATAACCCTCTACGATTTTCTCTAGTTGAGGCTTCGCAATTTTTAATTGATCATCTTTAACCCCGTGCTCTTTTAATTGTTTTGGCAATAAATGACGCTTACCTATTTCTACCTTTTCTTCGATGGTATAACCGGTAACATTTATGATTTCCATACGGTCGCGTAGCGCAGGCTGTATTGCACCTAAATTATTTGCAGTTGCTATAAACATAACTTTAGAAAGGTCGAAACCTAATTCTAAGAAGTTATCGTGAAAATCTGCATTTTGTTCAGGATCTAAAACTTCTAATAAAGCAGAAGAAGGATCTCCCTGATTACTGTTGCTTAATTTATCTACCTCGTCTAAAACAAAAACCGGATTGCTGGTCCCTGCCTTTTTAAGACTTTGTAAAATACGGCCAGGCATCGCACCTATATAAGTTTTACGATGACCCCGTATTTCTGCTTCGTCTCGTAAACCACCTAAACTCATTCGCACATATTCCCTTCCTAAAGCCTCTGCAACAGATTTACCCAAAGAGGTTTTACCTACTCCCGGTGGACCATACAAACACAATATAGGCGACTTCATATCATTACGCAGTTTTAGTACTGCGAGATATTCTATAATCCGTTTTTTTACATCATCAAGACCATAATGATCACGATCTAGAATTCGTTTTGCACGTTTTAGGTCAAATTTATCTTTACTGAATTTATTCCACGGAAGGTCTAAAAATAAATCAAGATAATTACGCTGAATGCTGTACTCTGCCACCTGCGGATTCATACGTTGCATTTTAGCGAGCTCCTTATTGAAGTGCTTCGCAACCTTTTCATCCCAATTCTTTTTCTTTCCGCGCAAGCGCATTTCTTCTAACTCATCTTCTTGAGAAACACCGCCTAGCTCTTCCTGAATGGTCTTCATTTGCTGATGCAAGAAATACTCCCGTTGCTGCTGACTCATGTCATTATGCACCCGATTTTGAATATCGTTCTTAAGCTCTAACTTCTGCATCTCGGTATTCATATGACGCAGCGTCTGCAAGGCACGCTCTTTTAAATCTCCAATTTCTAAAAGTTTCTGTTTTTCTTCAACCGTTAAGTTCATATTTGAACTCACAAAATTGATTAGAAAAGACTCACTTTCAATATTCTTAATTGCAAAGCCGGCCTCACTAGGAATATTTGGAGATTGCTTAATTATCTGCAATGCCTGCTCCTTAATAGACTCAATAATAGCTTTAAACTCTTCATTGCCTTTCTCAGGGCGCAGTTCAGGAACTTCGCGAACTGTAGCTACTATATAGGGTTTTTCAGTAATAACCTCGGCGATATTAAAACGCTTTTTTCCCTGAATAATAACGGTAACATTACCGTCTGGCATCTTTAAAACTCTAAGAATACGCGCCACAACACCGGTGGTATTTATATCATCTGCCGTTGGATTTTCTATAGACTCGTCTTTTTGAGAAACTACTCCAATGATTTTTGAACCCTTGTTTGCCTCATTAATAAGATCTATAGACATATCGCGTCCTGCTGTAATTGGGATTACAACACCGGGAAACAATACCGTATTTCTGAGTGGTAAAATGGGTAAAGTTTCGGGTAATTCTTCTTTATTTATCTCTTCCTCGTCTTCTGGGGTCATCAATGGGATTAAATCTGCTTCACCATCAAAATCCTGCAATGACAGATTGTCAAGATTTGTAAATTTTGTTCTAGCCATACTATTTAACGTCACATTGTCACAAATTGAATTAATCTGTGTGAAATGTAAACTTTTTTTATTTGATTTAAAGACCTGTAAAGCACTATATTAAATACTTTCAGGCTTTCTTACACTACCTATATTTCAATTAATATGCCACCGTAAAGACCTAATAAATGAAATATTTTAATGGCAACTGTAACAAATTAAAAACACATCTATCTTTATAATGAAGCACAAACCAATTGAACACAACTAACCATCATATTGATTTGCTTTTAGAGCAATGCAAAAACGGAAATCAGCAAGCACAGCTCGCTGTTTACAAACGCTATTACAAAGCGATGTACAATACCTCATTGCGCATTGTTAAAGATAGTAATGAAGCAGAAGACATCATGCAAGAATCGTTTTTAAGTGCTTTTACTAAGCTAGACAGCTATAATGCAGAATCTTCTTTTGGAAGCTGGTTAAAACGTATTGTGGTTAACAACAGTATAAGTAGCTATAATAAAAGTAAACGTCTAAAAGAAGATGACCTGGACGACTCGTTATATAAGCTCGAAGACGATCAGGGAATAACAGATTGCGACACCAGTAGTTTTGAAGTTCAACGCGTGCTGCAGACGATGAACGAACTTAAAGAAAATTACAGAGTTGCGCTTACCTTAAACCTAATTGAAGGTTTTGACTATGAAGAAATGAGTGAAATTCTAAACATTAGTTATGCTAATTGCAGAACTACAGTATCAAGGGCTAAAGATAGCCTGCGGAAAAAATTAAGTGATTTAATAAGAGATTAAATAGTATGAAAAATAAGTTAGATAACTGGTTTGAAGAACAGCGCAACTGTTTTGATATCGCAGAACCAGCCGATGATCACGAGGCACGCTTTTTAGCCAAATTGAAAGCTACCCCGGTAAATCAAAACTCGGTACGTAAACTAAACTGGTGGAAGCCATTAGCTGCTGCGGCAGCAGTGCTAATAGTGTTTTTTGTGGGTTACAGCACTTATCAGCCATCGGTAAATGCAGATCTGGCAGCTGTATCTCCAGAAATGGCAAAAACTCAGGACTTCTTTACTAAAGCAATTGAAGAAGAATTGTACAACATCAATGAGGCCCGTACCCCGGAAACTCAAAAACTCGTAAACGACGCTCTTAAACAATTAAAAGTCTTAGAAAATGATTACTCAAAACTGACTGAAGATTTAACCGAAAGTGGCGAAGACAAACGTGTTATTTATGCGATGATCTCAAACTTTCAAGCACGCATCAACTTGTTAACCTCAGTTTTAGAAGAAATTGAATCAATCAAAAATACAGATTATGAAAACCAACTACTTTAAATTTATATTACTTCTGTTTGTCTCTACGTTTTCTGCAATTGCACATACTACAGATCCCAAGTTAGGAGGCAGATATACTAAAGAGAAAAAAATAACTAAAGAGTACACGGTAAATGCAAACGCATTACTTAAAATCAATAATAGCTATGGCAACGTAGATGTAATCACCTGGGATCAAAACCGCATTACGATTGAAGTTACCGTTAAAACCAACGGGAATGACGAAGACAAAGTAATTAAAAAACTTAATGACATTGATGTTAAGTTTCAGGGTGATGCAACAATGGTTTCTGCAATTACCGAAATTTCTGAAAGCAACAGCTCATGGTGGAGCGCCTTTACCTCTGGAAGCAACAATGTAAACATGGAAATTAATTATAAAATTAAAATGCCTGTAACAAACAATGCAGATTTAAGTAATGATTATGGCGGTATTTCACTTGATAAAATCAAAGGCCAGGCGAAGATTTCGTGTGATTACGGTCATTTAGATATAGGCGAATTATTAGGTGACAATAATTTATTGAGTTTTGATTACACAAACAACTCAAATATCGCATACATGAAAAACGGAAAAATTAGCGCAGATTACAGTTCGTTTACACTAGATAAAGCAGATAAGGTGCTTTTGAGTGCAGATTATACAAAGTCTAACTTTGGAAGCGTAAAATATCTAAAATACAACTGCGATTACGGAAGCATCAGCGCTAATGCAGTGGGTACTGTTGAAGGGAGCTCAGACTATCTTAGTGTACGCTTAGGTAAAATAAATGGCGCGCTAGATATCAATATGGATTATGGCTCTCTCAAGATTGAAGAAATCACCGCTAATGCCGGAGACGTGCGTATAAATACAGAATATGCAGGAGTAAAAGTGGGATACAATGCAAACGCTAATTTTAGATTTACAATTAAACTTGATTATGCAAGTCTTAAAGGAGATGAAAATTTAGAAGTAACAAAAAGACAAATCGAGTCAACAGATAAATACTATGAAGGCTATTACGGTAGCGCTTCATCAAAAAATACAATCACTGTAAATTCTGAATACGGTGGGGTAAGTTTTTATAAAGTCAATTAATCAAATAACGTAAATCAAAAATGAGAAAATTAACACTAATCGTAGCGCTTGTTTTAATAGCCGCCACTGCAAATGCTCAATCCTGGGGCAGTAAAAAAATACAGGGTAATGGTAATCTGGTTACAAATAATCGGGATTTAGGCAATTATGATGAAATAGCTGTTGCCGGCTCTTTTGATGTGATTTTAATCGCAGGTAAAGAAGGGAAAATCACGGTTGAAGCTGAAGCAAATTTACAGGAATACATTATTACTGAAGTTAAAGGCGATAAACTTAAAATTTATACTAAAGACGGTTATAATTTAAATACAAGCAGAAATAACGGTATTACGATCACGGTACCTTTTGAAGATATCAATAAAGTAAGTATGGCAGGTTCTGGAGATGTTATAGGAAAAGATCTTATTGCCGCAGATCGTTTTGAATGTGCTGTTGCCGGTTCCGGAGATATGGTTCTTGAGGTTAATGCTAGGGATGTTAGCGCTTCAGTTGCCGGTTCTGGTGATTTAACCATTAGGGGGAAATCTGAAAGAAGCGTTCTTAAAGTTGCTGGAAGTGGCGATTTAGACGCTTCAGATTTAAAGAGTACAGATGCGGAAGCAAGTGTCGCGGGCTCTGGTGATATTAACTTAAACTGTGATGGCGGTGATTTAAAAGCAAGCGTAGCAGGTTCTGGCGATATTCGCTATTCTGGCAAGCCCAATAATGTGAACTCTAAAGTAGTAGGTTCAGGAAGTGTGAGCAACTAAAATTAAATACATCAATCAAAATATTAATCTGAAAAAGGCTGCCTAAATAAGCAGCCTTTTTTTATTTTAAAGTTTCTGTAATACGTTTCCGCGGAACAAAAAGTAATAAAATTACTCCGGCAATAAAAAATACGATAAAAAACAGAATAGCATACCTGATACTTCCTGTAAGCTGTGCAACATAACCATAACTCAACATACCTATTACAATTCCTATTTTTTCAGAAACATCATAAAAGCTAAAATATGAGGCCGTGTCTTTCTCCCCTTCCGGAATTAATTTTGAATAGGTAGAACGCGACAGGGATTGGATACCTCCCATAACTAAACCTACAAAAGCTGCTGTAAAATAAAATTCAAATGGCGTGGTGATTGTATAAGCGTAAATGCAAATCGCAATCCAGATACAGTTAATAACTATAAGCGTTTGAATATTTCCAAATCTTGCTGATGCCTTAGAGGTTAGCCAGGCTCCTAAAACTGCTACAAGCTGAATTAATAAAATACTTACAATTAATCCTGTGGTACTGTTTGTAGTACCCCAGTCTAACTCTTCAATTCCAAAATACGTAGCTACGAGCATTATGGTTTGTACAGCCATACTGTAGACAAAGAAAGCAGTTAGATACGTACGCATAGGCTTATCTGATTTCAGTTTTTTCCAGATTTTTTTAAGTTCTCTAAAGCCGTTAAATAATACGTCTTTGGTGAACTTTTCTTTCTTGTTTCCCTTAGGTAAGTAATAATAACTGTACTGGCTAAAACCTAACCACCATAAACCTGTAAGTATAAAAGAAAGTCTTGTGGGTAAACCTTCATCTTCAAAGCCAAATGTCTCATACATTAAAATCATTGCAAGACACAAAACTAAGAGTATCACGCTTCCTATATACCCTAAAGAATAGCCTTTTGCACTTATTTTATCTTGCTGTTCTGGAAACGCGATGTCTGGTAAATACGAGTTATAAAATACAAGGCTCGACCAAAAACCTATTAAGGCCAAAAAATAACAGAGTAAACCAAACCACAAATATTCTATATCAAACCAAAAAAGACCGATACAGGAAACTGCTCCCAGATAACAAAAAAACTTCATAAAACTTTTCTTGTTTCCTATATAATCTGCAATACCACTCAGCAACGGACTTAATATTGAAACGACTAAAAACGCAGCAGCTGTGACATAACTAATGAGCGTATCATTATTAAAGTCTATGCCTAAAAAAGTAATCGTATCATCCAGTATTTTTCCGTTCTCGTCTTTTACCAGCGTTAAAGCACCATAAAAAATAGGGAAAACAGCAGATGCAATTACAAGACTGTACACTGAATTTGCCCAGTCGTAGAACGCCCAGGCATTCAATAATTTTTTACTTCCTTTAGGTAATACTTCCATAAATAAATGCTCCTTATTGAAAGCCCTAAATTAAGAAAGCCGCTCTAATAGAGCGGCTTTTACTTTTTTATTTTTTAGTTACCTATTTAAATGAAGTAACCCCAAACTTTTTTGCTTCGGCAGCTGCTCTGGGAGCTATAGCCGTTAAAGCTTGAATACGTGTATCTGGAGAAGGGTGCGTACTTAGTATTTCTGGAGTTCCTGAACTTCCCTGAGCCTTCATGCGTTCCCATAATTTAGGAGCTTCATAAGGATCATAACCCGCAATTGCAGCAATAATTGTCCCTATCTCATCTGCTTCAGATTCGTGCCCTCTGCTAAAAGGTAAAATAGCACCTATAGTACTTGCAGTACCATAGTATTGATTGAATAACTGACCAGATTTAGAATCACCCAGAGCCAAACCACCTACAGCTCCTACAACAGCTTGTGCTTCTCCTGCAGTCATACGTTGACCACCGTGATTTGCTAAAGCGTGCGCAAGTTCGTGCCCTAAAATCATTGCTAAACCAGCTTCATCCTGAGCAATGGGTAAAATACCGGTATATACAACTATTTTTCCGCCAGGCATACAGAACGCATTTACTGCCTCATCCTGAACTAAATTATATTCCCAACGGTAATCATCAAGATAATTAGGATACCCTAGAGCGGTCATGTAACGCTCTGCAGCTTTTGCGATATTAGAACCTACACGTTGCACCATTTGTGCCTCTACTGTACCTTTTACCACTTTATTTTCCTTTAAAAAAGCATCGTATTGTTGAAATGCCATTGGAAACAGCGTAGAATTATCATATCTGTTAAGCGTTTGCTTACCTGTGAATGGACTTGTCTTACAGCTCACTACAAAAAGTACAGCGACAAGAGCCAGAAGTATTGATTTAGATTTCATTTAAATTATATTTAGTTAGTGACCGAAAGTTACAAATTATACACAATGCGCTTTTATAGATTAGCTAAACTTTAGCAATAGCCATTTTAACCAATAAGATGTACAACCGTAAAATTCTTGTTAAGTTTCAGATATTTACCCTCTTTATCAAGATTATTTAAATCATACTCCACATTGTCTACCGTAATTGTTTTAATAACAAATGGCAGTCCTATTAAGTGCAGCTTTATGGTATCGTAAGATGTTTCAAAACTACCTGATTTATGCTGCTGAATAGTTAACTCTTTTTCTTTACCCGTTAAATTTAAATTACGAAGACTAAAACGTCCCTTCTTGTAATCATAACCGTCGTTCGCATCTTCATAAACCTGAGATGCCTCTTTACCCATTTTGTAGTACACATCAAGTTTTAACTCTGTTATCACTTTCTCTTCAACATACTGCTGAACAGGGTATCTGGGTATTATAGAGCCTTCCTTAACAAACATAGGAATGCGATCTAAATCTGCATCTACCCACAATTCGCGACCACCTTCAATTACCGTTTTATCCCAGAAATCATACCACGTTCCGCGCGCAAGATACATCCGCCTCCCCTTAGAATTAGGCTCAAGAATAGGGCAAACTAAAATATTGTTCCCAAAGATAAACTCATCTGTGCGATAGTTTGTATGCGGGTCTTCCTGATCGTAATACACCAGGGGTTTAATCATAGGTATTCCTTTAGTAGCATACTCATAAAACATCGTATATAAGTACGGAAGAAACGTATAGCGCATTTCAATAAAGCCACGAGTAATATCGGTTATCTCATCGCCAAAAGTCCACGGCTCCTGATCTCCATGATGTCCTGAAGAATGCACTCTACAAAATGGATGAAAAACGCCCAGTTGAATCCAGCGGGCAAACAATTCGCCCGTGGGTTGTTCTGCAAAACCACCAATATCGGTACCCGTAAATGACATACCCGAGAGACACATACGCTGTACCTGATTATTGGCTATCCATAAATGCTCCCAGGTTGCTACGTTATCACCCGTCCACGAACTGGTGTAACGCTGGGCGCCGCTATAAGCAGATCTGGTGATTACTAAAGGTCGTTTAGGATACACATATTTTTTTACACCCTCGTAAGTAGCTCGTGCCATTTGAGTCCCATAAACATTATGGGCTTTACGATGACTACACGGGTGACCGTCATAATCGTGACGCACATCATCAGGAAAGGTTTTACCGGGAACCTCCATTACTGCAGGTTCGTTCATATCATTCCAAACACCGCGTACGCCTATATCCCCTACAAGTTCTTTAAAAAGACCTGCCCACCACTCACGTACTTCAGGGTTTGTAAAATCTGGAAAGGCACATTCTCCCGGCCAAACTTTACCTATCATGTATGGCCCATCTGCACGTTTACAGAAATAGTTATTTTCTAATGCTTCTTTGTAAACCCAATATTCAGAATCTATTTTAATACCGGGATCTATAATTACTATCGTCTTAAAACCATCTGCCTCAAGCTCCTTTACCATACGTTTAGGATCAGGAAAATATTCCTTATTCCACGTAAAGCATCTAAAACCTTCCATGTAATCAATATCCAGATAGATACCATCACACGGAATTCTAAGATCTCTAAACTTTTTAGCTAAAGACTTTACCGTGCTTTCAGGATAATAACTCCATTTACTTTGCTGAAAACCTAAGGTCCACAACGGTGGTAATTCTGGCTTCCCTGTAAGGTGTGTGTAATTAGCGACCACGTCACTCATATTAGGACCGTAGAAAAAGTAATAATTCATTTCTCCTCCCGGAGCCCAAAAATTAGTAACATCTAAACGTTCCTGACAGAAATCAAAGTTGGTTTTAAAACTGTTGTCAAAAAATATTCCGTAGGCTTTCTTTTCTTTAAGACCTATATAAAATGGTACAGACTTGTAGATAGGGTCTGTGTCTTTACCAAAAGCATACGAATCTGTAGCCCAGTTAGCAAAACGCTTTCCTCGTAGATTAAGGTGTACAGGTTTGTCTCCCAGTCCAAAAAAGGTTTCTCCGGGATGAGCCCGTTTACTCATTTTTACAATATTTCCACCTAAAGTAAAACTCTCTTCATAATGAAAACCTATCTCATCTTCATTGATTAAAAAACCCTCACTATCTAGAATCTTAGTTTGCAAGCTTATTTTTTCGATTTTAATAATAAGCTTCTTTGTGGTAACTATATAGAAGTTCTTGTTCTCTGAGAGTTCAAGATGATTATAACCTATATGACTATCGGGATCTATGGCGTATGAGAAATCATCTTCTAAAATGCCTCTGGTACCGTATCTAAATCGTATAACACTATCCCGTAAAACGGTAAGTTGTAAAATGACTTCATTAAAGGTTGTAAAGTACAGTGTATCTACTTCTTGCCGCACTTCTTTTATCTCGTTAGGGAATTGATTACCCTTCTGCTCTAACTCTGTATTAATGATCATAAATCGCGCCTTACATTTATGTTAGCCTTACCAAAGTAATATTTTCCATCTTTCATGTAAGTCTTAAAAATAAAAAATACCCACTACTATGCAACACTGTACATTTACTATTTTAAAGTATAAACCATCATTGCTAATGGCGCTAAATCAACTTGTATAGAATGTGCTCTACCATTCCAGGAGGTATCTTCTACCGTTAGTTTATCGGTAATAAAATCGCCACTACCACCGTAAACAGTCTTGTTACTATTAAAAATCTCCTTAAGATTCTTTTTTACTTTAAATACTTCGGAAGGTAAACCTATACGGTAATTTTCTCGAGGTACCGGTGTAAAATTACAGATGACAACAACCGTATCTTTTGGCTTAGTTCCTTTTCTCATATAGGTAAGTACACTATTCTCATTGTCATTCCATTCTAACCATTCAAAGCCTTCGTGACTAAATTGTTTTTCATAAAGTGCAGGATAGGTTTTATATAATTTATTTAAGTCCCGTACACAGTTTTGTATTCCGGAGTGGTACTCATATTCTAATAAATGCCAGTCTAAGCTCTGCTGAAAATTCCATTCTGAACTTTGAGCAAACTCACCTCCCTGAAAAATCAGATTCGCTCCGGGATGTGTAAACATATAACCAAACATCAATCTTAAGTTCGCAAAACGCTGCCATTCTGAACCGGGCATTCTGTCTAAAAGTGACTTTTTACCATAAACCACCTCATCGTGTGACAGCGGTAGCATAAAATTTTCAGTAAAGGCATAAGTCATACTAAAAGTGATGTCCTGCTGATGAAATTTTCTAAAAGCGGGATCTTTCTTAAAATACTCCAGTGTATCATGCATCCAGCCCATCATCCACTTCATACCAAAACCAAGACCACCTGCAAAAACAGGAGTTGAAACACCGGCATAATTTGTTGACTCTTCGGCTATGGTTTGTACATCAGGGAAATTCTCATAAACTGCAATATTCAATTCTTTAAAGAAGGATACAGCATCCAGATTTTGATTTCCACCAAATTCATTTGGCTCCCACTGTCCCTCTTCTCTGGAGTAATCTAGATAAAGCATAGAAGCTACTGCATCTACCCGCAAACCGTCAACGTGATATTGATCTAACCAGAATAGTGCATTGCTAATTAAAAATGCACGTACTTCATTACGTCCATAATTAAAAATGTACGATTTCCAGTCGGGATGCCAGCCTTTTCTAGGATCTGGATGTTCGTACAGATGAGAACCATCAAAGTTACCCAGACCGTGTGGATCTTCAGGAAAATGAGAAGGAACCCAATCTAAAATAACACCTATGCCCGCCTGATGAAACTTATCTACAAGTAATTTGAATTCTTCTGGGTATCCAAAACGTGATGTTGGCGCAAAATACCCGGTGAGTTGATATCCCCAACTAGGATCATAAGGATACTCCATGATGGGCATAAACTCAACATGAGTAAACTGCATATCCTTAACATAGCTCACCAGATCGTCTGCCATTTCTGTATAGCTGAGACTTCGGTTTTCTTCTCCTGTTTTTCGCCAAGAGCTTAGATGAACTTCATAAACAGAAATCGGAGCGTCTAATGCATTTTTTTTGCTTCGGTTTGCCATCCACTTTTTATCCTTCCACTTATAATCTGCTTCATAAACTACTGATGCTGTCTTGGGCGGGTGTTCTGCTCTACGTGCAAAAGGATCTGCTTTTTCGGTCTTAATATCGTTATTAGTAGACTGTATCTTATATTTATAGATTGTGCCAGCCGCAACACCTGGAATAAAACCTTCCCAAATACCGCTACCATCCCAACGTACATTAAGTTTGTGATCACCTTCTATCCAAAAATTAAAGTCTCCCACAACAGATACCGCTTTTGCGCTAGGAGCCCAGACTGCAAAATAAGTACCCTTTACGCCATTAACGGTTGTGGGATGTGAACCTAATTTTTCATAGAGTCTAAAATGTTTTCCCGCTTTGAAAAGATCTATATCAAAATCAGAAAAAAGACTATAAACGTGTACGTTACTCATAATTTTGTTGGTTAAGTATATTTGAGATTCCTTTTAAAGGAATAATTGCCCAGGTGGGTCTGGCATTGAGCTCATAACCCAGCTCATACACCGCTTTTTCAAGCAGGCAATATTGCAATAAAAATTCGATTTCTTTTATGTAGCCTATGTTTAAATTGGCTGTTTGAACTTCTGTGATATACGTCTTTAAAAATACTCCTACGATGTGACTGTATAAAACATCAGCTATTTTAAAAAGTGCTTCCTGACTAAAATCTAATTCGTTCTCATTATTAAATATGGTGGCATATATAGCATAATTAAATGATCTAAATATACCCGCAATATCTTTTATAGGAGGTTGCTTTACTTTACGGTCCCTAATTGTGCTCTCTGGCTCACCTTCAAAATCTATGATGTAAAAATCGTGACCCTGAACTAAAATTTGCCCCAGATGATAATCCCCGTGAATGCGTATGCGCTCACTTTTTAACTTATCCTCGTCAAAATCAAGAAGCTGTTTCCGTATTATTTTTTTCTTACTCAGCAGTTCTTCAGCTAATTCAAGCGCTAAACCACTAAGCTTATAAATATTATTCTCAACTAGATTTATTCGGTTTTCAAACTGATAAATAAGTCGGTTTTTTAACCAAACGGTATAATCATTTCCAAAAGCCTGAGGTGTAAACGCTGTGTTAGACCGTTCTGAACCCAGCGCAATATGCATCTGGGCGGTACGCTTTGCTATTTGTGCCACGTCTGTAAAAAAACTTTGAGGACACCAGGCTAAAATTTCAGAAGGAATCTGATCTATACGTATTTGCTCCAAATACTTAGTGACTTGCAGGGAGTCTACATTTGGTTTTTGTCTTGATAATTCTTCAAATATAAGTTTGAGTTCGTGTGTAAAATACTCCCACGCATCACCTTGATTAGGCACTAAAGCCTGAAGTAAGCCTAATGTAATGACATTTTTATTACTAAAACGCAGTGTAATACTTCCTAAATATTTCGGGGTATTTATAAATGTCCCCTTCATCGTTAAGTATTTACTAATCTCATAATCGGGATTTTCATCTACATAAACCCTTCTAAAAATTTTTAGAATGTACTTATCATTGTAAATTATTGAAGTATTACTTTGCTCAACTCCCATAAGTCTGCTACTCTCATAACTTTTAGCATCATTAGTACGCCCTCGTCTATAGGCTACTTCTTTATATTTAAACTTATCACCCTCGAGTATTTTTTCAAATATTTGCTTTCTGAATGATTCTAAAATAAGTGCATCAACGAGATAGCCATCGACTCCGTTTAATTTTATGCGCACAATATATTTATCACCTATTAGGTCTGCATCTGTTACAAATGCAATAGGAAGAAAATAATTTTGAACAAAAGCTTCCTTGTAATTCACTTCCAAGACGATACCATAAAAAAGATCTCCTTCCCGCTCTATAGGAAAATCATCAATAATTTCTATATACTTTAACGCACTTGCTTTGCCGCCATACCAGCGTTGATTTAAGATATACTGCTCAAGGATATTCTCACAAAGCTCTCTTCTAAAGCGCTCCTCTTCTAGTAGGTTTTTCCATTCTACATCATAATGTATTAAAAAACTCCCCTCTCCGTGAATATCCTGACTCATATTTTTGTCTTTGTTAGTTTTAAATGTTAGCTGTATTACCTGAAAATCTGAAAAATATGAAAAGGCAATGATGGGTGCAATTCAATATAATTCCATTCTTCATTCCAGTTGTACGTGCTGTCAGTAATTAAATCTTTTACCATTACGTGTGCTCTAGGGGTGTGACGCATTAATTCATAGGGTAACCGTACTTTTCCAGCTTGTTTGTAATACGGGTCAAGACTTACAACAATTAGAAGTTCGTTAGTCATATCCTGATCCCATTTATAATAGGCGATAAGACCTTCATTACCAATGTCACAAAATCTAATTTTATTAGTTTGCTGCAATGCCGTTTGCTCTTTACGTATAGCATTAATTTTTGAAATCACTCGAATAAGCTTATTATCTGTGTTCCAATCCCAATGCTGAATTTGATACTTTTCAGAATTATAATACTCTTCTTTTCCCGGTACTGCCTCTGTAACCATAAACTCATAAACAGGACCATACAGCCCTATGTTACCGCTCATCGTTGCAGCTAGTGCATATCTAATTAAATGCTGTGCTTCATTTGCTCCCTGTAAATGATAGGGATTTATATCTGGTGTATTAGGCCAAAAATTAGGCCTGTAATATTCTTTTTGTTTGGTTTGTGTTAATTCAGTCATATACTGTGTTAGCTCGTGTTTGCTGGTTCTCCACGTAAAATAAGTATAAGACTGGCTATAACCTTCTTTACCAAGTTGCTGCATCACTTTGGGTCTGGAGAATGCTTCAGCTAAGAACAATACATCTGGATGTTTTTTCTTGATTTCTGAAATAAACCAGTTCCAGAAATAAAATGGCTTGGTATGCGGATTATCTACTCTAAAAATCTTTATTCCTAAATCTATCCAATGAAAAGCTACACTCAAGAGCTCTTTCCAAAGATCTTTATAGTCGTCAGATTCCCAATTGAAGTTTACAATATCCTGATATTTTTTAGGCGGGTTTTCTGCGTATTGCATCGTACCATCTGGTCGTTTCTTAAACCACGACGGGTGCTCCTTAAGGTATGGGTGATCTGGTGCTGCCTGAAACGCAAGATCCATAGCGATTTCAATCCCCATCTCATCTGCCTTCTTAATTAAATGTTTAAAATCTTTCTCAGAACCTAATTCGGGATGTATCGCTTTATGACCTCCAAATTTAGAACCTATTCCCCACGGCACACCGCTATCTCCTTCAATAGCATTAACCGCATTATTTTTACCTTTTCGGTTTACTTCTCCTATGGGATGTATAGGAGGAAAATACAATGTATCAAACCCCATAGCTGCAACGCGAGGCAATAAACGCTCACAATCTTTAAACGTACCGTGCTTACCGGGCACTTCACTGGCTGATCTGGGGAAAAACTCATACCAGGTACTAAAACCAGCCTTTTTTCGGTCTACATAAACCTGAAGTACCTTACTGTCTTTAGCAAATTTTCGGGTAGGGTTGTCTAAAAATATTTGGTGTAAATCGCCAGATTGCGCTATTGTTATAGCCTCATCATAACGCGCTTCATCTGCAAAAGCTTCCTTAGCATTTTTTAAATACTTCTTACCCTCCTTATCAAGCTGCTTTTCAATGGCTTTTATATACTGAATACCATCTAACAACTCACTCTTCACGTATTGACCATCTTTTAACTTTGCTTCAATGCCGTGCTGCCAGTTTAAGGCGTGATCTATCCAACCACTAACCTTATAATCGTAAAAACCCTGATTTTCAACCTTAAATACACCAGTATACACATCATTCTCTAGAGGTGTTAGCCGTATCGTTTCCCAGTTTTTAGAATGCTCCCACTTGTAACAAATTTCTGCCTGTAATACGTCGTGACCGTCTCCCAGTACATCTGCGGTTACCTCAATTAACTCTCCTACTACTCTTTTTATAAAAAACTCACCATTTTGTAATTGGGGCTCTATATTTTGTATTACGATACGTTCTCGTGTCAAGATTGAATATATTTTAAAAGTTGATACCTAAAATTAGCACTAATTAATTATATGAGTACGTAAAATACTAATTTGACGACTCTTTAACAAAAAGAGTCTCTTAGTTAGGCTTTTGTTAAATAATCGACCAATGCTGTCGCAAGCTTTACGCTTTAATTAATTTTATCAAAAATAGATCTATGAGAAAATTAGTAATACTTAGCCTTTTGGTTTCCTTAACCGCATATAAAGGCACAGCACAAAAAGAAAAAAAAGAATCTTTTGAAATTAATAAAACAGAGGCAGAATGGAAAGCTTCTTTAACCTCAGAACAATTTTACATTCTAAGGGAAGAAGGGACTGAACGCCCGTTTAGCAGTGAATTACTCAACATTAAGAAAGAAGGAACTTACGTTTGTGCAGCTTGTGAGACACCACTATTTAAAAGCAATACCAAGTTTGATAGTGGCACCGGCTGGCCTTCTTTTTACGATTATATTGAAGGTAATGTAGCCTTTTCTACAGACCAAAAATTAGGATATACCCGCAGTGAAGAACATTGTGCAACCTGTGGCGGTCATTTAGGTCACGTTTTTAATGACGGACCAAAACCCACTGGTAAGCGCCACTGTATTAATGGTGATGCCCTAAAATTTATTCCTGCGGAATAAGCACAAAACATTGCATTTAAGTATTAAAAGAATTAATGAGAGATTTCCGTAGTTACGGAAATGAAAAAAACTAGTTATGAAAGAATACCCTATACAAAAAACAGAAGCCGAGTGGAAAGAACAGTTGGGACCAGAACGCTATTATGTTCTGCGCCAAAAAGGTACCGAAAGACCACACACCGGAAAATACAACTTGCATTTTGACAAAAACGGTAGCTATCACTGTGGCGCCTGCGATGCAAAGCTATTTGAAGCAAATAGTAAATTTGAAAGCGCTTGTGGCTGGCCAAGCTTTGACGAGTCTATAGAAGGTGCTATAGAGTATGTACGCGATACTACATTGGGAATGATGCGCACCGAAATTCTATGTGCCAATTGCGGCAGTCACCTGGGTCATGTATTTGATGATGGCCCCACAAAAACGGGACAGCGTTATTGCGTTAATAGCGCTTCAGTAGACTTTGAAACAAATCAGTAATTTGTAAATAAAATCAAGAGTACTTTTTTTGGAACAACTCTTGATACACTCTAAAATATAAATCAATTAAAAAACTACAACATGAAAAAAATAACAATAATTCTTAGCTTATTTACCTTAGTACTTGCCTCTTGTTCCGGTTCTGACGGAAGAGATGGAATAGATGGTCTTGATGGAATAAATACGCTAAGTGCTGTATTTGAAGTTACAGGCATAAATTACGTTTATGATAGTGCAAATAATGAATGGTTTACTCAAAATCCTATTCCATTTGATGGTATAGAAGTATTAGAGGGTGATGCAGTATTAGTATATCTAGCTGATGGTACTGTAACTGCATCAGATGGTCAATCAACAGATTTATGGAAATTAATGCCTATCACATTTTTTGATACTAGTGGTGAATTTCAGTACGAGTTCAATTATACATTTGATAGCGTAGAGTTAAATATTGTTGGAAACTTCGATTTAAGCACTTTAAATAATGCTGCCGTTTCCAATCAAAAAGTAAGAATTGTAGTTATACCTGCTGAATATGCTCAAGATTTTAATGGAAACTTCTCAAACTATAATGAAGTGATGTCTACCTTAGAATTAAAGGAATCTGATATTCAAGTATTAGACTAAAGAATCTTAATTAATAAATTTTATGAAAGGCTTACTCACGGAAATACGCAATTGTACCGTTTGTAAGCCTTTTTTGCCTTTAGGTGCCAACCCCATCATTTCGGCTTCGCCAAAAAGTAAAATAATTTTAGCAAGTCAGGCGCCGGGAAGAATCGCTCACGAGAAATCTATTGCCTGGGATGATCCCAGCGGGCGGCGTCTACGGGAATGGTTAGACGTTGACGAAGAACTTTTCTACAATGCAGATAATTTTGCCATTCTGCCTTTAGGCTTTTGTTTTCCAGGAAAGAGTAAAACCGGTGATTTGCCTCCCAGACCCGAGTGTGCTCCACTATGGCATCAGCAGGTTGTAGAAAAATTTGAAGAAAATCCACTTTATATTTTAATAGGTAACCACGCACAAAGCTATTATCTACAAGACAAGTTTACCCTTACAAAGCGTATTCAGAATTTTGAAAGCTACCTGCCTAATTATTTTGTACTACCTCACCCCTCGCCTGTTAACCATTTCTGGATTAATAAAAACAAATGGTTTTTAACCGATGTAATCCCACACTTACAACAGGAAATTAAGCACCGATTGCAGCTATAAAACAGCGCGTAAATCCAGAGGAGTTCCGGTTCGTTTTTTAGGCTTTTTATGTGTAAATTTGTCGCTTCAAATTTCACTGATAACTATGAGTAAATACGATATTATTGTCTTAGGAAGTGGACCCGGTGGTTATGTTACAGCTATTCGTGCTTCACAATTAGGTTTTAAAACCGCTATTGTAGAAAAAGAAAGCCTTGGAGGTGTTTGTTTAAACTGGGGTTGTATCCCTACTAAAGCCCTTCTAAAAAGTGCACAGGTTTTTGAATATCTTAAACATGCTGAAGACTACGGTCTAAAAGTAGAAGGTGCAGATAAAGATTTTGATGCCGTAGTTAAACGTAGCCGCGGTGTAGCAGAAGGAATGAGCAAAGGAGTTCAATTCTTAATGAAAAAAAATAAAATTGACGTTATTAACGGTTTTGGTAAACTAAAACCAGGTAAAAAAATTGACGTTGACGGTACAGAATATAGTGCTGATAATATTATAATCGCTACCGGTGCTCGCTCTCGCGTGTTACCTAGCTTACCACAAGACGGTAAAAAAGTAATTGGATACCGTGAGGCAATGACCTTAAAAGAGCAACCCAAGAGTATGATCATAGTAGGATCTGGCGCTATCGGTTGCGAATTTGGTAGCTTCTACAACTCTATGGGAACCGAAGTTACAATCGTTGAGTTTATGCCAAATATCGTTCCTGTTGAAGATGAAGAAGTATCTAAACAATTTGAACGCAGTCTTAAAAAGACCGGTATTAAAATAATGACCAACTCTTCTGTAGAGTCTGTTGATACTTCTGGCGACGGTGTGGTTGCAACAGTAAAAACGGCCAAAGGAGAAGAAAAACTACAGGCAGATATCATCCTTTCTGCTGTGGGTATTAAAACTAACATTGAAGGTATAGGCCTTGAAGATGTAGGTATTATTACAGATAAAGATAAAGTGATTGTAAATGACTGGTATCAAACAAATATGCCGGGTTATTATGCAATAGGTGACATCACACCAGGACCTGCATTAGCACACGTTGCTTCTGCAGAGGGAATACTTTGTGTTGAAAAACTTGCAGGAATGCATGTTGAAAAATTAGACTACGGAAACATCCCCGGTTGTACATATGCATCACCGGAAATCGCATCTGTAGGTATGACCGAAAAACAAGCTAAAGAGGCTGGTTACGAACTTAAAATAGGTAAATTTCCATTCTCTGCATCTGGTAAAGCAAGTGCTGCTGGTAATAAAGATGGCTTTGTAAAAGTGATTTTTGATGCGAAATACGGCGAATGGTTAGGCTGCCATATGATAGGTGCCGGCGTTACCGATATGATTGCTGAGGCAGTTTTAGGGCGCAAGCTAGAAACTACCGGTCACGAAGTGCTAAAAGCTATACACCCACACCCTACGATGAGTGAGGCTGTGATGGAAGCTGTTGCTGCTGCTTACGATGAAGTGATACACTTATAAAATTCAGAGTTCGGAGTTCAGAGTTTCAATAAAATTAAAATCCCTTGAATGCTAAGTGTTTCAAGGGATTTTTTATTTATTGCCAAATATGTTGATGTCACATCGAGCGCAGTCGAGATGCTAAACCGGTATTAAATCACAAAACCAAAACTTAGTATCCCAGGATTTTTGATCATCAGAAAAGCAATTATCATCATCACTTTCTGAAGGTTCATAGCCACGTAACACTTTTTCACCTATGCTAAAATCAATTGAAGTTTTAAAAATAGGCCCATCATAGACAAACGTGTGAAACTCGCCATTCTCTCCACAGGGATCAATACCTGCTGGTAATTCTTCAATAAATTCTTTATCAATCACGCGTCCTACAAATGACTCATCAAGAAGTTTAGCATTTACGCAAACCGTAATGGCTTTAAAACCCAAATCAATAAACTCATTAATAAGTGCTTCTGTGTCCTGTTTCCAAAGCGGAAAAACGGCTTTTAAACCCGCTTTCTGAAGTTGCTCCTCGCGATAGGCTTTTAAATCTTCCAAAAAAATATCTCCAAAAATACTATGCGTATTTCCTGCTGTTACTAATGCTTCAGCGGCATCTCCCAGAATTTTTGAATATTGAGACATGCTCACGTTGCCCGAAAGCAGAATTTTCTCAAGTGGTAATCCCAGGCTTTCCGCCTGAAGGTCTAACAGCTCTTCCCGCAGGCCGTGCATAGAAACACGATCTACATCAGAATTTAATGTCGTCACCAGCTTTGTAATATTAAATTCTTGTTGCTCCAGAATTTTGTAAAGCGCAAAAGCAGAATCTTTACCACTACTCCAGTTAAAATAAGCCTGTTTCAAATTGAATTATAAAAAAGATTTAATTGCCAACTCGTAACTTTTAAGACCAAAACCTACGATGATTCCTGCAGCATTTTTTGAAATGTATGAATGATGGCGAAAAGATTCACGTGCAAACGTATTAGAAATATGCACTTCTACAACCGGTACAGAAACTGCCGCAATTGCATCACCTATACCTACCGAAGTATGCGTATATGCTGCTGCGTTTAAAACAATACCATCAAAAACACCATCTGCCTCCTGAATTTTTGAAATTAAATCTCCTTCACTATTTGATTGAAAATAGGAAAGCTCAGTTTCTTTAAACTGAAACTGAAGCGTAGAAAAATAGTCTCCAAACGATTGATTCCCATAAACATCGGGTTCGCGTTTGCCTAAAAGATTAAGATTGGGACCGTTTATGATGAGTATTTTGAGTTCTTTTGCCATTGCTTTTATTTGTGATTCAAATATAGCCGTTTCCTTCAAATTCAAAGAATACTAAAACCGATAACCTAATCCTAAATTCAAGTAATTGGTTTTTATTTTGGGTGCATTATCAATTTTAAAATAATCATTCAATTGAAAGATATAGCGTGCTTCTAAAAATAGATTTTCAGTAAAATCATATCCTAATCCTGCACCAGCTCCTATATTCAACTTATTGATGTCATCTTCAAAAACTTTCAAGTCTTATAATATATAAGAAAACTGGGGTCCTGCCTGAATATTGAATCCGCTATCACCCAAATAATAATTCAACAAAACAGGTATTTGTAAATAGCTTGATTCGGCATAAGATGCGTAATTAATATGCCCGGTTAAACCCACTTTTTCAGAAAAACGCAATTGTCCACCCAAGCCTATAAAAAAACCACTTTCAGAATTAGTTTCGTCTAAATCACCATTTTGTATAAAGGGATCATTAGGAGTAAAGATATTGAGTTGAATTAGATCTACTTGAAATCGTGTTGTAGCCAGCAAATACCCAGCATTAATATCAAATTTGAAATCTTGAGCGCTTAGTAAAAAGGATGAAAGTAAAAATACTAAGTAAAAAATAGTTTTTTGCATATTAGAATTTTTTAATAATTGTTTAAACACCATTTATACAAAAAAAGCTCCTTTAAGGAGCTTTTTAAATTGTTTTCAAAAATTAAAACTTATACCCTACTCCTATTTGAAGTGTATTAATCCTTCCTTTGTAATCTTCAGGTATTCCTTGCACATCGCCAATACGATTGGTTAATTCAAGACTATATCTCGCGTCAATGAAAAAGTTGTCAGTAATGTCATAACCTACACCAAAACTGGCATCAATTCCTAATTCATTATATCCCTCACCTCCTTCTTCTAGGTCTATAGTAGCCTGAGGTCCTGCCATAATATTAAAGTTAGATTCTGAGATATAATATTTTAATAAAACAGGAATAAATAAGACACTACCATCGTTAATATTTCCATATAATACTTCTGGCTGTAAGTGAAGTGAACCATTAAGGTCAATGTCTGCAAGTGCTCCTACATAAAACCCGGAGTCCGATTCTGAAATCGACCCTTGATTGTCTGCGCTAATTTTAACTTCTGCGTTTAAGAAACCTCCTGTAAAACCAAATTTAGTTTCTTGCGCAGATACTGATAATGCCGATAAGGCAAACAATAGAATAAATGTAATTTTTTTCATTGAAAAAGTTTATTTGTTTCTGCTAAAATAAAACTTCAACTAATATAATAGTTAAACGTCAATTATATTTAGCACAAATAAATTATTAAAATATTGATAATCACAATTTTATATTTACAATAAATTATTAATCTAAATAATAAAAAAGCCCCACACAAGTGGAGCTTCTAAATAGTTGGTTAGTTTAAGCGTTTTTTAGAATACAAAACCTACGCCTGCCTGTATTGCATAGTTGTATGCATTTACGTTATCATAGATTTTTGTAAAACCTCTTGTGTAACGGCCTTGAATGAATAAACCGCTATCAAATTTATATTCTAAACCTGCTGCTGTACCAAATTCAAAATCATTTGCACCATCTACGATATTGATGTCACCACCATTGTTAGTTGGCTCATAATCGATTTCTTCATTAACTAAGAAATTAAAAGAAGGTCCTGCCTGTAGGCTCAAACCATCTACTAAATAAATCTTAGCCATAAGTGGTACCTGAATGTAATCTAATTGATATTCTGTGTTATCATCAACATCAAAAATATTATCCTGATCTATAGTAGCAATAGTTGCTCCCTGTGCAGAATAGATAACTTCTGGCTGAATAGAGAATTTTTCAGAGATAGGTAACTCAGCTACCAGACCTGCATAAAACGCAGTTCTTGAATCTGGATCGTTAGAATCATCACCTGCAATATTTGCAAAGTTAACCCCACCTTTTACACCAAATTGAAATGACTCCTGAGCTTTAGCTGCGGTTGTTCCTAAAGCGATAAAACTTGCAATTAAAATTAGCTTTTTCATAAATTGTATGTTGTTTATATTTCGCTGCAAAGCTAGATTCTGCAAGGCTTAACGAATGCTAAGACTTTTCTAATTTTATCTAAATAATTGCCAATTGGCAAGCTGTTTACTTTTAAAAACTGAAAGTTTTGACTGTGTGTGATTTAAGGATTTTTGGCCGTTTTTTAGGGTACTTAAGATCCATTTAAAATATTGACTCACATAATCTTGCAATTTATTGTGATTAAGCTACATTTTATTTTCGGTGTTAAAATATGTTAACAAAACTCGGATTTAATATATCAGAAAATAATAAAGCCCCGCATTGCGGGGCCTTAAGTTATCTCTAATTAGACTTTCTTAGTTAAAACTAAACCCAAGTGATGCAGAGAACACACCATTTTTTGCATCTAGTACACCTGTATCAACATTGTTTCCATTGTCATATACATCAGAGAAACCTTGAGTGTAACGTGCGTTTAAAAATAAGCCTCCGTCAAACTTATAACCTACTCCTACTGCTCCTGCAAAATCAATATCATTAAAGTTATCTTCATCAATATCAATACTACCGTTAGGACCATCAATTTTACTGTCTACTAAAAAACCTATTTGTGGACCTGCTTCAACATAAAGTCCCTGAACTAGGTATAGCTTTGCTAGCACTGGTACATTAATATAGTTTAGTTGAAATTCTGTATCCTGCTCATTATCGCGTTGAACCAAATCAAAACCCTGACCCGAATAAACAACCTCTGGCTGTACTGCAAATTTTTCAGTTACAGGAATTTCAAGAACAGCTCCCAAATTGAAAGATGTTCTGGCACTATCGTCGTCAAAACCGTCACTACCATCACCTGTGAAGTTTGAGAAGTTTACACCACCTTTAACACCAAATGCAAGGCTACTCTGTGCCATCATTGCTGAAGATCCGATTACAAATACTATTGCTGCAATAAATAATTTTTTCATAATGATAAGTTTTAAATTTGAGACAAATCTACCAGGTCTTTTAACTGAAGAATCTTAACAGACAATTAAATATTATTTAAATAACTCCCAAAGAGTACATCAGAATTAATGAATTGGCAAAAATCCTTAACAGATTACAAAATATACCTAAAACTAGAGCGTGGCCTTTCTGAAAATTCTATTATTAACTATGAGTTTGATATTCAGAAATTAATTGACTGGTTAACTCTTTCTAATACTGAAGCAAACCCGATAAACATTACTAAAGAACATTTACAGCAGTTTATATATACTGCTGCAAAAGAACTTAACGCAGCCTCACAATCTCGTTTAATATCAGGATTAAAAGGCTATTTTGATTATCTCGTTTTTGAAGATTATCGCAAAGATAATCCTACAGATCTTATTGAATCTCCTAAAATAGGCCGAAAACTACCCGATACACTTTCTGAAGATGAAGTAAATAGTATTATTGATGCGGTAGATTTAAGTCTTCCGCAGGGAGAACGCAACAGAGCAATTTTAGAAACGCTATACGGCTGTGGTTTGCGCGTTTCTGAATTATTAAATCTTAAATTGTCTGATTTGTTTTTTGATGAAGGCTATATACTCGTTACCGGAAAAGGAGACAAGCAGCGCTTTGTACCTATTGCTCCTATTACGCAGCGTTACATAAACATATATAAAGATCAAATACGTATTCACGAAAATCCTAAACCCGAATATAAAAACATACTCTTTCTCAATAGAAGAGGCGCCCAACTCACGCGCGCTATGATTTTTACAATTGTAAAGCAACACACTAAAATAGCTGGTATTCAAAAAACTATTAGTCCGCATACGTTTAGACATTCTTTCGCAACACATCTATTACAAAACGGGGCAGATTTACGCGCAATACAATTAATGCTGGGACACGAAAGTATTACAACCACCGAAATTTATATGCACATAGATCGTACTCATCTTACTCAGGTAATGAATGAATACCACCCCAGAAAATAACGCATAAAAAAACCGACAATTAAGTCGGTTCTAAGATTTAAAAAAATGAGTCTCATTAATTGTTAACTACTAAACGTAAGGGTAGAAAATAAGTTTGCCCTTTTATGACCTCTGCGGATAACTTTTTATAGTTTAACCTATTTTGAATAGCAGCTCTTATAACCGAATCTTCTGAGGAAACATCGAGAACCACAATCTCATTATCTTTGTTAACGGTAAATGAAATTTGTATAACCGTCTCTTCATTTACTTTGAAAGTCGCATCAGTTAATAAATGTATTAACTGTTTGTTCATAGAAGCTTTTGCTTCTTTACTGGTAGTCTTACCTACCGGCTTAGTAGGATCTACTGGATCTATTGTGTTTGCTTTTAAAACACTTCCACTAATGATTGCAATTGCAAGCATAAAAATTTTGATTGATTTCATGATATTTGATTTTTTGATTGATAGTATAAAGACAATCAGAAAACCTTAGAGTTACAGTTAAATACAACCGTTAACATACTTTTAACTTTTTATATCATTGAATATTAGTTTATTATAAATTTTTAACAAAGAAAAAGCCCGACTTAACAGCCGAGCTCATTCCCCTAACTAAACAAAATTTTTGTCTATAATCCACTTTCTAAAATGACCGGTAGATGATAGGTCTGTCCTTTTAAAGCATTCGCTTTGATTTTCTTATAATTTAATCTGTTTTGAATAAACTGTTCAACCTGTGCATTTTCTGTTTCTACATCAAGCACAACAACCTCGCTGTTGCTATTAATTGTGAACGAAACAGTTGCAGAAACGGTTTGCTCTAATTTGATCTTTGATTCTGTTAATAAAGCACCCAGTTCTTTATTCATTGAAGCCTTAACAGCTTCACTAGTAATTTTCTTTACCGGGTTTGTAGGTTCTGGTACGTTTGCGTGCAAAACACTGCTAAAAACGATTAATCCTGCTAATGCGATTGTCTTAAAATAATTCATAATGTTTGATTTTTGATTGATAATTAAAAGACGCTTCAAACGTAATTGAGTTACAGTGTGTGAACTATTTTAACACGACGTTAACGTATTTAAGACTTGATAATCAGTCTTTTAAAACAATCACTAAATCAATTAATCTACTTATAGTGCTTTGATTTTCAATATCTTATAAAAACAAAAAAGGCTCTCCAAATGGAGAGCCTTTTTTTGAGTTTAAAATTTAAACCTCTATAAATTAGCAAGTACCTTTTGTACTTTATCTGCTGCTTCCTGAAATTGAATTGCACTTTGAACATCTAGACCGCTATTGTCTATTAGTTCTTTAGCGATATCTGCGTTTGTTCCTTGAAGACGTACAATGATAGGCACATTTATAGTTCCCATATTTTTATATGCATCTACTATACCTTGAGCTACACGATCGCATCGTACAATACCTCCAAAGATATTAACTAAAATTGCCTTTACGTTAGGATCTTTAAGAATTAATTTAAATGCCGTTTCAACACGTTCTGCATCTGCAGTACCACCTACGTCAAGAAAGTTTGCAGGCTCACCACCCGCTTGCTTAATTAAATCCATAGTTGCCATTGCAAGACCTGCACCGTTAACCATACATCCTACGTTACCGTCAAGATCAACATAGTTAAGACCTACTTCTTTAGCTTCTACTTCTACCGGGTTTTCTTCGCGAGTATCACGCATTGCTGCGTAATCTTTGTGACGGTATAACGCATTGTCATCTAAAGAAACTTTAGCATCAACAGCAAGTATCTTGTCGTCACTTGTTTTTAAAACCGGGTTGATCTCAAATAAAGAAGAGTCAGAATCTGAATACGCTTTGTAAAGCGCAGTTACAAACTTTGTCATTTCTTTAAATGCAGTACCGCTTAAACCTAAATTAAATGCAATACGTCTTGCCTGAAAAGGTAATAATCCTGCCGCAGGATCTACTTCTTCAGTGTATATAAGATGTGGTGTTTTTTCTGCAACTTCTTCGATATCCATTCCACCCTCTGTAGAATACATAATCATATTTCTACCTGTTCCTCTATTTAAAAGTACAGACATATAATATTCTTCCGGCTCGCTATCACCAGGGTAATAGACATCTTCAGCGACTAAAATCTGATGTACAAGTTTACCTTCTGCAGATGTTTGAGGAGTTACCAGGTGCATTCCTAAAATGTCTCCTGCGATTTTCTCAACCTCTTGTAAATTTTTAGCAAGTTTTACTCCACCACCTTTTCCTCTACCACCGGCGTGTACCTGAGCTTTAATTACGTGCCATCCGGTACCTGTTTCTTCAGTAAGTTTTTTTGCAGCTTCAACGGCTTCTGCCGGACTGCTAGCAACTTTACCGCGCTGAATGCGCACTCCAAAACTATTTAGTATTTCTTTTCCTTGATATTCGTGTAGATTCATAATCAGGCGTTTCTATGTATTTGAATTTTGCAGAGCAAAAATAAGTATTTTAAGGCAAACCCTACTAGTAAAATACCTGGGATTTCGTCCTGTAGATACTAATCTATTTCCCCCAGGGTATAGTCTGTAAAATCTAATGGATTAAAGTTTTTAAAATGACCGTTGAGTTCTATGAGTTGTCTGGTGCGGTTAATCTCCTCGATAACAGGTATGGTTACGGTTAAGTGGTCTATTAAATAAATATAACGATCAGACTCACGCATCATCCTTAATAGATGAAGTTCTTGTCTTAAAGATAAACCCAGTTTGTGCGCAAAACTATAACTCGTAATCTCCTCATATGCAATGTGTGGGAAATCAACTTCGAGAACAGCATATAAACGTTGTACCAGAATAATAAAATGATCTTTCTGCCTAAGGGAACCATCTTTGTGATTTTCTATGAATGTTACTTCTGCGCCAGCGTATAACCGGTCATTTAATGTTGCCTGAAAGTCTACGATTTTAAACACACGTAATCCTCTGCAAACCACATCACTTGCTCCGGTTACATATTTCTTTTCAATTTTTTCTAATCGCACTTCGGTACCGTAAGCCATCTTGCGATTTATATATGCGGGTACTCCAAAAGTAATTTCCTTCTCTTCACAGTCGTTTATAAGTTGTTGATAGCGGTCTTCAAAAATATGCAAGGCAAGTCGCTCGTGGGGAAAAACAACCATTTCTAATGGAAACATTGCTAAAGTCGTTGTCATAACTATTTTTTTTCTTGTGAAATTATGCAAATACCCTGCAAAAAATAAATTTTCGGTATTTCTATTACAGATTTATCATTTTTTAGTCTGGTAAAGTGCTTAAGTAGATATTCTATATTAGATTTGTACGCTTAAAGTCTATATAGTTATGACCAATCAAAATCTTTTAGCAATTGCTAAAGAATTCGGCAGCCCTGTTTACGTTTATGATGCCGCTAAAATAGAATCTCAATACAACAGATTAACCAGTGCTTTTAAAAAGGTAAAGGAACTGCGTATTAATTATGCTGTTAAGGCACTTTCTAATTTAGCTATACTCCAACTTATACATAGTTATGGTGCAGGTCTTGACACGGTAAGTATTCAAGAGGTACGACTAGGTCTTGCTGCAGGTGTAGACCCTTCTAAAATTATGTTTACTCCTAACGGTGTTTCGTTAAGCGAACTGGAAGAAGTAGATAAAATGGGTGTTCAGATCAATATAGATAACCTTTCTATTCTAGAACAATTTGGTACAAAACATCCTAACACTCCGGTATGTATTCGTATAAATCCACACGTTATGGCCGGCGGAAACTCTAATATTTCAGTAGGTCATATAGATAGTAAATTTGGTATTAGTATACATCAAATTCCTCATTTACTGCGTATAGTTGAAAACACAAAAATGAATATTAACGGAATTCACATGCATACCGGTAGTGATATTCTTGATATTGATGTTTTTCTTCACGCAGCAGAAATTCTTTTTGACACTGCAAAAGACTTTAAGGATCTTGAATTTTTAGACTTCGGAAGCGGCTTTAAAGTGCCTTATAAAACGGGTGATATTGAAACCGATATTGAAGAACTGGGCGATAAACTATCTACCCGATTCAATAATTTTGCTAAATCATACGGTAAACCATTAACACTTGTCTTTGAGCCTGGTAAATTTTTGGTAAGTGAGGCCGGCAAATTCTTAGTAAACGTAAATGTAGTTAAACAAACAACTTCAACTGTTTTTGCTCAGGTAGATAGTGGTTTTAATCACTTAATACGACCTATGCTTTACGGTAGTCAGCATGAGATTCACAACATAAGCAATCCGCTGGGTCGTGAGCGCTTTTATTCGGTTGTAGGTTATATCTGTGAGACAGATACTTTTGCAACTAATCGCAGAATCCCTGAGATTGTTGAAGGTGATATACTTGCTTTTAGCAATGCAGGAGCTTATTGCTATAGTATGGCAAGCAACTACAATTCTAGATACCGCCCTGCAGAAGTATTATTCTTAGACGGGGAAGCGCATTTAATTAGAGAGCGAGAGACTTTTGACGATTTATTAAAGCATCAAATACCTTTAAAGCAAACCGAAAAAGCTTAATTACTCTAAATCATCTGGTAAAAAACCAATTCGTTTTTAAAAGGATCGTAAATGGTAAACTCTAGAGAACCCCAGGGCTTTTCTTCTAATGACGTATGATTATTAAATACGCCCATTAGCCTGTATTCTTTAAAAAGTTTTTCAATCGTTTGAACGTGTATCCTAATGATTGTGCTATTCTTAGAATTGTCATAGAACTGATTTAGATTAAACCTTTTGAAATGAATTGTAATTTTATTTCGGCGAATGCCAGCATAATTAGGATTACGTTCTTCATCTATAAAAACAAGATCGAAGCCTAATTTTTTAAGATAAAACTCGAGCGCTTCTAGTACATCAGATACATAAAGCACAGGAGTAATTTGAGTTAATAAGGCTTCAGTGGAGTTCCCCATAATTAAAAATTTTATATGCTATTGTTCGCAAAATTATTTTTAATTATCATATAAAATACTCAATAATGAATATCTTATACAATAGGCTTTTGGCTAGAAAATAGTTAATTTCGCTCTTCAATTTAAAAACAAATTTTACGTGAACCGATTATTAATCACAGGTTTATTTATCTACTCGCTGTTTTCATCTGTAAGTGCCCAACAAGTAGCTGTACTACAGTATGAAGGTGGTGGTGACTGGTATTCTAATCCTACCTCGGTTCCTAATCTCGTTTCGTTTTGCAATCAAAATATTAGTACCCGTTTAGATCCTAAGGTTGCTACTGTAGAAGCAACAGATCCTGCAATTATGCAATATCCTTTTGTACACATGACCGGCCACGGAAATGTGTACTTTTCTGATGATGCCTTGTTAAATTTAAGAAACTACCTAAATGCCGGAGGATTTTTGCACATTGATGACAACTACGGAATAGATCAATATTTAAGACCCCAACTACAGCGCTTGTATTCTGATGAAGAATTGATTGAATTACCGGCTTCTCACCCGCTATTTTCTGTGGCTTATACTTTTGAAAAAGGCCTGCCTAAAATTCACGAGCACGATGGTATAAGACCACAAGCACTGGGGATATTTAGAGAAGGTAGACTGGTTTTATTATATACCTTAGAGAGCGATCTGGGTGATGGTTGGGAGAATCCCGAAGTTCATAACGACCCTGCAGCTGTGCACGAAAAAGCCTTAAAGATGGGAGCCAATATCATAAAATATGTCTTTGAAAACTGAGCAATTAACCCACGGCACTACATCAAATGAGTCTGGGGCTCATAATTTGGTTTTAATTTGCGATGGTATTTCTAGTCCTGCAAATGCAGGAAGTTTAATGCGTCTTTCAGATGCTTTAGGAGTAAAACACCTTTATTTTTGTAATAGTACTATTAATTTTGAGAGTTCACGGTTTAAAAGAACTTCACGATCTACAGAAATGTATGTACCTTATACGCAGACATCAGATTGTGATACGATTCTTGAAAAACTTATGCAGAAAAACTATACCTTATTAGGTTTAGAACTTACAAATAACAGCATATCTTTGACAGATTTTAATATGCAGGCAAATGAAAAAATCGCTTTAATTTTAGGGAATGAGCGACATGGGATTTCTGCTTCTTTACTTACAAAATTGAATAAATCTATTTACATACCTATGTATGGTAAAAATAGTAGTATGAATGTTGCGCAGGCAGCTGCTATAGCGGCTTACACTCTTATAAATAACAGGCTTTAATGGAAGATAGATCTAAAATAATAGCATACGGCATTCTACGAGCTCTGGGTATTGTGGGCGGTATCATATTAATTCTATGGTTTTTATATAAGGTACAGGCTGTTATTATGTTTATTGCAATTGCTGCAGTGGTTTCTTTAATAGGAAGACCTATCGTAACATTTTTAAAAACCAAATTAAGGTTTAATGATATTGGTGCAGCAATAACTACCTTACTCTTTGTAATGGGTATTATCGTAGGTATTATAGCTATTTTTGTACCCATTTTGATAGATCAAAGTGAACATATAAGCAAAATAAATTTTGAAGAAGTACAGCATAACGTAAACCGCCTCAATGTAGAATTTAGCCGTTCACTGGGTGTAGATCAGGTTACGTTAATTGAGGGTTTTAAGCAGTCAGAATTTATTAAAAACTTTGATATATCGGTAATTCCAACGTTTATAAACAGTATTCTGGGTAACTTCAGTTCTCTGGTGGTAGGCCTTCTTTCTGTGACATTTATTTCTTTTTTCTTACTTAAAGACAGCAGACTTCTACTAGATAGCTTTTTAGTTTTCGCAAATAAGGGTGAAGAGAGTAAGTTTAAGCACGTTTTTCATAAAACAAAGCATTTGCTGTCCCGTTATTTCATTGGGATTCTATTACAATTGCTCATCCTTTTTATCATTTACTCTATTCTTTTATTTAGTTTCCAAATCCCTAATGCATTTGCAATTGCTCTATTTTGCGCTATGCTTAATGTTGTTCCTTACATAGGACCTGTTATAGGATGTGGGGTAATGATGTTACTCGTTATTTCGGGTTATTTTACAGCAGATTTTGAAACGGTAATATTGCCTAAAATGATTTACATTTTCATTGGTTACTGTATTGCGCAGCTCATTGATAATTTTATTAATCAACCGCTTATATTTGGTAATAGCGTAAAATCACATCCGTTAGAGATATTTCTGGTAATAATTATAGCCGGGTTATTATTTGGAATTTTAGGAATGGTTGTCGCCATACCTACGTACACTGCAATAAAGGTAGTTGCACAAGAGTTTTTATCAGAATATAAAATTGTTCAAAAGCTTACTAAAAATCTCTAATTTTTGAATAAACGCATTCTAGATCCAGACGTTTCAGAATTTATAAAATCAAATTTAAAAGAAGAGGTATCGCGCTTAATTCTAAACGGAAGCCCTTTCCCTGACGTGAGCATACAGGAACTGGCTCAGCAAGTTTTGGGATTTCAAAAAGCACAAACTAAATTACCTACCTGGGCTAAAACAGCAGGTATTTATTTTCCGCCTAAATTAAATTTAGAACAGACCTCATCAGAACCTACAGCCCAATACAAAGCGTCTCTTTTTAAAGGTGATAAACTGATAGATCTTACAGGTGGTTTTGGTATAGATGACTTTTACTTCAGTAAGCAGTTTGCACACGTTACGCATTGTGAACTTAATGATGATCTTGCTGCAATTGCTGCTCATAATTATAATAAACTCAATGTTTCTAATGTTAATGTAATTAACCAAAATAGTCTGGAATATTTAGAAAATACAACAGACCGGTACGATCTGATTTATGCAGATCCTTCACGCAGAAGTGATCGCAAAGGCAAAGTTTTTATACTTAAAGACTGTGAGCCTAATATCCCAGAAGGTTTATCTCTTTTGTTTAAAAAAACTGAAATTCTACTTATTAAAACCAGTCCCTTACTTGATATTAGTGCCGGTTTAAAAGAACTCAAAAATGTCACAGAAGTTCACGCTGTCGCATTAAAAAATGAAGTTAAAGAGCTACTGTGGATTTTGAGAAAAGATTCGGTAAATAAGCCTGTAAAGCTCGTGAGCGTAAATCTTGATAGCAACTATAACAAACCAATAAGTTTAGATGTAAGTGCTCTAAACGAATCTGTTGCAAACTATGGGGAACCTGCTTCTTACTTATATGAACCCAACGCTGCTGTAATGAAATTAGGAGCATTTAACTGGATTAGCGCCCATTACAATCTCGATAAACTTGCTCCTAACTCACATTTATTTACCTCTAACCAAAAGGTTGAATTCCCGGGAAGGGTTTTTAAAATAGATTCGGTAATTTCTTATTCAAAAAAAGAAATTAGCAAGCAGATTAAAAATACAAAAGCACACATTACAACCCGCAATTTTAAAGAAACCAGCAATACTCTACGAGAAAAGTTTAAAGTAAAAGATGGTGGTGATACCTATTTATTCTTTACAACTCTGGCAAACAATAAAACGTGTATGCTTAGGTGCTCTAAACTTGTAGATTAATAGGATTGCTTAAATACTGAAAAAGCAAAATTTGCTCCCGATACAGCCTCATCAATCTCTGCATCTGTATAGGTTTTTGTTTCTACCGCTTCTGTAAATGATTTCCAACGATTAAGAACTTCTGGAGCAGATTTACCAAAAAAATGATGGGTTTCAATACACTTCAGATTCGTACACGCTTCGAGATTTTTTCTAATCAATAATCCCCCCATCATAGAACCTTCAGCAACATAAAGCATTCCCAGCAAAAAACACGGACTTAAATTTTCAGGAATTTCAAGATTTATTTTTTCAGGTATCGCTACGTTTAATTGTTTTAAGTCCCGCTTTAATGCTTCCGATTTTTGGGCATCAGCAAAGGTTTTTAAATCATCATCAATTAACTTCATGTGTTTTTCAGACAACTCTGAAAGGGTAACATATGCTTTGTAATTTTGAGCAAGTAAGCTCTGGTACTGTTCTATTGTTATGCTATGGTCAAGTATATATTTTGCAAGATTATTTTCTTCAGTTTCTTTATGAAGCGTCGCTGTTCTGGTCTTTAGCTGTTTTAGAATCATATCCTAATTTAAGGCGTTTAAGGTCTTCTTGTATTTTCTGCATTCCATCCCGGTGAGACATATTTTCTTTAGAAAAATTTTCTAAAAACAGTTCTATATCACTAACAAGCTTTTTACTTTCTAAAATGCGCTGACGTACAGGATTAATATAAGGTCCGTTGTTACTAATAGCTTTTAAATAGGGCTCAAGGCGTTTATGCAAGGTACTTATGTTTTTCTTTAATATATAGCCAGACGCACCATTAAGGATTGTGTCTGCTGCGAGCTCCTCGTCATTAATTGTTCCCGTGATAAAAATAAACGTAACAGAAGGTGCAAGTTTCTGAGCCAGCTCCAAAACCTCTAATCCTGAACATGTAGGTAAATTATAATCAGACAGTATGAGATCTGGCTTTAAATTAACAACAGCAAGTTCAAAATCACTTAAATTGTTACAGACCGATATCGTAGCTTTTTCAGCAACTTTAGATATTTCGCGTCTTATTAAAGTACTATCACTAGGATTGTCCTCAACCATTAAAATCTGCAAAGGTTCTTTTATCATATTATTTATTATAAACAATCCAATATTCTATTAAAACAGGTAAAGCTTTACACAAATCCACATAATTTTTAGGCTTTTCTACAAAGCTATTTGCGCCAATTTCATAGGCTTCTTTAATATCGTTAGGTAAATCTGAAGAACTCAACATAACGACGGGGATGTGCAAATATTCTTCGTTAGACCTAATTTTTCTTAATAACTCTAACCCGTCTACTCGGGGTACTTTCATATCTAAAAGAATCAATTTTGGCAATGCTTTTTTGAAGGTATTACTTTCTAAATATGCAACTGCCTCTTCGCCATCACTAATATACGTGATTTCATAATCGGGTACGTGCTTGCTAAATATGCGCTTCATCAGCGCAACATCTGTTTTGTTATCTTCTATTGAAAGTATATGTTTTGAGTACACTAAATTTATTTTATCCTAAGTTAAAGTAAAAAGTAGTTCCTTGATTTACTGCGCTTTTTACTTTAATCACTCCTTGATGTTTTTTAATAATACGTTCTACAATTGTGAGTCCTATGCCAGATCCCGCATACTCATCACCCACAAGACGATTAAATAATTTAAATATGCGGTGCTCATGCTTCTGGTCGAAGCCAATACCATTATCTTTTATAAAATAAAATTGCTTTTCTTCCAGTTTTACAGACCCTAATTCTATATATGGTTGTTCTGAATGCTCAGTATATTTAAGTGCATTAGTTAATAGGTTCTGAAGCAACTGAGCTATCATATTATAATCTCCATAACTTATCGGCATATCAGATTGAATACTAATTTGTGTTTTGGGGTAATTCTGTTTTACATTTAAAAAATTCAGTACTCCCTCCGTAAGTTCTTTTATATTTAAAGGTTCACGATTAATTTGATATTGCGTCACTCTTGAGAATTCTAAAATATTATCAATAAGCTGATTCATATTTTTTGCAGAATCTACAATAGTTTCAATAGAAGATTTGCCAAAATCATCAAGTTGATTGTAATAATCCTCTTTCAGAATTTGAGTAAAACCATCTATACCACGTAAAGGAGCTCTTAGGTCGTGAGCAACACTATAGCTAAAGGTTTCTAAATCTTCATAGGCATTTCTAAGTTTCTCATTAAGCGCCTTTACCTCCTCATACTGCTTTAAAATAATTTCAGAAATATTTTGCCTCAAGGCCGCTGCAGCTGCTATCTCATAATCCTGCCAGGGTTCTGATTTTCCTCTTTGTTCTACAGACCATTTCTCAAAAGATTTACGTGGAGAAATTTTAAAGTTATGTTCTTCATGCGCCGCCTTCTCCGGATTACCACCCCATGTTACTGTAGCTATTTTTTCGGGCTTAAACCAAATTAAACAATCATTTTGAAGCTTTGATATAAACATACATAATACGCCGGAAGCCTTTTTTACAACTTCGGGTGTGCTCTTTAAATCTAAAGAAAACGCATTATTTACATAACTATTTTCAGAAGTTTGAGTTCTAATGTGCTTTATTATTTCAAAAACTTCAGCCTCTTCAGGAGCTTCTCCTAGACGATAAACTACATCATCTAAACACAAGGCTGCACCAGTGGCTTCTGTTAGATCTAATAGTGTTAAATCATCACCTGTTAAACCTGCGCGTATATCCCAGTTTCTTGTTATTTGCTCAATTAATGTATTTCTTAAAACGGCAGAAGCGTTTACTTTTTGTAGCAGTGTATTTGAAGCAGACAGTATAAGCTGATTTGAAAATACCTGCGTTAAAAAATTACAAGATTGACGCTCGTAATAATTAATAAACTTAGGTTTATAATGATGGCAAGCGATTAACCCCCATAATTTACCTTTTGAAACAATTGCTGCAGTGAGCGTGGCACCCACCTTCATATTTTTTAAATATTCAATATGAATAGGAGATGAACTTCGTAATTCGCTTAGAGTAAGATCTACAGGATTTTCACGTTCTTCACCTTCTAAAGCTAAAATTGAGACCGGTTCACTATGTATATCAGAAATAATACGTACACCTTGCTTTAAAAATAACTCACGTGCCTGTACCGGAATATCTGAAGCAGGATAGCGCAATCCCAGCCAGGACTCTAATTCTTTTGATCTCGCTTCAGAAACTACAATGCCATCCCAGTTTTCATCAAACCGGTAAATCATTACCCTATCGTAAGCATAAAATTGTTTTATGAGATCTGCCGCAACATCGCACATGTGTTGCTCCTCACGTATATCATTTAATTTTGTAACAATCTGAGAAAGCTGAATTTGATAATTAAACGGATCTGAAGGTTGTGTGTATTTTTCAAATTCTAAAAGTACAGAATCATCGTTTTTATGGGCGATTAATAAAAAATCTGATGTATTAAAACTTAGGATAATAGGTGCGAGCTTTGTATTTTTTTCTAGATTATTAAAATCTAAAACAAGTACTTCTTCTATAAACGAATGTATTGATGCTCCTAAGATTTTCTCAATAGGGGTATTTAAAATTGTTGATACATTTTCACTACAATACGTAATCTTTAATGAAGTTGCATCATAGACCAGAAGGTACCCATGATCCTGTATTTTACCAATTATGTGTATCGGCTCTTTGTCACAATTTGTTAATGATAAATCTTTAGGATACAATTCTTTAGAGCCTTCTGCCATACTAAATTTTAATTTTAAAATAAAACGTACTTCCTTCACCAAATTGAGAATCTACCCAAATTTGACCATCATGTAGTTTTACAATTTTCTTACAATGAGCCAAACCTACGCCGGTCCCTTCATATTTTTCTTCGGTAGGTACACGACCAAATATTTTAAAAATTCCTTCTAAATCATCTTCCGGTATACCTATACCATTATCTGATATTGCAAACGTCTGGTATTCTTCATCTGCAAATGTTGAAATTCGTATTACAGGTTTACTATCCTTTTTTCGATACTTTAAAGCATTACTTATAAGATTCTGAAATAAAAGGCGCAACTCAGTCTCATAGGCCATTACTTTAGGCATTTTACCTACACTTACAGATGCCTCTGCCTCACGTATACTTTTATTTAAATCATACTTTACCACTTCAAGAAGCTCACCTACATCTACTTTTGTCTTCTTTAAATCTTCACCTATTCTGCTGTGTTCTAACAAAGCTTTTATTTGCTCTGCCATTCTACCTGATGCTTCATGAATGTAACCCAGATATTCGATGCCTTTTTCATTTAACTGCTCACTATACTTTTTAAGTATAAAATCACTACTAAAACGTATGGTTGCAAGGGGCTCTTGTAAATCATGCGAACATATAGAGACAAACTGCTCCAGATCTGTATTGGTGCGCACTAAATCTTCTTTTTGACGCATCAATTCTTGCTGAATTTGTTTCAATTCAGTCACTTCCATTAAGGTGCAGCGATAAAGGGTCTCAGTTTCATCTAAATTACTTAGTGCGTCTGCATTAAAAAGAACTACTATGCGTTCGCCTGAGATATTCTCAAGAGTCATTTCTTCGGTTGTTACCTTGCCCTCTTGTTTTAATTTCTTATGTAACTGCAAGCCTTTAAGCTTGCTCTCATTTGTATAATAATCAAATATTGAAGAGCCTATAACCTGACTTTTCTTTTCAAAACCTAAGGTCTTAACAAACAATTTGTTGCACTCTACAATTCTTCCGGAATCTGCATTTAAACTCACGTGCATTACCGGATCATCTTCATAAAAGGCTTTAAATTTTTCTTCGCTTTTACGTAATTTTTCCTGTGATTTTTCAATTTTTGTGATATCAATAAAAGATATTACGACACCCTGTATTTGCTCTCCATGATTAATAAATGGAGAAATTCTTTTAATAAAATGTCTCCCCGATCTACTTATAATTCTCTTTTCAAACACAGTACCGGTTTGCATCACATTTCGAGCATTCTCTACAAGTGTACGTTCGCTAGATACACTAAAACTCGACACAAAATTATCTATAGGACGTCCTATATCGTGTTTTACTAAATGAAAGTGTTCTTTTATCGCCGGTGTAAATTTACGTATGATGAGATTTTCATCAAGAAAAACAGTTCCTATACGGGTACTATCTAACAAATTATCCATATCTGCATTAAGCATTGCCAGATCTTCCATCTTTTCAATATGCTCAGCATTTATAGAATGTAATTCTTCATTTACACTTTGCAACTCTTCGTTTGTGCTCTGTAACTCTTCATTTGAAGCTAGCAATTCTTCATTAGAAGCTTGCAACTCCTCATTACTTGTTTCTGCTTCTTCGAGAGCATTACTAAGTTCATGCTGTGTTTCTCTAAGCTCCTCTTCTAAACTTGCTATACGCTCCTGAGCACTTTTATGAATGTCTGCCCGCTCAACAACTACACCTTTTAAATTTTCTTTATCTTGTTTTAAAAATGTAACGATATAATTGTAAACATCATTTTTACCCGTATTTATAGGTTTTACAAGAACATCTACAACAGCCTCCAAAGATTTATTTTCATCAAATAATTCTACTTCTTTATAGAATATAACCTTTAGTTTACGAGCTGCTTTACGAACCGCATTGCGCACCGCTACAGCAAGCTCTGGGGCGATCATACTCATTAGATCTGTGGTAAACCCTTCAACCGGTAACTGGGCATATTTGTTAAATGCACCCATGGCTTCAATGATTTTAAAATCTTCATCTATATAAATACTGGCTGCACCAAATTGTTGTAGTACAGCCGTACTTATCTCATTCCTTAAAAATTCTTTTGTTGTTTGTTTTTTATTACTCGAATTTTTCAAATCTGATATTTGATTTTTAAAAGCATTGCGCTCTGCAGTCGAACTCAAAATTTCAGTTCTTAAACGATTAGGAGTATCTATATTTCTATATATATTCCACTTTCTATTTACCTCCTCAAAAGAATCTGCGTGTTCACCTAAAGACTCACTGGTTCCTAAAGTTATAATGCCATTTTCTTTTAATGCATAATGTAAAATATGAATAACCTTTGCCTGTACACTGCTTTGTAAATAGATGAGCAGATTACGGCAAATAACCATATCCATATTTTTAAATGGTGGATCATTTGTAATATTATGGTTTGAAAATATTATAGATTTTCGAAGTTTGTCTTTTACGGTATAGGTCTCTTTATCTCTATTAAAATACTTTGTAATACGCTCTTCAGAAATATCTCCTAAAACATTTTTAGAATATTGACTTTTACCTGCGATATCTAAATGATCACTTGAAATATCAGTCGCAAAAATTTTGAGACTTATATCTTTTCCCTGTTTTTCAATTTCATCTAAAAAAAGAATTCCCAGAGAAAAAGGTTCTTCTCCTGTACTGCAACCTACATCCCAAATTTTTATTACTTCACCTTCTACTTTTCCTGAAACCATTTCTGGTATAACCTCTGTTTCTAGAATTTCCCAAACCCGCTCATCTCTAAAAAATTTGGTAACGCCTATTAAAAATTCTTTATATAAAATCTCTACCTCTTTACGATGCTCTTTGAGATAGGCAAAATAATCTCCAAGCGACTCTAACTTTAATACACGTATACGTCTTCCTATGCGTCTTAGAAGCGTAGGTCTTTTATACAGACTAAAATCAAGATCTGTATGCACTTTTAAAATAGCAAGAATATCTTTTAAGAGGTTCTCATCATACTGAAAGGAACCTGCATTAAAATTAATACTACTTTGAGCTTCAAAATAATTAGCAAGCTCATCACTCATACGACCTACCGGAACAATATAATCTGCTAAGCCGGTTTTTATAGCATTGCGTGGCATCCCGTCAAATTTTGCCTGACCAGGCTCCTGTACCATCACAACACCACCCTTCTCCTTTATAGATCTAATACCTCTAGAACCATCGCTACCGGTACCACTAAGTACAATTGCTGCGCAATGTTCACCAGCTGTCTCAGCTAATGAATCAAAAAATAAGTCTATAGGAAGGTTTAACGTTTTATCTGTAGGCTTTGGTAGTAGCTTAAAGCAATTACCTTCTATAACTAAATTATTTGTAGGCGGAATCAAATAGATACAATTAGCCATAATCTCACCTCCGTCTTCAATTATTTTTATAGGAATCTTTGTATTCCTACTTAATAATTCGGCCATAAGACTTTTATGGTCTGGTGAAAGATGTTGCACTACAATGTAACTATACAAAGAAGAATTAGGCACATTGTCAAAAAACTCATTAAGAGCTTGAAGACCGCCTGCACTTGCCCCTATACCTACAATTATATGTTTAGCGTTTTTGTTAGTCGTATCTGTAATCACAAAAATATATTGCGTGGTTAGTTGAACTACTATTGATAATATTATTATTAATAATACACCTTAGTGGTAGTTAACAAAAATAAACCTTTTAAGAATATAAATTTAAGACGGTGTTAAAATTTAAGAATTCCTTAAGTATTATATTATTTATAATAATATTTAGAAGAAGTATTTAAATCAATTTTAATTTTTATTATTGAATTATTATTGTTAGAAAAAAAGATAAACAAAAAAAAGCGCTATTAATAGCGCTTTTTTTGTTTATCTATCATTTAAATACTAATAATTATAAACCACAGCATTTATATTCATACCGGCTCCTACAGAAGCAAATACTATACAATCTCCGGGATTAATGCTATGCCCTTCTAACTTTGATTTAAGAATAAGATCAAGTAACGTAGGCACTGTTGCTACAGATGAGTTTCCTAACCACGAAATAATCATAGGCATAACTTTTTCGGGCACCTCTTCTTTACCATAAAGTTTAAAGAGACGTTCAATTATTGCATCATCCATTTTACCATTTGCCTGATGTATAAGTACTTTACGCACATCAGAAATATCTTTGCCTGCTTTGTCTAAACAAGCTTTAATAGATAAGGGTACTGTTTCTAAAGCATATTGATATAATCTACGACCATTCATCTTTAAATAGAGATCGTCCTTATTTAAATCAGTAGGATGGTAAGAGCACCCCATAGTGAGCATTTCTGCATATCTATATGTGTCTGATCTCGTTTTATGGGCGAGTATTCCTATAGGCTGTTCACTTTCTACAGCTTCTAAAATAGTCGCACCTGCGCCATCAGCATAAATCATACTATCTCTGTCATGCTGGTCAATGATACGCGAAATCGTTTCGGTGCCTATTACCAGAACTTTTTTTGCATCACCAGATTTTATAAAATAATCTGCCTGAATCATTCCCTGTAACCAACCCGGACAGCCAAATGGTAAATCATAGGCTACACAATCAGGATTTTCAATACGCAATTTATGTTTTACACGCGCTGCTAAAGCCGGCACCATATCGCTGCGGTTTGAACCATGTTTTACGTCTCCAAAATTATGCGCAACGATAATATAATCTAGCGTTTCCTGATCTAAACCCGCATCTTTAATAGCCTCTTGTGCAGCAAAAAAAGCAATATCAGAAGCTACTAAATCATCGGTGACGTAGCGTCGCTCTTCTATAGTTGTTATTTCCTGAAATTTTTCAATAACGTAATTGTTATCTTTTGCTACAGGTTTTCCATTAGATTCATAAAACTCATGATTTAAAAAATCACTGTTTTTTATGCGTTTTTCAGGAATATAATTTCCTGTACCGGTAATCGTGCTGTAAATCTTCTTTGTCATAAATTCCTGCATTTAGTCGCAGCTTACACCTTTAGTTTACGTTTAGAATAGATCATATTTAAACATATGTGGGTTAAAATACAATCTTCTTAGTTAATTAGCGTTATACGTGATCTTTTTATTACAATGTTCAGAGCTAACTTTAAAACCTTAAAACATTGATATATAAAATGCTACCGAGTTTTTTAACGTAATTTTTAAATTTTAAAAACTCAATTCTATTGACCTTTAAACACCGAAATTACGCTCCCGCAACTACGCATGGCATCACTGTAATAGGGATTTTTTATTTCTTCAGATTCACTGAGCCAAACAGCGCCTTTACTATCATTTGCCATAGGACAACGCTGCAAATATAAGGTAGCATTCAATTTCTTTACTCTATTTGCGATTGCGGCCAGATGCTCATTTAATAAAACAAAATGTTCTCGCTGATTTTCGATTGTTGTCGCCTGGTTAATGGCTGTAAGCATTTGTGATATTTTAGAAAAATGCGATTTCTCTGCAATTTCTAAACTTACGATATCTACCTTTTCTAAATGACTTTTAAACATTTTTGCTAGCGCAGAAACTTTAGAAACATCAGAATCTATAAAAGCTTCAGTCATATTTAAATAGATAGGAATTGCTTTTTTAATTACTTCCTGAGCTTGCTCAGGAAGTACTACAGAAACCGCTCTCTTTTCAACAGATGATGCACTTTTTGCAGTATTCATCATAGACTTTTTTCCTCCTAATTGGGCTGCTGCATCTACAGTAAACGTACCGTTTATTACAATTTCCTCACCGGTTGACAAGCCGGAAACAATAGTATAATGGTCACCTGTTTTTTGACCAAGGCTCACTTCGCGCATTTCAAAAATCGGCTGTGTAGGGTTTGGCTTTACATATACGAGTGAGCGCTCGCCGGTCCACATTACAGCAGAAGCTGGTATACTTAATTCTGAGGTAGATGTCCCACTAGAGTTTTGTACAGTTGCCGAAACAAACATTCCCGGTTTAAATAAATCTTCAGAATTCTTAAGCGTAGCTCTAATAATAACCGTTCGCGTATCTGCATTTAGAATAGGGTCTATAAAAGAAATTTCACCGGTAAAGGTTTCATTAGGATAGGCATTGGTTTTAATAGCTAGCTTCTGACCTTTTTTAAATTGACTCAGCTGTCGCTCATAGGCGTCGAATTCTGCCCAAATACTGGATAGATTACTCACCTTAAAAATGGCGCTTCCGTTCATTACATGAGCACCTTCAGTTACAGAAATTTCGGTTACCACCCCAGAAACATTAGCGTATATAGGAAACCGTGTAATTACGTTCCCGGTTTTCTCAACCTCATCTAAAACAGAATCACTAATCATTAAATTTTTAAATTTATTACGTACCGCTGCGTAAAGCCTGGGTTGCGTTTCTTTAATTTTTGAAGCAGTAATCAATTCTTGCTGCGCTGCTACGAGTTCAGGAGAATAAATAGTTGCTACGCGTTGCCCTTTAGCAACCTCCTGCCCTAATGATTTTACATTTAGGGTTTCAATTCTTCCGTCAAAATGTGCCGGTTGTGTTGCTGTCTCGTTTTCATTAACCGCAATTTTACCCGAAAGTGTAATGCTTCCTGCATGTGCTTCAGACGAGTTCCCTATAACCCAGGTTTGAATATCTGCAAGTGCTAAAGCATTTTCAGTCATTTTAAATTGATTTACAGTTAAACCCAAGGCAGCAGACTCTTTTTCGACAAGGTCCATACCACAAATAGGGCAATCGCCCGGTTCTTCACGTATAATTTGAGGGTGCATAGAACAGGTGTACAATTGACCCGACTCATTTGCGCTATGCTCATGGGGATCTACTTTATTTTGCCCGGTATTTTTAGTAGCGGTATTGAATAAAATATACCCTAATCCCAGACCCAAAATGGCGGCGAGTAGTATATAGACAATAGATTTATTCATAATTTTTTATTTTACTTCCGAAGAAAAAAAGATTATTCAGCTGCTTCTAAGCGCTTAATCATTGCTTTCATTTCACCTATTTCTTTTTCTTGCGCTCTAATAATATCTTCTGCTAGTTTCTTAACTTCTGGGTCTTTGATAGCTGCCCGTTTACTGGTTAAAATAGCTATAGAGTGGTGCGGTATCATAGCTCTCATCCACGTCACATCATTTACCGGCTTTTGAGCACGTACCAGGTAAAGTGCACTGCAAAAAACAAGAACACTTCCTAATAAGATCGCTGCATTTTTAGTCTTGCTTTTATACATCTTTAGCATAAACAACAACATAATTACAGCCATTGTACAAATACCCAAACAACTCATATAAAAACGCGTTAGGCTAAAATATACGTGATCAATCTTATAGGTATTTAAATACATCGTGATATACATCGCAATAAACGAGCACCCAAGCATCATTAAAAACTTGGTATAATTGCCTTTGTGTGAATGGGAATTATTGTTATCTGTATTTATCATATTGGTTTTAAAGTTATTGCTTCTTTTTTCTCAACCTTCTCAAACTGGGTGAGCTTATATACCACAGTATAAAGCCACTTAAAACGGTTACTAAGCCTAAAATGGAAAAGCCTCTAAGAAGCCAGTTATTAATATCATCTCTACCTTCATAATCCATCGTGTGCGTCATCCATAAAAAATCAAACCAGCGCCAGTCACGATGTCGTACCGTTTGAAAAGTCCCATCAGCTACCGAAACATAAGCTTTAACAGCCTCATCACCTGCATAACTTATTACATATGCCGGAAGTAATTTTTCTCTATACTCGTGATGCTTATCAACTTGATCTATTTTTTCAATCCTAGAAACTTTAAGCTCTGGTAACACCCTAGCTGATGCAATTTTTAATGCTTCATCTTCAGAAATCCCATCCTTTAGCGCTCCTGTTTTAGCATTGTAAAGTAGGTTACGGTTTATCCAGTAATACGGTTCACCATTTATTTCGCGTAGCGCAAGCGTTTCTATTTGTAAGGTTGAATCTATTGCAGACGGACTCACTAAACCCTGAAACGCAATTGACTGTTGATCTTGCTTATAGTGATCTCCGTGAATTTCGTCAAGGTCTGTCCAACTAAAATACAAGCCACTTACTGTCCAAAATATAAATTGAACACCAATGAACAGCCCCAAATACCTATGGGTTTTTCTTATTTTTTTTCTGATTCTAATTTTACCCATTCTCTAGTCTAATGATTTATTCCGTAAACGTAATGCATTTGCAATTACAGATACCGAACTAAAACTCATTGCTAATGCAGCAATCATGGGTGATAATAAAATCCCAAAAACCGGATATAAAACTCCCGCTGCAACCGGCACCCCAATCGAATTGTAAATCAATGCAAAAAACAGGTTCTGCTTAATGTTTTTCATCACAGCATCACTTAGATTTCTCGCTTTTACAATACCGTGCAAATCCCCTTTAACTAAAGTAATTGCAGCACTTTCTATCGCAACATCTGTTCCTGTGCCCATCGCAACACCTACATTACTTTGTGCCAGGGCCGGCGCATCATTAATCCCATCACCTGCCATCGCCACTTTTTTACCTTCCTTTTGCAAGCGTTCTACCTCATTTAATTTATCCTGCGGAAGCATTCCTGCTTTAAAATCGGTTAGATTGAGTTCTTCTGCAACTGTACGAGCCGTATCTTCATTATCACCGGTAAGCATTATAACTGCTATTCCCTTTTCTTTAAGAATTTTTATCGCATTTTTGCTGGTTTCCTTTATTTTATCAGAAATCACAATATAACCCACCGCCTTTTGGTCTACTGAAAGAAACGATACTGTTTTGCCTTTTTTCTGTGCTGCCGTCGCTTGTTGCATTAACCCTTCCGGGATAGTTGCATCTGCTTCCTGCATCATTTTTAAATTTCCTAAAGCAAGGGTTTTACCATTTAAATTTCCTGTTACTCCCTTTCCGGTTACCGAATTGAAATTTTCAGCTTTGCTTGAAGTTACCTTTTGTTCTTTAGCATAACGAACTGTCGCTTCTGCTAAAGGATGCTCACTCAACGTATTTAAGGAGACTATGTATTCTAAAACCTGATTCTCATCAAAGCCTTCAGAAGAACCTACGGCTTCTACAGATGGTTTTCCCTCAGTTATGGTTCCCGTTTTATCAATAATTAGGACATCAATTTTATCCATTTTCTCGAGTGCTTCGGCATTTTTAATCAATACCCCATTTTGCGCACCTTTTCCCACACCTACCATTACAGACATCGGCGTTGCTAAACCTAAAGCACAGGGGCAAGCGATAATAAGCACTGCGATTGCATTTACCAGCGCGTAAACATAATCCGGATCAGGGCCAAAAATCGCCCAAATAATAAAGGTAAGGACTGAAATTCCAACAACCACAGGCACAAAATAACCCGAAATTTTATCTGCCAATTTTTGAATAGGAGCCTGACTGCGACTCGCCTTATTGACCATTTCTATGATTTGTGAAAGCAAGGTCTCTCCGCCTATTTTTTCTGCTTTCATTAAAAAGGACTGTTTCCCATTTATGGTACCGCTACTCACCTTATCACCTACTGTTTTGCTAACCGGAATAGGCTCACCGGTAATCATCGACTCGTCTACCGAAGTTTCTCCTTCGGTAATTACCCCATCAACCGGAATTCTCGCTCCCGGCTTAACTCTCAAAACATCAGCTTTTTCAATTGTATCTATTTTAACTTCCTGCTCTTGCCCATCAACCACTTTTATAGCTTTGTTAGGTGCTAGCTTCAAAAGTTCTTTGACAGCCGAATTTGTTTTGCTGTGTGCCCGCGCTTCAAGTACCTGTCCCATCAAAACCAAAGTTAAGATCACGGTTGCCGCTTCAAAATACACGTGAACAGAACCAGACTCTGTTTTAAACTGTGGTGGAAAAAAGTCTGGAAATAGCATCCCGAATACACTAAAAACCCAGGCAACACTCGCTCCTATACCTATTAAGGTAAACATATTGAGATTCCAGGTTTTTATTGAACGCCAGGCCCGTTCAAAAAACATCCAGGTGGCGTAAAATACCACAGGTAGCGATAGCGCAAACTGCACCCAGTTCCAGTATTTGATAGGCATTAAGTCGTATAAAGGATTATTGCTTAACATCTCACTCATCGCAATGAGAAATACCGGCAGGGTAAAACCTAATGCAATCCAAAATTTGCGCAATAGCTTGTTATAGGATTTCTCTTCTGCTGAAAGATCGGGTTCTTTGGGAACGAGATCCATACCGCAAATAGGGCAGCTGCCTTCCTCATCTTCAATAACCTCAGGATGCATTGGGCAGGTGAATCCTCCCTCTAACTCCCTCCCAGGGAGGGAGGACTGCTCTTGGACTAAATCCATACCACAGACAGGGCAATCGCCCGGCCTATCGTAGGTTTTATCTCCCTCGCAATGCATAGGACAGTAAAAGGTACCATTGCCTTTAGTATTCAAGCTCTTCTTGGCTTTTTGCGAATCTTTACCAGGCATCTCTCCGTGCTTGTGAATCTCATAACTACCATCATTATCTGCCAGCGCCTTTTGAAAGGTCGTGATGGGAATGTGTTGTTCCATCTCGATTACAGCTTCGGCCTTGGCCAAATCAACGCTAGCACTTTTCACACCATCTATTCGAGAAAGTATTTGTTCAACGTGACTGCGGCAGCCGTTACAGGTCATTCCTGTAATGGGATAGGTATGTTTCATTTTATGAGTAGCATTAGGCTCGACAATACCGTAACCTCCTCCATCTTCTTTTAAAGCCTTCTGAAACTTCTTTATGGTAATATGTTGTTCCATCTCAATTACGGCTTCAGCTTTAGCTAAGTCAACACTTACACTTTTCACACCTTCTACGTTATTAAGTGTTTGCTCCACGTGCTTGCGGCAACCCTTGCAGCTCATTCCGGTAACCGTATAGGTATGTTTCATTTTATTATATTTTAAAATTCGTAGGTCTGTTTGAAAACTCTACACCTAATAAATCTGTATTGCTCAGATTAATCTGCTAAAATTTCAATTTATTTAGTAATCGTAGCCGTTACCGTACCACAGTTCAACATTTTATCACCATAATACGGATTTTCGATAGTTGACTCATCAGACAACCAGTCTGCTCCTTTACCATTTAATGCCATTGGGCAATGTTGTTTGTAAAGTGTTCCTGCATCAATATTCTTCTTAAAATAGGATTGAACAGCAACTGAAAATTGAGAAAAAGCTTTACGTTGAGCTTCGAGATCTTCTGTGGTTGCAATAGCTTCTGCTGTAGATTTTAACTTCATATTATTTTCACCAAAAATCATTGCCAAATTTGCAGCCTCTTGTTTTGCTTTTTCAGAATCAGAGGCTATAAGTGCCAGGCGCACTGCGTTGTAAGAAGTCCACACTCCTTTAGAAGTCTCATCTTTAAAAGATAAAGAAGCTTTATCTATTCTCATGTCTGATGATTTTGAACTTGATTCAATAGTCTTTGTACCCTCTTCATTTTGAACGGTATTCATCATGTGCTCGTCTCGTGTTACCATCTCTTCAGAAGATTCTTCCCCGTTATCGTTTTTCTTATCATTTCCGCAAGAGCCTAATGTTAGTGCTATAGCGGCAATACTCATAAATTTTACTGTAGTTCTCATAGTTTCTATTTTTAAAATGTAATTAAATAATTGATTAATGCTGTTTGCTCATAATAACGCTGTACGGCATTTATTTGATTTTTATTGAATTGTAACTGCAATTCTTGTATATCTAGAATTTCATTAAAATCTAGTGTTCCGGTTTCATAATTTTTAAGCAGAATTTCTTCAGCGTCACGAGCCTGCTTTAAATTCTTAACCTCTTTAGTATAATTTATACGAGCCGTATTTCTATTCTTAAGCGCATCTGCAAAAAAATTTTTCAAGGTATTTAAACGTTGATTTTTTTGAGCGCTCAATTCTTCCTGCTTCAGTTCATTTTGTCGGGAAACGGATTTATATTTTGAATTAAAAATGGGCACCGAAACCGAAATCATAGGCATAACAACATCTTTTCCGTTGTCTAACATATTCATATCTGTTCGTTCAGAAACCGGTATATAATCAAGTCCCACCCCCAGTTTTGGTGCTGCATCTCTTTGGTTTACAAATTCAGACTGCGTAATACTCTCATAAAGTTTGTCGTATTGCAAAATTTCGGGGTTTTGCGAAAGATCTTTAATGGAAACTTCTACGTCACTCTGTGGCAACACCAGGCTATCTACAACAAAAACCGGTGACGTCTCGCTAACATTTAAAACGGTATTAAATTGAATTTTTGCAGCTTTCAAATCTTCTTCTAAAGCCTCTAGCTGAGCAATCAAATCATTTTGTCGTATTTGTATTTTTAAGAAATCTACCGCCGATGCTTTTCCTACTTCAACTGAGTTTAAAGCTAACTCTTCATAACTTTTAAGCAGCTTTAAACTTTCTTCTAAGACTGCAGCACTTGCCTTAATGCCGTACAACTCATAATAGCTCTGGGCCACTTCAAGACGTAACTTTCGCTTTGCAATAGTATACTCAACATAGGTCGCTTCTGCTAATGCATCCTGGTAATTTACTCGGGCGTTAATACTACCAAACCAGGGCAACATCTGCTTTACTGAAAACCGGGCGCGCTGTGCTCCCACCCGGGTTTCTGGAGTGCTCACAAAATAGCCTGCCGCAAACTCTGTATCTGGCAAACTTTTTACTTCATTCGATTTTTCCTGGGCAATAGAATACCGTACTTCATAGGCCTTTAAATCAGCATTGTTCGTTTCTGCCTGTTCAATATATCCTGCCAGATCCTGTGCTTCCATTTTAAATAAAGCCAGAATAGCGCACAACATAGCGACTAAAGTGCGGTGGCAATATGTTTGTTTATTTTTCATTTCTACACGTATTGTTTATAATCCAGACTTGCTTCGACTGTGTAACAGGCTTCAATAGGTTGAGATTTACTTCCTTAAACTGACTAATCTTCATGCTCTCAACTATTGACCCTTAATTTCCTAAGTTCTCGTTCCTTTTTCCAACTGTACAATACCGGTACAATGAAATAGGAAGTCACATCTATAATCATCCCACCAAAAACAGGTATCGCCATAGGGATCATAATATCGCTACCGCGCCCTGTTGAAGTAAGCACGGGTAACAAAGCGAGTATAGTGGTTACCGTAGTCATTAAACAAGGTCGTATACGTTTAGTGGCTGCTTCTAGTGTAGCATTGCGAATACCTCTTAGATCTTCTGGAGTCTCCTTGTTAAAAGTCTGGGTTAAATAAGTCGCCATCACCACACCATCATCTGTAGCAATACCAAATAACGCAATAAAGCCAACCCATACCGCAACACTTAAATTCACCGTTTTTATATTGAATAAATCCCTAAGATTTTCTCCAAAAAATCCAAAATTCAAAAACCAATTCTGACCATATAACCAAAGCATAATAAAGCCTCCGGCGAAAGCAACTGCGATTCCTGTAAAAACCATCAAGGAGGTGGTTACCGATTTAAACTGAAAATAAAGAATGAGAAAAATAACAAGTAACGCTATAGGAATAACAACAGAAAGTGTTTTCTCTGCGCGTAACTGGTTTTCATAAGTACCGGTAAACTTGTAACTAATACCCTGAGGAACCACTAACTCACCCGAATCTATTTTTGATTGTACGCGTGCCTGTGCATTCTCCACAACATTAACTTCGGCAAAACCATCTAGTTTGTCAAACAGCACATAGCCAACCAGAAATGTATCTTCACTCTTAATTACCTGCGGTCCCTGTTCATACCTTATTTCAACAAGTTCGTCCAGCGGCACGGGAGCCCCATTGTTTACCGGGACATAAATCTTCTTAAGATCATCTGGGTTTTCACGTAATTCTCTAGGGTAGCGCACACGCACCATATAGCGTTCTCTACCTTCTACCGTTTGCGTAATAGGCATACCGCCTACTGCAACTTCAAGCACTTGCTGCACATCTTGTATAGAAATCCCATATCGCGCCAGCTGCTCACGCTTAATGTCAATGAGTAAATACGGTTTACCTACAATACGATCTGCAAAAACTGCCTCACTTTTTACACCTTCGGTTTGTTTTAAAATAGTTTCAAGCTCTAGACCAAACGCTTCAATCTCTCTTAAACTCCCGCCTTTCACTTTAATTCCCATAGGCGCCCGCATACCGGTTTGCAGCATAACAAGCCGTGTTTCTATAGGTTGAAGTTTTGGCGCAGCGGTAATTCCTGGGAGTTTTGAAACACGTGCTATCTCATTCCAGATATCGTCCGGTGAATGTATTTCGGGTCTCCAGTTTCGATAATATTCCCCAGAATCATCAGCAATTAATTTTTCTGAAGAAACCGGAAAAAAATGCTTGACTGCGTTCAAGTTGACATCATCTTCAGAAGCTAAATTTAAGTTAGGATTATTGGTGATTCCGCCATTCTTCAGCATAAAATAGCCGTTTTCATCCACGCGGTAGCGTTGCTTTTTCCCTTCAATATTCAGCATATATTCGGGTTTGTACTGAATGATATTTTCGTACATAGACAAGGGTGCGGGATCTAATGCAGACTCGGTGCGTCCTGCCTTTCCTACAACTGTTTCAATTTCAGGAATACTTGCAACCGCCATGTCTAATTGTTGCAGTACCCGCTTATTTTCTTCAACACCGGCGTGCGGCAAAGAGGTAGGCATTAATAAAAAGGTTCCTTCATTTAAAGAAGGCATAAATTCTTTACCGGTATTAGAAAGAATAAAACCTCCACAAATTAATACCGTAGCCGGAATCATTAAAAATAACAGCCTGTTTGCTAAAGCCCATTTCAAAATACGCTCGTAAAAGTGTTTGAGCAACCAAAATGCACCAAAGAACAGCGTACAAATAAGTGATACAAAAAATAGATTGATTAGAATACTTCGGTTAAAACCTAAAGGGCGCCAATAGGTTGCTAATAAAAATATAATGGCGACGATTGCCAGTATCGCTTCCGCTTGCGGTAAACCATTTAGTGGTACTTTTTTATACCTACGCAGTAATGCCAGTGTCCCAAAAGCGATTAAAATTAAACCCAGCCAATAGCCATAACCTACTGCAACAACACCTAGAAGGATGAGTATCACCTGTGTCGCCACAGCAGCAGTTTTTGTAATTGTCTTTCTACGGAAAATTAAAGCTGCAAAAGGAGGAATTAGAAATAAGGCAATGACCAGCGACGCTGTTAATGCTGCAGTTTTAGTAAATGCCAATGGCCGGAATAATTTTCCTTCTGCACCTATCATGGTAAACACCGGGATAAAACTAATAATCGTTGTGAGCACGGCAGTTACAATCGCTCCCGAAACTTCTGCAGTTGCATTATAAACAATGGTATTAAGCGGAAGCTTCTCACCCCCATCAACATTAGACGCATCGAGATGCCGAATCATATTTTCGGTGAGTATTACACCCACATCTACCATCGTACCTATGGCTATTGCGATTCCGGATAACGCTACTATGTTAGCATCTACGTTAAAAAGTTTCATCGCTATAAATACCATCAACACCGCCACGGGTAACAAACCTGAAATAAGTACCGAAGCTCTTAAATTAAAAAGCATCACAATTATAACCAGAATGGTGATGAGAATTTCCATCGTTAACGCTTCATCAAGCGTATTTAAGGTTTCATTAATAAGTACCGTACGGTCATAAAAAGGAACAATCGTGAGCTGTGATTTAGTGCCATCTGCTAAGACTTTACCAGGTAAACCACTACTTATTTCGCTTATTTTCTCTTTTACATTGGTAATAACTTCCATAGGGTTAGCTCCATAGCGCGCCACCACAACACCACCTACAACCTCAGCTCCTTCTTTATCTAGAATACCACGTCTGGGTGCAGGCCCAAGACTAACATTTGCGATATCTTTTACGCGTATAGCGGTGTAATCTTTTGAAGAAACAACGGCATTCTCGATATCTGTAATAGATTTTACATAACCTAAGCCCCGTACCAGATATTCTGCTTTATTAATTTCTAAAGTTTGTGCACCTATCTCCTGGTTACTCTCTTTTACAGCGTTCACTAATGTTTCAAGATCTAAGCCATATTGCCTTAGTAGTTCAGGGTTTACGTCTATTTGATATTCTTGTACAAAACCGCCTATAGATGCTACTTCAGAAACTCCACCCGCGGCAGCAAGACCATATTTTACATAATAATCCTGTATACTTCGTAATTCCTGTAAATCCCAACCGCCGGTAACATTACCATCAGGATCACGCCCTTCTAGTGTGTACAAGTATATTTGACCAAGGCCTGTTGCATCTGGGCCCAGTGTGGGATTAACCCCATCTGGTAAAAGTGTAGCCGGTAACGAATTTAATTTTTCAAGAATGCGACTGCGACTCCAGTAGAATTCTATGTCTTCTTCAAAAATGATATAGATACTTGAAAAACCAAACATAGACGAACTACGAATCGTTTTTACTCCCGGAATACCCAATAATGCAGAAGTTAGCGGATAACTTATCTGATCTTCGATATCCTGCGGAGAACGACCCTGCCACTTTGTGAAGACAATTTGTTGGTTCTCGCCAATATCTGGAATGGCATCAACTGCCACAGGATTTGAGGGTATAAAGCCTCTATCCCAATTAAAAGGTGCCGTCGAAACTCCCCAACCTATAAAGACTGCAAGAATCAAAAACGCAACAAGCTTGTTTTCTATAAAAAATTTGATGCTTTTATTGAGCATAAGAAATTAGTATTGAGATGAGAATACTGCACTTCAAGAACTATCTGAAACACACTAAATTCTTCCGCAACTGCGAAAAATTAAATAGAACATGCCGCAACACATTCTTCTCAATAAACTATCAAATGATAAAAACCTGATCGAGGGTCTGTATATCTCGTATCAAAGTGGGCGGCGAATATGCCGTGTAAGAAGTGGTATCTAAAGTTTCTAAACTGAATATAGAAACATAACTGTATAAAAAGGTAACCGCTAATAACTGCTGTTTTAAATCTAAAGAATGAAAAACGGGTTTTAAATCATCCTGAGCTTTAGCACTTATGGTTTTATCTGAACAACAAGATTTTGCATTAACCATAGTATCACAAGCACTGGGTATCTTTTTAACCTGCTTTACCTCCATACCACAGGATTTGGTATGATTTGTAAGTGAGTAATCTACAAGCGTATCGCCGCAATAATGCATATTCACAGTAAATGACATGGTAGTACACAATACTACAAATGCCATTAGAACAGCCATTATTTGGTTAAAAACTTGTTTCATAATACTGCAAAGATACACAAATTCAAATTGCAAATAAAAAGCCTGTAACATTCAATTTACAGGCTTCTTCTATATATAAAATCTAAAAAATAGTCTTTAAATTTTTACAACCATTTTACCTTTATTCTTTCCATCAAAAAGATCTAAAAATGCCTGTGGAATATTATCAAAACCTTCAACAATAGTTTCTTCATATTCTAATTTTCCTGAAGATAACCATCCTGCAAGTTTTTGAACACCTTCGGGAAAATCTGATCTGAAATCGCCTAAAGTAAAACCACTCATAGTAACACTATTTTTGATTATAGCAGTGTTAACACGTGGTCCTGTAGGAGTTTCGGTTTTATTATAATCTGCAATTGCACCACATAAAACCACATGAGCATTACGAGCAATATTTGCCATAACTGCGTCAAAAATAGGACCTCCTACATTATCAAAAAATACATTTACGCCATTAGGTGCAGCTTCTGCAATAGCCGCATTCATATCTGAAGTCGTATTGTAGTTAATCGCTACATCATACCCAAACTTAGATTTAAGCATTTCTACTTTCTCATCACTACCGGCGATGCCTATAACCTTGCATCCGTTAATTTTACCTATCTGTCCTACAATGGTACCCACAGCGCCTGCAGCACCAGATACCACTAACGTATCACCTTCTTTAGGCATTCCCAACTTCATAAGACCAAAATAAGCTGTTAAGCCCGTTAATCCTAAAACACCTAAATAGGTAGATAACGGTGCTTTATCAGGATCAACTTTACTCAAACCTTCTCCGGTAGAAGTTTGAATTTCTTTCCAGGCCAGCATTCCATTTACAAAATCTCCCTTTTTAAAGTTTTCATTTTTAGACTCTATAACTTCTGCAATTATCCCCGAAACTATAGGTTCATTTAATTTAAACGGTTCTATATATGACTTTTGATCCATCATACGCCCGCGCAAATAAGGATCTACAGACACATAGCGAGCTGCAAGTAAAATCTCATTTTGTTTAGGTGACGGAGTATCTTCAGTTACAAATTCAAAATCTGATGTTTGAGGAGTTCCCTCTGGTCTATTTTTTAATCTAATTACTTTATTCATCATATTGATATTTAAATAAAGTGCAAAGTTAAACAGGAAATTAGACCAATTACAGGTTTAGGCTCGTAAGGTTTTCTTAAAAGAACCTCACCCATTTAACACTAGTAACGTCTAATTAGAAGGAGTAATGTGCTTCTTAATGCTTGCAGACAGCGCAACAGGATCAAAGGGTTTTGAAATAAAATCTGCAATTCCCATTAAGAAAGTACGCGTAATAATATGCTCTTCATAAACAGAAGATAAGACAATAATGGGAAGAACAGGATATTCAGTTTTTGCCCACTTAATAACCTTAAGTCCTGAAGTAAATGGTAAAACTAAATCTATTAAAATTAAGTCATAATTCTCCTGACCTATTTTAATGATTGCTGAAGTACCGTCTCTGCATACATCTACTAAATATCCCTCTTTTAAAAGTTTATAATTTAAGGCAGCCGCTAACATAGGATTGTCTTCAACAATAAGAATGCGCTGACTCATTATATTAAATCGTTTTTGAAGGTTGTAGATAGTAACGGCTAATTTAAACTATTATTTAGTTAATTAATAGTTCATTTAATACTAAAGCCGAACACTTAACCTCTAAACGATTCAATCAATATAAAGGAATTTTAACTTCTGTCAATAAGTTTTTAAATTCCAGAAATTATTTTGCAAACAAAGCAGGAAACTCACGTTCTATACCAGATACAATTTTATGGGTTTCTATTTTTAATGCTGCAACGAAGCCTGGTATTTCTTCAGGTGTGGCAAAATGAGCGAGTTTATCACAAATTTGACTTCCTTTAGCGCTTTCTAGCATTTCAAAAGAAGGTTTGATGTTATGCCCTATTTCTTTGATACAGTTATAATCTGTGTTTTGTAAACAAGTTTCCATCTCCTTAAGACGTACAGTTACAGAATCTTTAAAAATTTTCAAACTTTCAAAAATAAATTCCTGATCGTTATCTGATAGATTTTTGAGATAATTTAAAGAGAATGCAGGCTCTGTATCTAATTTATTCCCATTCATATCGTTAAGAAGACTTCTAACTTTTAAAATATCTTCTTCCGAAAACTCTTTACTCAATACGCCATAAACGTGTATATCTGTATATATTTTTTCCTTAGAATCTGAAATGATTAAAGCGCTACCACAATAATTGAGTTGGTCATTTAAATATTTTAGAGTCTGCAAAGCTCCTAAAGGCTTTATATGTTCTTCTATAATGATAAGGTCTGGCAACTCATTTTGTTTTATAAATTGAATAGCTCCCATTGCTGTTGTAAAATTTGTAACCAGAGCTTCAGAAGAACGAATAACCGAACTAAAAGTAGTTTGAGACTTTAAATTTGAATCTATAAAAATGATATGTTTTTTACGAGTACGCACAGCCATTCAGGTTTAGTATTTAGGGGTATTAAGCAAAAGACTTACAATCTCCAGATTTATCTTTTTCTACAAGAAATTGTTCAACACACTTTTTTAAATCATCGAGGACTACAGGTTTAGAAACATAATCATCCATCCCGTTCTGCAGACAACGCTCCCGCTCTCCTTTTATAGCTCTGGCGGTAAGTGCGATAATGGGTACTCTTCTACTATTATTTTCTAAAAGTCTAATTTCTTCTGTAGCTTCAAAACCACTTAGTATAGGCATTTGTATATCCATTAATATAAAATCTATAGGAGTCAAATTCTTAAAAGCCTCAACAGCCTGTAAACCATCATCTACTTCTATAAGTTTAGCTAATGGTAGTAGTTTACGAATTATAGTACGGGTTAAGAATTTATTTACAGGATTATCTTCAGCAATTAGAATTGTGGGAGTAAGTGTTGTTAAATCAATAGATTCTACAGTTTCAAACGTAGTAGGTATAAGTGCTACAGGATTTTCAAGATCATCTATAAATTCAAACAGCTGATGCCGCTGAACCGGTTTAACCATTTTATTAATAATGCCTAACTCTTCACTTCTACTATTTATTTGTTGATCATCTCCACTACTGTGCAATAATAATACAGGTAATTTTTCTTTTGGAATTTTGAGTTCGTTGCGCATATGACAAACCAAATCTATACCGTTTATATACGGCATATGATAGTCTATAATTGCAAGATCATAATCAATATCTCCCTCTAAAATTTCTAATGCATCAATACCATTTTCTACAAGAGTTGTCTCAATATTTCTGGTACTTAACATCTCTTTTAAAATAACCCTGTTATTTTGGTTATCGTCTATAATAAGAACCCGTTTTAAAGAAATATCATTAGAGATGTCATTAGTAAGATAAGGCTCATTTGCAAAATTAATCGTAAAGTAAAAGGTTGTCCCGAAACCCAATTCACTGGTCACTTCAAGTTTACTGCCCATTAACTCCAATAAGCGATTGCTTATAGTAAGACCCAATCCCGTACCTCCATATTTTCTTGTGGTGGAAGCATCTTCCTGATCAAAAGCTCTAAATATTTTCTGAAGATTTTGAGGTGCAATACCAATACCGGTATCACGTATTGAAAATTTATAAGTCTTTTTTTGACTTTCTTCGTCTATACCCTGTTGTTCTATTTTAAGTTCTATTTCACCTTTATGGGTAAATTTTACAGAGTTGCTTAACAAGTTGATGAGTACCTGACGCAGACGCAGCCCGTCTGCCATAACGTAGTGATTAAGATTACCCGGAATATTTAAAAGTATCTCAATATTCTTCTCGTGTGCCAGTTGTTTAATCATTTCTACAGACCTGCCACATAAATCACTAAGGTTTACATGTTCTTCATTAATTTCTAACTTACCGGCTTCAATTTTTGAAAAATCAAGTATATCATTTATAAGATCTAATAAGGATACGGCTGAAGTATAAACGGTTTCCATATACTTACGCTGATTCTCATTCAAATCAGTCTGCATCAATATATCTGTAAAGCCAATTACGCCATTAAGTGGTGTGCGTATTTCGTGACTCATATTTGCCAAAAATTCAGACTTAGATCTATTTGCATTTTCAGCCCTCGTTTTTGCTTTGAGTAGCGAAGCTTCCATAGCTTTTAAATCAGAGATATCTGAAGCTACACCTAGATATCCTTTAATCTCGCCCTGCTCATTCTTTATCGCAGTAACCACAAGATGCACCTGAAGCTCAGAACCATCTTTTCTAACATAGGTCCAGTCACTAGCTTCAAGATCATTTTTACCTAATTTATGCGTAAAAACTTTATGAGTGGCAACAGGCTCTCCATATAATTCTTCAAGTTGTATAGCATAATCAAGCATTTCTTCTTTGAGGTGAAATACACTGGGTGTCATTTTATCTACAACTTCTTCAGCTTTATATCCTAATAAATTTTCTGCTCCCTTATTAAATTTACGTATTACGTGATTTAAATCTGTTTCTATAATAATTACCTGTGTTGTAGAATCTAATAAGGCTCTAAGATCAAGCAAGCTTTTTTCAAGTGCTGTTTTGGCATTTATTTCATCGGTCATATCAACAACATGACCTATGAGTGAAGAAACTTCTCCACGCTCATTTTTAAGACCTGAAACCGTTAAATAACAATGTACGATATGCCCATTTTTATGAATGTATCTTTTCTTTATTTGATACGAATCAATCTGATGTTTAATGATTTTTGAAAATTCGTGTATATCGTTATCTCTATCGTCGGGATGCGTAATTTCTTCAATACGATACTTTACTATTTCGTCTTTAGTATAACCTAGCATAGCGGCGAGATTATTATTTACATTGCGCCAGCGACCACGTAAATCTACTAACGCCATACCATTAGGAGAGAATTCAAAAACACGCTTAAATCGCGTTGCATTTTCTAAAGATTTACGTTCTAATCTTTTTTTATGAGTAATATCTTCTACCTGAGTAATTATTAAATTATCGCTTCCATTTTTAACGAGCGAGCAATTTAGATTACACCATATTGAATGACCTTTAAAATGATAACACTCAACTTCTATATTGTATTTATCAACCTCTCCACTAAGCAAGTTCTTTCTATGTTGAACAGCTAAATCAAGATAATCTGGTTTAATAACGTCTTTAAAAGTATATTTTAAAATATCATCATTAGATACATGCTCTAAACCAAAAATCTTACGAGCAACAGGGTTAACCATTTCAAGTCGGCTTTCACCATTAACCAGGATGATGCCCAGTGATGAATTTTCAAAAACATTTTTGAATTTGAGCTCAGCTTCGTTTTTTTCTAATTCCTGAATTTTGCGGTCGTTAATATCCTGAAATGCACCGTAAACGCGAATGCATTTACCTTCCCACATTTCTGCTTTACCCATACTGCGCACCCACTTTTCTGTGCCGTCTTTAAGTACTATAATAAGTTCAGCATCATAGGGAGTACCCTTTTCGGTACATTCTGTAAATAATTTTATTAGTAGATCTCTACTCCAACCTTCTTTAAAAAAATTAATTGCTGTTTCAAGGTTTGGCTCATATTCTTCTGTAAATCCATGAATTTCTTTAGTAACTTTTGTCCAGGTTATAGTGTTCTTCACAAGATCTACATCCCAGCCGCCTACAGTAGCTAATTCATTTGTCTCTTCATAAATCTCATTAAATTTTCTAAGTCTTTTAATTTTACGCGAAAATTCTGTATTTGAAATTTGGCTTTCTTTCTTACCTATAAACTTTAAGATAAGATGTGAATTACCCATAGCATCTTTATGAATAAAATGCTTAACCTCACAGTTAAGTAATTCTCCTTCACGGGTAAGAAGAGCAGACAAACATTTTTCCTCTGGTAGCTTTTTACCTGCTATAATAAGATTTGAAAAATTTTCTATTTTATGGCGACCTTCATTACCCACACATTGCCACCACAAATCAGCCAAATCTTCTGAAGCGGGCTCCTTATAATCTAATTGGGTCCAGATAGATTGCGCAACTAAAAATTCTTTAGACTTTGTAAGATTTGAATAATAATACCCAAGATTCATCTCATTTGTGAGCCAGGAAAGTAATTCTGGATTTTCACAAATGACGCGATGGAAATCTTGATTTAGAGTTGATGCTTTAGACATTGTCTAAAATATTAGATATTAAGTTGGTTTTGAGTTTAAAACAAAGGGTTAGAAACTCACGGGTAAATCAAATGTATGACATTTAAACTTAAATATAAGCTCTTTAACGACAATATCTGTAAATTAATGACTTTTTAATCTAATAAAAAGTTAATTCCTATAAATTATTTAAATAGATATTTTATGACTTATGAATATATTTAACTAATAAATCCCTGAGAACCTGAGGCTGTTTTGATTAATTCAAACGTATTTGATAAATTTAGCTGCGCTTCTGTTCTATGAGAAACAAATATCACCGCTGTTTTACCAGAAGTGATTATTTTGTTTAGAAGTTGAACCACTAGTGCAGCGCCAATGGAATTCAATGCGCCCGTAGGTTCATCTAATATTAATAAAGGCGGATGCTTGATCATTGCCCGGGCAATTAAAACCATTCGCTTATGCGCCTCATCAAGGTCTCTGAAACGTTTATCCTTTAAAAATTTAATATTCATAAAAGATAACCAGTCTTGGGCAATCTTAATTTCAAGCGTTGTAGTTTTTTTATAAAGACCTACACTATCATAAAACCCAGAAAGTATCATCTCTATTACGGTGTGCATACCCTCAAAACGCTCGGTCATATGAGTTGTAAAAAAACCTATTTTTTGCTTGATTTCCCAAACACTCTCTCCGGTTCCCTTTTTTTTATCAAATATATACAGGTCTTTACCATAACCCTTTGTACTATCTCCGGTAATCATAGATAATAAAGTGGTCTTGCCAGCACCGTTAGGACCTTTTAAATGCCAGGATTCTCCTTTCTTAATTTCCCAGGTAATATCCTTTAATACCGGTTTCTCATCAAAATCTACGGAAACCTTCTCAAAACGAATTAGAGACTGTGGAATATCACTAAAATCGTGAAGAGCCTTCGGAAAATCACCAACTTGCATTAATTCTACTTTTTTAGAATCCTCCTTTTGGAAAGCCACCTTTATAAATTTACCTTCTTTAAGTACAATGCTTGTAGTTATAAATGGTAATACATCTTCACTGCGCTTATAAAGCTGAATTAAAGTAGTCGATTCTGAAAGCTGCTCAAGCTTTTCTTTAAACCAGATTACTGTATCGACATCGAGAGCATCAAACGGATTGTCAAGAATTAAAAAATCTGGGTTTTGCTTTAACTGATAATTTAAAAGCAATTTTTTACGCTCTCCTGTAGATTTTGTCAATAGACTATCATTATGCGCTGTGAGTATTTTTTTTGAATGCCTATATTCCTCATCTAAATAATAGTTAAGTGTACTTTCTGAAAAAATTAAACCGGTTTCCCCCGCCTCTTTGATTAACCAGTCTAATGATGCTAATTTTAGTACATCTTTTTTAGATACGTTAGTTTGAGATACATCAAGAGCATAATGTGTACGGGTTTTCGTTTTAAACTTTGTCATAATAATTAATCGCGCTTAGTTTAAGCAACTTCTAAAACTATTTTACCAATGTGCTCGCTGCTTTCCATTAACTCGTGTGCTTTGCCGGCCTCCTCAAGTTTAAAGGTTTTATAAACAACAGCTTTTATTTTATTTTGTAAAAATAAAGGCCAAATGATCTCCTTGAGCTCAGTAGCTATTTGAGATTTAACTGCAATACTTTGTGGCTTGAGTAAGCTACCCGAAAGTCTCAACTGTTTAGACATCAATGTCCATAGATTAATTTGAGGAGTTAAACTTTTCATCCCATTAATATATTGAAGTCTTCCATTTTTAGCTAAGATGTTTAAATTCTTCTGGGTATAATCGCCACCTACCATATCTAAAATCACATGAATTTTATCATCTGCAAAAGCAGTTTCAAAATCGGTTTCCTTATAATTAATAACTTTAGCTAAATCGTGTTTTTCTATATAATCTAACTTGGTTTGAGAACCTACAGTAGTAAAGGTTTTCATCCCTAATGCTTTTGCCATTTGCAAGCCCATTATACCTATACCGCTGGTACCGCCGTGAATAAGTAAACCTTCCCCTTTTTGTAATTCAGCTTGCTGAAAAATATTAAACCATACGGTAAAAACTACTTCGGGTAACGAGGCCGCTTCTACAAAATTCAATCCTTCCGGAATAGGTAAACACAGTCCCTCATCTACGCAAATTTCTGTAGCATAGCCACCACCGGCAACAAGGGCACATACATGATCACCTTTTTTAAATGTTGTAACATCTTCTCCTATCTCAAGGATTTCGCCAGCAACTTCAAGACCGGGTATGCTTGCCGCTGCTGCGTCAGAACCATACGCATCTGGGTTTTCACGTGTGAGTATATCGCTGCGATTAATACCTGCAGCCTTTATTGCAATACGTATTTCACCGCTTTTGATTTTTATATCTGGTAATTCCTGAAGCTTAAGAACTTCGGGGCCGCCTGCTTTTGTTATAACTATTGCTTTCATAATATTTAATTTATAGCGCTAAAATTAATTATAAGCTGAGCTAAAGCAGCATTTATGCTGTGAAGAGTATGCTAAAATTAAATTGTAAGCACAAAAAAAAAGCCTTCTCGTTAATAGAGAAGGCTTTTACTATTTTAAACTGAAAAATTATACGTGAAGTGCACGATCTTCAGTAGCTGCGAGAGCCGCTTCCTTAACCGCTTCTGCGTAGGTAGGGTGTGCGTGCGACATACGTGCAATATCTTCTGCACTGGCTCTAAATTCCATCGCGGTAACACCCTCTGCAATTAAATCTGCAACACGAGCACCTACCATATGAACCCCTAGAACCTCATCTGTAGTTTTATCTGCCAATATTTTTACAAAACCATCTGTATCTCCTGATGCTCTAGAGCGTCCTAAAGCACGCATAGGAAACTGTCCTGATTTGTATTCAATACCTGCATCTTTAAGTTGCTCTTCGGTTTTACCTACAGATGCAACTTCTGGCCAGGTATATACAACACCGGGGATTAGATTGTAATCAATATGGGGTTTTTGACCTGCAATAGTTTCCGCAACAAAAACACCTTCTTCTTCAGCCTTGTGCGCAAGCATAGCTCCTTTGACTACATCACCTATTGCGTAAATATTCGCAACTTCGGTTTGTAAATGATCATTTACAGAAACACGACCGCGCTCATCTGTTTTTAGACCAGCAGCATCTAGATTAAGACCATCTGTATACGCTTTACGCCCTACAGAAACTAAAACGTAGTCTCCTTTAAACTCAACCTCGTTATCTTTTTTATCTGTTGCTGTAACTACAACCTCATCGCCATTACGGGTTACACCATTTACTTTATGAGAAACAAAGAATTTAATCCCCTGCTTCTTCATCACCTTTGTCAATTCTTTACTTTGCGCAGAATCCATCGTTGGGATGATACGATCCATATATTCCACAACGCTTACTTCAGAACCTAAACGGTTGTAAACCTGACCAAGTTCTAAACCAATAACTCCACCACCTATCACGATCATGTGTTTGGGTATTTCGGTAAGTTTTAAAGCTTCGGTAGAAGTGATTATGCGTTCTTTATCAATATTGATAAACGGCAGGCTAGAGGGTTTACTACCTGTTGCAATGATTATATTTTTTGCTTCAATAACCACATCATCCCCATCTGCAACTGCAATGTGAAGGTGTGTTTTATCTTTAAAGCTACCTACACCCTGATAGGTGTCGATATTATTTTTACTCATTAAAAATTCAATCCCTTTAGTTGTTTGCTCAACAACAGAAGCTTTACGGGACATCATTTTCTCCAGATTAATTTTTACCTCACCTGGTATTTCAATACCATGCTCTTCAAAATGCTTAATGGCATCCTCGTAATGATGTGAAGAATCTAATAAGGCTTTAGATGGAATACAACCTACATTAAGGCAAGTACCGCCTAAAGTTGAATATTTCTCTATAATAGCTGTTTTAAGACCCAGTTGGGCGCAGCGAATAGCAGCCACATAACCTCCGGGACCGGAACCAATGACCGCAACGTCGTATGTACTCATAATTTTGCTTTCTTTTTAAGAGGGCTTAAAGGTACGATGTAGAAATACGTTAGACAATTAAAGAATTAAACATTAATTATCATAAATCAATAAAACGATAGTTTTAATACATTAAAATAATTAAAAGTCAATTACCGAAAACGAAAATTCAAGATCTCTGTCGCTGCGATTAGTCGTACCATTGTCATTATCTCCTACTACAATTAAAAAACCTGTTGCTGTTCTATTGCGGTACGCAATCGCAGGATCATCGTAATTACTGCCATCACAGTTACCATTACAGTCTACATTGGCTAAATTAACAATGTAGTTTGCTGAGGTTCTTGCAGGATCAAAAGTAACTTGATAATTACCCTTAGATGTACGTGCCAAAGTCGCTCCAAATAATTTTGGAGTGGTAAATGCTGCTGAAGAACCGCCTGTAGGTATAACTAAACCTGCAGCAACAATTTGAGGTATACCCGAAATTGATTGCCAACTAGCATTACCATTCGCATCTGAAGTAAGAACTTTACCATTATCATCGCCAGGCGTCGCATCTACAAATCGCAAAGTACCATTAACCTGTAATTTTGCTGTAGGTGTACTTGTGCCTATACCTACATCTGCATTACTTCCCAAAATAACTGTATTTGCTTGATTGGCAAATGCATTAGCTCCTATTGCAGTAGCATTATCAGCAATTGCTCTGGAGTTGTTACCTATAGCAACTGCATCGTTACCTGTGGTTGTTGCACTTTGACCCACAGATACAGATCGTGTTCCTGTAGAAGCGTTATTACCAATAGCTACAGATCTTGGTCCAGTAGCAATTTTACCAGCATCATTACCAATACTTACGCCAAAGCTTCCCGCTCGGGTAGCACTCCCTATGACTATAGAATTTTGTGCTGTTGCATTAGCATCAGTTCCCATTGCTATTGAATTCTCTGCAGCAGATCTGGCATTGGTACCTATAGCTAAACTATTAGTTTGCGTGGAAATAGTATTTGGCCCAATAGCAATAGCACCTGATTGGTTTGCACGTGATGTAAAACCTAAAGCTAAAGCGTTATCGGCAGTTGCCGCTGCATTTGAACCTATTGCTGTAGCATTTGCAACTGTCGCACTAGAACTAAGTCCTAAATTTAAACTTCCCGAAGGATCAATTTTTCCGGACAACATTGAATTGACTTTAAAAATTAAGGGTTGAGAATTTATACTTCCTAAAAAATCTGTTGCAGTAACCGTATTACCTGCTAGAGACCAATTAGTTCCTGCAGGAGCCGCTTTCATTGCCGTCCAGGTGCCACCATTCCAAAAATAATAACCCACACCATTACCACCTGTCAGGGAAGCATTAGTATTATAAATCATTAATCCGTTAGCATTTAAATTAATACCATCTATGCTGGCATTAGTAACCGATGTTAAATTAATTCGGGGTGCTAAAAAGCCTTTGTTTGAGGCACTAAGATCTAAAATAGAAGATTGATCTGGTGTAGTGGTACCTATTCCTACCTGAGCAAATACAGGCAAAAAATTCATAACAAAAAATGTAGAGAGTATTATTTTTCTCATATACAAAAAATTGAGTTAGTTATAGTTATTTTACGGATATAAGACCTTCATTTTATAGGTGATAGTCATTTTAACTTGTACAAATAAACATAATTTATACGTATTTCTGAAACAACACCTGCAATTATCTTTATATACGTATAAATTATAATGAAGGTTTATAAAAAAATTAGTAATATGTAGATTTACAGAAATTTACTTACTATTTACTCCTATAATGCCATAAAAAAACCTCAGAGAATCTGAGGTTTTTAGTTATTGAAAAAATTAGGTTTTTATACTTACTCTTTAAAAAAAGTTTTTCTAATCTGTTTGCATTTATTTGAAAGTAACTTGATATGAATGCAAGTAGCTTATAAACAAAATTAACATAATTGTTATTTAATAAAAACCTGTTTTGTTATTGTAGCTCTTCCCCAGTTAAAATTCGGAGGATTTGTACTCCACATATTAAATCGGTATGTATGAGCGTTAGTATCAGCTTGTTCGATATAACCGTTAAGACTGTAGATAATAGTTCTTTCCTAATGTTACAGAATACCTTTGCTATCCTATACCCATATCCCATTTTAAACTAAGAATGATTATAATTGTAAACATTTTATAATATATCATGGAAAATCAGGAACTAGATCCTAAAAATCAAGAAATCGTAGACAATCGCGAACTCAATATATGGGAAGCTATGATCCCTATCGTAGCATTGGTTATAATGTTAGCCTATAACGTATATGTTTTTGGTGATGATGCATTAAGTGGGTCTAACCAATTTATCCTGCTTTTAGGTGCTGGGGTAGCTGCTATTGTAGGTTTTTTTAATAAAACTTCTTTTGAAACCATGATGGATGAAGTTGCACAAAATATAAAATCTACCGCAGGAGCCATAATCATTCTCCTTATGGTAGGTGCACTTGCAGGAACCTGGCTTATAAGTGGGATAATCCCCACTATGATTTATTATGGCCTACAAATATTAAATCCCTCTATATTTCTTGCTGCCTGTGTGGTTATTTGCGCGATAATTTCTGTTGCGACCGGAAGCAGCTGGACGACCTCAGCGACCGTAGGTATTGCGCTTATAGGTATTGCAAATGCATTAGGCATCTCTTTAGGAATGACCGCAGGTGCTATTCTTTCTGGCGCCTATTTTGGTGATAAATTATCACCCTTAAGTGATACTACAAATCTCGCACCGGCGATGGCAGGTACAGATCTGTTTACACATATTCAATATATGCTCTACACAACTGTTCCTACAATTACTATTACCTTACTGGTTTTTATAATTATTGGTTTTAATATAGACACTACGGGTGATGCAGATACTTCGACTATACTTGCCTCTATAGATGATGCTTTCACAATAAGTCCGTGGTTGTTTGTAGTTCCTGCGCTTGTAATTTTTATGATCATCAAAAAGACTTCTCCACTTATAGCTTTATTAATAGGTACGCTTTTAGGAGGTATTGCAGCCTTAATTGTTCAGCCGGAAATTGTGGCTACTTTAGGAGGTAGCGATACGCTAACTTTTAAGAGCGGCTATATGGGTGTTATGAATGCCATTACGGTAGATACCGCTATTGAGACTACAAATGAAAATCTTAATGATCTTTTTGCCGCAAGCGGAATGGCAGGAATGCTGGGAACCATCTGGCTAATCATTTGCGCAATGACCTTTGGTGGTATTATGGATGCCATAGGAGCGTTATCAAGAATAAGCAAGTTTATGCTTAATTTATTTGACAGCACTTTTGGTCTATTTGCCAGCACTGTAGCAACCTGCATAGGTTTAAACGCAACAGCTAGTGATCAATATTTAGCAATAGTTGTTCCCGGTAAAATGTATGCAAAAGCCTATCGCGATAAGGGTCTAGCTCCAGAAAATTTAAGTAGAACACTAGAAGACAGTGGTACAGTAACCTCTGTACTCGTGCCTTATAACACCTGTGGTGCTTATCAAAGTGGTGTTCTTGGTGTATCAGTTTCAGACTATTTTGTATATGCGATATTCAATTGGTTAAGCCCCTTTATGACTTTAATATTTGCAGCTTTCCGTATAAAAATTAGAACACTCGCTCAGGCAGGAAAAGCTAAATAATTGAGTTTAGTAAATAACCAAATACCAGGCTTCAGTAGAATAGAAACTATTTGTTGAACTTGAAGCTCATCTTTACACATTTTGTTATCAATTATTGATTAAAAAATAATTGCATTTTAGTGCTTTACGAAAGACCTAATAAGCACGCCGCATTTTTATCAGTTTGATAAAATGTAGCGCCTATTTTTGTTGCAATCTCAATAATAACCTACTCTTATGACTTCAATAGAAAACGCCTATAGTAGCATAGTTAGTTTTCATTTTCACCCATAAACTTATCCTTTAATTGGGGTTACTTTTGCAGCCAAATTAAAAACAACTAGAATGACATTAGTAGGAAAAAAATTCCCAAGCATCAGCGTAGATGCAATGAACGAAATGGGTGACACGTTCAAATTAAATATTCTTGAAGAAGCTCAAAAAAATAACAAGAAGGTTTTACTTTTTTGGTATCCTAAAGATTTCACATTTGTATGTCCTACAGAATTACATGCATTTCAAGCTGCATTAGCAGATTTTGAAAAAAGAAATACTATGGTAATAGGTGCTTCTTGCGATACTCCAGAAGTTCACTTTGCGTGGTTAAACACAGCAAAAGATAACGGTGGTATAGAAGGTGTGACTTACCCTATTCTTGCAGATACAAACCGTAATCTTGCTAACCGCCTAGGCATATTAGATATTACTAACGAGCGTTACGATGAGGAACATGGTAATGTTTTAGTTGACGGTGATAATGTGACCTACAGAGCTACATACTTAATCGACGAAGAAGGAACGGTATTTCATGAAGGTATTAACCATATGCCATTAGGTCGTAACGTTAATGAATTTCAACGTTTGATTGATGCATATACGCACGTACAGGAGAAAGGTGAAGTTTGCCCTGCAAACTGGGAAGAAGGTAAAGATGCCATGAGCGCAAATCGTGATGGTGTAGCATCTTACTTATCTTCTAACTAAGATTAAACAATCAAGACTTTAATTTAAGATTAAGGTCTTGATGTCTTAATTCATGTTGAGGCTTCAGTAAATTAAATTTCACATTGTGGAACTAAAAAAAATAATATGGTTCAAGAACTTGATCAAGATAATTTAGCAGAATTGGTAAGTACAAACGATACTGTTGTGGTACAATACATGGCCGGCTGGTGTGGTAACTGCAGATTGATGAAGCCAAAATTTAAAAAACTGGCTTCAGAACATGAAAATACCGCTTTTTTACTGGTTGATGCAGAGAAGTATCCGGAAAGCCGTAAACTAGCAACTGTAGACAACCTGCCTACATTTGCCACCTTTAAAAACGGAAGTTTTAAAAATCAGGTGCAAACTAATAAGTTTGAAATCCTAAAAGAACTTGTAGATGAAATTACCAGTAATTAAGCACTTACAAAAAAACAACAGCGCTCAGGCGTTAGAACACACTATAGAAGTTCTGGAATCTTTTACAGAACATCGTTCTGTTTCTGATGAAGAGATGGATGTTATTGGTGAACTCATCACAAATTTATGTGGTGCTGTAGAAATGCATCAAATGATCGCAAACGGAATGTCTGAACGTGATGCAGCTAATGGCTTTGCTCAAAAAGTCTTAGGCGCTATAGACCGATAATTTTATTAATAAATAAGAGAAAAATCCCTTGGTTAAATAGAACCAGGGGATTTTTTGTTTTAAAAGACGTATCAAATTAGCATTTGTTTAATTGCTACTCTTTAAGCTTATAAGTACATTTACTCAAACATACAAACTCAATATGGCTACAATCACTTTAGGTGGAAACACTACACATACACTAGGCGAATTACCAACAACAGGAAGCCCTGCGCCAGACTTCAATCTTGCCGCAAAAGATTTACATCAGGTTTCTCTTAACGATTTTAAAGGGAAACGCGTTGTTATGAATATTTTCCCAAGCGTTGATACCGGCGTTTGTGCTGCTTCTGTGCGTCATTTTAACAAGGATGCTTCGAATCTTGAAGATACCGTAGTACTTTGCATATCTAGAGACTTACCCTTTGCACAGGCTCGTTTTTGTGGTGCAGAAGGTTTAGAGAATGTAATAACACTTTCAGATTTTAAAGACGGTTCTTTTGGTAAAGATTATGGTTTGGAGATTAAAGATGGTGCTTTTGCAGGATTACACTCGCGTGTAGTTATTGTTCTTAATGAAGATCATAAAATCGTTTATAGCGAGCAGGTTTCAGAAATAGGTCAGGAACCTAATTACGAGACTGCACTTAACGCGTTAAATTAATCTATGAATAATGCAAAAGATAATTTCATTGTAAACAGATTAAAAGCATTTAAGTATGCATTTAAGGGTGCCTGGCTGTTAATACGTAAAGAACCCAGTATTAAGGTACAATTTACCTGTGCGGTTATTGTTACGATTCTTGGTTTTATTCTCGATATATCTGCTACAGAGTGGGTGGTTCAATTACTGGCAATAGGTTTAGTATTAGCTGTCGAAGGGCTCAATACTGCCGTAGAAAAAATCGCAGATTTTATACATCCTGAATACCACGAGAAAATAGGTGATATAAAAGATGTAGCCGCAGGTGCAGTGACCTTTGCTGCCCTTATAGCTGCCATTATTGGTCTTATTATATATATTCCAAAACTGTTATAAAATTTTATAAGTTTAGTACCGTTTGATATTTGTATTTTTGCCCACCTGTTTGTTTAAAAATAACCAACCATAAGGTGGCTATATTTAAATTTTTCAGACTTAAAACCCCTACTAATAACGAGTTACTGGTACAAATAGTCAACCCTTGGAATGGCCCGAAAAAAAACCAAAACCACAACCAAAAAAACCACGCAGCCTAAGAAATTATCGCTTAAGCTGTCTAAACAACAAAAAATTGTCCTGGGGAGTTTTCTCTTTCTTCTGGGGCTGGCTTTGCTGTTTTCTTTTATATCCTATTTTTTTAGCTGGCAGGCAGATCAAAGTACCCTAGACAGTCTGGGCGATCGCAACGTAAAAACCGAAAACTGGCTGAATAAATTTGGTGCAGCTATAGGTGATTTCTTTATTTATCAGGGCTTCGGTTTGGCTTCCTTCACTTTAGCTGTTTTAATAACGCTTACCGGTTTTTACTACTTTTTTGACAAAGAGAAAAAAACCTTACGTACTTTCTGGTTTTGGGGTATTGTTTTAATGTTGTGGTTCTCTGTATTTTTCGGCTTTTTTTCAGATTCTGCACCGCTTTTAGGAGGTATGGTGGGTTACGAGCTTAACGATTATCTTCAGGATTATTTAGGTCTTATAGGTACGATACTTATTCTCGCTTTCTTTGCCATTGTATATTTCGCCGTAAGGCTAAAAATAACGCCAGAGTTAGTAGGCAGTTATCTAAAACAAAAAAGGCAATCGCTTAAAAGCGAACTTAATGACGATAACGATGATGATTTTTCTGAGTATAGAGATAACGCCTTTGACAAAGACAATATCGAGTTACCGAAACCTGCACCGGTTACTAAAGAGGTTAAACCAGAAGAACCGGCTCCTAAACCAATTCAGCCTGTAGCAAAGGATGTTGAAGAGCCCGAACTTAAACTTGAAACTGCGCAACCCGCTCAGGAAGAATTTGAGATTGAGATTGAAGAAACCGTTGAAGAAGAAGAACTGGTAGAAAATCTAAGCACAAAACTGGTTCAGGATTTTGGGGAGTTTGACCCTACTTTAGAATTGAGCAACTATAAGTTTCCTTCTATAGATTTACTGAAAGATTATACTAAGGGACAAAGCATCACTATAGATCAGGAAGAACTCGAGGAAAACAAAAACCGAATTGTAGACACCCTTAAAAACTACAAAATAGAAATTGCGCATATTAAAGCAACGGTAGGCCCAACGGTTACCCTTTATGAGATTGTTCCCGAAGCCGGCGTGCGTATTTCAAAAATTAAAAATCTTGAAGACGATATTGCTTTATCGCTTTCGGCGTTAGGTATACGTATCATTGCGCCAATACCAGGTAAAGGAACCATAGGTATTGAAGTTCCTAATAAAAATGCACGCATTGTATCTATGCGATCTGCCATCGCCTCTCCCCGCTTTCAAAATGCAGAGATGGAGTTGCCTCTAACACTAGGTAAAACTATTTCTAATGAAACCTTTGTGGTTGACTTAGCAAAAATGCCACACTTACTTATGGCAGGTGCTACCGGGCAGGGTAAATCTGTGGGGTTAAATGCGATTCTTACTTCATTACTTTATAAAAAGCATCCTGCGGAAGTAAAATTTGTTTTGGTAGATCCTAAAAAAGTAGAACTTACCTTATTTAATAAAATAGAGCGTCACTATCTGGCTAAATTACCAGATTCTGAAGAAGCCATTATAACAGATAATGCTAAGGTTATAAATACCTTAAATTCACTCTGTATTGAGATGGATAATCGATACATTCTGCTTAAAAATGCATTGGCTCGTAATATTAAAGAATACAATGCAAAATTTAAAGCGCGCAAACTCAACCCGAATGACGGCCACAGATTTTTACCCTATATCGTTCTGGTAATTGATGAATTTGCAGATCTTATTATGACTGCCGGTAAAGAGGTAGAGACTCCTATTGCACGTCTTGCTCAATTAGCTCGGGCGATAGGTATTCACTTAATTGTAGCTACTCAGCGACCTTCGGTTAATGTTATTACAGGTATTATAAAAGCTAACTTTCCCGCACGTATTGCATTTAGGGTGACTTCAAAAATTGACTCCCGTACGATTTTAGATAGTCAGGGTGCAGATCAATTAATAGGACGTGGAGATATGTTATTTACACAGGGTAATGAACTTACGCGTGTACAATGTGCTTTTGTTGATACTCCCGAAGTCGAAAAAATCACAGAATTTATAGGTTCTCAAAAAGCATATCCTGATGCTTATCACCTGCCCGAATATGTGGGTGAAGAAGGTGGCACAAGTCTTGATATAGATGTGAGCGATAGAGATGCGCTCTTTATGGAAGCCGCCGAAGTTATAGTAATAGCGCAGCAAGGTAGCGCCTCTTTATTGCAACGTAAACTGAAACTGGGTTACAATCGTGCCGGTAGAATAATTGATCAATTAGAAGCTGCAGGTATTGTAGGACCTTTTGAAGGCAGCAAAGCCAGACAGGTACTCGTTTCAGATATGAATGCCTTAAATCAACAATTAAACAATGATTAAAATGAAAAATTTAAAAATAAAAGCACTTACTTTTTTACTCGTATTTCTTTCTGGTATTGCGATGAGCCAGGCACAGGATGCTAAAGCTAAAGCGCTATTAAATGAGGTTTCTACAAAAGTAAAAACCTATAAGAATATGTTTATAGATTTTAAATACAGCCTTTCTAACGATGCGGCAGGTATTAATCAGGAAACACGTGGAGATGTAACCTTAGTTGGTGACAAATACAAATTAAACCTAATGGGTACTACCCAAATGTATGATGGTAAAAAATTATACACCGTAATTCCTGATGATGAAGAAATTACTATTTCTACGCAGGATCCTGGTGATGATGATGCCATTACACCTTCAAAAATGCTTACCTTTTTTAATAAGGGATACACCTATAAATGGGATATAGATCAAAACGTAAATGGTCGTAAAATTCAATATGTAAAGTTGATTCCTATAGATTCTAATAGCGAATTAAAATCTGCTTTATTAGGTGTAGATGCACAAACCAAGCATATTTACCGTCTCATAATGACGCAAAAAAACGGTACCAAAATCACGATTACCGTAAACTCTTTTAAAACAGACCAGCCTGTACCAGGTAACTTATTTGTTTTTGACGAGAAGAAATACGCAGATTACTACATCAATAGGCTAGATTAGTTTTGTGAAAATACTGGACCGTTACATACTAACAACATTCGTTAAAAACTTTTTGAGTACATTCATCATCCTGATGTTCATTTTTGTACTTCAGACGGTATGGTTGTACATTAAGGAGCTTGCTGGTAAAGATCTGGACTTTGTAATTATTATAAAGTTTTTAATGTATTTCTCACCGCGTCTTGTAACGTTAGTGCTACCGCTTACCGTATTGCTTACCAGCATTATGACCTTTGGTAATTTTGCTGAGAATTATGAGTTCGCTGCAATGAAATCTACAGGTATTTCATTGCAGCGCGCTATGCGAAGTCTTACCGTATTTATTATTGGGCTCGCTATAACGTCATTTATGTTTGCTAATTATGTGATTCCTGCGGCAGAGTTTCAGTCCCTAAACCTGCGTAGAAATATTGCACAGGTAAAACCGGCGATGGCGATTACAAAAGGCCAATACACAGATATTGCAGACGGTTATGTCATAAAAGTTGCAGACAAACAGGGAGAAAACGGTCAGTTTTTAAAAGATGTTATTATCTATGAGAAAGACCCTACCCGTATAGGAAACTACACCGTAATTAAAGCACGTGAAGGCGAACTCATAAGCGCTGAAGGAGACAACATTCTTTCCCTTAAATTAATTGACGGAAACTACTATGATGAAGTCGAACAAAGAGATTACAATAAGCAAAAAAGAGAACCTTTTGTAAAGAGCTATTTTGAGACTTACACCATAAATATTGACTTATCTGAACTTGATAATGTAGATATGGATGAGAAGAGTATTGACAACGCCTATACAATGCTTACGGTAATGCAACTGCGCGATACCCTGGTTGATATTTCAAAAAGCTACAATAACCATCTCAAAACCTTAGGAACAGGACAAATACGAGAAATGTATTTGCAAAATTTAGATTCTTCCTATTTAGCAAATATTCCTATTGATACCAGTAGAGTTTTAAATACAGACTTACTTGAGAATTTTAAGGACACTGAAAAGATGCAACTGCTTGACCGCACACTGGCTAAAATAAAAAATGAAATTAACGACGTTAAAAACGACAAAATCACAAACGGTCAAAAAGTTAAAGTCTTAAGTAAATATGAAATTGCACTTCACGAGAAATTTGTACTCGCCTTTGGCTGTATTATTCTCTTTTTTGTGGGAGCGCCACTAGGAGCGATCATACGTAAAGGTGGCCTGGGTCTTCCTATTGTTGTAGGTGTAGTATTGTTTTTAACCTATCACTTTATAGGTATTTTTGCTAAAAACAGTGCAGAAGATGGCAGTATTGCAGCCTGGCTTGCGAGCTGGTTGAGTACATTAATCCTGTTTCCGTTAGGTGTATATTTGACTTATAGAGCAACTACAGATCAAGGATTATTTGATCTGGACGGCTTTCTCGACCCCGTAAAAAAACTCTTCAGAAAAAAAGATAAGATTGCAACAGACCAAACGCAACCTTTAAAAGATTCTGAATTATCAAATGCAGAAAAAGCCATTCTAAAAGTTAAAACCCGGCAAGAGCTTGAAGATATTGTAGCAAATTACAAACAGTATGGCTATTCTATTCAGTTTAAAGAGGCTGCAGAAGTCTTGCTAAATAATGATGCGCAATAACCCACCACAGATTCTTTTTTACCACGATTAATATACGCTCACAGCGCTAAATCGTACCTTTACAATTCTAAATTGAAAGCATGAATACGCAAACCATAACCCGCGATATTAAATTGAATACCATAGAAGAAGCTATTGCAGATATTAAAAATGGCAAGGTTATTATTGTTGTAGACGATGAAGATCGCGAGAACGAAGGTGATTTTCTTGCTGCTTCAGAGATGGTTACCCCAGAGATGATCAATTTTATGGCTACGCATGGTCGCGGTCTTATATGCACTCCCATTACTGAAGAGCGTTGTAAAGAATTGAAACTCGATATGATGGTGGGTACTAACAGTGATCCTATGGAAACGGCCTTTACCGTTTCGGTAGATTTAAAAGGAAATGGGGTTACTACGGGAATTAGCGCTTCAGACCGAGCTAAAACCATACAGGCATTAATAGATCCTGATACCCGATCCTGGGATTTAACGCGTCCTGGGCATATTTTTCCGCTTAAAGCAAAAGAAGGTGGCGTATTACGTCGTACCGGTCATACCGAAGCTGCTATTGATTTTGCACGCTTGGCAGGCTTTGCTCCTGCCGGTGTGATTGTAGAAATTATGAACGCAGACGGTACCATGGCGCGTTTGCCAGAACTCCTTGAAGTTGCTAAAAATTTTGACCTCAAAATTGTTTCTATTGCAGATCTGGTTGCGTATCGTATGCAACACGATTCGTTAATTGTTAAAAAAGAAGATTTCAATATAGAAACCCGCTACGGAAGTTTTAGACTGCGAGCGTATCAACAAACTACAAATGATCAAATACATATTGCACTTACAAAAGGAACCTGGGCTATAGATGAGCCGGTGCTGGTACGTGTAAATTCGACTTTTGTAAACAATGATATTCTAAGCACCCTGACGCAGGAACATGACCGAAAACTGGATAAGATTTTTGAAACAATAAATACTACCGGTAAAGGAGCTATTGTTTTTATCAATCAGGAAAACATCGCCAACAAATTATTATTCCGCCTTGCTGAATTAAAAGAACGACAGGAAACCGGTCGTGAACACGTAGTATCGTCAAAAATGGATCTTAAAGATTTTGGAATAGGCGCCCAAATTCTACACGATCTGGGTATCACCAAAATTAAATTACTGTCTAATAGCGAAGACCACAAGCGTGTGGGTATGATAGGCTACGGACTTGAAATTACAGATCGCGTAACCTATTAAAAGACTCGATTAGAGGTATTTCTGAACTGATTTTGCAACACAAATAGATGTTTAGCGTATTTCAAGTACTAAACTAAATTCTATGAATGCAAAATTATACATTACAGGCTTATTAATTTTTTGCTTCGGAAGCATTTTAACTGCTCAGGTAACTCCTCAAATGCAACTTATTCCGCAGGATTCCATCTTCGGAAAATTTAATTTAAATTCTAAAGATTTTTCAGATTTAGAATTTTTTGAAAACCAGGATGCGTTAACAGAGTTTACAAAACCCGTTCTTAAACCGAATGGTTTCAAAAGTAAGATGCCTATCCTAAAGCCAGATGAAACTTTTGATTACCCTATGCGCATTTATAAACCTAATCCCGATTATGAATACAAAATGCAGGTTTTAGAACCCATTATGATAGAACAAAGCTATCAATCATAGCTTTATGATCGTTTCTTCCTGAGGTCTGCGTACTTTCTTAAAATCTGCAAACATATCGTCTTCGGCACGGTAACCCACAGGCATCACAAGCACAGAAGACAAATCATAATTTTCTAAATTAAGAATCTCATCATACTTTTGTGGTTCAAAACCTTCCATAGGGCAGCAATCTATTTGCTCTATTGCACAAACCGTAAGCAGATTCCCCAAAGCTAAATAGGCCTGTCGTACCGCCCAATCTCTGGTTTCTGCTTCTGGTTGTGTATCAAATTTATTTTCTAACATTTCTCTAAACGGTTTAAGAATAAGATCTGGAGTATTCCGCAGTTCTTTAACCCGATCAAAATAGCCGGTAACAAAGGGAGCCTTTACTGTTTTTTCTATACAAATAACCAGCAAATGCGAAGCATCTGCAACCTGACGTTGATTCATGGAGGCGGTAAGTAAACGTCCCTGTAACTCTTTATCTGAAATAACAACCAGTTTTAAGGGTTGTAAACCATACGAAGTAGCGGTAAGATTAAAGGCTTCTGTGAGAATATTTATTTTTTCTTCTGTAACAATACGTGTTGCATTAAACTTTTTAGTTGCGTAGCGCCACTTCAAACTCGTTATTACATTCATAGTCTTTATTTTAGCACAAAGGTAAGATGTTCCAGTTTATAAGCATTTAAACACGATTAACTTATTACAGGCATTCTACTTTTATTCTAAAATATCAAAAGCGGTAACTTATCTTTATGGGCTGATGTATATCTCACTTTTATTAAATGCGACACCTTTAGTATGCCATTAAAAAAAATAGTTTTATTAAAAATTCTGGGCTATTTAACACTCGCGTTTGTAGTACTGCTTCTTTTTATAAGTACCCTCTCCTACCGTATTCGATCGTACAGCGAACCCTATATTTTTGATGAAGCTTCAGAAATTCCTGAGGCGTACTCGGTACTGGTATTGGGTGCCAGTGTATTACCCAGCGGAGAACTCTCAACCATGCTACGCGACCGTGTTGAATCTGCTTTATTACTTTATGAAAAAGGAAAAGTTAAGCGGTTTCTGCTAAGTGGCGACAATGGCTCTACGAGTTATAATGAGCCCAGGGCTATGAAGAAATACCTTAGAGAGCGTGGTGTACCTGAAGAAGCTATTTTTATGGATTATGCCGGTTTTGATACCTACGACTCGGTATATCGCGCGTCTTATATCTTTGAGATAGATAATGCAATTGTAGTATCGCAACGTTTTCACTTACCCAGAGCAATATATATTGCCCGTCAAATGGGACTTAATTATTATGGGTATAATGGAGATCGCAGAGCGTACGAACTCGAATCTCGCAACCGGTTTCGGGAAATAGTGGCTAATGTAAAAGCATTTTTAGAACTCGCGATCAACAAAGAGCCTCATTTTAAGGGAGATAAAATACCCATTACGGGCAAAAATAATTAAATGAAAAAATCCTTTAAAAAGTATAGTTCATAATCAAAAAAACTTTCTATATTTGCACCCGCAATCAGCAAATAGCTGATGAGACACTCAGGAGAAATGGCAGAGTGGTCGAATGCGGCAGTCTTGAAAACTGTTGAGGGTCACACCTCCGGGGGTTCGAATCCCTCTTTCTCCGCAATCAAGCGCAAGGCTTGAAATAACAAAAACCGCAGCAATTATGCTAGCGGTTTTTTTGTTTTAAGACTTAGGCATTTGTATATCTTACAATCTACGCAAAAGGTTCATTTGACACTCTATATTTTTCTATTGTATTATTATCTGGTAACTGTGCTATAGAATAGGTATTTGTACTAGTGTCAAACGCTACAAATCCTGCTTCATCAAAGGCTTTTAAGGCTTTTTCCATAGGCCAGATATTCCATTTTTTATTAAAGTAATTTGCGTTATTAACGATTCCTTCGATTTTGTCTAAGGGTGGACGCACAAAACTATGTTGTTGATGAAATGCGATAGCTGGTGATAAGAAAAATTTCATCCCGGCAGCTTTTGCTTTAAAAGCAAAGTCTGTATCCTCTGCTCCATAACCTTTATATTCTTCGTCAAAACCTTGAAGTGCTTTAAAGTCTTGTTTAGTCATTGCAAAACATAAACTCCAGAATAGTTCATAATGATCTGTATGAGTAACTTTAGCGTGGAATGGACGCCGTGGATGCAACATACTTTTTTCAATTAAATCTATAGTTTCTACTTGAGTTACCTGCTCATTTAGATATCTCGGGGTAGCCATTATTAAACCTTTATAAGTATCTAGTTGATTATTTAAATTTTTTATATAATTATGCTCTGGTATACAATCTACATCTAGAAATAACAAATGATTAGTTTCTGCTAATTCTGCTCCCAGGTTACGCGCATTTGCAATGGGCAATAAATTAGCTTTATCGCTTATGATATTATTTAAATTAATAGTTAACGGCCCATTATAATCAAGATTTAGTTTGGCGTCCATATTAATAATTATAAGCTCTTTAGGATGTATTGAATTGCGTTCAACACCACGAATTAAATTATTAAGATGCTCTTGTCGGCCATAATGAATTGTTATTACACTACACGCTGCTATTGATATCATATTCATGTTCTTTTGAAGCATTAATTACGGTTTTGAAAAATTCCTGAATTTGGGCAGCCAGTTTGTCAACTGTAGTAAAATAATGCTCTGGTGCTTTATAAGGTTTAAAAGTTTTGGCTTTATCGATAAGGGGTTTTAAATTATGAACATCTACTTTGTAAGCTATATTCAGGTTTTCAAGTATTGTAGCTGTAGTTTCTTGTTCTAAATAGGGACGCTCTTCGGGAAATGCTAAAAATTTTTTACCAAGGCTAATCATTTTTAAAACCATATTAGTTCCGCAACTTGCGATTACAATCGTATCCTTATGGATAAAATCTTCTATTCGTTCTACAACACCTTGATAGGTTATATTTTCGTTTTTAATAGTAGGGTCTACAGGTCCTATTATTTGAATGCTGTAATCTGGAAACTGCGCTAAGAGTACAGGTAATAGAGTTGTTATAGCTGTACCGCCAAAACCGGTAACGATTGTTATATCATAAAAAGGTTTTTCGTGTTGGATAGATTGTTTTTCTGGTTTATCTATAAAACCTAAATAACACGTTTTAGCTATTATCCATGCAGGTGTATCAATACTTTCAAAATCTTTAGGGTAGTACGCTAATAGAAAGAGGGCTCCTCGGTATGCTTCAGTATGCGCAAGGTCTGAGCGATTTCCGGGCATTCTTCGGTACACATAAGGAACAGAAGATACCCGGGCTAATGCTGCAATCTCTACACTTACATCAACAATTAAGAGATCTATTGAGAATTTTTGTAATGCCTCTAAAATATACGTGTTGCGTTTTAAAATCTTAGACAAACCTACTGGTGAATAATGTAAATATTTAGGTTTATTGTAAGAGTCTGGCAATAATTGGGTTCCGTCAAGATCCTCATTGGGTAAATGCTGCACCTCAGCATTATCTGGAAAGTTATAGAGCGAATCTGTAAGTATTACACAATTAGAACCATAACCTTCTGCAAACCTGCTTGCATAGCGAGAATGCCCACTTCCGTGACTATGTGCGTAATACGCTATTTTGTGTATCATATAAAAATTGGCTTATTTCTAATATATGATCATACAACTCTATATAATCATCTACCATACGCTCATAAGACATATGTTCTTCTGCATAAGTTCTACAAACATTTGGATTTATATTCTTTACTTTATCTAGTGCTTCTGCGAGCTGATTTACGTTTCCTTTTTCAACAATTACAGCTACTTTATCATTTAAAATTTCGTTTACTGCTCCAGTATCAAAAGCGATTAAAGGTGTTCCCGTCGCAAGTGTTTCTGCTAGAACAAGACCATAAGGTTCATCCCAAAGACTGGTAAACAAACAACATTCACTTTCCAGTAACTCTTTATTTATTTCTGCTTGATTTAAATGTCCTAAGAACGTTACAAGAGGATGATTTATATATTTTTTTATGTAAGTATCATAATACTCCTGAGCTTCCTGATCTACAGGTCCTGCCAATCTAATTTTTTTGTTTTTTAATAAAGCAGCTTCAATAGCTAGATGTGGTGCTTTTTCCTTACATATACGACCATACCAGAATACAAAAGAGAAAGACTTATGATTGATATATTCCCAGCGACTAATATCGATACCGTTGCGAATAGTTGTACACGAGGGTATATATTCTTCCCACTGCTTACAAAGACTATTACTCACGGAAGTAAAATACTGATTGTGTAAATCTTTTAAAATAAGATTGGCTACTTTTAAATCGGTTAAGGGTGGTGTATGTAAAGAGGTTATTACTTGCTGTGGTAACATATTTCCAAGCAGTAAGGCCTGTATATTTAATGAGTGATTGTGTATTATATCATATTTCTTAGATTTTATCTGATTAAATACACGACTATAGTTAATAAGATGCCCTAATTGCAAATTTTCAAACACCGGATAATCATTACTATTTAAATTTTCAAACACGTCATCTCTAAATTTGTCTATTGCAACCAAGTTTGCATTTGTTCTGCTTTTATGATGTGCATATAAATCTACTTGATGACCGCGATCTACTAATGCATCTACCAGAAGGTGGGTAATCATTTCTAATCCACCAGCATAAGGTTCTGCAATAGGAAACTTAGCGTGGGCAATTATTGCTATTTTCATAAGTTAATTGATATTGAGTTGTTAGTTGATTGATATAGTTTTTATATAATTTGATATTAAAAAAATACATTCCGCAAGCCAATAATAAACTGTAACAAAAAATTGAAATACCTAGGAAATGTAGTCGATGATTAACAAATATCATTGCTATACACTGTATAGGTATAACTAGATACAGACTATCATAAACAGGTTTAAAACGCGATTGAACTTTTGAAGTTCTTTTAAAAGGAAGTTTTGAATCTATAAAATAGGTAAGCCAGTATATACTTGACTGAAATACCAACCCCTGGTGGAATATGAAAGCTTTTATTGCTAAGTAAAAAGTGGCTGTAGATTGTAAAAAACTATAAAATTTAGAAAGATGACTTATAATAAGTGAGACAATTGTTATGGGGACAATATAAAGCACCGATGCAGCGGTTACTAAATTAAAAGAAATTGACATCGCACTAGTTAAAAGAATTAAATACGAAAATAAATTGAAATTAAACCAGCAGGTGAGTTGAGGAATTAACTTTGTCTTTATCGCAACCGGAAGTTTTTTTGAATTTAATAAATAAATTAGATTTTGAAAATTCCCATAAATCCAACGTTCGCGTTGTTTAATAAATTCTGCAGGCTCACTAGGCGCTGCTCCAGAACCTATAACACGATCTATATATTTGGCGCTGAAGTTATTTTCAAATAATTGTATTCCTAATTGAGCATCTTCGGTTATAGATACAGTTGGCCAACCACCCAATTTTTCTAATGATTCTCTATTAATTACAGATAAGGTCCCGGTAGGAAGACTTAAACTTTCGCTAGCTGAAGATTTAGAATAAAATTCAAAATAATGATTGAATTCTACATTAACAGGACAATCTATATCTAAATTATTATAGTGTTGTGGATATTGTATTAAATTATGATCATTATATATATAGTCACTATTTATAAACTTTAAAGCATTTAGGTTAAGTTCATAATCTGCATCTACCGTAAGTATCAAATCAGTCTGTGGGTGTATGTATGGCAACGCTTCGTTTAATGCCCCTGCTTTAAAATCTTTTACGTTTAAGAAATTTAAAAACTTAACTTGGTTCGAAAACTGCTCACAGTAGGTTTTTATAGGTTTCCAGTATGTAGAATCTGGTGTATTATTATATATAACTAAAACTTCAAAGTGTGAATAATTTTGATTTATTGCCGCTTGTACCGTTTTTAAAACAGTAGATACTGGCTCTTTATAAATCGGGATATGAATACTAATAAAAAGTTCGTCATCTGCTACTCTATTTTGCTTTAAACTTAAGGTTGATCTATTATTTCTAGTTTTAATAAATGCCAATGTTGCAACAAATGCAAAATTTATAATTGCAAATATGTATAGATAAATTACACTAAAAAGCATCACAATGATAGTGCCTGTAAAAAAGCTTATTAATAGTAATAATTTAAAATTACGTGAAGTCATGGCGCAAAATTTTTGACCAATTTAGACTACAAGATTATATGACTATTAATAATGAAAAGTTAAATCACTTTAATGCTTTCTTAATTATAATAATTTTAAGAGTTATAGGTATTTAATTTTCACTTACCTCATCAATCATAACTATTTGGTTTTATATTGTATAAACTAAATAATACTTTAGAACTATTGATTTTAAAATTTAAGCAACATTGAAGCAATATCTTAGTGTTATTATTTTTAATAATATACTTTTAAATAAATTAACTACCAATTGCGGTATCAGTAATTAGTACCTATAATACTTTAAAATTCACAATTTGATTTTGGGATAGTTTTAACCAGCTCAAACCTTAAAGTTCTCTCAAATCTAAAGCTCTCAATAGGCTTCTTGGTAAGTTTGCTATTCTAGCTAAGTATATGAAAGAAAAGTTTGATAAAAAGTCGCTAAAAGAAGGTTTTGTAACCATACAGGGCGCACGCCAGCACAATCTTAAAAACGTATCGCTCGAGGTGCCCCGAGATGCACTGGTGGTGTTTACCGGAATATCAGGTTCGGGTAAATCTTCACTTGCTTTTGGTACGTTATATGCCGAAGCGCAGCGCAGGTACCTCGAATCTGTTTCTCCCTATGCCCGTAGGTTATTTCATCAAATGCCCATTCCGGAAGTTGATGCGATAGAAGGACTGCCACCGGCGGTTGCCTTACAACAACAACGCAGCTCGGGCTCTACCCGTTCGTCTGTGGGGTCTGTGACTACCTTATCTAATTTGTTGCGTATGCTGTATTCCCGAGCTGGAGATTATCCTAAAGGTCAATCTATTTTATATGCAGACTCCTTTTCTACAAATACGCCCGAAGGTGCCTGCCCCGAGTGTCACGGTCTGGGTAAAGTTTACGAAGTGACCGAAAAAAGTATGGTGCCAGATGATACCTTAACCATTAGAGAACGCGCCATTGATGCCTGGCCTAAAGCCTGGCAGGGTAAAAATCTGCGTGACATTCTGGTTACTCTGGGTTACGATGTAGATACCCCCTGGAAAGATCTTCCGCAGAAAGATCGGGATTGGATTCTCTTTACAGACGAGCAACCTCAGGTTCCCGTGTATCGAAATTTTAACCGGGAAGAAGTAAAACAAGCTCTAAAAGATGGTCTTCAACCCAGCTATAAAGGAACTTTTATAGGAGCAAAAAAACACATTCTACAGACGTTTGCTAATTCACAAAGTGCATTGATGAAAAAGCGGGTGGCTAATTATATGGTGAGCAGCATATGCCCTGCCTGTCACGGTAAACGTTTAAAGCGTGAGTCGCTTTCTGTAACTTTTGAAGGTTATGATATCGCCGATATTTCAAAATTGCCCTTAAAAAAATTACAGGCTATTTTTAAACCCTATAGTAATGGCTCTGCTCCTGCTCTAAAAAAATTAGGCAAAGACCATAAAGAAAAAGTGTTAGTTGCACAGCGCATTGCTGAAGATTTAATCGCCAGGGTAGCTGTATTATTAGAACTGGGACTGGGCTATTTGTCATTAGAACGCAACACACCTACCCTATCACCCGGTGAGCACCAGCGGTTACGACTGGCAACTCAGGTGCGTAGTAATTTATTTGGTGTGGTGTATGTTTTAGATGAGCCATCTGCTGGCTTGCACCCTGCAGATACCGAAGCCTTATTAAAGACCTTAGACCGACTAAAAGCAAGCGGAAATTCACTATTTGTAGTAGAACACGAGTTAGATTTAATACGTCACGCAGATTGGATTGTAGATGTAGGCCCTGAAGCAGGTGAAGGCGGTGGTGAAATTTTATACAGCGGTCCGCCACAAGGCTTAAAAGAAATTAAGCGTTCAAAAACCGGAAGGCATCTTTTTGATGAATTACCGTTCAAAAAACCTGTAGCCCGTGAATCTTCCGGTTGGCTAAGCTTAAGTGGAGTAACCCGAAACAATCTCAAAAATTTAGAAGTTTCTTTTCCCTTAGGAGTACTAACCAGCGTTACCGGAATTTCAGGATCGGGTAAAAGTAGCTTAGTAAGTCAGGTTTTGGTAGAATTAATGACAACCTACTTCGGAAACAGTATTCCCGCAGAAGAAGAGTTAGAAGATGAGCTTCAACAGGATGTCGTTACTACCTTAGGCGGTACCATCACTGAAGGTGCTGAAAATCTGAAGCGGATGGTTGTGGTTAATCAAAAACCTATTGGTCGTACTCCACGCTCAAATTTGGCAACATATACCGGTTTTTTTGATGCTGTACGTAAATTATTTGCGACAACACCATTAGCTAAATCCCGCAAATACAGTGCGGGCCGTTTTTCTTTTAATGTGGGAAAAGGGCGTTGTGCAAATTGTGAAGGCGAAGGTTTTGTCATGGTAGAATTATTATTTCTGCCCAGTGTTTATGCGCCCTGTCCTGTTTGCAACGGTACGCGGTATAATAACGAGACCTTAGAAGTTACATATAACACTAAAAATATTGCACAGGTGTTAAATATGACGGTTAACGAGGCGCTGTCTTTTTTTAAGGAAGACGATCGCGTCAACCGCACGCTTAGCGTTCTTCAGGAAGTAGGTTTGGGATATTTACGTCTGGGACAGCCCGCTACCGAACTTTCGGGTGGTGAAGCGCAACGTATTAAACTCGCTAAAGAATTACAACGCACAAACCGTGGAAACACCCTGTATATTCTCGACGAGCCTACTACAGGATTGCATCCCTCAGATGTTGAAAAGTTGCAAGTACAGCTAACAAAATTAGTTGATGCCGGCAATACGGTTATTGTAGTAGAACACGATATGCAAATTATTGCTGCAAGTGATTGGGTAATAGACATAGGCCCAGGAGCCGGTGACGAAGGAGGTACTGTAGTTGCAGCAGGAACACCAGAAAAAGTCGCACAGCATAAAGAAAGCAAAACTGCAGTTTATTTAAACCGAAAATTAAACGGAACAACTTAATTAAGCCAATAGCTTGAGAAATTAGGATTTTTTAAAAACTATTTTAGAAAATCCTATTTCACTTTCTTTAAATGCTTTGTAGAAGGTTTCGCTATTTTTAAAACTACGCTGTTTTAAAATGTGATATTCATAATTAATGATAACCTCATCCTCTTGAAAGGGCCACGGATTAATTATCAACTCACCCTCCTTATCGCACAGGTTGTGAATAGTATCTCCCAGCGCATCATTAATTTCGTAAGAACGATTTGCATCGGGAAGTTCGTCCTGACAAATCATTAAACTAAGCCGATCGCAAAAACGTACGATTCCATATAAAAAATTATAAGTATCTGTTTTTAAGTTATAGGCTTTCATCGCTTGCTTATCAAGATCACAATTGATTGTGGATACCAATCCTGCTTCAAAAACCTGCGGAGATAGAAATTTTAGATGACTACATACTAAGGCAGCCACCAGCAATGATCTGCTTTTTAAACCATTCAAAATTTCTTCAGCCTTTTTACCAAGCTGCGCCTCGGTAACATCAGGTTTATCAAAAGATACCGGTTGCCCCAGATCATTAAGTTGACGCGTATAATTAAAATCGGTTTCCCGGGTTTCATGAAAAGCGATAGCCGCTATAACATCGGCAAAATAAGCGTTCTTATATTTATTTTTTAATTGATGTCCTATATAACAAGCTATATGCGCGTGGTGTGTTTGCGTAATTATACGGGTTCCGTTTATGTCTGCACTTACGATCATATCCGTAAATATAACAGGACTTAACTATACATTGTTCTACTTTAATATAACTTTAAATGCATAAAATTACTTACGGAAATTTTCTTAAAAAAGATCTGCTGGCAATTCTGTTCTACTTTTTAAATGCAGTAAGAACCATAGGTGCTAACTTATTTGTTGGCTGAAATTCTTCCGAAGCCATATAGTTTAAAATACTGTTGCGTAATTGACGGGCAACAGGTCTGTTTTTTAAATCGGTGGAAAGATCTATAGCCGAAAACACCAATTTTCCGTCGCCTACCTTCGCTTCAAACAGATTTGCCAGATCGTGATTGGTAACAAAATTATCAATCACTCTTACGATAGGTTTCATTTGAAGTCCGTCAAGTTTTACAGATTTTGACTGAATACATAAATCCCACCACTGCCACTGACTATAAGTAGAAGTAGGAAAATCTGCTAAAGCTTTATTTTTAGTATCTATCAGCAATCCCATAGTTCCCGGCTGATCAGGAAAATGCACCGGACTCCAAAACACCGGTACAAAACGCCCTTCAATTCCCTTTAATTCTTCAAGCTTCGGATTAAAAAATACCGTTTTACCCAATTTTAAAGCTGTAGTTGCTTCTTCAAATGATTGCGTAGTTACAATAGTTTGTGCAGGAGTCACACGCTCTTTAGGATATACCCAAATAGACCAATTATTTACATAATTAGTACCCTCAAGTTTTAATTCTAGTGACCAAACATCAGCTTTATCAATTTGAACTGAAGTTTCTAATATCCCTAAATCAACATTATTTCCTAGCGCAAGGTTTAAAATTTCGACACGAGTTTCTTGTTTTAAAGTTCCCTTACTGTCTTTTAGCGTAGCAAGTAATTTTTGATTTTTGAGTTCTTTATAAAAATTGGCGATTTCTAATTCGATCTTAACAGTTTCTCCCTGTTCATAAACCGCTTTTTCAAATCGAGCTAAGGGTACGAGCTCAATATTAAATGTTTTAAATTCTTCACCCGAAATAATTCCTTTAGATTCCCAAAATGCATTTAACAACCCTACCAAGGCAGTTCCCTGGCCGGGAAAATCTTGCAATTGCAATAACTGAAATCCATCAAAACCGGGGGTTTTTAATGCACGCTCTATTTCTTCTTTATAAAGCATCGCAGCAAGTTTACCCGATGCCCGAGTAAAATCTGAAGCAAGAGCTATTAGCCCCTTTTGCTCTAAATCATTTTTAACGGCAACAAAATTATGTGGTGCAAGAACTCCTGTATATTTGGGGATTTCGCTTAAATCTGGATATACCGAGTATTGACCGATTTCATGAGAGATCATAGGTATTTTGAGATGCGAACTTGTAGCCGTATAATCCTGATCAAAATGTGGTGCTTTGCTATTAAAAATACCTTGTCCGCGTACCCAGCCTTTTTCGGTGTACTGCGTTATAAAAAACTGATCTTCAGGCTCGGGACGTAACCCTGCAGGTTTCTGAAACGAATAACTAGTTGTAGCATACAGATGTCTAGAATCTTTCTTTTTTAAATCTGCTACCAAATCATTTAACACGTTAAAATCACCCTCTAACTCATTACCCATCGAGAAGAATAAAAAAGAAGGGTGGTGCCCATAGTCTTTTAAAATCTTATCTGCTTCTTGCTGTAAAAATGTAGTTGTAGCAGTATCTTCGCCTACCTTTAAACTCCAGTGGGGCAATTCTACCTGTAAATACATTCCGGCTTTATCTGCTGCTGCAAAGGCCGCTTCGGGCGGACACCAACTGTGAAACCGTATATGGTTTAAGCCGTAATCTCTGGCTTGCTTATAAAGGCTTGCCCACTCAGCTTCTTGCATAGGCGGATACCCGGTAAGTGGAAAAATAACACACTCTAAGTTTCCTCTTAAAAATATTCTGTGGTTATTTAAGTGCAATTGCGCATCTGCTGTAGTTACAGTTCTGTACCCAAATTCCTGAGCAATCTGTTCTTTTTCAGTTTTTAAAACCGCCTTATATGTCACAGGGTTAAACTCATCCCAATGCTCTACATTTTCTGGTTTTTGAATGGTTATTTTAATAAGATTTCCATCTTGCTTTGGCGCTGTTATAGGCTGCGAAAAAAGTACACTTCCATCAGCTTTTTGAATTTCTAAACTGAAGTCTGAAGGATTATTTTGTGTCGTCTCAAAAACAAAATCGAGCTGTTCATTTTTAGTATCTGAATACACCTGAAGATTAGCAATCGTTGCTTTATCTGAAGCGGTTAAGGCTATTTCTCCTAAAATACCATTCCATTTTATCTGCGTGTGATTTGTGTAGGCATGTGCCATTTCCTGATTAACTTCAATAGGATAGCGATCACCCGTTACATTAATATTTGGGTGAAAATCTGAGTTGTCTATTAGCACCGTAAGGCTATGTGTCCCCGGAGTTAAATAAGCACCCAACTCATAATCGTGACTACCTATTAAACTTTCACAACTGGCAACCTTTTTATTATCTATAAATACAGTTGATTTCCACAATACGCGTTCGAGTTTTAAATTAATTTCTTTGCCACTCCAGTTTTCAGGAATTGTGATTTCTCGCTGATACCAGGCTTTACCAATATATTGATGCTTACGTGCCAGATTAGACAACACATAATTGTTAAGAGCCGGAGTAAGCGTATCTGCGGTTCCTATACCGGCATCATCTAATGTACCCGGTAATGTTATAGCCTGACCCTTCAGAGTCTTTGCAAACCATTGCGATGCTTCCCCCGCATTGAGCGAATCTAATTTTACCTGCCAGTTACCAGCAAGATCCATGCGATACGTATCACCAGCAGTTATGTCTGATTTAATTGCAGTATTACAAGCGTTTAGCGCAATGATTAGTACAATACCCGTAAAAAATTTAAACATAAAATGGAATTTTATAAGTTAGACTACTTAAGATTGCAAAGCCATCTTACGATGTAAATGCGCCGGAAGGTGATACAAATCTTCTTGTAAAACCTTACTAAGAGCTTTTTCGGCAGCTGCCAAATCATTAAGACCTAAGGCTCCCAGACCTATTAAATACTCGCAATGCATGCGGTTACGAACTTGCAAATCTTCTTCCCAGATCAATAAATCGGGTAACGAGATCGCAAAATAATCGAGTTTCACTGCGTCTTCTTTATGCGCTTCTCCATAATTTTTAAGGTTTTCAAAACGCTTTTGAGCTTCGGCCTGCTCCCCTAATTTTAGCAGGGCTAGACCCTGATAAAATATTTTATCTGGTTGCTGGTCGTTGTAAAATATCGCCGGGCTTGGGTCACTCAGTCCTTCAGACGCTTTTTGCCACGCTTCTTTTGCAGACTGTGTTTTGCCTAATTGCTCATAGGCACAACCTAACCAATAAAAGATGTCATTTTCCTGTGAGCCAAAGAGTTTACCTTCCCCTAAATTGTGAGGGTATTCCTGAGCGGCTTCCAGATGGGTTATCGCTTCCTCTGCCCTACCATTGTTTAAAAGTTTTTTTGCTAATTCTACGTGAGTATTTATGTGCTGAAAAGGAACTTTCCCCTCACCACCTTCCCACGGGTGAAACTGTCGTGATTCTAGCATTTCTAAAGCTTTCTCGTGGTCGCCTTTAAAATTATATAAAGCAATGCGCTCTAAATACAAATCATCTCGAGACTGGGTTAAACTCAAGTTTTGTTCTAAAAGTTCTAAACGTGCTTCTACGGAAACATTTATCTTTTTGTACAACTGATCCAGCTCCATCAACAAACGTGCGTCTGTAGGATCTAATTTAAATGCCTGTTCTAAGTGCTTACGTGCTAAATCTTTTTGATCGGTTTTATTGTAATACAATAAGGAAAGGTTACGATGACAAATAGCATTGCGCTCATCAAGTTGTATTGACGCTTCCCAGCAATTTTGCGCCTCTTTGTATTGACGAGAAGCATACCAAAAATTACCCAAATAATATGAAGCTTTAGCATCTGTAGGGTCAAAGGCAAAGGCTGCCTGCAATGCAATTACCTCTTCTAAACGGTTTGGAAAACAATAGTCCTGTGAAAATTCCTGAGCCTTTTTAAACCATTCTGAAGCCTTAGTATTATCTTCTTGTTGCTGATAGAAATACCCTATAAAATACCCCACTAACGGATACACTTGCTCTCCCTGAGCTATCTCTTTTAGCAATGCAATTGCCTCATCATACTGTCCTGCCTGTGCATAATCAAGAGCAAACTCAATATAATTATGCTGGTAGCCTCGTAGTAATTCTTTAAAAGTTACTAATTCTTCTTGATCACCGGTTAGCAGAAAGCGCTCATAACGTACTCCAAAATTAAAACGGTCTATCTTTAGTGAATCTTCAATAAGCTGAAGTGCCTCATCTTTGTTTCCTGTTTTTCTTAAGATAATCGCCTTTAAATGTCTTGCCTTGTGATTGTGCCAGTTGCTTATTAAAGCCTTATCTACTAACTCGCGTGCCTTATCAAAATCTGTACGTTCGCAATCTATTTGCGCGAGATTAAAATAGCCCGCAGCTTGCCAGGCAGCATTCCAACAGGATTTAAAGAAGGCCGCATACGCCTCATCTTTTCTACCTAAATAGTTGAGAACAATACCCTTATTAAAATAAGGTTCGCCGTCATAGGGATTAGGATTCCTGGTTGTAAGTGTTTCTATAGCAGTATTAAAATATACAAGCGCCTCTTCAAACTGACCGCGCTTCATCTTCCACAATCCCATGGCGTTATTACAACGTACATCACCGGGAGCGCGCTTTAAAGCTTCAAGATAATAGGCCGTCGCATCAAAGGTGGCGTGTCGGTATTGCTCAAGATGCAACCCATTTAAAAATAATTGCTCTACTGTATCTATCTCCTGAGGTTCTTTTGCTGCTTTTGCCGCTTCAGGAATTTCTTCTACGCTATCATCATCAGGCGACCAACTCACCAAGACTTTACCGTTAGCATCAGTAAGCGTTGCCTTTAAGTCTTTATAGTCTGCAGTAGCCGTATCTATTAAGGAATCAAAACCGGTTGTAGGATCCAGATCAAACGTTTCTTCAAGAAAAACGTGATCTGCAGCGGTTAGGCTAACTTTTGCATTCTCATAGATACCCGTGACATAGAGTTTTAATCTTGCCTTTCCGTTTTCCATTTCCAAATTAAGTAAGGCTTCTTTAGTGGCATTTTTTACCACACCTACGTTGTAATACGGCATAAAATACTGCTTAAAACTTTTCTCTTCGTAAGGATGCATCCACGAGAAATCTGGCTGATTGTCTGTGTAAACACCACACATAAGCTCAATATATGGTCCGTCTTCATCGGTTAAGTTACGATCCCAGGCGTGACCAAAATCACCATTACCCCACGTCCATTGTTTTTTACCCGGCGACACATTATGATCTGCTACGTGTAATAATCCGCCTTTACTATCATTCTCATAGCCGCCTACAAAATCGTATTTTGAAGTAATTGCCATATAAGATGTAGGTACAGGAATATTCTTGTATCTAGAAATATCGGTGCCTGGCGCATAATCTACTTTATAATATTCTCCTTTTGCGATAGGAAATTCAGACACATCACGCTTACCGTGATCAAAAACCGCATTTACATCTGGAGGAAAAACAGACTGATACTCATCATTAACAGCTACTGCAGGATTTGCCCACCATAAAAACGTTTGCGGGTGTGGTGTACGGTTATATAACTGTGCTTTTATTTCTAGATAGGCTTTATCTGGATGCAGTGTAAAACCTGCCATACCCTTAGTGCGGAACATACGCTCGAGTTCACTAACCCATACGGTTATGCTTCCATCTTTGTTTTCTTCAATATAAGAATCTGTAGGATCATATGTACTGGGTCTGTGGTGTTGTGGCCAGTTAAATTCTATACCACCAGAAATCCACGGACCGGTTAATCCTACTAGTGCAGGTTTTATAACATGATTATAATACACAAAATCACGCTGACGTATTTTGTCATAAGCACGCTGTATTCTTCCTCCTAAAGCTGGGAGGATCATGAGCTGTATATAGTCATTTTCTATAAAAATAACATCCCATTCTTTGTCTACTTTCTCGTCACTTATCTGCTCAATTACCGGGTGCGGATACACAGAACCCGTACTGGCCTGATACACGCGTTTTTCTAAAAATACGGGATATTTTTCTGGTGTTCCTACTTCATACGTAGGGATTACAACGGTTTCTCTCCAAGCTTTAACTGTACTCATTCTCGTATTCTTAATATTTATTAGACGTGTAAAGTGCCTTAATTTTATTGATATCTAATTCTTGAGTAGGATTAAAGGCATCGCCACTCATATATTTTTTTAAACTAAAAAGTAGTTGTTGAGCTTCAATACGATTTTTAAGATCTGTATGTAAATCAATTCCTGAAACCAGAAGTTTTCCATTACCTACTCGCGTTTCAAACAACAATCCCAGACTTCGGTTTTCAAACCAGTCGTCTATAACACGTACTATAGGTCTTAATTCTGAACCAAATTCATCAAGAATTATCGCATTGCTGTGCGTCATAGCATCCCACCATTGCCAGTTAGAATGGTATTCCGTAGGAAAATCTGCCAGCGCAGGATGATTAGGGTCACATAAAATTCCTAAGGTAGTTGGCTTTTCACCACGCGTCCAGGCAGTGTTCCAGAAGATGCTCGAAAAACCGATACCGATATCACCGCCTTTATCTGTTGCAAGAGCCCCTTTTGTCCCGTTTAATAAAACGCTGCCACCTTGTTCTAAAAATGCCAGTGTTGTTGCATCAAGCTTTTCCACTACCCGGACTTTACTATTTAATACTTCTTTCTGTGCGGGATATACCCAAATGTCCCAGCTGTTTGTAAACTCCTCAACAGAGACACTTAACTTTAATTGCTGCGCTGTTTTTATATTATTGAGCTGAAGCGAAATTTCGCCTAATGCAATCCCATTACCTATTTGTAAATCCTGAGTTGGGAACGTTCCTTTTTCTACGGTGTTTCCGTTAGTATCATTTATAACCCAGGATGGAGTGACATTTAGTAAAGGTTCTGGACCATAATGTGCCAGCTCTACCGAAGCATTTAGCGTATCACTGTTTAGAAAGGTGCGTTTTTCTAAACGTGCTAATGGTACAGTCTCCCCACTAAAAGATCTAAATTCTGCCGGACTCACATATCCTTTTTCTTCCCAGAACGCGTCAAGAACACCTACCAATGCGGTGCCCTGTCCCGGAAAATCGGATAATCCCAAAAGTTGAAAACCACCAAAATCTTTAGTTCGCAATGCGGCTTCAACGTCTGCTTTATAGCAAAGGGTTTGTAATTTTCCCGATGCTAAAACCAGACTATCTGCCAGATGACCTAAGTGATGCTCTTCTAAGGTTTCTTTAAAAATCTCAAAATTTTTCGGTTTTAAAACTCCCGTGTATTTTGACATTTCTTTAAAATTAGGATACACGCACCATTGCCCAATCTCGTGGCTTACATAGGGCATTGGGATTGTATCTGTTATACTTCTAAAGTCAAAAAGCGTTTGTGGTGCTTTACCGTTTATCACACTATTGAGTCCCTCGCCCCAGCGCTGTACCCGCGCATCCATATTGCTGTAATAATCCAGATTATCAAGATAAGGGCGATCTGCAGCACCGGTATACAATCTGCGGTTATCTATAGTTCTAAAATGATCCACGTATTTGCGTAAATAGGGTTTGTGATTTCTACGCAAAGGCTCATTACCTGAGGTCATTAATACAAAGGATGGATGATTACCATAGGCATCTAAAATATCCTGAGTTTCCTGGTATAACCATTTATCTACCGGAAAGCCGTCTCCTATAGACGAATTTCCGTTAGGCCAGGTTGATGCTTCTGCTTGTATGTAAACGCCCAGCTCGTCTGCGGCGATAAAAGCAGCCTCAGGCGGACACCAAGAGTGAAAACGTACGTGATTCAATCCGTGGTCTTTTACAACGCTCATAATACGTTTCCATTCTGCTACGTCTGTTGAAGGATAACCTGTAATAGGAAATACGGCGCATTCTAAAGTTCCGCGTAAAAAAACCGGACGATCATTAATTACTAACTGCTGCCCATTTGCTTTAAAATCTCTAAATCCAAAACTAATTGTTTTAGTATCTGTACCGCTTTCTGACTGAAGCGTAAGATTCATCTCATACAAGTTGGGCGTAAATTCATCCCAAAGCAACACCTCATCTACGGTATAATTCAGGTTAAAATACCCTGCGGAATCGAGTGTTATGTGTTCAGATACTTCCTTAAACTTTTGTGTATTTGCTCCCGTACCGTTGATAGCTATTTTTAAAACAACCTGTTCTTCTGTCTCAATTGAACCATTTAATTTTCCGCGAAGCGCTACTGTTTTTGTTGCCGCATCAGGATATAAATTAACCTGCTGTAGAGAAATTAAAGGCTTTGCTTCCAGCTTTATTTCACCTATAATCCCATTCCAGTTGGTCTGCGTATGATCGGTCATACTGTGGGCATTTATACCAGGATTTATGTCCTTAATTGCATTATCGATACGTATAGAAATCAAATGCTTCCCAGGAGTTAGTTCGCCCAGATTGTAGCTATGCGGCGTCCCAAGACTGTTTTGCATTCCTATACGATCTGAATCTACCCAAACTGTAGTTTCCCAGTGTGGTCGCTCCAGATAGAGTTGTGCATTTTTGCCTTTAAAATCTTCGGGAATCGTAACTTCTTTTTGGTACCATGCTGCGCCTACATAATGCGTATCTGGCTGTAGCCAGAAAGGAATTTTCACATTCCCCGGTTTACGGTATTTAGCATATTTATCTATGGTATACCAGGCGCTATCTACAATTTGACCCGTCCATTTTGTATCAACACTAATTTTATTTCCCTTGCCATTAGTTGTCATCGAACCGGGCAGTTCTACCGTTTCTTCAAGTTTTACGGTGTACCATTTTTCGGCTTCGCCTTGATTGAGTGAATCAATTTTAAAATTCCAGCTACCCGAAAGGTCCAGGGATTCAGTTTGATTTGATTTACACGAAATAAGTGCCACTGCCACGCAAATAAAAATGCTGAAGACGTGCTTCATATATTGAGATTTAAAGAGATTAATATTGTGAATTATGTATTCTTTGTAAGTTCAAACTCAATTTCTTCAAGACTTTTCCCTTTAGTTTCGGGCAGTTTCTTTTTAATAAACAGAAAACCAAGAACACAGATCCCGCTGTAAACCCAAAACGTGCCATAAGAACCTAACAAATCATTTAAAATAGGGAAGGTAAATGTGAGGATAAATGAGGCTACCCATAATGAAAAAGTAGCAATAGACATCGCTACGCCTCGTAAGCGATTGGGGAATATTTCTGATAGAACCACCCAGGTAATAGGTGCCAGTGACATCGAGTAAATTGCGATGGCAACAATCACTAAAATTAAAACCGGCCACCCTTTAAAATCAAAATAATACGCTCCGCCTAATAATGCATAGACCAGTGCCAGACCAACAGAGCCAAAAAGCATTAATTTTCTACGTCCCCAACTGTCAACAGTACGCATGGCGACAAAAGTAAAAATGAGGTTTACACTACCCGTAATGATGATATTGAACAGCATATCGCCAACACTATATCCTGCGGCGGTAAATATTTCTTCTGCATAGTTGAAGATGATGTTTATACCGCACCACTGTTGAAAAATTGCCAGTACAATCCCAATGATTAATACGGGTAATACTTTAGAACTGCGCAATTCTGAAAACTGAATTTTACGTTGGCTTCCTTCGGCAAGCGTAAGCTTCATCGTATCAAGTTCTTTGCGGGCGTATGCTGTCCCACCAATTTTTTCTAGCACGCCAAGCGCAGTTTGATCTTCGTTGATTTTGGCTAAGAATCGCGGACTCTTAGGTACTAAAAACATAAGGATAAAGAATAATCCTGCAGGGATTAATTCTGCCCAAAACATATAGCGCCAACCGGTTTGTCCATTCCAGGAAGTTAACATTTGAGATGCGGTCTGATCATCTGGTATCGCATCTGCAATTAGATAATTAGCGATTTGAGCTGCAAGAATACCTATTACGATGGTCAACTGATTAATAGCTACAAACTGCCCACGATATTTAGCAGGTGCAATCTCTGCGATATACATAGGCGATAACGTAGAAGCCAGACCTATACCTAGACCTCCTATTAATCTGTAAATTATAAAAGGAGTAAATGTGTCTACATAGCCGGTACCAAATGCAGAAAGTGTAAATAGAGCAGCCGCAAAAATTAGTGGGATTTTTCGACCATAACGATCTGCAGCAAGCCCCGAAATTACCGCTCCAAAAATACATCCCACCAGAGCGCTACTCATTGCCCAGCCTTGTAGCGAAGGCATTTCATTTATACTAAAATAGAGCTCATAAAAAGGTTTGGCACCACCTATAACAACCCAGTCATAACCAAAAAGAAAACCTCCCATCGCCGATACAAGCGCGAGAAAAAGCAAATACTTAAAATTAAATTTAGTGTGTTCCATAAGTTTTAATTACCGGGGTGTAAGCTTTCGCTGGTTAGAGTTGTTATACTGCGTGGAGCAAGTTTAAGTTGGTTTCCTGTCAACTTACGATGCTGCAAATTTTGCGTTTCTGAAGTTTCATAAGCGTGTTTAAAAACCACTTTTGATGCATCTAATGCTATGTGCTGTTCCTGGTCTGCATAATTGATTAAAACCAGAACAAGAGCTCCTGTTTCCGGGTTTTTATAGGCTGAAACCATCAGGTCGCTATATTGTTCTTCAAGGCTTTTTTGGGTTGAATATGATGCTGAAATCCGCTGAAAACCGGGACGAATAAATCTGGAGTAATTTCCTAATGCCCACAGCAGTTTAGAATCGTGAAAATCACCGTCTGTTTTTAATGAGGTTCGATCATATCTATTTTCAGAATTGCCGGTGTCTATATAAATCAATCCATCTTTATAATCTACTCCTGTAATTGCCGTCCACCATTGCCAGGATTTGGCATTCGATAAAGTGAGATCTGCGTGAATAACGCGTGCTACATAAAGTGCAGTTGCCATACCTAAATCACGGGTATTACCGCTACCTATATCCTCTGTATTTTCAAGAATACAAAATTCACTTTGCCAGTAATCTACATTATTTTGAGTAAGGGATTTGTTTAGTTTTTGTCTGGTTTCTATTAATTTAGAAACAGGCCAGGTCGTAAAATAACTATGTCCACTAACGGAAGCGCTTAAATTTTCTAAATCACCTAGGTAGTTAACAGAGTCAGCCGTGTAAAATGCTTCAATCTGATTCCCTCGATTGGGCTTGCCATTAGCTTCGTATAGAAATTCTAATTCGCCTGCTTCGGTTATGGTTATTGTGGTTTTGAGCTTATTTTCAAGAAGTTTTGTATTTAAAGACTTAACCAAAGTTGCAATATTGGAGTTGGTTGCCGGTGTTCCTTCCTGATTAGGCTTTTCCCAATCCCATTGGGGTTCATTTACCGGACTTATATAATCAAACTCAATTCCTTCAGTTTTAAAGTGCTTTAAAAAAGCAATCATAAAATCGGTATAATCCTCAAAATGCCGGGGTTTTAAATTGAGTTCACCATCTTTAGTAGCAGCATATCCTTTTCCGTTGAGTGACCAGATTACGGGAGGTGCGTTTAAAAAAGCCAAAAATTGCTCAACCCCGGCATCTTTCGCCTGGCGTAAAAACCACTGTTGGCCTGCCTGCTTATTCCAGTCGTAAATTCCGGAGGTATCTATAAAAGATTCTGCACGGCGCCACTCATTGCGTATTTGAGAATCACGACCTTGCTCTGCCGTACCCGCACCTATATTAAATCGCCATATCGAAAGTGCAATGCCTTTAGGATTACCACTCGTATCAACTTCTTTACTGAAAAGCCAATCTGCCATTTGTTCTTTTTTCGCCGCAGGCCAATTTGCTCCTATAAACTGACAACGCCACGCATCTGAAGCGCCAAAACCATCAATTTCCTGATAAATAACCGAATCATCTATTACAACTTTTAGTTCCTGACCCTGTAAATTGAGCCCAAAAAAACAGAGGAATACCCCAAGAATATTCTTCGTAATTAACCCGAAATGCAGTTGTCTTTTGAGCATTTTTTAAAACTTAGAATTAGTTAGCTTAAGATACTTATTTACAATCTAATTAGTAATTTTCAGCTACTTGCTAACTTTATATCACCTACAAATATATCGTTTTCGCTGTGCTACCAAATAGACTAAAAAACGGAAAACCTGTAAAATATTCCGATTGTATAAGTTTACTGCGTCAACTAAAATTCTATTGTGATTTTAAATTAGAACTTAAACAAACCTCATTTTAACAGGAATAATGTTAAATTCCTAAATGTAAATAAAGAGTATTTCATTTTAGAATGTGATTACTAAAGTATATTAATATGGATTATATACCGAAATACAAAAAGATAAAAGATGGCTTTGTGGGACAGCGTATGATTACCCTACCTCCTAATGTGCAATATGAAATAACACAAAACCCTCTCATACAAGACTTTTACACAACAGCACTGGGTCATTATCCTCAGGCGATTTATCATGATCGAAAACGTAGATTAGGGAGTAAAGAATACATACTTCTTTATTGTACTGAAGGAAATGGACAAATCACATTAGGTGAAAACAAATATGATCTCAAACCCAATACCTATATAATCATTCCGCCACATGTGAGCCATCATTACCAAAGTTCGACTCAAAATCCATGGACGATTTACTGGTCTCATTTTGTAGGAAGCAAAGCAGATCTTTTATACGACCGTTACATTTCTATTCCTGTTGAAAGGGTACGTGCTATTGCGCGCAGTGAAACCAGGCGAAAAGAATTTATAAAAATTATGGGCATTTTAGAGTCTGGTTATGAGATGCAGGACCTGGAACTTGCTAACTTAAGCCTATACAATTTATTGGTTAATATGATTTACAGTAAAGTTGATATATCAACTGCAGAAAAAACAGATGCAATCTCAAAGTCTATTGAATATTTAAACAATAATTTAAATAAAACCTTTAAAGTGGAAGAAATTGCGACCCAGCAAAATCTATCGGTTTCCCGTTTTTCTGAACTTTTTAAATTAAAAACGGGCAACTCCCCTATTCAATATTTTAATAAACTAAAGATTCAGAAATCATGTCAATATTTGTATTTCACAGATTTAAGTATAAAGGAAATTTGCGCTAAAATAGGTTATGAGGATGCCTATTACTATTCAAAAGCCTTCAAGAAACTTATGGGTATGCCGCCATCTACCTACAGAAAAGAGTATAAAACAGAAAGGACTAAGGGTTAATTTGGGTAGCAATGTAATACAAAAACGCAATACATAGATTTAGCAATCCTCAAAAAGTGTTTCTAACTTTAAGACTTTAAATGCCTTAAGAATTCTATTGTTGTTAACACGACGTATCGTAATAGATTTATTTTTTTTATCCTGCTTTTTAATAAATTTTTCGAGGAAAAACACACATTCTACATCTATTTTACTAAGGCTTGATAAATCTATAATTAAACGCGTATTCGTCTTTAAATAGGCTTTTAAAATTTCGTCTATTAATTGAATCGATTCTACAGCGAATACACCATTCAGTTTAATTATGGAACTATCTATTTCTACTTTTAACGTCATGGCTTCGACTTTGAATTAATATCGTGAACTATAAGCTATTGCAAATCAATACTCATCAAACACTTCCTGGTAAAAATATTTTTAGTAAAGTCTTTTTCGCTTTTTTTTTGATAAAATCCTTAGAAGTATCTTTCAACTACGCATTTCTATCGTCAAAATAAATTAATTAGCGATAAAGAAATACGAACATCTGCTCTTCTTTACAAAAAAAACAATTTTAGGCTGTTTAATATCTTAACATTTTCACTACGTAAAACACTAATATTCAAACATTAATTAAATAACATTTCAATTTAAACATATAAAAAGGCTGCTCGTCTATACACAAAGGGTAGTTATCGAAATTTCTTACACATATCTAATTTGAATGAGAATCTTTGAGAAACAAAAACCCACTTATATGTTTTTCTTAGATAGTTCTAAACACGAGATAAAAATTACAGGAGAATTATCCTGTAAAAACGTATCTGAAATCCAATTGAAAATTGAATATGCTTTAATGCGCTTTAAAGATGTCACAATCAATATAAATGGTATAGAAATTATAGACAGTTCAGGTGTATTTATGCTGTATCTCATTAAAAAATTAGCTAATGAAAATGAAAAAATACTAAACCTGATAGGTCTGGAAAATGAAGCTTTCAAAAAAACATTAAAAGGAACAGGAGTAAGTGATTTATTTGTTGAGCGCTTTTGCAAGCCGACATTAAGGAAGAATACCTAAATCGTAAAAATTATATTAAAACAGAATATCAAAATTATAATATCTAAACGTTAACCTTAAATCCTTTTATCATGAAAAATTTAAAAAATTACCTCGTATGTGCCGCTGTAGCCGGTTTTCAGTTTGTAAACGCTCAAGACAACAATGATACGAATATCGCTTCGCATATTCTCAATGTTGATGTTCCCGAAGTTGCTTTGTTAGACATCTTTGATGCTAACACAAATACAGAAGCTGCAGCCATTTTATTTGATATGTCTGATGCTACAGTATCTGGTATAAATGCCGAAGCCGGTTTATACGACTTTCAAGCATTGAGTTACACAAACCTGTACCTCAACTACACTAGTGTTGTGGCAGGAGCTTCTAATGCAAATGGTTATGATTTAACGCGGAAAATAAACGTAAGGTTTGAAACTGGCAGCACGTTTCCCGGTAATCTAGATCTAAGAATCACTCCTGATGCTCCTGTAATTGTAACAGATGGTGGTACAGTAGACTCTGCAGGAACTGTGGTTGCTACAGGTGTTGCCCTGGGAAAAACGGTACCAGTAGGTACAGATGCGTTACTGGTAGATAGTATTGAAAGTGTTTATACCGGTGATGATAATCAAGGTGTAAAATTAACCTACACTGTAGAACAGAATGGAAATTTTGCAAGTTTTAAGGCAGGTAGTTATCAATCTACTATTGTATACACACTAACAGACTTATAAAATATAAGTGCTTATAAAAAAGCTCTTTACGAAGGTGAAGGGCTTTTTTTTTACCCTATTCATAAGAATATAAATTCTTATCACAGTATCAAATATTCCACTGGTCTAAGGCAATTATACATCTACCGAAAATAACGATAAAGCGTTTTTTTCAACTTTAAATTTATAGTAAATAACTATTTATGATGAAAACAACATTCTATTCTACCGCCCTTTTTTTACTGGTTTTATTTAAAAGTCAAGCCGGTGTAATTGTATTAAATGGTCTTACACATACCTTCTCTGGAAACTCAGGTGAGTATATTCAGGGCGAACTCGTTCTAATGAACACTACAGACCAGGAGCAGCAAATTGTGTTTAAATTAAATGACGCCATTTACTCTTGTGGAAATGACAGAATCTTTAGCGATTCTATTACTCACGAACAATCTTCTAAGTCGTGGTTTGAAGGAAACCTAATGGATAAATTTATAGGACCTAAAGAAAAATTTGTTTACAAATATCAAATTAAAATACCTGAAGACAAATCAATAAACGGCACGTTCTGGTCTGTTTTAATGATCGAAATAGCAAAACCCGTAAAGAAAGAACATCTCACACGCCAAATAGATTTAAGTACCAAAATAAGATATGCCGTAGGCCTAATAACTCACGTAAATCAAGCTTCAAATGTCGAACTTGATTTTACAGATGTGCATATCAACAAAAATGAGCTAAATGAAAATTCTCTAAAAATAAACCTGCTCAACAAGTCAAAATATGTAGAAGGTGTACAATTAAATCTAGAGGTTTATGATGAAGAAGGGGAGAATATTTTAAAATCTAAAACCAAGCGTTTAATGGTGTTTCCTGGCATGTGTATAGATTATAACCTCGACATATCTACCCTAAAGAAAGGAACCTATCAATGCATTCTCACAGCAGATTCACGAAAGGAATACATAGGCACTAATATAAGTCTCAACATCAACTAGTATTTTATAAAAACGAATGCACTTCTAATTCATAAAATTATGTTTACTCAATTATTAAAACTCATTTATATAGTCCCGGTGTGCCTGTTAGGTGCTACCGGTGTATATACGAGTTCTAATAATTTTGACGTTGCAGATCTTTCTTCAAACTCCTATCACAATCGTTTTAATAGCAACATAGCAGAGTGGACTACAAAAGCACACATAGCCTCTGATAGTTTAAAAAGCAAAAAAATAAACCCGCCTAAAACTAATAAACCTTTAACCTTAAACATAACCGTTAAGAACCCTAAGGAAGCTTACGTACCCGGGCAAAAACATACTTTGGCTTTAGAATTACAGTTAGCCGAAGGCGAAATCAATAATTTTAATCTGGAACCTATTCTGCCTAAAGACTGGAAATTAATTTCATCCAGCAAAATAGAAAAGCTAGACAGCCGTAACGCTAAACTGGTGCTTGTTAGTTTCTTTATACCTAGAAATACCCCTCCAGGTACTGTAACAATTCAATTGAAATTAACAGAGGTGACAGGTAACCGGTCACTAAGTAAAGATTTTTCAATTCAAATAGCAGAAAATTATGACCTGGAAGTTTTCCTGATTTCAGGTCCACAAAACGTTAAGGCAGGTGAACGTATAGTTTCTAAATTTGGCGTACGTAATATTGGCAATATGGCTCAGCAGGTAGCATTATCTTCAAATGCAAAAATTGAAGTTGAGACTATGTTAATACTAGAACCATCTGTCACACAAACTGTAGAAGTTACCAGAAACACAGATGCTAAGCATTACTATGTTATGACTTTAGGCTCTTATTTACAGGTAACTAATTCTAAAAAAGAAACCTTAAAGAGCTTTTCAAATACAACTGTTTTCCCAAGTAAAATTGAGCAAAAAGATGCTTTTTTTAGGTTTCCTATACGGGCTAGTTTTAATTATAACAGCTATACATCACCTAACACTCATTTTTCTACAATTTCTGGTGAGCTATCTGGTGACGGCTTTTTAGACCTAAACAAAAAACACCATCTTAATTTTATTTTGAGAGCTCCACAACAACAAACCTTAAAACGTTTTGGTGTTACAGATCAATACAGTCTAATTTATAATTACGATGATCAAACGACAATTTATCTGGGTGATCACGCCTATTTCATAAATCGTTTAGGCTTTGATAACCGTTTCGGGCTAGGTTTTAGAGTAGATCAAAGAGTAAAAAACTGGACGTTTACTGCCTTTTATTCTAACCCACGTTTATTCACATTTAATGATAGTCCGCTTTATGGAACGCAGGTTAAATATGCATTTAATTCAAAACTTCAAATGGGTTTATCGCTAACCTCATCTAAAGGTACTATAAGAGGCGCCAGTAATAAAATAGAAGCAAATGAAAATGAAAAAGGCCAGATTGCTACCTTATCATTAGATTATAAAAGCGAAAATACGTTTATTGAATCTGAATTTTCAGGAAGTTTTACAAATTTATATACCGATTATGCCGGGTATTTAAATTTGATACAAACCTATAAAAACCTCACCTACAGCGGCACGCTTACAATTACAGGTGAAAATTATTTTGGTTCGATTAGGAACAGTCTTCAGTATTCAAATAACCTATTTTATAAATTTAATAAATGGAATGTTTCTGCTGGCAATACCGTTTCTCGCGTTAATCAACGACTTGACCCCTTGTTTTATGCAGCAGAACCCTACTTTGAAAATACCTTTATACTTTTAGGTTACCGCTTTAATCAAAAACATTCTGTAGATGTGCGTGCAGATCAAAGACAACGTGAAGACCAGTTAGAGCCTAAATCATACTTCTATAAAGAAAAAGGAATCACCTACAGATATCTCTTTTCAGGGGGGCGTTTTAATTTCAATTTTAATGGTCGTGTATCAAAAACGCGTAATCTACTCAGTAATTTTGATGGGTATAGAGATTCGTATGCTCATAATGCCAATGCCTCGTATCTGTTATTTTCTGGCTTATCCCTGCGAGTAGGATTAAATCACAATTATAATAATAGATATGGTAATTCTGGACTTAGTACGAGTTATACACGGTACAATCTGGGTGTAAATTATAACCTTAATAAAGTAATAAACTTTAACGGTTCTTATAATAGTGGTTTTAGTCCAGATGACAGTTATTTAAGGAGGGACTTTATTAATGCAAACCTTGCCGTTCGCGTCTCTAAAAATCATTTATTTGAAATTAGAGCTAATTATTTTGAGAATGCGGGAGCTATTAATAACCGTGAACTTTTGGCCTTCGGAAAATACACCTACTCCTTTGGCGCACCATTAAAACGTACAATGGAACAAGGTGGTGTTGACGGATTTATTTTTTCTGAAGATGACACTATTTCGGTAGAAAATATTAAAATAATAACTACAGGACAGCGTATAGCTTCAGATGAACAAGGAGAATTTCGCCTAAACAATTTACCTCTGGGAAAAAATTATGTTTTTATAGATGACAGCAGTCTTCCTGAAAATATTGTAAGTACCAGAAAAGCGCCTTTTGAAGTAAATGTCACCTCAGATAACACAGCAGATTTATCTATAGAATTGGTGAAAGCGGCTGTGGTAACCGGTAAAATTAATTTGATATCTAAGAAAGATACTATTGGTTATAAGGGATATGTAAAATTATCTGGAGCTGATTATAACTATTTTATTGAAACAGATGCAAGCGGCAGTTTTACCTTTAAAAATATTGTACCCGCCACGTATACACTTACTCTCATACGCTTTAAAGAAGAGAACGATTATGAGAAAATGAGTGATTATAAAATAACGGCCAGCTCCGGCAAGCAAGAAGACATTCAAATTTATCTAACAGCTAAAGAACAAAAAATAAAGTTTAACACTACTAACTTTATAATAAGTAATTAACGATGAGCAAGCAATTACTACTTAATATGACATTTTTCATTCTGGTTTTTCAGCAGACATTAGGTGCGCAGGAAACTATAAATGCAAACAATATCAGTGCCTTTATTTTAGGTGGTGGTCAAGAGGTTGTCTCAGCGGTATTAGATTTACAACCTATACATATTGTTGATTTAGAACCTGAGAACGCTATACCAGCAGGAAATACTGTAGTAGTTTCAGAAGCCGGTAAACCATTTGCGGGCATAGGATCTCCAAGTACCGGTGACTTTTGGTTAAATTTTACATACAGGGGTGCTAATTTTCAAAATGCAAGAATATATGCGAGTACAAATTTGCCCATACCTTCAAATATGACCATTACGCTTCAGGTTATAAACACTGCATCTATAAACGGTCAGTTTGCAGCTAACCCTAATTTATCTCCAGTAAGTTTATCTACGACAGCGCAAGTTCTGGTTTACGACTTCGCAAATGGATTTACGGGCGATGGCGAAAACACGGGATATCAAATTAGATATCAAATTAACAATCCCAATGCGCTCTCATTACCCAGTGGTTTTGAAATGGTTTTTGAGATAAAATAATAACGCTTATGAATCGGTATTTATCACTTTTAATAGCTTTATGCTCATTGTTTAGTTTACAAGCCCAGCTTTTAAATGGTACCTTAGATGTAAATGGTATGCCTAGCTTTATACAGTCATTTCAGGATACCGTACAAGAAGCAGGTATAGATGATAACAGCATAGGTTTTGAAAGCGCAATAGATGCAAATCAAATAAGTTTTGTACTTAATCCTATTTTAATTCTCTCGTCTTCCACGCTTTGTAGCGATAATGTTTTTAGATACAGTGTTTTTATGCATACTCAGAATGCACCCCAAAATCTAACGGTAAAGGCGAAAACTTATACAAACAGCGGATTTCGGTTTCCTTCATTTAGCATATATGATATTTTAATCATTAAACCCCTGGGACCTCGTGATTTGACAGCTACAAATGGAGGTAATTATGTTACAATACCTAATGATGCCTCTCAGGCAATTAAAGTTTGTGAATTTGTAGGATGTAGAACAGACATTCCCATTCAATTTAAAATAGAAGCAAGTTCGCTTGTACAGGCAGGAGTTTCTAACTTTAATATTTATTATACCGTTGTCGCAAGTTTATTGTAAATAACATCATCAAAATAGATTGTATTCTATTATTACGGAATACTACGTATTAAGTGCGCATTAGAAGATAAAAAATGTAAATCTATTTTATTAAAAGTTTATTATCATCCATTAAACTATAGTTAACCGCTAACTATCTAAAAACACAAATTGCTACTCAATTAAGATTAATCTTTGGCAAAAAATAACAGACCATGATTAACTTTATAACCACTAAAAATGATATAACTCTAAGTGGAAAACTTACTAGCGAGAATGTTTCTGAAATACAACATAAAATAGAGAATACGCTATGTGACTATAACCAATTAAATATTAGACTTAGCACATTAGATCTCATTGACATCTCTGGTATTTATATGTTGTATCTCATAGCGAAAAGTGCAGAGTCTAAAAATAAAGAAATATGTTTAATAGGTCTAAATTCTGTCATTTTTCAAAGTGCACTAAAGGCCTCCGGAATTCACGAGTTATTTGTAAAAAATTTCTGCTGTAAATCCCGAAAACAAAAGGATCAGGCTGTCTAAAAAAGAAAAAACATAGCTTTTATATATTTGAATAGGTATAGCTAAAACTTCTTCTTATTTAATCTCTTAGTCAAATGCTTTAATAGAAAAGAAAAGTGCGCTAACTTCGGATTTCAAAATTTTGATAACTCTAATCCAGTTCCATGCACTATTCTAAAATTGTCTTTCTTGGCACCACACTGCTAACTTTATCGAGTTGTGGGATTAAAAATTCTGCTTTACACGTAACGGTTACAAATACTTTAAATACAGAACGTTCTTTTGAAACAGTATCTGTAGATCTCAACCGGGTAACTGTGTTTAATATTAAAGATACAGCAACGACCGTGGCCGTTATACACACAAAGTCTAAAGATACGTTAACGAGTCAGTTAGTTGATGAAGATGGTGATGGCGTAGCAGATGTGGTTATTTTTCAGCCTAAAATAGCTGCTAAAAGCGCAAATACTTACAATCTTATAAGCATCTCAAAAAGATCTGAAGCAAAACCAGACGACCCTGCTGTTTATTCGCGTTTTGTACCAGAGCGTACAGATGATTATGCCTGGGAAAATAACAAAGTGGCGTTTAGAACTTATGGTCCCGTGGCTCAAAAAATGGTTGAAGACAATGTACCCGGTGGTACACTGTCAAGCGGAATAGACGCCTGGCTTAAGCGAGTTGATTACCCTATTATTAATAAATGGTATAAAAAAATGACTTCGGGAGCCGGAACCTATCACGAAGATACGGGCGAAGGTTTAGATAATTTTCACGTAGGTGCAAGTCGAGGAATAGGTGGTATTGCTGTAAAAAAAGATTCAACTTATTACTATTCTAAAAATTTCACTACGTGGAAGACTTTAGCGACAGGACCCTTACGCACCAGTTTTATTCTCGAGTACGAAGATTGGGATGCTAATGGAACCCAAATAACCGAGCAGAAAAAAATATCTCTCGACTACGGAAGCAATTTTTCTAAGTTTGAAATCACAATTACCGGTGCAGATACCGTTTCTGCCGGCCTTACCTTACACTCCAACACCGGGAAAACTTCAGTAAATGAAGAAAATAAATGGATTTCCTATTGGGAACACATTGATGATTCTGATTTAGGTTCAGCACTAATTATTCCGCAAGGACTTCAAGCTACAGAAAAGTATCTTACACCAAAGCAAGATGAAAGCAACCTTTACGCGCATATAAACGTTGAGAATAATAAAGTCGTTTATTATGCAGGTTTTGGTTGGAAAAAAAGTGGCCAGTTTGCAAATGAGCAGGAATGGTTAGCTTTTTTAAATACGACTTCAGAAAAATTATCAAACCCATTACAAGTTAGTTTTTCCAAGTAAATCAATTCTAAACCCACAAAAAAGCCTCATTTCAAAATTAGAATTGAGGCTTTTTTTTTAAGATTAAAAATGTGCTCATTAATCTGTTTCAGATTGCCTAAAGTCTGGAAAACCCTTCTCATCCCAGTTAACAATACGAGCTCGTGTGTGCCTGTTAAAGTCTTGTAGCGAGTTTCCGCGTATTTGTTTATAAACACGTGCGTGATAAATTAATACATCTGTATTGCCATCTTCTGCAACAGTAAACGAATTGTGACCGGGACCATATCTCCTTACTTCCTCATTAGTTGAAAATACAGGAGTTTCAGATTTATGCCAGTTTGCTAAATTCATTAAATCTGCTTGCTCATCTACCCAGAGCAAACCTATAGCATAATTACTATCTGTTGCACTTGCAGAATAAGTAACAAAAATTTTACCGTTACGTTTGATCACTGCGGGACCTTCGTTTACCTTATAACCTACACGTTCCCATTCAAATTCAGGATCTGATATAATTAATTCTTCCCCTTTAAGTTGTGTAGGAGTTTCCATTTTAGACAATACCAGGGAGGTGTTTTCTCCTTCCCGAACACTTTGTGCCCATATTAAATAGCGCTCTCCATTATGTTCAAATGTAGTAGCATCTAGCGAAAAAGAATCTCTTTCAGTCTTAATTTGACCTTCCTCAACCCATTCTCCTTCCAACGGGTTTTCTGATGAATTTGAAAGTGCATACATACGTATATGCCAAACATCTTCGACATCTCCCGCTGCAAAATAAATAATCCATTTCCCATCAATTTTATGCAATTCTGGAGCCCAGATATGCGCTCCCATAATGCCAGTATTATGTTTTGTCCAGATCACTTTAGTTTCCGCAGTACCTAAGCCATTAAGTGATTTTGACTGGCGTAGTTCTATACGATCATATTCAGGGACGGTAGCAATAAAATAATAAGTCCCGTCTGTATCTTTATACACCCACGGGTCTGCACGTTGGGGTACAATGGGATTATTATAGGTTATTTTACTGCTATCTCGCAGTTTTGCCACAGGTTTACAGCTTTGAAAATACAAAACGGTAAACAGCATTATAAAACAAATGGAAAATTTAAAGAGTTTCATTTTAGTGAAATTTAGCAAAGTTTAAATATAAGTGTTTATTTCACATTTTAATTATATTTTCTCCAAATCACGTCTTTGTAAAACAAAAAATGCCTTACGATAAACGCAAGGCACTTTAGAATTAAACGCAATTTTTATTTTAAATAACTCCCAGCTGCTTACCTACTTTAGTAAATGCTGCAACTGCTTTTGTGATATGCCCATCTTCATGAGCTGCAGATAACTGTACTCGAATACGTGCTTTTTCTTGCGGCACTACTGGGTAGAAAAATGCAATCACATAAATACCTTCTTCTAATAATTTTGCTGCAAATTCCTGAGCGACCTTAGCATCGTACAGCATTATAGGAACAATAGGATGCACTCCCGGTATAATATCAAAGCCTGCATCTGTCATTTCTTTTCTAAAACGTTTTGCGTTGTTTTGAACTTTTGCAATTAAATCTGCAGAAGTGCTCAACATGTCTATAGCTTTTATAGAGGCTCCTGCAATTGCGGGAGCCAGCGTATTTGAAAATAAATACGGTCTCGATTTTTGACGCAGCATATCTACAATCTCTTTTCGGGCGGCAGTAAAACCACCAGAAGCGCCACCTAAGGCCTTACCGTAGGTTCCTGTAATTATATCAACACGTCCCATCACATTATTGTACTCGTGACTACCTTTACCGTTCTCACCTATAAAACCGGTAGCGTGGCAATCATCTACCATTACCATAGCATCGTATTTATCGGCCAGATCACAAATTTTGTCCAGTTGTGCAATCGTACCATCCATAGAAAATACGCCGTCTGTAACAATTAACTTTCTTCGGGCTCCTGAAGCTTTTTTCAATTCTTCTTCCAGAGCGTCCATATTGTTATGACTGTATCGGTGACGGGCAGCTTTACATAAACGTATGCCGTCTATAATACTGGCGTGATTTAACTCGTCAGAAATAATCGCATCTTCTTTGCCCAAAATAGGCTCAAAAACACCGCCGTTAGCATCAAAAGCTGCAGCATATAAAATACAGTCCTCAGTTCCTAAAAACTCAGCTGTTTTGCGTTCTAGTTCTTTGTGAATGTCTTGAGTCCCACAAATAAAACGCACAGAAGAGAGACCAAAACCGTGTGTTCTTATTGCCGAAATTCCTGCCTCAATAATATCTGGATGTGCAGACAGACCTAAATAATTGTTTGCGCAAAAGTTTAAAACTTCAGATCCGTTTTGTGTATTTATTTTAGCCCGTTGAGGTGTAGTTATTATGCGTTCCTCTTTATAAAGACCGGCTTCCCGTATTTCTTCTAGTTCGTTCTGTATATTTTCTCTTACTGATGTAAACATAGTGTGATTTTTATGCGTGTTGTTTCTGATTGTTATTTCTTTTTAACTCGAGTTGCTTCAGCATTTCCTGAGTCATTTTTGCAAGATCGTATTTTGGTTTCCAACCCCACTCTGCCTGTGCAGCACGATCGTCTAGTGATATAGGCCAGCTTTCTGCAATTGCTTGTCTATGATCTGGTTTGTACGCGGCTTTAAATTCTGGAATGTGTTTTTGAATCGCTTCTAAAAGCTCTTTAGGCGAAAAACTAATTCCCTGAATGTTATAACCTACTGTTTTTACAGCTTCCTTAGGTGCTTCCATTAATTGAAGTGTTGCTTCAATGGCATCATCCATATATAACATAGGTAACTGTGTATCTTCTTGAAGATAACTTACAAAATTCTCTCCACTAATTGCTTTATGAAAGATATCTACTGCATAATCTGTTGTACCACCACCGGGTAAGGATTGATAACTTATTAGCCCGGGATAACGTAAGCAACGTACATCTAAGTCGTATTTAGCATTGTAATAACGTGCCCAATGTTCACCGGCTACTTTACTTATACCGTAGACAGTTGTAGGATGCAGCGCAAAATCGTGAGGCACGTGTTCTTTGCGAGCATCTGGACCAAAAACAGCTATTGAACTTGGGAAAAACACCTTTTTAATAGCATTTAAACGCGCTACCTCAAGAACATTAAAAAAAGTAGAATTGTTTAAATCCCACGTTTGCAGAGGTTTCTCTTCTCCTTTTGCAGATAATATTGCTGCAAGGTGGTAAATCTGAGTGATTTTTTGTTGTCTTACAACTTCATCTAATGCTTGAATATCTGTAGCATCAAGCTTTAGGGTTTTGCAACTAAATCCTTCTCGTATATGAAGATCTGTAGCTACTACAGCATCAGATCCGTATTTAGATATTAGCGCATCAGTAAGTGCTGTTCCCAACTGACCAAAGGCTCCGGTAATTAATATTTTTGGCTCTTTCATAACAACTTTATTTCAATATAAAATTAGAAAAAAGAGTACCCAAACCATATAATAAACTGCTAAATCCTATAAATTAAGTAAATTTATCTTTAAAATAGGATTGTTACCAAGGTATAATCTAATACAGCCTTTTACTATCCTTATAAACAGTAAAATTCTCTTTATGGAAACACTTGATGAAACCGATTTGAAAATTTTAAGAATATTACAGGAAGATGCGAAGAAAACAACAAAAGACATTGCAGAACAACTACACCTAACGGCATCGCCTGTATACGAGCGAATACGGCGCTTAGAGAAAAAGGGATATATAAAAAACTATGTAGCCATTTTAGATAAAAAAATGCTTAACAGGCCGGTAACAGCAATTTGTATGGTATCCCTTCGCTATCATAATGAGGGTTTTATAGACACGTTTGAACGCCAAATAAAAGAACTTGTTGAAGTACAGGAATGCTACCATATGGCGGGTAAAGTAGACTTTTTCTTAAAAATTCATTTAGGAGGCCTTGAAGAGTACCACGAGTTTGTGCGCAGTAAACTTTCAAAAATTCAGAATATAGGCGTATTAGAAAGTTATTTTGTACTGAAAGAAATACACAATACCACAGCTATAGATTTTTAAATCAAAGCGTAATATGCTTATTTGATGCACGCTTATACCCTTCTATTTTCAATTGATTGGGTGTGATTTCTACCAGACTAAAAGTGTTATTTTCAAGTCCTTTATAATCTACCATACCCAGTTGGGTAACATAGTGTATGCCATTGATCTCCTTAAAATCTTCAGCATGTACGTGGCCGTGAAAGCACGCAATCACGTTTCCGTTTGCCTCCATTAGCTGCTGAATTTCGGCGTAATTAGTCACGTGGAATTTTGAGCCCTCTTTATAATATTCATATAAAGGATGATGGCAAAAAACAACGGTAGGCAAAACTGAGTTTGCCAATAAATTTGCAAACCAGTCCACCTCTTTTTTAGGAATAGTAGCATTTTCCCAATCTGATCCTTCGGCAAAATAATGCGAAGTCCCATTTGCATCATAATTTGCATCTAATACAATAAACTGCATTCCATTTGCCGTATATGCATAATAGCTTTGTGCAATTTCCTGGCCGGTATTTAGAATGTTTTTTAGAAACTGCTCTTTGGTAATACTGTCAACGTCGTGGTTACCCAGCGCGTGATAGTTTGCTCCTTCAAACTCTTGAAAAACAGCTTCTATCTCTTTAAGATAACCAAGGGTATCTTCCGTTTTTGCACCTGCATCCTGATCTTTAAAATCACCCAAATGAATCAGAAAATCTAATTCTTGTGTACTTAAAGTTGCAATTGCTTCTCTCATTTTAGGAATAGAATCTTTATAAAAACGAGTTCCCACCGGTTCCCGATTTGCATAATGGGAGTCTGTCAAAATTCCAAAACGGATTTTAAAATTTCTTTTGCTATCACAACTTAATAACAGACTAGGCATTGCTAAAATTGTTGTTCCGGTTAAGGCAAAAAGCTTCAGTGAGTTGCGTCTGCTAAGGTGATATGAATTCATAAAATAAAGTTTTGATGCCACAATTTAGAGATTCTTTCCGTTATAAAATTAGCGTGTTAACGGCTATAAAGAAATACTAAAGAATTGAGCAGCTCATTAAGTTTTAGTAATCTTGAATTGTAAATCACCGCAATAAATTAAAATTTTCAACCCTTGAAAAATACAATTCTCTCTCTGTTTATACTGTTTGCTTCCTTAGTTTTTGCCCAGGAAAGCCAATTACAACTTCTAGATCTGCAACTTAATAACTACGAATATCCTTATGAAGTAAGCAGCATAACTATTTCGATTCAAAATCAAGAATTAGAAATGGCTTATATGGATGTGAAACCGAAAAATTACAACGGTAAAAATATAATGTTGCTGCACGGTAAAAACTTTAACGGTGCCTACTGGAAAACTACTATTGATGCATTAACTGCCGAAGGTTACCGGGTAGTTGTTCCTGATCAAATAGGATTTGGAAAATCTTCAAAACCAGACCATTTTCACTATACCTTTCAACAACTAGCGTTAAATACTAAAGCAGTTCTAGACGCTATAGGTATATCTAATACAGCAGTTTTAGGGCATTCTATGGGTGGTATGCTCGCGACACGATTTGCGCTTATGTTTCCTGAAATTACCGAAAAATTAATTCTCGAAAACCCAATTGGTCTTGAAGACTGGAAATTAAAAGTGCCCTACAAACCTGTTGAATGGTGGTATGAGAACGAACTTAAAAAGGATTATAAGGCTATTAAAAAATATCAATTAGAGAGCTATTATGATGGGAATTGGGATCCTGCTTATGATGAGTGGGTGAACTTATTAGCAGGGTGGACACTCAATTCTGACTATAAAACCATTGCCTGGAACGCTGCACTTACCTATGATATGATTTTTACACAACCTGTTGTCTATGAATTTTCTGAACTTAAAGTGCCTACATTATTAATTATAGGTACCCGCGACCGTACTGCTTTAGGCAAACCTTTAGTATCTGAAAACATACGTAAAACAATGGGATTGTATGATAAGCTAGGTAAAGATACTCAACAAAAAATCCCTAACAGCACGTTAGTAGAAATCGAAAATACCGGTCACCTACCCCATATAGAACGTTTTGAAAAATTTATAGTTCCTTTGAAAAGTTTTTTAAAGAACTAGTGACAAAGGTTTAACGAGATGCATTTTTGCAGTTTAAGAATTGAAATACAACACTAATACTATCTAAATTTAAAAATGGCATCAGGAAAAATCGCAAATACGAGCATTCGCAACTATACAGATTTAGAATTAGTAAAAATTGTTACTGTTGAAGTTCATAAACACCACCCGGATACTATTAAAGCTGCAGAACGCGAACTCTCAAAACGTTCTGTTTCTAAAATGCAAATGGCTAGTTTAGTTAAAGCAGCAGCACAACAAAATATAGCTGTACAGGAAATACAGTCTTATGTCACTAATTCTGGAGTTCGGTTTTTAAATTTTACTATAGACTTTGTGGTTTTTATACTATTAATTCTTGCAGGCACATTTATTTTGGATGCTGTATTTAGCACATCCAATAAAGAACTGCTCTTAAGTATAGGTTATGGTATGGTCTTTATATTGTTTTTAGTTTATTATGGTGTATCTGAATATTTCTTTCAAAAAACTCTGGGAAAGTATTTTACTAAAACTAAAGTAGTAAACCTTGATGGTTCTAAACCCGGTGCGCTTGCGATACTTATACGTACCTTATGCAGGCTTATCCCTTTTGACCGTTTGTCATTTCTACTTTTTAAAAAGGGTTTTCACGACAAACTATCACACACACAGGTAATTAAAGATTAAGTAAATTTTATTCTTAAATTAAAATAAACAACTGTGTATGTGAACGCTTTTAGCTTAATTTCGCCGCCTTTAAATAAATCTGCAAATGTTAAAAAAAGAACTTATACAAGAACTGAAAGAGCGTTTAAACAAACGTCTTGAACAACTGCGTGAGACCAAAGCAGGACTTATAGAATCACGAGAAAGTGACGGAAAAAGCAGTGCAGGTGACAAATATGAAACCGGCGTTGAAATGATTCAGCAGGAGATGGAGCGCACGCAAGGACAAATAGATCAAACTGAAAAGCAAAAAGAAGTTTTAAGCCGTATTAGTCTTACTCCTAACACTATTATAGGAGACGGAAGTTTAGTTCAAACAGATAAAGCCAGTTATTTTATTGGGATTCCTTTTGGAGAATTAAAACTTGCAACAGGCAATGTTTATTGCATTTCAACGGCATCACCCATAGGAGAATTATTAACTGGTGCACAGGTAGGAGAAACAGTTACTTTTAGAGATCAGATAATAAAAATTGTTGAGATCAAGTAACTCTAAATTCGCTATTTTTTAAAAACCGATTCAAGCAATTGATGCAGTTCTTTTTTACGCACTGGTTTTAATATAAATCCGTTTAACTCAGGGTAACTTTCTATTCGCATTTTATCACAGCTTCTATTTGATGAGGTTACCAAATAAATCATAATCTCATCAAACTGGTCTATTTTAAGTTCTCTAAAAGCATTTAAAAACCCCCAACCGTCAAGATAGGGCATGTTTATATCTAATAAAATTAGTTTAGGCAACTGTATATTATCTTCTTTTACTTTTTTAAAATAATTAATACCTAATTCGCCATCTGTAATAGTCACAACATTTAAATCCCGACAATAGGTATTGCACATATGCCCTACGACAAATAAGTAGACATCATCATCATCTATAAGCACTATGTCTGCAGCCTGACTCATTCCTTAAAAATAATTTTGAATGTGGTTCCCTTATTTACCGCACTTTCAATTTCAATAGTTGCTTCTAGATTTTCGATTTGAGATTTTACTATAAATAACCCCATACCCTTACCAGAATATCCTCTGTGAAATCGTTTATATAATTTAAAAACATCTTTACCGTGCAGATCTAAGTCTATTCCTAAACCGTTATCAATTACATAAAGCACTTTTTGTCCATTTTCAATTTGGGTTTCAAATTTTATAAATGATGCTATATCTGTTCTTCTGTACTTAATTGAATTAGACATAAAACTTTGAACAATACTCTTAAAATAAAATTTTGAAAATATAACATGATCCCAGGATTGAAGATTTGTTAGAACTTTAAAGTTTAAATTATTACTCAATAATTCTGGAAAGTCATTTTCTACACTTTCTATAATAACCTTTATATTTATATTTTTTTTATCGATCTCATTCTCACTTAATATTGATACATATTCGCGTATATCATCTGTAATGATGCTTATATTATCATTTATCTGAGATAGTTTTGGTAATAATAAATCTAATTCATTTGTGGTTTGCACTTCCTTAAGAAGATCAACAACAGTAGACATACTGGTAACAGGCGCTCGCAGGTTGTGAGAAACTAAATAATTAAATTCTTCAAGTTGTTTATTACGCGTTTTTAGCCTGCTGTTAGATTCTGTCAACTTTTGATTAAACTCTTCTAACGAAGCTTCACTTAACCGAAGATTTTCATTTTTTTGCTTGATAGCATTTAGCATCAAGCGTTCATTAACTTTTCTTTTTTCAACTATATAGGCAATTACAAAAATTGCTAGTGCTCCAAAACAATTAAAAATTATAAAAAACCGAAAAATTGGACCCACTACTAAATCTACAGCTTCAGCAGGAACTTCGTGTAAAATAGCCCATTGAGTAGGAGTTACAATTGTTTTTGATGTCTTACTAACAATACTGTCTAAAGACTTATTTGTTGGGAAATTAAATTTACTTAAGGTCCAAATTGCACCTTCATTTTGAAATGTAGTATCTTCAAATGTCTTAAAATAAGTTGCTGTTTTATCTGCAACTCGTATTATTTGAGAAGTATCTTGAAGCTCATAAGATAGTGGTAAAGAAGAGACATTGGTTGTAATGACATTTAAATTTTGGTCAACTAAGTACAGATTACTTAACGTAATTTGCTGGTTTAATTGATTGAAAATTCGAGTCATATTAAAATTAATAATTACTAAAGCCTTCAGATTATCCTGATGATCGTAAATAGGCGAAATACCACGCATTACCGGCTTTAAAGGAATTTCAATTTCACCGTTTTCCCTATTAAGGTTAATTCTAGAAAGATAAATTTCATCCCTTTTTAGTAAAATACCTTGCTTAAAATAATCGCGATGATATTTGTTTTGTAGTTTTCCCTTCTTAAGATTTCCTAATTGATCCCGCTCATAACGCAATAATTCGTTACCGCTTAAATCAACAATTCTAAATTGATCAAAATCCCTTAATTCGTCTATAATTTTAAAATAATGGTTACCGGCAATTGAATCTGTAGATAATTCAGCTATATAATTTGCATTAATAACATCACCCCAATGCTCTGTACTAAATGAGACAGTTTGAAATAGATTTTCTAAAAGGTCTTTTTTATTTTTAATGGTTCGGTCTTCAACAACTGAGAAAACCTCAATAAGATGATCATACTGAAATTTACTCCACAGAAATGTAAAGAGCAATACAGGCAAATATATAATCAGAAAACGTTTAAGTATTTTTATCCCCATGCAATTTAGATTAACAGTCTCGTATAAGTATTTTTTACTTAATATGGTTACAAGTAATTGTAAAATAATATCAATATATAAGTATGAAATAGATAACCTTACGTACTTAAAACTCTGGTTTTAGGGAATAACCATTCATTATTATAGCGGTTGAAGTTTTAAAAATAAAGAACTGCTTTATTAAACTAAGAGACTTATTCTTACAAACAAAATATATTAATTTTAAAAAATCACTCTCAATTAAACCAACGAATACTACTTTAATAATCAAATGATAATTAGTGACATAGCAAACGTTTTTAATATATTTAATTCTTATGGATTACAGAAAGTACTAGTATTATTTGTGAAGAATATCTCTTTAACGGAGTAATTGGCATTTTGCAGTACTTAAAAAAAATTGACAATTACTTGACAGTTTTTTTTACCATTATAAGCAAACTATCTAACTAGTAATTTTTTTATCATTTTAAACGGCTATACTTAAGCCACCCATCTCAGTTGTGGAGGCCTTTAAATCTATAGGTTTTTGAAGATATCCTTTTATAAAATTAAATGACTTACAGATTTCTTTTAATGCAATTTCTGAAAAATTAGAAACCACGTATAAAGATGTTTCTTTTTTCGTTTTAAGTTCTAATTTATCTAACTCATTAAGAAACTCCCAGCCGTTCATTACAGGCATATTAATATCAACAAGCATTAAATCAGGATAAGCTATTTCCCGGGATTCATTTGCTAAATATTCTAACGCTTCCAGGCCATTTTTAAATGGAATAATATTAACATCGCTCAATTGAGCTCTTAATTTTTTTTGCATCCCATAACGATAAACTGCATCATCATCAATTAAAAAAATAGTTGTAGTTAAATCCATATAATAAAATAATTAAAAAATTAAAGTCTTTTAAATATTTAGGGGACTCAAAGAACGTTAGTTAATCGATTAAGTTAATTATTTTTAACAAAATAATCGATGAATAACAACTAGTCGTAGAATTTTACAAGTTAAACGATTAAGTTAACTATATTTTCAATCCATATAAGCAAAATATTTTATTCGTAATTAAGATCAATTCAGCCATTTATAAGTTAAACTGAATTATATTTCCAAAAAAAAACCGGCAAAAAATGCCGGTTTATAATTTCTTAAAAATACAACTTTTAATGTTTAAATAATGGTCTGTGCCCCATCATTGCATTAACCTCGTCTGCTATACTTTCTAGCTTCTCATCATTATCAAAATTAGTAAGAGCAGCATCTATAAGGTCTACGACTTTTTTCATATCTGCCTCAACAAGACCTCGGGTAGTAACAGCTGCAACTCCTATACGCATACCTGAAGTTACAAATGGCGAACGGGTATCAAAAGGTACCATATTCTTATTAACTGTGATATCTGCTTTTCCTAAAGCTTCTTCTGCATCTTTACCAGAAATGTCCTTATTTCTTAAGTCTATAAGCATCATGTGATTGTCTGTTCCGCCAGAAATGATATCGTATCCTTTCTCTACAAAAGCAGCAGCCATAACCGCAGCATTTTTCTTAACCTGAACCATATAATGTAAGAAATCATCGGTAAGCGCTTCTCCAAAGGCGATTGCCTTTGCAGCAATAATATGTTCTAAAGGTCCACCTTGATTTCCTGGAAAAATACCACTGTCTAATAGAGAAGACATCATGCGTAAACTTCCATTCTTTAGTTTAATACCAAATGGGTTTTCAAAATCTTTACCCATTATAATTAACCCTCCACGTGGGCCACGCAGCGTTTTATGAGTAGTTGTTGTACAAATATGACAATGTGGTACAGGATCACCTATAATACCTTTTGCGATTAATCCCGCCGGGTGTGCCATATCACATAATAAAATAGCACCTACTTTATCTGCTATCTCGCGAAAACGCTTATAATCTATCTCACGGCTATAAGCAGATGCTCCCGCAATGATCATTTTAGGTTGTTCTTGTATCGCAAGCTCTTCTATCTTATCGTAATTTAAGAGACCGGTTTCTTTATCTACCCCGTAAAATACCGGATTGTATATACGTCCTGAAAAATTTACCGGTGAACCGTGTGTTAAATGCCCTCCGTGTGATAAGTCAAAACCTAAAAATGTTTCTCCCGGTTTCATCACTGCATGAAATACAGCAGTATTTGCCTGTGAGCCAGAATGCGGTTGTACGTTTGCATATTCTGCTCCAAAAAGTTCTTTTGCGCGCTCTATCGCAATGGTTTCTACTTCATCTACCACTTCACACCCGCCATAGTAGCGTTTGCCGGGGTATCCCTCTGCATATTTATTAGTTAATACAGAACCTGCAGCCTCCATAACTTGCTCGCTGACGAAGTTTTCTGAAGCAATTAACTCTAAACCATTAAGTTGGCGTTGTTTTTCCTCTTGAATTAGATCAAAGATTTCGGTATCCCGTTGCATGCGATATAAAGTTTGTTAAATTAGGTTCAAAAGTAGTGAATACATGCCTTTGGTACTATTTTAATTCTATATTTGAAATGAGCATTTACTAACATTTTATTAAAAATCTATGCCCTCAAAGACTAACGATCCAAAACGCAAAACCTGGTTAGAAACATCTGCAGACACAGATTTCCCTATTCAAAATATACCTTTTGGTGTGTTTTTAACCAGAGATGACATTATCACCATAGGTACACGTATAGGTGATTTTGCCATAGATCTGGGAGCCTTACATCAATTAGGGTATTTTAGCGAAATCCCCCTTACAGACGATATTTTCTTACAAGACAGCTTAAATGATTTTATAGCAGACGGTCGCAAGACCTGGCGTGCAGTACGTAATCGCATTTCAGTAATTTTTGAGGCGGGAAATGCCGAATTACGAGATCAAAAAGACCATCGTGAACGTGTTATTTTTGCTATGGATGAAGTCGAAATGCAGCTTCCGGTACAAATAGGCGATTATACAGATTTTTACAGTAGTAAAGAACATGCCATAAACGTAGGGTCTTTATATCGTGATCCTCAAAACGCTTTGTTACCTAATTGGATGCATTTACCGGTAGCCTATCACGGGCGTAGCAGTTCTATAATACCATCAGGTATTTCTGTACACAGACCACAGGGACAAAAATTACCTAATGGCGCTACAGAACCTATATTTGGCCCATCACGTCAACTTGATTTTGAATTGGAGATGGCTTTTATTACTACAGATGCTAACGAGCTGGGGCAACCTATTCCTGTAGATCAAGCCGAAGAATATATATTTGGATTGGTCTTGTTTAATGACTGGAGTGCGCGCGACATTCAACGTTGGGAGTACGCTCCTCTAGGTCCGTTTTTAGGAAAAAACTTTGCTTCTTCAGTATCCTGCTGGATTGTTACGCTAGATGCCTTAGAGCCTTTCCGAACCGCAAGTCCTAAACCTGAAAAAGACCTATTACCGTATTTACAATACAGCGGTAAAAAAACATTCGATATTAATCTTGAAGTAAGCATTAAGCCCGAAAATAAAGAAGAAACGGTGGTTACTAATTCTAACTTTAAACACCTCTACTGGAATATGAGCCAGCAACTGGCGCATCACACTGTTAACGGTTGTCCCGTAAATAGTGGAGATATGATGGGAAGTGGTACGATATCGGGTTCTACTCCTAAATCATTTGGGTCTATGCTAGAATTAAGCTGGAAGGGTTCTAAACCGGTTAAGCTTAATGATGGTGGTGACCGTAAATTTATTGAAGATAAAGACACGGTAATTATGCGAGGTTACTGCGAGAAACCTGGTGCAGTACGTATAGGTTTTGGCGAGGTAAAAACTAAAATACTACCTGTTTTTAAACCGAAGAAAAAATAAAAAGGAATTTCAATAAAAAAAGAGCAACAGGGTTGCTCTTTTTTTTTGCTTTTAAACTCAAATTCTTCTTTTTGGAAAAAATTTAAGTGTATATACTTATTACCACTTAATAATAGCACTCGCCCAGGTAAACCCGCTACCAAAAGCAGCAAGTACAACCGTATCTCCTTCTTTAATTTTACCTTTTTCCCAGGCCTCAGTTAAGGCGATAGGGATTGATGCCGCAGTGGTATTTCCGTATTTTTGAATATTATTATATACCTGGTCATCATTTAAACCAAACTGCTTTTGTACAAATTGAGAAATTCTAAGGTTTGCCTGATGCGGTATCAACATATCAATATCTTCAGCCTTCAGTTTATTTTTCTCAAGACCTTCAACAATCACTTCAGAAAAACGCACAACTGCATTTTTAAATACAAATTGACCATTCATATACGGGTAATACGGGATATCTTCCTGCGGATTTTTTTCAATCAATTCAGGCACCCATTCCATAGTACTTGGTCCTTTTAAAGAAAGCTCTAAGGCGTGTTTACCTTCACTATGTAAATGTGTAGATAAAATACCTTTTGCATTGTCTTCTTCTCGGGTAAGTACTGCCGCTCCTGCCCCATCACCAAAAATGACTGATACATTACGCCCACGCGTGGTCATATCTAAACCGCCACTGTGATTTTCTGAACCTATTACCAATATATTTTTATACATCCCGGTTTTTATAAACTGGTCTGCTGTAGAGAGGGCATAGATAAAACCACTACATTGATTACGTACATCTAAAGCAGGTACGGTACGCATATCTAGCATTTCCTGCACCTGCACACCACAGCCCGGAAAATAATAATCTGGACTTAACGTAGCAAAAACAATCATGTCTATATCCTGCGCAGTCATTTTTGCACGTTCTAAAGCGATTTTTGCAGCTTTTACACCCATAACTGCGGTGCTGTTGCCGTCTCCGTCTTTTATATGACGGCGTTCTTTGATACCGGTACGCTCTTGTATCCAGGCGTCATTGGTTTCCATAATCTTAGACAAATCATCATTTGTCACTATATTTTCGGGAACATAGGCTCCCATTCCTGCAATTCGAGAATTATACATAGGGTAATAAATATGAGATATAATTAGTAGTACCAGAATTTCTGATGCCATAAACCGCGGAAAGATACAGATTCTGCAATTTTAAATGCTTTAAAGCAGCCGCCTTTAGCTATGCGTGCATAATAATTAGAATAATTATTTTTCCTAAATTGAATTAAAATCCATCTCATGAAAAAAATATGCTACTTTGCTTTAATGTTATTTCTCTCTACCCCACTTTTTGCTCAGGAAAATTTAGATTATCAAAAACCACCTAAAGAAATTCTTGATTTAGTTGACGTTCCCAGAGCTCCCGCTGTGGTCATGAATACCGCAGGTGATACGATGCTACTGCTCTACCGCGACAGTTTTAAAACCATTGCAGAACTTTCTGAAGAAGAATTGCGTCTGGGTGGTTTACGTATAAATCCTAAAACAAATATAGGCAGTCGTACTACTTTTTATAATGATGTAAAAATAAAAGGAGTACAGGAAACTGAAGCCCGTGCTATTTCCGGTTTACCAGATAATCCTATGCTTAGCAACTTTAGCTGGTCTCCAGACGAAACTAAAATGGCACTAACAAATACAACTGAAACCGGTGTAGAAGTTTGGCTATTAGATTTAAACACTGCGACCGTACGCAAACTTACTGAGCCCACACTAAATGCCAATATGGGAAGTCCCATAAGCTGGTTTAAAGACGGTAAGAGCTTGTTAATAAATATGCTTCCTGCACAACGGAAAGATTTAATTAATACCGCAGAAGCTATACCTACCGGACCCACAATTTCTACCAGTGACGGCTCTAAGGCTCAAAACCGAACCTATCAGGATTTACTTCAAAACCCGAATGATATATTCAACTTTGAGCAATTGGCAACATCAGTACTAGTCAAACAAAATTTAGATGGTACCAGCACAACCTGGGGCGAGGCAGCTATGTACACAGGTGTATCATTTTCTCCAGATGGGGAATATATCATGACAACTACCATTCACAAACCGTTTTCATATATCGTACCCTATAGTAGATTTCCTGAGAAAGTAAGTGTATATAAGCAAGACGGTACTTTTGTAAAAGTAGTAAATGAAACTCCATTAATTGAGGAGCTTCCGCAGGGCTTTATGGCTACACAGATTGGGAAGCGCAATATGTACTGGAGAGCAGATCACCCTGCAACCTTATATTGGGCTGAAGCTTTAGACCAGGGAGATCCAGAAGTCGAAGTACCTTTTAGAGATCAGGTGTATATGCAAAAAGCACCCTTTATTGAGGCTCCTACAAAAGTTTTAAAAACTATTAACCGTTTTAGAGGAATTACCTGGGGATCAGAAAACACAGCAATAGCTTACGATTACTGGTGGAACACGCGTAATACAAAAACATATGTATTTAACCCTTCAGACAAAAGCAACGAAGGTAAAGTGATAGCAGACCGAAACTATCAAGATACCTACAGCGATCCCGGTACCTTTGTAACTCAGGATAACAGCTACGGAAAACCCGTGCTTACCCTGGTTGACGGTAATGCTTATTTAATAGGAGATGGCTTTAGTGAAAAAGGTCAGTTTCCATTTATAGATAAATTAAATCTTGAAACACAGGAAACTCAGCGTATTTATGAGTCTGAATACACAGATAAGCTTGAAAATCTACAGAAAGTATTAGATATTAAAGAAGGTAAAGTGCTCGTGCGTATTGAAGCGCCTACTGAATATCCCAACTATTACATACGAGATCTTGACGATAAAAGTTTAGACCAGATTACTCATTTTGAAAATCCGTTTAAAAGTATTCAGGATGTACATAAAGAGGTCATTAAATACAAACGTGAAGATGGTTTAGAACTTTCGGGGACTTTATACCTTCCTGTAGGTTATGATATGGAAAAGAAAGAGAAAAAACCAATGTTGCTCTGGGCATATCCTACTGAATATAAAGACAAAAATAGTGCGGGGCAAACCACGTCAAACCCTAATGAATTTACCTACCCATATTATGGTTCTATGGTATATTGGGTGACACGGGGTTATGTGGTGCTAGATGATGCTTCTTTTCCTATCGTAGGTGAAGGCGACACAGAACCTAATGACTCATTTAGAAAACAACTTGTAGCTAATGGTAAGGCGGCTATTGACGCTGTTGATGCTTTAGGCTATATAGACCGAAATAAGGTTGCGGTAGGTGGTCACTCCTACGGTGCTTTTATGACAGCAAACTTATTATCACATTCAGATTTATTTGCTGCCGGAATTGCGCGTAGCGGTGCCTATAACCGTACATTGACTCCATTTGGTTTTCAGTCTGAAGAGCGTAATTACTGGGAGGCTCCAGAAGTTTACAACGCTATGAGCCCTTTTATGCATGCCGATAAAATGAAAACACCGTTGCTATTAATTCACGGTGTAGCAGATAACAATAGCGGTACATACCCACTACAAAGTGAGCGCTATTTTAATGCTTTAAAAGGATTAGGTGCTACAGCTCGTTTAGTAATGTTGCCTAAAGAAAGTCACGGTTACGCTGCAAAAGAATCTATTTTACATATGCTGTGGGAACAAGATCAATGGCTCGAAAAATATGTAAAAAACCGCGATGTAAATGAAATTAAAAAGACTGAAGAAATTAAAAAGTAAATCTTCTTTTAATTAATAGAACTTAGTTTACAGTCTCAGGAATCTATATAAGATTGCTGAGACTGTTTATTTAACACAGGCCCAACTGCAAAAACTACTTTCTTTAATTTTTCGTATATTTAAATAAGACCGAAAAATTCTAAATGCAGATTTGATATAAGATTTTGTACGATTAGAATTGCATTAATTTAAAGTGATTAATACGATTTAATCGGCAAAATTTTGCTATGCACGCATAGTAAGAATTGATAAGAAAACTCTTCTAAACGACCCAAAACTGCTACATTTACACAAAACTTGTTACAGAAATATGATATTAAATAATATACGTCTCGAAGTAATGCAAACCATAGGAAAATCTATGGATGAACTTATTGGGACCTACCTGAAGTCAATTGATGAAAATTGGCAGCCTACAGACATGCTTCCCGACGCTACAAATCCCGAATTTATTGATGAAGTCAAAGAAATTCAGGAGTTATGCCGCGAGATGGATTATGATTTATTTACTGTTTTAGTAGGTGACACCATTACTGAAGAAGCTTTACCTACTTACGAGTCCTGGTTAATGGGAGTTCAGGGGGTAGATCAGGTTAATGGTAACGGCTGGTCTAAATGGGTACGCTCATGGACTGCCGAAGAAAATCGTCACGGGGATTTACTTAATAAATACTTATACCTCTCTGGTCGCGTAAACATGCGTGAGATGGAAGTAAGTACACAATACCTCATTAGCGATGGTTTTGATATAGGTACCGGTATGGATCCTTATAAAAACTTTGTGTATACTAGTTTTCAGGAACTGGCGACTAATGTATCACACAGACGAGTAGCTTCCTTTTCACGTAAATCTGGAAATAAGCAATTGGCAAAAATATGTAATATGATTGCTAAAGATGAAGCGCGTCATGCTTCTGCTTACATGGAGTTTGTACGTCGTATTTTTGATCTCGATCCTAGTGAGATGATGATGGCTTTTGAAGCAATGATGCGTAACAAAATTGTGATGCCGGCTATGTTCTTAAGAGAATCTGGACAGCATATTGGTCAGCTTTGGGAACATTTCTCAGATGCAGCGCAGCGCTCTATGGTTTATACCACACAGGATTATATCACCATTTTAAAATCTCTGGTTGCAGACTGGAAAATTGAAGATATCAAAGGGCTTAATGATAAAGGTGAGCGTGCTCGTGATTATTTATTAAACCTACCTGATCGTTTAGAACGTATTTCACAACGTATTGTAGTTCCTAAACTCGATCACAAATTCAAATGGATTGCTAGTTAAAAAGCATAACTCATTTAAAAAAATAACCCTGAAAGATATGTTTTCTTTCAGGGTTATTTTTTTGTATTAAACGACACTCAGGTAGAGCGCTGTCGAGAATTTTAACTTAAAAATTAAGTAGACACCTTCTAAAATTTACAGTTTTACCGCACTCTTAATTTTGTATTTTTAAGTCGATACCTCTATGCTATATGTTTAAAAAACGACTTTAAAAATAGTTCTATGATATTCAACCCAATGAAGCTATTCTACTTCGCACTCTTTTGTGGTATAGTTTTACCTACCAGTGCACAATCTCAAGATGTTGACGATGCATTAAGAAAGACTTTATTATTACATAAAGAACTGGTGAGTATTCCTAATTTACCCGAAGATGAAGCATCAATGCTTAAAAATATCAACTGGGTTGCTGATTATTATCAAAAATTAGACTTTAAAACAAGCTTGCTTCCATCAAGTACGCTTCCACTTTTATTGGCTGAAAAAGTCTACAATCCCAAGTATAAAACAGTTTTGTTTTATTTTCATATAGATGGGCAGCCTGTAAATAAAGTGAATTGGGATCAGGAAGATCCTTTTACTCCAGTTTTAAAAAAACAAGATTCCACAGGAAACTGGCAAAATTTAGATTGGCACGCTCTCGACTCAAAAATAGATGATGAGTGGCGCATATTTGCTCGTGCAGCAGCAGATGATAAAGCGCCTATAATTATGTTTCTGGCTGCTTTAGAACAGTTAGATGCTCAGAATAAGAAACCCAACTTTAATATAAAAGTAATTTTTGATCCCGAAGAAGAATATGGTTCATCGGCATTATTATCTACGCTGCCCATAAATAAAGAACGCTATGCTTCAGATTATTTTATCGTAATGGACGGGCCGGCTCACGATTCTAATAAACCTACCGTAACATTTGGTTGCAGAGGTATTGTTACTTGCTCTATAACCACATATGGCGCCTCGTTACCACAGCACAGCGGTCATTATGGCAACTATGTCCCCAACCCGGTTTTTAGTCTTGCAATGTTATTGAGTACCATGAAGGATGATAAGGGTTATGTGCTCATTAAAGACTATTACAAAGGCATCAATTTAAGTCCGGAAATAACTGATGTTTTAAAATCTATTCCCTATGACTCAGTAGTGCTCAATAGCCAACTGGGTATTTTCACTTCAGAAAAAATAGGAAATAATTATCAAGAAACGCTGCAGTACCCCTCGTTGAATGTTCGCCAGATAGGTACCTCGTGGTCTGGAGTGAATTTAAAAACTGTGGTACCTGAACTTGCAAAAGCAGATCTTGATGTACGCCTCGTTCCTGAGACCGAAGCACAAATTCAACTTGAAAAAATTAGAACTCATATTGTAAAACAAGGATATTATGTAATTGATCACGATCCTACAGCTGAAGAACGCGCTACGCATCCTAAAATAGCGAAGTTTATAGCAAATGAAGGAATTAATGCTTTTAGAACAGACCTCGACAGCCCCTTTGGAAAAACCATTTCAAACAGTCTTTCTAAAGCATTTAATGAAGAGCCTATAAAAATCAGGATGATGGGTGGTACCGTTCCTATTGTACCGGTAATAAATGCGCTTAATATTCCAACTTTAATTATTCCAATGGTTAATATGGATAATAACCAGCACAGCCCTAATGAAAATATACGCATAGGTAATATGCGTCAGGGTATTCAAATATGTCTAGCTCTTTTACAAACTAATCTTTAAACTATTTATGTCTCAAAAAGAATTTAAAGTCATCGAGTTTACTAAGAAACAAGAGCTTGTTGACTTTGTAAATGCCAACTCAGAAAAGATTGAAATTGTATCTATTTCCAGCAGTCAGGAATCCTGGAATTACAAACACTTTCTTTGGTTTTATAAATTGTAAGTAATACCATAAAAAATCCCCGCATCATAAAATGCGGGGATTTTAAATTTAAAGCAGGATTAAAATTGATTAGAAAATATAACGCAATCCTACTTGCGCCTGCCATCTGCTGTCTAAACTAAAATCATTAGTAAACGTTTTTGTTTGTGAAGTATTAAACGTGTAAACCGGGCTTCCGCTAGAAACATCAACTCCTAAAGGTTGATCGTTTACTGGCACTTCAATAACACCCCAGTCTGAACTAATAAGATTTCCTAGGTTTAAAATATCTATACTAAACTGAATGGTATTCGTTTTATTTTCAGAAACTTTAAAATCATAGTCCTGTAAGATTTTTAAATCCCAACGACCTCTCCACGGGCTCAGTGCACCATATTTTTCGGCGTATGCACCTCTACGTTCACTTAAATAGTCATCCTGAGCTATATAATTTTCATAAGCGGTACGCTGTGCAGCCTGTGCCGCTGCATCACCTGAAAACGCATAGGTCTCTAACTCCTGACTTGTAGGTATGTAAATCAAATCATTAAGCACAGAACCATCATTATTAATATCACCGCTATAGGTATAAGCAAATCTTCCGCCCTGCGCATACTCATAAAAAGCACCTAATGAAGTACGCCATTGCTTGTTTCCTCCATAAGTAAATGCTTTGTTAAGCTGACCTACGATACGGTGTTTATCTCCATAACGCGAGGTAGTACTTACCGCTCTGTTTACATTGCCAAAAGCCGGATTACGATCATATGCATCACTAGATATTTCTGCATCTAACGAACTCGCATCCTCTGCTTTTAAATAGTTATATGCTATGCTCGCAAAAATACCGTTGCTAAATGTCTTCTGAATTTTTGTTGACCAGTTGAATGAAAATCCTACGTCTGTATTTGAGAATACATAGGCATTTGTATTACCGCCAAACTCGTCTTTTGCGCGGTCACTATCTAAATAAATAGGTCTGCCGTCTGGTCCTGCAAGAGTTCCTGAAGGATTTGCCAGACCGTAGTTACGCACCATTTGTGCATTTAAATCACGAGTATAAATAAAGTCTGTTGAAGCGGTAATTCCATTTTCAAAACGATAATCAAGACCTAAACTATTACGCCATACCTGCGGAAACTTAAAGTCTGGTGCAGAAGTTGTGTAGAAAAAGAAGTTTGGGTTTGCTACTTGATTTCCTATCCATACAAAAGGTAAACGGCCGGTAAATACACCCGTACCTCCTCGTATTTGAAACGTATTATCTCCTAAAACATCGTAGTTAAACCCTACTCGTGGCGAGAATAAAATTTTCTTAGAAGGAAGATCTAAACTATTTAGATTTGTTGGGTTTCCGTTTTCATCAAAATAGGTGATTCCGGGTTGGTAGTTTCCGTCAGGGAACGTACCGCCGGCTGCACGTAAAATGTTTTCACGTATTTTATCTTGTGTATTAAAAAAAAGTGGCTTGTCTATACGTAATCCTACGGTCAAAGTGAAATTTTCGGTAGCCTTCCATTTATCCTGTGCATAGAAAGCAAGTTGACCTACATTAGTTTCGGCTAAAGACCAACTATCATTAGCTGTGTTATTGTCAAAAGTAGTTTGAGCACTCGCCAGCGCTTCAGCTAATAAACCGTTGTTTACTGCTTCTTCAAAACTTAATCCTGCAACATTAGGATTTGCACGTACGCTGGTAAAATCTGGTGCAAAAACACCAACTCCGCCATTTGCATTAAAGTAGCTGTACGCACCCAGGTTAAAGCTGTTATCAAACATAAATTTCTCAAAACTTCCACCTAAGGTAATTGTGTGATTTCCGGTTACAACATTAAAGTTATCTGTGATTTGAAAAACTTTCTGCGTTAATTTATTGTTTATTGAAAAAGGCTCGTGACCTGCAATTATAGCACGTACCCCATCTTGCTGAATACTAATCGCCGGTGCCGGTGCAGAAAAAGGATCTCTGCTGTCATCAAAGAAAGTATAACCCGCCTGAAGTTTATTAGTCACGTTACCGCCAAAGTTGGAATTTAATTCAACTAACCAGGAGTCGATCTTGTTATTTATACGGTATCCTGCATTTCTAAATTGAAGAGTTGTCTGGTCTGGTCCTCTTCTTCCTATCGCTTCGGGATTTGCCGGTAAATCTCGAGATGCATTTAAAAAATTGTAAATAACAGCAACACGATGCTTACTATTAATATTCCAGTCTAGCTTAAATATACCTTTTGTAGATTCCGTCTTATGCGTGAAATTTTCATAAGGTCCTGTCTCGTAACCTAAACTAGATAATTGTTGAGAAACATAATCAAGATCTTCGGCAGAAACACGAGATACATTTTGCCCTGTAATGCCCGGGCGCGCTGCCAAAAAGTTTGAACCTGCATCTGCGCGGTCATCTTTTTCAAAGTTTGCAAAAACAAACAATTTATTTTCGATTAAAGGTCCACCTACACTAACCCCGTATTGTTTTTGATTAAGCTCAGGAACAATTATTTTATCGTCACCTACCTTGCTCCCTGTCATATCCTGATTACGGTAAAAACCGTAAACTGTTCCCGCCCACGTGTTAGTACCACTCTTGGTAACAGCGTTAACCGAAGCTCCCGTAAAACCCGCTTGAGTCACATCATAGGGTGCTGTTGAAACCTGTATCTGGTCTATGGCGTCAAGCGAAATAGGCTGTGCATTAGTCTGCCCACCCGGTGTTGCTGCATCAAGCCCAAAAGGATTATTAAAAATTGAACCGTCTAAACTAAAGTTATTGAATTGGTCATTTCTTCCTCCAAAAGAACCATTACTCGATGCAGTAGGCTCTAACCTGTAAAAATCTGCAGCAGATCTTGAGATCGTAGGTAAACTTTTAAGTTCGCGTCTGCCTATACTGGTTTCTGCTCCGGTACGGTCGCTATTAATAACATTATTTTTTGAAGAAGAAACCACAACAGCATCAAGCTCTGTTGCATCGCTAGCTAAGACTGCTTTTACGTTAAAAGACTGTCCCAGTGATAAATTAATGCTATTTAGCACATAAGTTTTAAAGCCTACATAGCTAATTGAAATGGTATACGGCCCGCCTACACGTACATTAAGCAGCGAGAATCTTCCGTCAAAATTTGTTATTGCACCGTAAACCGTACCCGTAGGCGTATGCGTTGCAGTTACATTGGCTCCGGGTAGAATTGCGTTTTGGTCATCATATACAATACCACTGATTTCTGCAGTTGTTACCTGTGCTGAGGCGGTAAGGACCAACATAAAAAGGCTGATAAAAAAAAGAAGTTGTTGTCTTTTCATAAGCTTCATTTTGAATTTAAGTTTAGTAAGTGTTAAGAAATTGCAAAATAAAATAAAACCTATTAAAGTAGAGTTCCCAATTTTTCAATTTCCAAAAATAAAATGAACAGTTGTTAATAAGAAATTAAATAGCAAATACCTGTAAATAAAACACTTAAAAACCAGAAGAAGATATACACCAATCAACTTGATTATTCAGAAAGGCGTAAAAAAATGTGTTTGTATATTTAGCTTTAGCCTTTAAATTGAAATACACCCGAGATTATTAAATTCATTCATTAGATAGGCGCTAACACGTATAAATACGTAAGTTAAAGGGATTAAAGCTATACGCGACAGCACACTAAAGTTAACTGACGCAAATGAAATTGTAGTATTAAATATTACGTAATCTTTATTTATATTTAGTAGATGAAAATTAAGTTCAAAAAGAAGAGATTATACGCCAATTTAGTATTGGGCTTAATATGGGTTATAATTGCACCATTAAGTCTACTAAAAGATGAGGGGTTGAATTGGTCAGATTACATCTATTTTGGTATTGGTGTTTTCTACCTGGCTCATTATGTTTACGATCTCAAGCACCAGTACTTAGAAATTGAAGATGGTGTAATTAAGAAAAATAGTCTTTATGGTTTTCGTAAAAAAATGAATCTTAAAGATATTGATAGGGTCGAAAAATTTGCCGGAGACTACACCTTAAAATCAAATGATACGAAATTAAAAATAAATACCTCGTTTATTGAAAGTCAATCGCTTACTTCTTTGGTTAAAACACTTTCAGAGCTTAATCTTCCAACAGAAAAAACACCTTTTATCAAGTGATTTAAATAAATTAATTTTCTAATTAATTGGGAATTAACTTTTAAGCCTTAAGTATTAATAATTGACATATCTCGCTCAACACCTTACAAACCAACGTTTTCTGTTAAATGAGCTACAAGCATCAATAATAAGCTTATCTTTGCCGCTTATTATATTTTATGACATTTAAAGAATTAGGTCTTATAGACCCTATCCTTAAAGCTTTAGCTGATAAAGGATACACCCACCCTACCCCTATTCAACAGCAAGCAATACCGGTATTATTAAGAGGACAAGATTTATTAGGTTCTGCACAAACAGGAACCGGTAAAACAGCGGCGTTTACCATCCCGATACTTCAACAAATTTATAACAACATAGGTTCTGGCAAAGGCACACGCAAGCTTAAAGCTTTGATTATTACCCCTACGCGAGAACTTGCTATACAAATAGACGATAATGTAACCGAATACAGCAAATACACCGGTATTAAAAATACTGTGATTTTTGGTGGTGTTAAACAAGCTTCGCAGGTTTCTGCAATGCGCAAAGGAGTTGATGTATTAACTGCTACTCCGGGACGTCTTTTAGATTTAGTTAAACAAGGGTTTATTAGTTTAAAAGATATTGAATATCTGGTGCTTGATGAAGCAGACCAGATGCTCGATATGGGTTTTATTCACGATATTAAGAAAGTACTAAAACTAGTACCGCACGATAGACAATCTTTATTCTTTTCGGCTACGATGCCAAAGGCGATTGTAGATCTTTCTAAACTCATACTTGGTGATTTTGAAAAAGTAAGTATAGAGCCTGAGAAACCTACTGCAGAACGTGTAGATCAGGGGATTTACTTTGTAAGCAAAAAAAGTAAGCCAAAATTATTAAAGCATCTTATTGAGACTGAAAATCCCGCTACCGTTTTGGTTTTTTCACGTACCAAGCACGGTGCTAATAAGATTGTAAAAATCTTAGATAAAGCAGGTATTAATGCTGCAGCTATACACGGTAACAAATCACAGGCTGCTCGTCAAAAAGCCTTAAGCGCTTTTAAAGATGGTCAAACTCAGGTTTTAGTAGCCACTGATATCGCTGCAAGGGGTATCGATGTTTCTGAATTAGAAATGGTAATTCAGTATGATTTACCTAACGTTTCTGAAACCTATGTACACCGTATAGGTCGTACCGGTAGGGCAAAAGCCAGTGGAGTTGCGCTAGCTTTTTGTGATAAAGAAGAGCGTGCTTATCTTAGAGATATCGAAAAACTAATTAAGCAGAAGATAGATGTGATTGCAGAACACCCGTTTTTAATTGACGGTCCTGACGATCCTTCAGATGAATCTGATGCTCGACCACCACGCAACAACACTCGTAATAACTCACGCAACAGCAACAGTTCTCGTAATAGTTCTGGTCGTTCAAAAAACAACGATGATCGCAGAAATAGCGGTCCTGTAAAACGTACAGCGGGAAACCCTAAAAAACGTTTTAACAGTAAACCAGAATCGAATTAAGTACTGGTTTTGACAACAAAAAAATCCGCTGTAGTTGCCTACAGCGGATTTTTTAGTTTTGTTTAATACCTTAAGAGCTATAATTTGATCACTAAGTCCTATTTGGTATTATCAGAAGCAGTAATGGCGACTAACAACGTTATTCTTTAATTTGCAATTTCAGCAATTTTAAATCGCAAAGTAGGCAAATACCAGTGTAATGCAACATTTAAAATTTCTAACTATAATTTAACAGCATTTATAGCCAGAGTAAAGCTATGGGTTCAGTTTCTTTTTTATATTTATTCCGTCATTAACGATTAGACTTATTATGAAAAAATTTATAATACTTAGCGCGTTTGCTGCTACCCTTTTTGTGAGTTGCGATGATACGCGTAAAGTTTTACACGAGCAATATCTAGAGTATGTTATGCATACAGATAGTCTTGATGTGGTACACGATGCGATGACTGTTCATCACGATGCGCTTAAAACTGATACCCGTACACTTGCGCAAAAATTAAAAGATGTAGAGGAAACAGATTCTATTGCAATTGCAGATTTAGCTAAGCATCAGGTTTTATTAAAAGAGCAGGCAACTTCGCTTTCTAAATTAAAAAAACTAATTGAAAGCCACGCAGACGTAAAATCTTACTTTATGTCAGACAGCATTTCAGTAGAGCAAATGGAGGCACAATTAGTGGAGATGGAAGCTAACAACACAGATATAGCTGCTCGTTTAGCACAAATCAAAACTGAATTAAAAATGATTGAAGCAGAACAAGAATCTCTTAAAAAAACGGAAGAACATTAGTTTATTGAGCATATTCTCGCTTTACAAATCAATCTCTAAAATAAAAAAGTCCGTTGAAAATCTTCAACGGACTTTTTATTTATACTTCAGTCTTGCGGACTCTCAAATTAGAATTTGGTTTTTTAGTAACTTAAGCAAGTCTAAAACATTCATTTAAGATATTAAACTACAAACTCAAAATCAATCAAAATCAACACATGAATTTTAATAGTCAAATTTTAAGTATCCTGGCAATTTCCTTTGGTATTGCGGGGTTTGCACAGGAGGTTAACACTATAGATACGCGGCTTATGCACGAGCCTGCTATAAGTACAAATCATATCGCTTTCATTTATGCTGAAGATTTATGGGTAGCTAATAAAGATGGTTCTCAGCCTCGTAGATTAACTATTGACGAAGGAATAGAGTCAAACCCGGTTTTCTCACCAGACGGCAAGACGATTGCATTTAGTGCAGAATATGATGGCAATACAGATGTTTTTACTGTAGCCACTACCGGCGGTGTGCCTAAACGACTTACTTATCACCCTTACTCAGACTGGGTGCGCGATTTTACGCCAGATGGTAAACATGTGCTTTTTGCATCTCAACGGTCTTTATTTACAAATAGATATGCACAACTATTTACAGTTCCTATAGAAGGAGGGCATACCACACAACTAGAAATACCTAATGCCTACTGGGCCAGCTATTCAGATGATGGTAAACACATTGCCTACACGCCCATTCCAGATCGTTTTAACCAGTGGAAACATTATCGTGGTGGTACCCAATCGCGTATTTTTATTTTTGACACTGCTACTAAAGAAGTTGTTGAAATCCCTAAACCTACAGAAGGTAGTAATGATGCGCAACCGGTATTCTTTGGAAATTCAGTATATTTTAAAAGTGATCGCGATGGCGAGTTTAATTTATACAGCTACGATCTGGCTTCACAAGAAGTAACACGCCACACAGATTTTAAAAATTTTGGCTTGCAAGATCTTGATGTAAACAGCGCAGGAATTCTTATACTCGAGCAGGCAGGATACTTACACAGTTATAACACATCTACAAAATCATTAAATAAACTCACTTTAGGCATCGCAACAGATTTGCTAGAGCTTCGCGAGCGTTTTGTAAGCGGAAGTGATTATGTACGTAGCGGTGGTATATCTCCATCAGGAGCACGAGTTGTAGTAGATTTTAGAGGAGAAATAGTAACTGTCCCTGCAGAAAAAGGAGACGTGGCAAATCTTACACAAACTCCAGGAGTACACGAAAACTACCCCAAATGGTCGCCAGATGGCAAGTCTATCGCTTATTTTTCTGACGCAAGCGGTGAGTATGCTTTGCACGTTAAAGATCAAAATAGCACCGCAACTGCAAAAAGCATTCAGCTAGATGGTACCGGTTTTTATGCGTACATCCACTGGTCGCCAGATAGTAAAAAAATAGCTTTTGTAGATAATGGTAGAAATTTATACATCACCACTGTCGCTACCGGAAAAACACAAAAAGTAGCCCAGGATATCTTGTATCAGCCGGGAGTTTACCGGGATTTATTTGGGAGCTGGTCTGCAGATTCTAATTGGTTAGCCTACACCTTAATTACCAACACTAATTTTGAACAGGCCTATCTTTTTTCGCAAAGCGAAAATAAATCGTATCCTATTTCAGACGGACTCTCAAATGTTGCAAATCCTACATTTGACCCAAGCGGAAAGTATTTATACCTAACCGCCTCTACAGATGCTGGGCCGGTGGTGAACTGGTTTGACCAGTCTAATCAGGATATGGAAGCCTCAAACTCTTTGTATTTAATAACACTTCAGAATGATGTAAAATCACCTTTTGCAAAAGAAAACGATGTTGAAGTGATTGCTAAAGCTGAAGCCGAAAAAGAAGAAAAAGCTTCCGAAGCTGATAAAAAAGAAAAGCCAGCTCCTACCTTAAAAATTGACTGGGATGGTATTTTAAACAGAATGGTTGCCGTTCCTGTAGGCAGTGGTTATTACGGCTCACTTTCGGTTCCAGAAGAAGGTGTTTTATTTTACCTGTCCTATCCTGCTCACGATGACGCCGTGATGCTACACAAATACGATTTAGCAGAACAGGAGGATGAGGAGATCGTAGAAACCAACTCCTATGAGATTAGCTCAGACGGTAAAAAAATGATGTACTATAATGGCGGTAGCTGGTTTGTTTCAGAGACTGGTAAAAAAGCTGATAACCCACCGCTAGATTTAGAAGCCATACAGATTAAAATAAATCCTAAACAAGAATGGGCTAATATCTTTAACGAGGCCTGGCGTGTAAACCGCGATTATTTTTACGATCCTGCTATGCATGGTGTTGACTGGGAAGCGATGAAAAAACAATATGAAATCTTTTTACCAGATGTCACTACAAAAAGCGATTTATATCGCGTGATGGGCTGGATGTTCGCAGAGCTTTCGGTAGGACATCACCGTTTTGATTACCGCGGCGATAACCGTATTGAAAAAGAAGAAATTAGCGGTGGCCTTCTGGGAGCAGATTATGTTGTGAAAAACGGAAGATATCAAATTTCAAAAATATATGGCGGCCTCAACTGGAATCCAGATTTGCGCGCTCCTCTTACCGAACCTGGTGTTTCTGCTAAAACTGGCGAGTATGTAATTAAAGTAGATGGTAAGGAAGTTACTTCTTCAGATAATTTCTATAGCTTTTTTGAAAACAAAGCCGGCCAAATTGTTACACTTACCCTTTCAGCAAATCCTAACGGAAATAATGCACATGAGGAGCAGGTAACCGCTATAGATTCTGAAATGAGCCTGCGTAACCGCGATTGGGTAGAAGGCAACATTAAAAAAGTAAATGAGGCTACAAATGGCCAGGTAGCTTATGTATATGTACCCAATACTGCAACCGGAGGTCACGAGTATTTTAAACGCTATTTTTATCCACAGGCAGATAAAAAAGCAATTATAATTGATGAACGTTTTAATGGTGGCGGGCAATTAGCAGATTATGTAATTGATTTGCTTAACAAACCCATGCAGAGCTACTGGAACTTTAGATACGGCAGTGATATGAAAGCCCCAAGCGCTTCTATACAAGGCCCTAAGGTGATGCTCATTGATGAAACCGCGGGTTCTGGAGGAGATTATTTACCCTATTTATTCCGTAGAAACAATCTGGGAACATTAGTAGGTAAACGCACCTGGGGTGGTCTGGTAGGAGTATTGGGTTATCCTGAATTTATAGATGGTGGCATTGTAACAGCTCCTAATGTGGCTTTCTATAATGAAGAAGGTTTTGGTATTGAAAATGTAGGTACGCCACCAGATGTAGAAGTAGAGCAAACGCCAAAAGAAGTAATTGCCGGGAAAGACCCTCAGCTTGAAAAAGCGATTGAAATCATCTTAAAACAGCTGAAAGAGAATCCTCCAAAAGGATTGACTACTCCACCCTATCCTATAAAAACAAAAAACTAAATAATACCCACTTTTAGCTTTAAAATCCTGATCTAACGATCAGGATTTTTTTTATGTAGCACTGCCTGTGATACTAAGTGTACTCCCTATTTTGAGTAAAACATATAAATCCACAGCGTACGTGCAAGTTTAAAATTTAGCGTACTGGTAAGTAAAATAACACCCACAACAAAAAGAAAAGCGGTTAATAATGAAGTCTGAAATACAAAATAACAAAGAATAAAAACAGCTAGAAATTCTGCTACTGTTAACCCATAACTCACATACATCGCACCTATAAAAAAGCCTGATTCAATCTCAAATTTACGATTACATTTCTTACAACGTGTATGCATTTTAGGAATATGCAGTGCAAACAACTGTTGGTTAGATTCAAAAATAGCTCCCTCTTTACAATTAGGACATTTAAACTTTAGGATATCAAGTAAACTCATAACAGAAATGGTTAATTTGTAAAGTAAAATTAGACTTACAAACCACATTAGGACTTATACCGATGTCCTCCTTTTTTGTACTTTTAGGACATAACTAATTGTATGAAACGAATTCCAGTTTTACAAATTGAAGCATTTGACCACAATTTTAATGCTTCAGAATTATATGCTAACGATTTTGCAAAGCATATACGAGTTAATGAAAAACTGGTACACAAACCGCATACGCATAATTTTTACTTGTGCGTTATTTTTACCGAAGGTACGGGCACGCACGAAATAGATTTTACACAATATGCCATAGTACCGGGTTCTGTGTTTTTTCTAAATCCTGGGCAAACTCATTTCTGGAAATTTACTTCGCAACCACAAGGCTATATTTTTTTTCATACACAAGCTGCTTTTGAGATGGCCTTTACGCAGCAGCGGCTTGAGCATTTTCCGTTTTATTATTCAATAAACAATACACCCGCCATCACTCTTAGTCATAAGCAACTTCCGCAACTGGTTAATCGCTTTAAAGAAATTTATGCAGCATATCTGGAAACAGCTATTTTAAAAACTGAAAAAATACTAAGCCTTATAAATCTTACCTATATAGATTTGGCACAGCTTTATATTGCTAAAGAACCTGAAGAAAACACTACAGTTTCTGCTCATTATGTGCAAATATTGAAAGAGTTTGAAAAATTATTAGATGTTCACTTTAGACAAGAAAAGTCGGCTTCATTTTATGCTGAGAAACTCAATATCACCACAAAACATCTCAATCGCATTATCAAAACTATTCTTGACAAAACCACAACAGATTTAATAAGTGAACGTACCTTACTAGAAGCAAAGCGACTTATGGTGCATACTTCAAATTCACTAAATGAAATCTCTGAAATTCTGGGCTTTGAAGATTATGCCTATTTCTCGCGTATTTTTAAAGCGAAAACTAATCAAACCCCCTTATTGTTTAAAAACCTATATGCGCATTAAAACATTTACAATGATTAAAACAGCACTTTATATTGCACTCTTAATTATTTACTGCGGAAATCTAAACGCACAAACCGATTATGAAAAAGAAATTTTGATCTTTCAAAGCGATTTAAATGCTGAATATAAAAACCCTGAAGAATCGCCACTTACCTTAGAAGAAATTGAGCAATTCACCACGCACACTTTTTATCCTATTGATGAAAACTACCGTGTAAAGGCCTCATTTGAACGTATTGCAAATCCTATAACTATAGATTTTCAAACCTCTTCTGGCGTGGTAAAAAAATACGACACCTATGCGCTTGCAAAATTCGAATTATTTGGAAAACCTTACCAATTAACCGTTTATCAATCACAGTCATTACGCGAAATACCTGAATATAAAGAATATCTCTTCTTGCCCATCACAGATTATACCAGCGGTTTAGAAACCTATGGTGCCGGCAGATATATCGATTTGAGAATTCCTGAGGGCGATACCATCATCATCGATTTTAATAAAGCCTACAATCCGTTTTGTGCCTACAGTCCCAACTATTCCTGTCCCATACCACCTGAAAACAACGATTTAAAAATTGAAATTAAAGCCGGTGTAATGAGCCCTGTAGGTCACAAATAATACTAGTTTTCTTTACTCAAACGAATTCCTATTTTTTGATAGAAATAGACGTTGATTTATTTTTTAAAGGAATCACATAAGCCTCCCGTTCTTTAGGATAGTTTAGGGTAAAACCTTCAGAAAGATGAATATATGCTTGAGGAGTAAAATCATCTTTTGCTGCTAATTGCAGTTCTACAGTCTGTGTATTTTTCGTGTAAGTAACTGCTTCTATCTGTCCTGCATCAAGCGTTATCCACAAACCTAAAGGCTCAATAAATACGGCATTTTTAGCCGCCGTAGTTAGCTCTAGATGAAGTGTATCATCTGTTTCGGTAATGTTTCCGCCAAAGGCTAACCACCCAAAACCGGGATCTTTAACTAAATAAGAGGATGTATTTATAGCATATCCAAAAAAGTTGGAGCCGTAATCACCAGATAAATAATCAATTTCTAACGTTGAAGGATAACTGTGAAATGCTGCAGGCCCAAAACCATCTTCAGTAATATTAGAAACAGAACCTAGCAAACCTCCATAACCTACTTTAAGTAAGTGTAAATCTGCGGGATTTTTACGATAGGCATCTAATACAGGTATGGCATTCATTCCTGAACCATAGTGATGAATTTGGCGTTCTACCCGTGTTAATTTGCCCCCGTACAGAAAATCCCAATATCTGCGTGCATTACCATTGTATGCCCAGTGTGGCATTACCGGCATATAGGCTAAAATTGCATTTAATGTTACTGCTGCTTTTGCATCATAACCAAAATAATCTGACCACATATACACCTCTTCCTGACCGGTAGAATCCCACGGCATCTCACTACCAAAAGGGTATGAAAGGGTTTCCCAATGCTCAGCTCTTTTTCTCATTTCCAGCTCCAGCGTATTTGTCTTTTCTGTGAGTTTCTCGCGTTTTAAATCGTCTAAAACTTTAACAAAAACCGAACCTTCCATTTGTCCAAATTGCGCATAATACGGTGCAAGACGACTCATAGCCAAAATAGTTTCATATGCCTGGTCTAAATACCACTCCCAGTTTTGTTGCGTTACCAGCCCATCGTGGTATCGTGCCAGACGGTACATCGTCCAGTAAGCAGCCACTACATGCGGATAGTTGTAGGATCTTCCGGGATCATCTGCACCTTCCTTACTCCATGCCGCCCAGGTTTTGTAATTAATGGTATCGCTATACGTTCCCACCGGCATTTTCTCGGGCTCATAATAATATAAACTTTTACGCACGCCATATTTATTTTCACCCGTATCGTATTGCAATTTGCCCCAGATGGTTTGATGTATAAAATCTTCAAGCTTTGCTACTTGTTGCTGATCTGGTTTTATAAGCTGCTTCATAATCCCTCCCAACCAACTGCCGGCACCACCTTCATCACTTAAACCGGCAATCCATGCACGGGAATCTTCAGTAACCTGTCGCTTTGTTTCATAATCGTAAGAAATTAGAGAAGGAGCCCTATTGAACAGGTCTTCCTTATCTGTGTACCACTGTTTATCAAATAAAAAATTACCGAAATCAGTTACCAGCTCATCTTCCGCTTTTATAACCTTATAATTTACGGTTTGCTGTTTACCATCTGCATAAGTAATGGTAAGTCTGCTCCTTCCCCACTGTTCTCCTTTAACGGCATACGTGGCATAACCGGTAGCTGTGGCTTCCTTCTTTTTTATTGAAAGTGATCCTTTAGGGAAAACATCTAAAGCAGTTACTGCAGCAGTATAATTTAAAAACAATGTAGCATTTACATTCTGCGGAATCACATAGCCCGGGATGCCTACTGCAACCGGTACTTTATTTGCTATAAGCGTTTGCTGAACCTCTTTAACTGAAGGGGCAAGTGTAAATTTTAAAGAAAAAGTTTTTGTCTCGCCCGGTTTAATCACAACGGAAGTAGGGGTATTCCATTGTGAAACACCAAGCCATTCTTTATCTGCATACGCCTTGCTTAACGGCATCCACTCGTGAAAGCCTTCAAAAACTATACTGCGCGGTGTCTCGTCGTCTAGTAAAGGTCTGTACGCTTCAAAAGGCATATTCTCTTCAGGTAATACTAAGAGCACCTCATCATTGCCATCTAATTTTTTAACCTCAAGATACCCGGCATCTTCACCTATATAAGGATCAAAAAATACATTTTTTGCGTGTGCTTCATCAAGAGAATGCCCTTCAAGAATATTGTTGAATACCATAGGTACACCTAATGCGCCCAGTTCAATATTAAAATTGGTTGTATTTTTAAATTCAAATCCCAGAATTAAATCTTCTTTATCAAGAGCATAATAACGTATGACATCAAGTGGTAAATCGTCTGCCAGCGTTGCAGAAAGATTGGCTGCTGCCAATGTACCTTCTTTATTAACAGGTGTCACTGCTTTACGTTTGACTGCTGTAGAATACGAGCGCCACGTTAGAGAATCTGTATTGCGTAATCTAAAATTAATATCACCTAGTTGATACAAACCATCTTTAGAGCGCAATTCTAAACGCTCGCCGGGTGTAAAATCAAAATCGGGATTTGATTTTGGCGCTAAGGACGCTACTGTTTGAGAAGCTTTAACCAATTTTAAAATAAAATGTGCGGTCTCATAGCTTTCAAAACCTTTTTCTAAACCTAAAGTAGATTCTTTTTCTTTGATCTTATCCCAATAGTTCTGAGCCTGAATATTATGTAAGGTTGTACTTGTAATTAGCAGAACAGAGAGTAGTATTTTTTTATACGTCATTCTTAGATTGATTTATTGAGCTTTACGGTTGTATAAATAGAAATTTCTTTAAATAAGATGTCAATTAATTCTAAACACACCCCTAAAATAAAAGATTCCTACAGATTTTATTTGTGCTGATGTTAGCTGATGCACATAGTATATTACCCGGAAATAATGATCCCTTCTACTAAAATCGCCAATGTGATATCAATGTATTCAAAACATTTAAAATTATGCCTTTTGTGATTTTTAGAATCGAATCTTAAAAGACCTAAAATTAGCGCCATAAGTAACCGATATTGATACTATATTATCTCATGTATTGACTTGCATTATAAATAAGTGTAATTTCTACAATATACTTATTAATAATTCCCCTATCTATGAAAGTTCTTCCTTTTAAAATCCCAAAACCCGGTAAAGAAGCTCTTGTTTATCAAGAAGATCGGGAGCATTTTTTTTATGATAAACTTCATGAACATGAAGAAATACAGATAAGTTATATTGTTAAAGGATCTGGAAGTTTAATCTTGGGAGATACAATAAATGAATACCAGGAAAATGATATACTCATAATAGGAGAGCATATTCCGCACGTGTTTAGAAGTGATCGCAATACCGAAGATCTATCAATTATGTACACACTTTTTTTTACTAAAAATTCTTTTGGTAACGAGTTCTTTAAACTCACCGATTTATCTGAAATCGACAGTTTTTTCGATCAATCTGAATACGGAATCAAAGTAACTTCCTATAAAAACAAACTCCTTAAAAAGTTTAATAAACTAAAACATCAAAACCGTATTGAACGTATTGCAAATCTGCTTCAAATTCTTGAAATTATTTTACGTGCAGAAAAAAAGCCCCTTTCATCATTTGTTTATCATAAAAAATACACAGAAGTTGAAGGTAAACGTATGAGTGATGTTTTTCAATACACATTAGATCATTTTAAAGAAAATATCACACTCGAAACAATTGCTGAAAAAGCCAATATGAGTAAGAATGCTTTTTGCAGATATTTTAAAAAACGTACTAATAAAACCTTTCTTCAGTTTTTAATTGAGTTGCGCATAGAATATGCCTGTAAACTGCTTTACAAGGAAAAAGAACTTCCGGTTGCAGAAGTTTCTGAGCGTTGTGGTTTTCAGAATATAGCTAATTTCAATAGAAAATTTAAAGAGATCAAAGCAATGACACCTACGCAGTTTCGATTAAGTATGTAACCCAAATAACATTTCTATTTAGATCATAAAAAAGCGGACAATTTTTTAAAATTGTCCGCTTCAGCAATTCAGATAAATAAACCAATTAATATCCTGTATTTTGTTTAAGGTTAGGGTTTGTATTTAACTCTTCTAATCCTATGGGAAAAAGTGTGGTATGATTACCCCTAGGAGTGTGGTTATACCAGCTTTTTGTCTGGTATACTCCAAAACGAATCATATCTGTTCTACGTCGCGCTTCGGCCGTAAACTCCCAGGCTAATTCATCTAAAAACCTGCCGTAAATAATCGGTGTCGTGTCTCCGGCATCAGTAACACTACCGTCCTCACCTAAAACACCATATTCTACCGTTGTATCGCCCATTAATTCTGCACCTGTAACTATAGCATCTGCAACATTATCAAAAGCTCTGCTTCGTACATTACTTACAATTAGAGCTGCCTCATCTGCCCGGTTTGTACGCAATAATGTTTCAGCCTTCATCATTAAAACATCTGTATATCTAAACATAGGGAAGTCGTTACTTAATCTACTATTAGATCCCGGGGCAATGTCGTATTTATGGCAACGTAACCCCTCTTCAAATTCACAGAAATAAATACTGGGCATAAAATTTACCAGCGTAAATAAGGTCTCACCAGTATCGGCATTTTTTTGATCACCTACTAACCAGGTCTCTTCAAGGCGTTTATCACCACTTTCATAACTATTTATAATTTGTGGATTTGCACTACTCCCTCCCCAGGGCTGTGATTGCATTTTAAAAACATCGCGGTGACTGGGCAGTAACATTTTCATGTGTTGATTCCACTCTCCTGCATAGATTTGATCGTAAGGAATGGCAAAAACAATTTCAGGAGAGTTTTGATTTTCAGTAGTAAAAATTGCACCATAATCTGTATCGAGTTCATAAGCTCCAGAATCTATAATTTGATTACAAAGCGCTAAACATTCTGCCCATTTTGCAGTACCTGTGTACACCTCAGCATTTAAATATACCCGAGCTAAAATTTGCATAGCGGCGTACTTCGTTAATCTGCCATAGGTAGTAGCATCTACGGTTTCAGAAAGATCGGGAATAACTTCAGTAAGTTCTGAAACTACAAAATCATACACTTCCTGCCGCGTGCTTTGTTGCGGAATTTCATCACTAAAATCTTTGAGTATTGGCACATTTCCGTGCGTATCTAATAATATTGAATAATACAATCCTCGTAACGCTCTCAATTCTGAAATTACTGTTGCGGCCTGCTCCTGGGTTACAGGAAGCGAGCCCGACTCTAGCTGTGAAATCACCCTGTTGATATTATTTACACCTCTAAAGCAAGTGAGCCATGTATTTCTAGGTTGATATTGCGTCTCATCCCACGTGTGAAAATGCATTCTTTTGTACGTACCACCGTCATCCCAACCGTTAGGTCGCGTAGGGGTTATAAAGGTATCACCAGACTCTTCCTGCACATCAAACAACCCCTGCCAGCTCATAATATAGCGTAAAGGTGTATAGGCAGAAGCCGTTAATGCTACAATATCCTCATCTGCAGGCACAAATGAATCTTCGGTAATTTCTGAAAATACCTCTTCTTCAAGATTTGTACAGGCTAAAAATGATAGGAAAACAAACAACCCCAAAACTGGCATTGTAGATGATTTTTTTAATACGATATGCTTAAATATAGTTTTCATAGTCTTTTTATTAAAACGTTACGTTCACTCCTAAACTAAATGTGCGTGTGGTAGGATATTTATCCCGCTCATCATTACCCGGAGATAAGCCAGATCTGTTAACCTCAGGGTCTATACCTTTGTAGCCAGTAAGTGTTACAAGATTTAAACCAGTCGCAAATACCCGCAAGCGCTTAATGATGTCGCTTTTATCTGTATTAACGGTATATCCTAAAGTCACGTTATCTATTTTCCAGTAATCACCATCTTCAACATAATAACTCACAAATCGCTGTACATCAGAGAGCACTGCTTTACCATATACCTCATCAAAAGCAGTATCCAGAACATTGTAACCTATGGTAGGATTCTCATAAAACATTCTTGAAAAGTTTAATATCTGAAACCCAAAAGCTCCACGCATATTCACATTTAAATCCCAGTTTTTATAATTTAAGGTATTATTCCAGCTTAAATAATGTTTAGGTAACCCGTTTCCTAAAACCTGACGGTCTGCAGTAGAAGATTCTGTAGCAGGTATAATCTCCCCATCAGCATTCTCTACTAACCAGATTCCCTCATCTGAAATATCTACACTTTTTAATCCGTAGAAATTACCGATGCTCTCTCCTACCTGTACGATGTGCGTAGAAAGTTGAATGGGCTCACCCGTGTAACCGGTGTAGAAAAAATCATTTGTTGTCTGAAACTGATCATTAGATAAAGACACTAACTCATTTTTATTTGTAGAATAGGTAAATGTTGAATTCCAGTTGAAGTTTTCGGTCTGTACCGGTAAAACAGTAAGTAAGGCTTCAAAACCTACATTGCTTACCTCAGCAACGTTAGCTGTTATACTGCTGTATAAATAGGGAGGTGTGGGCACATCGTAATTATAGAGTGCATCTTTAGTGTGACGGTTGTAATAATCTAATGCACCACTTAAGCGACCATCAAATAGGTCAAAATCAAGACCTATATTAAACTCTTCTTTTTTCTCCCATTTAAGATCTGGGTTTGGATTTCTTGAAGGAATTAATTCGCGTAACCATCGGCCGTTATAATAGAAGTAGTTACTATAATTTAAGCTACTTAAAGATTGATACGAACTTCCTGCATTAATACCTGTGATACCAAAACCTCCTCTTAATTTAAGGTTGTTTACCCACTTGGCATCTTTCATAAATTCTTCCTCATTAATACGCCATCCTGCAGAAACTCCCGGAAAACTTCCCCATTTGTTATCTGCGCCAAAACGCGACGAACCTTCATGACGCAAACTTGCCATAATCAGATATTTATCATCGTAGTTGTAAGTTAACCGACCAAAAAATGCAATAAGCTTGTCTGAGTTTTTATAACTACCCATACCTGCTTCACCTAACGGAAGCCCCTGTCCAATACCAAGATAGTTGTAAGTATATGCATCTGATGGGAAGTTGCGGTTATTTGCATAAAAACCTTCGTTTACATTTTTCTCATAGTTATAACCCGCAAGCGCAGTGATTTTATGAAGACCAAAATTTTTCTTGTAGTCTAAGGTAATCTGCCCGTAATCTCCCACATAATCATCGGTACCTCTTGAAGCATAGCCTTCAACACCATTTTTTGTAGTAGAAACGTGATTCTTACTCTCGTAATAGCCTCGTATATTTGAATTTCCTTTACGCGTATATAAACCTTGAATGGTTAAATCTTCTATGGGAGAATAAGCTAAACTTCCAGTAAATCGCGTATTGCGGTAACGGTTTTGACCGTCTGTCTCTTTTAGGTAAGCGACCGGGTTGTCGTATAAATATACATCTCTTTCAAACCAGCTACCATCTTCGTTACGCACGGGCTCAGTAGGATTATGTATTAGCGCCTGGCGATACACATACGGGTTAAAACTGTAACCATCGCCACCGGTATAAAATTCCTGTTCACTGAGAACAACATTAAAATTGGCTTTCAATTTATTGTCAAACATCGCGTGGTTGACATCTATACGACCGGTATAGCGTTTGTTATTGGTATTTATAAAAATTCCTTCCAGGTTTCTGTAATTAACCGAAGCACTCAGGTTTGTTGTTTTGTTTCCGCCCCTAAAAAGTACATTGTGCACAGTACTTACAGCATTTTGAGTAATCTCATCTAACCAGTCTGTATCCGAACCAAAATCTTCAAAATTAGCTCCGGTAAACGTATACCCCTCAGCATACTTCTCTCTAAGTTCTGAAGCATTTAAGAAGTCGAGATTGTTACTAATAGATTGAAAGGACACATTACCTGTATATTCGATTGTATTTTGCATATCATTATTTGCCCCTTTGGTAGTAATAATGATCACACCGTTTGTACCCCGAGTACCATAAATAGCAGTCGCAGACCCATCTTTAAGAACGTCTATAGAAGCAATATCTTCGGGAGCAACAGTTTGTAAACTTCCGGGAACACCATCTACAAGAATTAAAGGAGCGCTGCTGCCATTAAGTGATGCAATACCTCTTAATTGTATTTGCGTACCCGCTGTAGGATCTCCAGAAGGTGCAGAAACCGAAAGACCGGCTACTTTACCCTGTACAAGTTGGGCTGCGTCACGCACGTTACCTTCTATAAAGTCTTCAGACTTTACACTAGCCACTGCACTGGTTACATCTGCCCGCTTTTGTGTACCGTAACCTATGACCACGACTTCAGAAAGAGCCTCTAGATTTTCTTTTAAGGTGATATTGAATTCTGTTTTACCCTGTGTTGATACTTCTAAAGTTTCAAATCCTACATACGAGAATATTAAAACTGCAGCCTCATTTTGGGTAGTTACCTGAAAATTACCATCAAAATCTGTGATAAAACCGTTTGAAACACCTTTCTCCTTTACGTTTACACCGGGAAGTAAAACTCCTTTGTCATCTTTTACCGTTCCTGTAAGTATACGTTGTGAATGGGTAATAAAAGAACACAGTAGAAATAGACCAAAGAGAAGATGTCCTTTGTTTTTATAAGCCTTACGCTTAGCTACTACTAATTGATTTAATTTTTGACTCATTTGTTAGACAGTTTAGGTTAGTTGCTTCGTGAGAATTAATAAGCCCTTAGGGAATCATTAACTGCGGAATAAAATTAGCAGGGATCGAAATCCTTTTTTAACTTTATCTTAGCTTAACCTAATACTATCTTAACAGTATTTCACTTAAATAACATCATTTACGGTTAGTTACCTACTTTCATCTTAATTTTTTAACAATAGTGTACCTTAAGAAATAATAGTTTTTTAAAACTATTATGTCATTTTATATTGAAGAAGTTGCGGAAACTGAAATTGATTTTATCTAAATCTACAGCGTATTGATTTTAAGAAGTAATTGCGGATCGGGACAATTTTTCTTGTAGAAATCTAGATTCTGAAGCGTAGACACTCCCGGATAATCACCCCTATTACCTTGTATATCTCGTATAATCTGAAAGTGTAAATGCGGAGCGTAATCGCCATTTTCTTCGGGTACACCAAGATGGGCCAGGATTTCACCTGCCTCAAACATTTGTCCTATGCTTAAATTAGATAAAGAAGATCGAGTTAAATGGCCGTAAAGTGTGTAAAATGTGAGATTTTCAAGACGATGTTCTAAAACGATACACGGCCCGTAATCGCCGTGATTGCGGTTATCCTTAAAGCTATGCACGACACCTTTTACAGGTACTAAAACCGCTGTACCTTGAGGACACCAGATGTCAAGTCCTAAATGTATATTACGCTTTAACACTTCATCTGTATTACTAAAATAAAGGCTTCGGTCGTAAATACTACGTTTTTCTAAATACCCGCCATAGGCGATGGTACCCCCTACTTTAGACAAATAAGTATTTATATAAACCTGTATTGCTTCCGCAGAGCTTGTATCTACTCCCTCTAAAACCGGGTTGGTTACCGAAAGATCAAGAAATTTATAATCTTCCGCTTTATAAGTGGTGTCAATTATCGGCGTAAAACCGGAAGTTAATTTGCTTAATTCTGCTGAAAAATCTCGTGTTTGCATACGCTCAAAAATACAATTCTATTGAAATTATTAAGCACAAAAAAAATCCGTTCTGGCAGGAACGGACTTTTTACTAATTAACTTAAACTAATTTAAAACTATATCACTAAACTTTGAAGAGATGGCGATAATACTATCTGTATTTCTCGATTTGTAAAAACCATTTACCATACTGCTGTTATAACCTTCCATCACTTTTGCGTCTAAACTTTTTGGATAATTTAAACGACTACGTACACCGTTAAAATTAAAATGGAAAGGTGTATCTGGCAGATTAAGTACCACATCACTATTCTCGACACTTATATTTAGAGTCTTGAAATTTTTACCCAACTTAGGTATAGACAACTCTCCAAAACTACCGGTAATAACCGCTGCATCTTGTAATTCATTTATAACAATACTGCTTGCTCTTGAATTTATATTGATGCTTTTAGCCTTATCTATCACGCAGGATTTTGTGTAACTCGCCTGCAGTGTACCATAATCCCAGGTTGCCACATCAACAGGACTATATGCTACGTTTATAAATGTTTTATCTCCAGAAATAGTATTGGCAATAAAATCACCGTGCGACAAATTAACTTTAGCATTAGTAGCCTCAGCAATTTTTATATTACCGTGACGTACATTAAGATCTAATTTAGCATCATTAGGCATACGCACCACAATCTTACGTTTGTATGATCCTTTAGGTTTAGCAACGTTGGGAACATTAGATCCCGTAAAACTATACGTCATTTGCGTGCTCACATTACCATTAGCATCACGAGTAACCGTTTTCTGAAGATTACCTCCCTGTTGCTCTGCCATTTGCTCAAGTTTTTTTGCAAAACTATCGCTCCAGCCTTCCATAGCTTTACCTATATTTTGTCCTAAAGCCGCCATATCACTTTCTAAAGCTCTACTGAAATTAGCCCCTAAAGCTTCGGTAGAACCACCAAACTGTTTCCCAAAACGCTCACCCCAGGCTTTCATATCTTTATTAAAATCTGCTCCCCAGGCTTCCATATCTGAGCGCCACTTATCGGTCTGTGACACACTTACACTCGTACCATATTTTTTATTCATCGCAGATACATAGCCTTTCTTATCTCTTTTATAGGCATCCGCATCAAAATTCATTTGCTTTGAGAATGGCGATTTTGGCATTCCTAATAGACTACTTCCGGCTAGTCCTTGTCCTGCAGCAACTTTCTTTTGATTGTTGCGTTCCCATTTTTTCATCACCGCATCAAAGTCTTCACCAAAATTAGCTTCGATCTTCTTTTTATACTGCTCTAAATACTTCTCCCCATCCCGCTTGTATGCATTGTAATCAAATGAAATATTTTTCATTCCCTTATAATATTCCGCAGGTAATTTCATTCCTGAAAACTGCTCAAGCATAGGACTCAGCATATTCTTCATCATAGGCTGCATCATTTGCATAGATGATGCTATTAAATCATTAGCTCCCCGCATTTGTACATCACTTAAAGCGATATTTACTGCAGCAGGTGCACCTCTACTTAGTATTTGCACGGCGTTACTGTTGCCCTGTACTTGTACCTGCCAGCCTTTTAATAACTCATTAATTTCTTCTTTAGAAAGATCTTCAGATTCTATAACAGCTTCTACCGCAACTTCATTTTTATTCCAGTTTTCAAAAACAACATCTGCATATTGTGTATCTGCATTAATTGTAACATCTGCACGCGTTGAAAAGCGCTCATTAAATTTAGTGTTTGTTGTTTGTGCCTGTGCTTGTGAAGCAAGATTCACTACAAGGGTAAGCACACATAAATGAACAAATAGTCTCATTGTATTATACGGTGTTAGTTTTAATCTCATCAAATTGAGATTCTTGTAATTCATTCAATTTTTCTTTTAGCTTTAATAAAAGGTCTAGCCTAAACTGTAAATTATCTATAAGAGATTGTATGTTTTGATCGTTAACCCCGGTTTCTACCAGATCACGATTAAGACGATCATACTCCTGATTAAGCTCTTCTAGCTGTCCCATAAAAGCATCTACAACTGCTTTATTATCATCATTTACATTTAGCTGCGCCAGCTCCATATGAATGCTTGCCAGATAGCGATCTTCTATTTGCTTATACTCTGGTGAGAAATCACTTAATTGAACCTTTGTGGTCTCTGCACTCGCTACAGAATTAGCCTCTGTAGGTTGTTGTTGCTGAATGGAAGCACTAAACGGATTGTTTAAAAGCAAACCGGTAACGGCAATAAGTACAACCAATACAGCGGCGATTTTCATCCAGAGATATCCCTCTGCTTTTGCTTTAGCCTGCGCTCCAAAATTAGCGTCAAGTCGAGCATTAAATCGAGCTTCATGATTCGGCTTTAAGCCTTCTGCCGGGACGCTCAAATCATTTTTAAGAAGTTCTCTAATATCCTGTGCCATGATATTTTGTTTTTAATTTTTCTTGTAATTTCTTTTTACCTCTGTGCACCAGTGTGCGCGATGCGACTTCGGTGATTTCTAATATTTCAGATATTTCCTGGTGGTCATAACCTTCAATTAAGAAGAGCATAACAGCATACCGGTACCGTTCTGGAAGTTCTTCTATGGCTTCCTTAATCTGGTCTACTGTAATACCATCTTCTACCGCCCAATCATTGTCATCATCTACGGTACCTAAAACCTGCTCATTTATCGCTACCAGCTCAAGCTTTTTTGCTTTAAGCATATCTATGCTCTTATTGATCACAATACGTTTGAGCCAGGCACCAAAAGTCACCTCTCCATTGTATTGATGCATTTTTGTAAACGCTTTTACAAAACCCTCCTGCATCGCTTCTTCAGCTTCAAAAGAGTTTTTCAAAAACCGAAACGCTACGTAGTACATACCCTGGCTGTATTTATTATACAGTTGCATCTGCGCCCGCCTGTCGTTCTGTTTACATCGTTCAAGTATTTCGGTAATTTGCAAAATGATGGTTTGGTTAGTTGCTAATTCCTTTTCTAAAGACGAATCTATTTCGCCTGCGTTGCAAAATTGTGATTAATTAATTTAGAACTAGGAATAATGGCCTGTTATTTGATTTTAAAACTGAAACAGGCTTTTATGAAACACCTCTATTTTTTGATTATGGTAGTTCTTTTAGGGCTGTATTCCTGTGAAAATCCGCCAGAAATTACAGAAGAATTTCAAGATGTTGAAACTTTTTATTTTCCGAATAAAGAACGATTTAATGCAATTGATCTAGAGAATAGTAACATCAATCTCGATGATTATAAAACGTATGAAGAACTAGTCACAGCAATGGATAAAAATTCCTGCGACGATAAAACAAATGTTTTAAGTTTTAAGCATAACAATACCCATTTTAAAATTGCAGTTTTTAAGGACTGCTCTAAAAGTAGAGGTGGTGCCTGTTATAGAAGGGTTGATTTTTTTGATTTTCAAAACGATTCTCTACTGAAGAATTATAATACTAAAATCTCACCAAAATTCTTTAATGAAGAAGTTCAAGTCTCTTTAGATGAGCAACTCAGATCACCCTATTTTAATAAAGATAAATTAAGAAGGATCTTAATTAGTGTTCATTACGCTCAGGAGAGACGAAATACACCTGTTGAAAATTTAAAAAACACCTTACTTTTTATTACAAAAACGATGACCGAAATTCAGGAAAAGTATGATTTACAAATTTCTTATTATTTAGAAATTGACACGACTCATATTCCTCCACCGCCCCCACCTCCTTTCCCAAACAACTAAAAAGCATAAAAAAACCCGCAAGTCGCGGGTTTTTATTTTTATATAAACTTCAAATTACTCATCTAAAAGTAAATTTAAAGTCACATCAATATTATCCATCGTTGCGCGGGAATACGGACATACTTCGTGAGCTTCGTTTACCAGCTCTTCACCCTGTTCTACATCTACGGTTGGTAGGTAGCAGTCAAGCACTACAGCCAGCTGAAACATGTCTTCTTCATTTTTGCCAATTTTAACCGTTGCAGTAACCGTATAATCCCCAAGATCTACTTTTTTACCACGTGCTACGTGAGCTAAAGCACTACCAAAACAAGCAGAATATCCTGCAGCAAAAAGTTGCTCTGGGTTTGTACCTTCTCCTCCTGCGCCACCAAGACCTTTAGGTACAGACAATTTAAAATCTAAAGTTCCGTCATCTGATGAAACACTGCCGTCACGACCACCGTTTGCAGTCGCTTTTGCTTTATATAAAGCTTTCATATCTAGAATTTTTCAATGATTAAGGGTTCAAGATACCAATACAAAAAACAGAAATCAACTTCAACTTACTAAAGATTTCACAAAAAGTAAGTTGAGTCTAATTTCCAATTGTATTTGAAAAACGCTTGTCATAGGAGATCAGATTAAACACTCCGTATTTATTAGGGTCATTTAATAATAGTATTTCGTATTTCGTATTTCGTATTTCGTATTTCTACTTTAATCATTTCCCTTACCTTTATTCCATTTTGAAAATTGCTTAAAGAATGTCTAAAAAAACGGATCATATCGATTCTACTTCAGCAAATATTATAATTGCTAAACGCCGAAATTTACCCGATGCGCAGCAACTTATCACGCAAATTTGCTCAGGAAATACAACCGCACTTAGCCGAAGTATTACCCTGGTTGAAAGTACCGCAGCACGTCATCAGGCAATCGCTCAAGAAGTATTAACCGGATGCCTGCCCCACGCCAATAAATCTATACGTATAGGAATAACCGGAGTTCCCGGCGTTGGAAAAAGTACGTTTATAGAAGCCTTAGGTTACCATCTAACGCAACAGGGTAAAAAGATTGCCGTTCTGGCAATTGACCCTAGTAGCAGCATTAGCCACGGAAGTATTTTGGGTGACAAAACCCGAATGGAAACCTTATCTGTAAATGAACGTGCATTTATAAGACCATCTGCTGCAGGAGATTCTCTGGGAGGAGTTGCCCGCAAAACCCGCGAAGCTATAATACTTTGTGAAGCTGCCAGATATGAGGTTATTCTTATTGAGACAGTGGGCGTGGGACAAAGTGAAACCGCTGTTCACGCGATGACCGATTTTTTCCTGTTACTAAAATTAGCAGGAGCCGGTGACGAACTGCAAGGCATCAAACGCGGAATAATGGAAATGGCAGATCTTCTGGTTATAAATAAAGCCGATGGCGACAATAAAAATGCAGCCAAACTTGCTGCCAGTGCATTTGCAAAAGCTCTTCACCTTTATCCTGCTAAAGAAAGTGAATGGTCTCCAGAAGTGAAACGTTGCAGCGCACTGCAAAATGAAGGTATAGAAGAAATCTGGGAAACGATTTCTAATTATATTAAACTTGTAAATGAAAACGGTTATTTTGAAACCAACCGTAAAAAGCAAAACACCTACTGGTTAAAAAACACTATAGAAAATACCCTTAAAGATAATTTTTACTCAGACCCTGAAATAAAAGCAAAACTACCGCTACTTCTTGAAGCTTTAAACGAAGGAAAGACTACTCCGTTTCAGGCTGCACAGGAGTTATTGAAAAAGGTCTGATTTCTATTTTCTGAATCAAAGACAAAAATTAACCTCTTTTCTAATTTCTAATTTTCTAGGGCTTTACTTTTAAAAGCTGTAATCCCGGAAGGTCTAACTTTTTCTATTAAACCATCTTTTGTAAAGTTTAAACTGTCTACACACAACTCCCGAAGTAAGTCTTCAGAGTTTGGCGAGTTTGCAGAATGTCTGTGATACAAGATATAATCCTGTCCGCTGCTATTAAAAACAGTATGATGTCCGGGGCTATAGGTTGTAGAATCGGTTTCTGTAGAAAGTATAGGACTGTTTTCTGCTTCAGTAAACGGCCCATAAGGATTATTTCCTGTAGCATATCGCACCTTGTAGGTGTCTTCTATTACCTTTCCGTCTGAATACATCAGGTAATACACACCATCTCTTTTAACCATTACAGGAGCTTCAAAATAATTGGCTGGCGTAACATCCTTAATTTCGCCTTCAAAGGTGATCATATCTGCACCCAGTTTTACAACAAAACAATGCCCGTTAACCCAGTTCAAACCAGAACCCCAATACAAATAGGCCTGTCCGTCATCATCTATAAAAGCTTCCGCGTCTATCATATGATATTCGGGGAATAGATTTCCTTTTATTAAAGGACTTTCATCTTCTTTGGCATTTTTCCACGGTCCTAAAGGAGATTCAGCAACACCTGCCCAGACCTCACTTCCTACAGACACATACATATAAAACTTACCGTTTTTAGCTTTAATTACGGAAGGTGCCCAAACCATACTTCCGTTTGAAGTGGGGCTCGTGCACGCCTCTTTTGTAGGCCAATTTAAGGTTTTCTGTTCCCAGTTTTTAAAATCGGTCGACTCTAAAACGGCGAGGTCTTCTTTACCCCACGGGTCTTTGGTTGCATAAATATAAAATGTACCCGCTTCCTGAACAATAGAAGGATCTGCGTAGTAGCCCTCAGCAATAGGGTTAGTTATTAAATCTTCAGATTTATCCTGATTACTGGTTTGTTTTACTTTATCTGTCTGCTTACAGCTCAAAACCGCTAAAAACATAGCAGAACTTAACAATAGCCTTTTCTTCATAATAACGAACCTATAAATACTTACTTAAATGTAATATATACATTTAAGATAAAATATTTTGTTTTTATTCTAGAAACATTGAGTTAGCTTATTAAAATATACTAACGTTGTACAGATTTTTGGTTATAGCATTTTTATGCTGTATTAAAAGGGAATCAGGTGTAAATCCTGAACAGTTCCCGCTGCTGTAAATCCTATTCTGTAGTACAGGATAATCGTTTAACAAAACCACTGTCGCAATGATGGGAAGGGTTAAAACGAGGGATGAGTCAGAAGACCTGCCACAATCTATTATAAATCAAAGCTTTCGGGAGTTATTGCTTTGGGTAGATTGTTCTGTGCGCCTTAATTTTAAGGTGTATTTCTTCTATCTATATCTATTTCCCGTTGTACGATTTACTAAAAAAGTAACCTTTTATTAATTAGTATATCTTTATTATGCAACACAAAAACACAATCAAACTACTTTTTCTGGCAGGAATCACTATGCTATTAGCATCCTGTGCTAATGATGATGACACGGCTTTCACCCCTATGGAATTTACAACACCAACCTATGAAACCAACCTTGAACTCCTTTTAGGAGACACGCTTAAACTGAATCAGGAAATTTTAAATCTTCCGGAAAACGTGCAATTCAAATGGACTACTGAAGATACTGTCCTAAGCATATTACAAAACTTAGAATACATTCCTAAGCAGGCCAAAACATTTGCACTCACCTTTAAAGCCACGACCAATCTTGATTCGATATCGCGCACCTATCAGGTTAAAGTAAACGACCCTTATGATGTGTATTACAGACCTAAATCTTCTGAAAGTAGTTCGTTAATTTCTCAAGTACTCGCATATAACCCAGCTCCAGGTCAATTTATTAATAGTTCTTTTGGTACTCCCGAGGATGCCCAAAAACTAGTTGGTAGCACTACAAATACAATTTCACTAGGTGCCTGGGGAGGCTCTATTTTAGTAGGTTTTGATCATACAATAGAAAATGTAGCAGACGCTAAAGATTTCCTGGTTTATGGTAACGCATTTAATGGCCTTTCTGAACCCGGTATTGTACAGGTTTCTTTTGACACTAATGGAAACGGACTCGCAGATGATACCTTTTATGAGCTACGCGGAAGTGCTCACGCCGATGCAGCAACACTTACTAATTACACAACAACGTATACTAACCCGGGAATGCACGCAGACGTGCCGTGGTTAGATAGCCTCAATACTGCAGGAAGTGTTGTGGTAAACTCATATCACCCCCAGAACTTTTATCCCCTTTTTATCACCGAACTTGAAGAAGTATCGTACACAGGAACTCGTGTCTTTCCTGTAGTATCTAACAGCGGATTTACAAATATTGCTGCGCTAGAATGGGGTTATGTAGATAATTACGATGCAGATTATGCCACTTATAAAGGAAACCTTCTCGATATAGATCAGGCCATAGATGCAGACGGAAATTCTGTTAATCTAAGAGGTATTGACTTTATACGTATTTATACGGGAGCTCAGGTTAATGCAGGTGCCTTAGGTGAACTCTCTACCGAAATACGCGGTATCGCAGACTTTTCTATGCTAGAATAAATAAAAAAACCACTGACTCAACGTAGTAACTCGAGTACACGTTTAGTCAGTGGTTTTATTTTTACCTTTTTTGCGAGTTTAACCTCCTGGTTTCAGCTTTTTATAGCGCTTTTCATTAGTTCTGAATTTTAAGAACGCCACGACAATTCCCAGTATCAATCCAAAAAGACCATATTTGAGAAATACTTCAATATCAAATATTCCGCCGGAAAAATAATTAATAACCAACTTATACGTGACGGCAATTAGAACAATCTGCAGCACAATTCCACTAAAAAATTGAAATTTTGCAGTTCTTTTTTCGCGCCACATTTTGATAAAGGCTTTGTCTTTTTCGGTTAGCATCATAGTTTTTACGCTACAAATTCTTTTCGATACCAGTCTATTTGCTTAGCTAAACCATCTTTCAAAGTCGTAGTAGGATTATAATTTAACAAGCGTCTGGCTTTATCAATATTTGCTTTAGTAAACATTTGATCTCCGCCCCGTTTGCCTACAATATCTTTACGTATCTGCGTATCTAATAATTCTTCAACGATTGCCATTCCCTCACCAGTGGTGTGCTCCTGCTCGGTTCCCAGATTAATCACTTCGCCGTCTACAACCGCTTCTTTACCAATAACGCTTACCACACCGTCAATAATATCATCTACAAAAGTAAAACTGCGTACGTGAGTCTCGCTACCTTCAAAAAGTGGAAATTCCTGATGAAAGAAACCACAACCTATTAGCTTTGTGTACAATTTCTCAGGACGCTCTCGAGGCCCATAAACCGAAAACAATCGTAAAGAACAAGACTTAATTTGATTTTCTCTGGCCTTTGACAATACCAGTTGTTCTGCCGCTAGTTTTGTAACACCGTAAAGCGAGGCCGGTTCTGGTGCTGCATCTTCGGTTAGGGTTGCTCTTAGACCATAAATTGAAGATGTAGAAATATTAGTAAAAAGTTTTAAGTCTTTGCAGGTAAGAGCAAAATCCATTAGATTTTTTGTCGCCACCAGATTGTTCAACAAATAATCTTCAAAAGTTGAAGTCGCAGCAATACCGGGTTGAGCAGCAAAATGAAAGATATAATTAAAATCTGCGTTTAATTTTTTAAAATCTTCAGGCTTTCTTAAATCAACTATTTCAATAGGAATACCTGCATTCTTTAGTGTTTTTGCATTTCTGTTTTTAAGATCGGGACTGTAATAGGGCGAGAAATTATCTATTCCTACTACATCAAAATCCATCGCTTTTAAACGCTCTGCACAATGCGAACCTATAAAACCGGCTGCACCGGTTACTAATGCTTTCATACTAATTATCTTTAAAAATTCTGGCAAAGCCAAAACGGTGCAGATAGAACATAACTAAACCTATCAAGCCACCTATTAACATACCGGTTAAAACATCTCCGGGATAATGAACACCTACATAAATACGACTATACCCTATAAATAAGGCCCAAACAAACAACACGGGAAACACCCATTTGTAACGTGCTTTTAATAAAAGTCCTACAAATACGGCCAGACCCATTGAGCTTGCTGCGTGTGCAGAAAAATATCCAAAACTCCCACATCTAACTGCGATAAAACGCGCCTGCTCCATTACTCCTTCCTGCCGGCAGGGTCGCAAACGCTCAAAACCGTGTTTAAAAACATTTGCCAGCTGATCTGTAGCAGTTATCAGAAGTGCTACGGTAACCAGGGTATACAGCGTCCCTTTAACACCAAATTTCTTATATATTAAAATCAGTAAAAAAACGTAGAGCGGTATGCTGCACCATTTATTGGTAATAAAAAGCCAGAAAGGATCCCACGTCTCTGTTCCCAGGTTGTTGAGAAAAAGATAAACCTTGTGATCCAGTTGCTGTAATTCGTTCATTTAATCTTCTTCGTAACGCGCTACCTCTCTGTCGTAAAACTCGGTCGCTTTAAGAATTAAGCCTTCGGCTTCTGTAGAAAGTTCATCTTCATCATTCTCATCAAAATCTTCAAACCATTCTACATCGTCTGTTTTTAAGTCTATAACAAAACGAGGAAAGTCGGTGTGAATGACAAATATTGATTCTGGATAATCTGTATTATCACCTAATATAAACTTGGGAAGTTCCATAAATTCAATGTGTTATTTTTCAAAAAATTCGCATTCAAAGCAGCGAATTTAGATACCTGAATTTGTATTTAATTAAGAAAAATCAGGCTCAGGAACGTCCTGATTTTGCGCAAAGGTAAGTTTACTTTGTAAATTTTTCAGATTATGCCAATTGAAGTTTTATACCTTATATTCGTTTTGCAATTTTACAGCTCCAATTTTTACATCTAATTTATGCAACCCACCACCATACTCCTACTCATTGCCGGCTATTTTATTACGCTAATGCTGGTTTCCTATTTTACAGGAAAAGGAGGTTCTAACGAAGATTTTTTTAAAGCCAGTAAGCAGTCACCCTGGTATTTAGTCGCCTTTGGGATGATAGGCGCTTCGCTATCTGGCGTTACGTTTATCTCGGTTCCGGGCTGGGTAGAAGCCTCACAGTTTAGCTATTTTCAGGTAGTTTTAGGCTACACTTTAGGTTATGCCGTAATAGGTTTAGTGTTGCTGCCGCTTTATTATAAACTCAACCTCACCTCCATTTATGCCTATTTAGGGGGACGATTTGGAATCAACTCCTATAAAACAGGTGCTTCTTTCTTTCTATTAAGCCGCGTTGTTGGCGCTAGTTTTAGATTATATCTGGTAGCAAATGTGTTACAACTGCTGGTTTTTGACAGTATGAACGTACCCTTTTGGGTGACCGTTACCATTACTATTTTACTAATCTGGCTGTACACCTTTAAAAGTGGGATAAAAACCATTGTGTGGACAGATACGCTGCAAACCCTCTTTATGCTAACCGCTCTGGGTGTTGCCATATATTTCTTATCATCAGATTTAGGGTTGACTCCGGGATCTTTTTTCAATTTTATTGCAGAAAGTGATATGTCTCAAATGTTCTTTTTTGAGGATTGGAAGAGTAAAGACTTTTTCTTTAAGCAGTTTATTAGCGGTGCGTTTATCGCTATTGTAATGACCGGTCTTGATCAGGATATGATGCAAAAAAACCTCACCTGCAGAACCCTAAAAGATGCTCAGAAAAATATGTTTTGGTTTACCATCGTACTTACAATTGTAAATCTCATCTTTTTGGCTTTAGGTGTTTTACTTACCGTTTACGCCCGCAATAACGGGATTGATGCTTCTAAAGATGATTTATTTCCGTTTATTGCAACCCAGTCTGGATTAGGTTTTGGTATCGCGATTTGCTTTATTTTAGGACTTATCGCTGCTGCTTATTCTAGTGCAGACAGTGCCCTTACCGCACTTACCACTTCCTTTAGTATAGATATTCTGGAGATTGAAAAAAAATACACAGCCGCAAAGCAAATCGCGATTCGTAAAAGAATACATATTGCTGCTTCCCTATTAATAATCCTGGTGATTATAGGTTTTAAATATATTATTGCAGATGAGAGCGTGATTGCTAAACTCTTTGTTTTTGCGGGGTATACCTATGGCCCTTTATTAGGCTTGTATGCGTTCGGTTTGTTTACAAAATGGAATGTAAAAGATAAGATTGTACCCTTAGTTTGTGTCGCCGCTCCTATTCTGGCTTATACAATAAGCGAACTAACGCTGAAGTATCTTGATTTTGAATTTGGCTTCTTCATTCTTATTCTCAACGGCCTGTTAACCTTTTTAGGTTTAGTAAGTATTCGTACTCAAAAGAACTAAGGTACATGCATTGTCGATCTCAATATTTGCCTGTTCTAAAAGCCTGTAAAATTCTGGGTTTTCGGTACCGGGATTAAAAATGATACGCCTGGGTTTTAAACCTATGAGGTACTCATAATACGGCTTTTGATTTATAGCATTAAGATATAAGGTTACCGTATCTACAGCCTCGTAATCAGGAAAACCCGTATCTACAGGTACACCGGCAACTACACCTGCACGCAAGCCCAGAGCTACAACGGGGTGCTTTTTCTGCACCAGGCGGTTAATTGCCAAAAACGAATATCGTATGGGTTTAAGTGATGCGCCCAGTACCAGTGTTTTCTTTGTTATCATAAATCAAAGTTAAATGATTACTTCCTCTGTAACAATACCTATCTCAAGCGGTCTATAGGTATAGAAGTCGACTTCTAAGTTTGAATGCTTATTAATTATTTTGATGGTTAGTGTTAGTTTCTAACATTCAAACTTGAAAACCCGGGATTTAGCGATCCCGGGTTTTCTTTTTTTAAAATAAATTGATTTTAAGTGTAACAGATTTCAAACACGTTCGTCTATTCTATATCCGCTAATCACGGAGTACTTTGTCTTAACTAGTATGTTATGCAAAGTATTATTTAAAACATCAATCAAAATCGAACACTATGAAACCTAGCTATTGGCTACTATGCCTATTATTATCAAGTTTTACCACGTTCTCTTTTGCGCAACCTAAACCTCCTGAGGTTATTACCGGTAGCGTACGTGGGGTGGTATTAGACGCAGACCTCAATCAACCCATACCCTACGCAACCATTGTAATTAGTAAAAATGCCGGTGATGTAGTTACCGGCGGTATTACAAATGACGATGGTGCCTTTGAAATTTCAAAAATCCCTGAAGGTATTTACACGCTTAAAATTCAATTTATAGGGTATGAAAGCACCCAGCGCGATCTGGTAATAGACCGTGAGCATCGCCAGAGTGATTTTGGTACTATTAAACTGAGTGCTGTTCCGGCAGAACTTGATGCGGTAAATATCGTTGCTGAGCGCACCACAATAGAGCAGCAAATAGACCGAAAAGTCATCAACGTGGGTAAAGATTTGACCACTGCAGGAGCAAGCGCGGCAGATATAATGAATAATATTCCTTCTGTAAATCTTGATCAGCAATCTGGTGCTCTTACGCTACGCGGAAACAGCAACGTACAGGTAATGGTAGATGGTAAGCTTTCTAACATTCCGGCAGATCAGTTGCTTAAACAGCTTCCGTCGAGCTCTATTAAGAAGATTGAATTAATCACAAATCCTTCAGCAAAATACAATCCTGATGGAATGAGCGGAATCATCAATATCGTACTGCACAAAAATGTAAACATAGGATTTAACGGGGATGTAAGTGCCGGACTTTCCTATGAGAAAAACGCCCAATTTAACAGCGGTTTAAATCTCAATTACCGCAACGGCAAATTCAATCTGTATTCAAACTACAGTAATAACCTTTCTAAGAATGCTAATTATGGGACGATTTTTCGCGAAGGCGATAACTCTACCCAGTATTTTGATATGCTTAATGACCAAAAATCACACCTGCTAAAATTGGGCTTAGATGTGTACTTAAATGATAAAAATACCCTCTCTGTATTTACCTCTCAAAACAGTTTTAACGGAATGCCCGGCGGTAACATAGATATTATTTACGCAGATGATACGACCCGCAATCTGATGCAGGATTTTGGCGCAGATATGAGCAACTACTCGCAGCAATACAACCTCGATTATAAACTTGATTTTGAAAAAGAAGGTCATAATATTGAGTTTGAAGCAGATTACAACACCTTTGATGCAGATGAGGATACGTTTTTTGACTTTACAGGATCTACTCCCCTTGCCGACTATGAAGATTTTGTAGCTACAAAAAGAGACCGTACTACTTTGAATTTAGATTATGTGAATCCGCTTTCTGAAAGCGAAAAGCTAGAGTTGGGTGTTCAGGCTATTGTATTCAATACAGATATTGCATACAGCAGTACCGGGCAGTCGTTTAATGCATCTGGAAATTTGATTCCCACACCAGACACGCAGTTTGATTACAGTCGGGATATTTATTCTGCTTATGTGACTTACGGAAAAAACTATGAAAAATGGTCGTATCAGGCCGGTTTACGAGCTGAGCAGGTGCATGTCGCTGCAGATACTAATGCGGTACGTGCGTTTACAAACGATTATTTTGAGCTCTACCCTTCGGCTTACGTGACCTTCAATCCTTCAGAAAAAAATCAGTATCAGGTAAGTTATAGCCGTCGTATAGATCGCCCGGGCGTAGGCCAGGTTAATCCCATACGCGAATGGAGTTCGCCCTTAATCACGCAATTTGGGAATGTAGATCTGAGACCGCAGTTTACAAATTCGTTAGAAACCAACTACACACGAACCCTGGAGAAAGGAAGTATTACAGCCGGTGTATTTTACCGCATTATTGAAGATGAGATCAATCAAGCCGTATTTGTAGATCGCTTTAACCTGGATCGTATCGTGTTGACTAACGATAATTTTGACTCCACTACTGCCTATGGCTTTGAATTGAGCAGCAACTACAAACCGCTAGACTGGTGGAGCATTAATGCGAGTTTCGATTTATTTAATCAAACACAAACCGGTATTACCGAGTCGCTAGACCCGGCTATTGAAAATCCTACGGCATCTGATATTACCCAAACCCGTATTGAAGTAGAAAACACGGTTTATAATGTGAGAGTAATCAACAATTTTACAGCGACAAAAAAATTGACGCTTACCGCTTTTGCGATGTTTAGAGGTCCTTATATAGGAATTCAGTTTGAAAACAAATCGATGTTTATGACTAATGTTGGTGCGCGTTATTCGGTTTTTGAAGGTAAAGGCACGATTAGTCTAAACTACAATGACGTATTTAATACGATGAAAGCGCGATTTAACGGAACCAACCCCTACCTCATACAAGGACAATTTAACTGGGAAAGCAATACCGTTTACGCAGGATTTAACTACCGTTTTGGCGATAGTAAATACCGCGCTAAACGCCGAAAAAACAGAGAAGATAATGAAGTTGAAGGTGGCGGAATGTTCTAAAATCAACAGGTAATAGCCTACTTATTTACAATACCGATAATTGTATTCATTACCTATTGAACGAAATAATCTGTTTTTTGTTAATTTGAATTAGCCTTCTTATAACTACAACCGAAATTAATATTCATAGGTATAAAAAAACCCGGAGCGCTGCTCCGGGTTTTTGCTTGTAATTAAGGTCCTATTAAATCTTTTGCTTCAATACCGAAGCATCTATATCGCTGTGTGAGGTATTATAAACGGCTGCTCCGTTTTTAATCAATAATACTTGCGGACTCTCGTGACGCACATTGAATTTTGTAGCAATTGCTGCGCTGATTTCACGGTATTGCTTAAGGTCTAAAAAATAAGGTTCGATCTCCTTTGTATCGTAATTGTAGTTCTTCTCAAAACCGCGTAATGCCATACGGCTAATACCACAGGTAGTACTGTGTTTAAAAATTAAAACTGGCACCGCTTTAGAAATCTCTACAATCTCGTCAAGTTGATCCAGACGCTCCAGTTGTATCCACTTCACCTCTTTAATTTCTTCTTTTGCGATATCGCTCGCACTTTTAAATTTATCAAAAAAACCCATCGTCGTTTATCTTTAAATTTTTATTAACGCCTGTTATCAAAAGCGTGACGTAAATTTAGGGAAAGATAATGGTAATTTCTATTAAGAAAAACCAAACAACTTAACCGACAAAAAGACAGCATAAAAACAAGGCTTAACCGCCATTATGACTGGTTTTGCAACTGGTATATAAATTGCCATAGCATCTACAAAAGCACTTAAAATTTAAGAATCTGATCATATCTTAAAATCTATAAGGTGCATTGAAACAAACATCAAATCCCATTTAATGGGCTTAAAAAATAGAACACATGAACTTTAATAATTTTACAATAAAATCTCAGGAAGCTGTACAGCAAGCCCAGGCGCTTGCTCAAGGCTACGGGCATCAGCAAATTGAGAACGAGCATATTTTTAAAGCGATTCTTGAAGTTGATGAGAATGTTACTCCCTTTTTACTTCAAAAATTAGATGTAAATATTAATCTGCTTAAACAGATTTTAGAAAGTACGCTTAATAGTTTCCCTAAAGTAAGTGGCGGCGAGCTTATGCTTTCACGTGAGGCTGCTAAAACAGTAACCGAAGCCGGAAACATCGCAAAAAATATGACCGATGAGTATGTCTCTCTGGAACATCTTATACTCGCCATTTTTAAATCGAGCAGTAAAATAGGTCAGATTTTAAAAGACCAGGGCGTTACCGAAAAACACCTAAAAGCCGCAATTGAAGAATTGCGCAAAGGAGAGCGTGTTACTTCACAAAGCGCAGAAGAAACTTATAACTCGCTGAACAAATACGCCAAGAACTTAAACCAACTTGCCCGTGACGGTAAGCTCGATCCTGTAATAGGTCGTGACGAGGAAATACGCAGAATTTTACAAATTCTATCGCGTAGAACCAAAAACAACCCGATTCTGGTAGGAGAACCCGGTACCGGTAAAACCGCAATTGCAGAAGGGCTTGCCCATCGTATTATAGACGGTGATGTACCCGAAAACCTTCAGGAAAAGCAAATCTGGGCACTTGATATGGGTGCTTTAATTGCCGGTGCAAAATACAAAGGTGAGTTTGAAGAACGCCTTAAAGCAGTTATTAAAGAGGTGACTGAAAGTGCTGGCGATATTGTACTCTTTATAGATGAGATTCACACCCTCGTGGGCGCCGGTGGCGGTCAGGGAGCGATGGATGCTGCAAATATTTTAAAACCGGCTCTTGCACGTGGCGAACTGCGTGCAATAGGTGCAACAACTTTAGATGAGTATCAGAAGTATTTTGAAAAAGACAAAGCTTTAGAGCGACGTTTTCAGAAGGTAAATGTATTTGAACCCGATACCGAATCTGCAATTTCCATCTTACGCGGAATTAAAGAAAAGTATGAGACGCATCATAAAGTACGTATTAAAGACAACGCCATCATCGCAGCGGTAGAGCTTTCGCAACGCTATATCACAAACCGTTTTTTACCCGATAAGGCGATCGACCTTATGGATGAAGCGGCTTCAAAAATGCGTATGGAAATCAACTCTAAACCGGAAGAGCTTGATGTTCTGGATCGTAAGATAATGCAACTCGAGATTGAAATTGAGGCGATTAAACGCGAGAAAGACGAGAGTAAATTAAAAGCGCTGCACGCAGATTTAGCTAATATTAAAGAAGAGCGCAACGAAGTTAATGCCAAGTGGAAAAGCGAAAAAGAAGTGGTTGACAATATTCAGAATGCAAAACAGGATATTGAAAACTTTAAGCTTGAAGCAGAACGCGCAGAGCGGGAAGGTAACTATGGTCTGGTAGCAGAACTGCGCTACGGAAAGATCAAAGAAGCTCAGGAAGAACTTGAAAAATTACAGGTAGCACTGGCAAACCAGGGAGAAAACACGCTAATTAAAGAAGAGGTGACCAGCGAAGATATCGCCGAAGTGGTTGCAAAATGGACCGGAATACCCGTGACTAAAATGCTGCAAAGTGAGCGCGAGAAATTGCTGCATCTTGAAGGCGAACTCCACAAACGTGTGGTGGGACAACAGGAAGCGATTATTGCGGTAAGTGATGCGGTACGTAGAAGCCGCGCAGGCCTGCAAGATCAAAAACGCCCTATAGGTTCGTTTTTATTTCTGGGGACAACCGGTGTAGGTAAAACCGAACTTGCAAAAGCACTGGCTGAGTATCTGTTTGACGATGAGAATAACCTCACCCGCATTGATATGAGTGAATACCAGGAGCGTCACAGTGTGAGTCGGCTTGTGGGTGCACCTCCGGGATATGTGGGTTATGATGAAGGCGGGCAGTTAACCGAAGCCGTACGTCGCAAACCCTACAGTGTGATTTTACTAGACGAGATCGAGAAAGCACACCCAGATACCTTTAATATATTATTACAGGTGCTTGATGAAGGGCGCTTAACCGATAATAAAGGCCGTCTTGCAGACTTTAAAAATACCATCATTATTATGACCTCAAATATGGGAAGTCATATTATACAGGAAAAATTTGAAGCGATTAAAGATGCCGAGACCGCAATGGAAGGCGCAAAAGTTGAAGTGCTGGGCTTACTCAAACAAACCATACGCCCCGAGTTTATAAACCGTATAGACGACATCGTGATGTTTGCCCCGCTTACGCGAAAAGATATCGAGAAAGTTGTGAGTTTACAGCTTAAAGGAGTCACTAAAATGCTCAACAAGCAGGGTATTACTTTAGATGCTACGACTGAAGCAATCGCACACCTGGCAACTAAAGGTTTTCAGCCCGAGTTTGGTGCGCGACCGGTTAAACGTACGATACAAAAAGAGGTGCTTAACAAACTTTCTAAAGAAATCTTGAGTGGTAAAATTACCACAGACAGTATTATTTTACTGGATGCCTTTGATGACGAACTCGTTTTTCGCAATCAAAATGATCTGGTGGAAAACAACTGAAGAGCACTGGTTATCTAAAACCTCAAAAGCGATCCTTAAAAAGGGTCGCTTTTTTTATGTGTTTATTTTTCACCGAATACAGATTTCTGTAAAGCCTTTTGCGATCGTCGCAGTATCTTGAACCCGAATAAAAAATATTATTTTAAGAAATATTGTGTAATAACAGTATATTTAGGATTGATATAAGTAGTTACCTGCAAGCGAAAAAAACGAAACCAAGAATAAGTGAAAATTAGAAAAGTAATTATCCAAGACATTGAAAACCTAAAGGAAATTGGGAAATTGACTTTTGCCGAGACATTTTCTTCCGATAACAGCGAAGAAAATATGCTGAAATATTTGGAAGAAGGATTTTCGACCGAAAAACTGAAAAAGGAACTGAAAGACGAAAACTCTGAATTCTATTTTGCGGAACTTGACGAGAATGTGATTGGGTATTTAAAAGTGAATTTCGGACAATCACAAACAGAAATAAAGGATAAAATCTCACTCGAAATTGAACGGATTTACGTGCTAAAGGAATTTCACGGAAAAAAAGTCGGACAAATTCTTTACGACAAAGCGATTGAATTGGCGAGAGAAAAAAACGTAGAATATGTTTGGTTAGGCGTTTGGGAACAAAACCCAAGAGCAATCAGATTTTATGAAAAAAATGGATTTGTAGCATTTGACAAGCATATTTTCAAATTGGGAAATGACGAACAGACGGACATAATGATGAAACTAAAACTGAATAAAAAAGCCAGCAGGCAACTCGGTATATAGCAAATAGGGCTATTAGTGGTTTACGAAAGTTCAGTGCGATTAACAAACACCGCCAAATCGTTGATTTGGCTTTTAAGATGAATAAATTAAAAACAAAATACAACGCTTTGGCTCAGTGCAAACCTGAAAGTTTATCGCTTTCTACTGCCCTACTTGCCATATACTAACCGTTGTACGCAAGCAGAGAAAACCAAACGTAAAATATAAACATTCAAATAAAAATATAATGAAAAAATCAATTTTAGTCCTGTTTATTTTAGCCTCATTATCTGGATTTTCCCAAGATTCTGAATATAAGGTTTCATCATATTTTACAGAGGGTACAAAAGCACCAAACACACATTACATTGGAGAAGCCTGGTTGAATGGTATTATTCACGATGACGCTGAATTGGGTTATAATATCACAAAAGCAACTTTTAAAGCCAATTCCACCTTGGATTGGCACAAACACGGTTCTGCCCAAGTTTTAATCATTGTGAATGGAGAAGCATACTATCAAGAAAGAGGAAAAGAGCCTGTAATTCTAAAAACAGGAGAGGTGATTAAATGTGAAAAGGATATCGAACACTGGCATTCATCGACTAAAGATAGTGATGTAACGTATTTGGCTTTATATGGTGGCGGACAACCGACAACTTGGACGGAAGTTCTAACGCAGGAATATTATGACGAAATCGCCAAAAAGTTAAAAAGCAACTGATTATATTGATAGAACGACAGTCAAAATAAATGGAATTAAAATGCCAGCGTACAACATTGGTAACCGTTGCACAAGCCTTTAATTCTTAGAAAATATCACTTATTTAAACCGCTCTTAAGCGGTTTTCTAGTTTTATATCGTTTGTAAATTAGCAGAATGAAGTCTCTTTAAAAGAGTCGTTTTTTCATGTGTTTATTTTTCGCCGAATACAGAATTCTGTAAAACCTTTTGAGATCATTGCAATATCTTGAACACGGAATAAAAATATTATTTAAAGAAATAGTGTTTAATAACAGTATATTTAGGATTGATATAAATGGGTGACAATTAATTAAAAAACAAAAGATGAAAAAATTACTTGGTTTAATTGTATTTATAACTTCCATTTTAAATGCACAAAACTCCGAATTAGATTCACTACAAAAAGAAGATATTCCCGAAAAAGATCAAATAAAGATTGAATTAAAAATGGGAGTTGAGGATGAGGATCTACAAACATTTTTCGACTTTGAGAATATTGCACATTCCTCATTTAAAATCACCGGTCCTGCACTTAAAAATAAAGCTTTTGTGATTAGAATAAAGGAGTTTAAAAATGGTGAACTGATTAAAACAGAAACACTTTTTGATGAAAGGGGAAGTGATTTTTTTAAAACGGATTCAACCTTTATGTCCTTCAAACTGCTGACTAGATTAGATAACAAGAATTTAAAAACCTGGATAAGAGGTGAAAAATTTGGCAGTAAAAAATCCTATTTCGAATTAGAGGAAAAAAATAAAGCTCGCTATGCTACAAAGGATTTCATTGGAGGAAAAGATTATTTAGTAGAAAATATTAAAAAACCCTTTTACCTTTTGGCAATTATGACTCCTTACATAACTGAAACTGGTGCAGGTCAATATTGTCAGGTTGCCTATTCCGATATAGATCCAGAAAACTTCGGGAAACATTTTGATATACCCCATTATTTTCTAATCCAAATGGAATTTCTTGAATAAAATTATCAATTCCGCTATACACTAGACGAGAACGTTGGCAAACATTCACAAGACGCATATGAAAAAAATTATTACAACTATAATTTTCAGTTTCTTTTTATCGAATAGCTATGCTCAAGATAGCTATGTAAGATTACCAGTGAGTGGAAGTAATTGTCCTACTGTGATTATTGAAAAAGACATTATTGCGAACGAAAGTGTTAAAGAACTAGCAAAAGAATTAATTGCAGAAATAAGCTTTTGAAAGACAAACCAAATCGGAAAGAGCATAAGTTTTTCAACCTGACTGCAAACGGGATTTATTTTGTGAGTTTAAAGAAAAAAACTCCTTTTAAAACACAATCTGAATTGAACGAATTTTTCGGAATTGAAAAAAATAACGCAATTTTTGTAAATGGTTATTTAATAGAACATTCTGATTACAAAATTGCGACTGAAAGTATTATTGAAATTGAATTAGTAGAACCTGATTCTAGTAACAAACTTGATAGAAAAGCAATTAATGTTTGGACACTAACTCCAGAACAAAGGATTTCTGGTTGTCAAAGGCAGAACCTAAATTAATTGAGGTTTTGTCAAAATCGTGTAAAATTAATTGCTGGTTCTACCTCACCTGAGAAATACCTCGTAAATTTATAGTGGGTTTGTATTAATTAAATTAGGTTTATAAATATGCGATTATACCATAGTCTGTCACGGTTTCGTAAAATTAGAAAATAGAGATTTGATCGAAAATTTTAAAAATATAGAATATTTAAAACACGGAAACAAAAGGCAAAAACTTGCTTTTAAAGAAATTAACCGTCATAAAATTTTTGAGATACTCAAAGTGTATAACCCGATTTTAACTGGTACTATTCCTATCGGGATTGATTTGCCAGAAAGTGATTTAGATATTATTTGTGAATGTGACAATCACACCAAATTCAAAGACTATTTAACAAAAACGTTTTCAGAAAAAAAAGATTTTAGAGTTTACACAAAACAACTCGACGGAATTGAATCAACTATAGCAGAATTTAAAACAGATCACTTTTTATTTGAGATTTTCGGACAAAACATTCCAACCGAAAAGCAAAACGCTTATCGACATATGCTAATCGAAAATAGAATTCTAATCGCTAAAGGATTTGACTTTAAACAGAGCATAAAGAAATTAAAATCTGAAGGATTAAAAACAGAACCAGCTTTTGCTGTACTATTGGGACTAAAAGGTGATCCGTATAGCGAATTATTTAAATACGAAACAGGAACTAGAGCCAACAATGGTAATCTTTGTAGAAACCTTTAATTTTTTGAAATCGTAGTTATTTTAAATCGTCCCGATAGCTAATAATTAAGAGATCTAAGAAAAGAAAATAAATAAACCCTATGTCAATAACAACAGAATCAGAATTACGGGGAATGCAAAAAATTAGTGAAGTTGTGGGTTCTACACTAAAACTAATGAGAGCATACGCTAAAGTAGGTATGTCTACAAAAGAATTAGATGACTACGGAGGTGGTATTTTACAAAGTTATGGCGCAAAATCTGCACCCTTTGAAACCTATGGATTTCCGGGTTATACCTGTATTAGCGTAAATAAAGAAGCAGCACACGGAATCCCATCTGAGAAAAAAATACTGAAAGAAGGAGATTTAATTAATATTGATGTCTCTGCAGAACTTGATGGCTTCTGGTCTGACAATGGAGGTTCATTTATTCTCGGAAAAGACATTCATAAGCACCAACCGCTTGTAGATGCTTCTAAAACTATTTTAAGTAAAGCAATAAGCAGCATTCAAGGCGGAGTTAAAATTTCGGAAATTGGTTATTTAATAGAAACAGAAGCCAAAAAATCTGGATATAAAGTAATTAAAAATCTCGCCGGTCACGGTGTGGGTAGAAGTTTACACGAAGCCCCTGAGAACATTTTAAATTACAGGGTTAAAAGTAACCATGAGCGCTTTAAAAAGAATACCACAGTAGCCATAGAAACGTTTATTTCGACAAAATCTACTGTTGCTGTCGAGCTAAATGACGGTTGGACTCTTGTAGGAAATAAAGGTGGCTATGTAACGCAACACGAGCATACCATTCTTGTTACAGATAATCTGCCTATAATTTTAACCGAATCTAACGAAATCTGGAATTAAGTTATTGGCTTAAAAAACTCATTACAATAAGTTATAAAGCCCGGCACAAGACATAAAATTAATTTCACGCCAAAAGCGATCTTTAAAAGGGTCGCTTTTTTTTTTGTTTATTTTTCGCCGAATACAGAATTCTGTAAAATAGTGTGAGATCGTAAGGGTATTTTGCGCACGGATTAAAAATTATTATTTTAAGAAATATTGCGTAATAACAGTATATTTAGGATTGATATAACTAGTTGTAAAATATAAAATTTGTTCAAATCTATAATGAACGAAATATATTGAGTTTCATATCTCACTTTCTATTGAACTTACCAGTTTTACTCCTTCCCTAGTGTCGCTTTTTTGCTAAGGTCACGGATGAAAAAAATGATTTTCAAAACTGTATCTAAGCAGTTCGCAAAAACAACCTTAGAGGAAAAAATCATTTTTCTGTTTTAGTCGATCTAAAACCGATAATACATTTAACAACAATGCATAAAAGCAATAACGGCGCTTTTGTTGTTCGTTTATTAAGGTATTTTAGTATTTTAGTGCTGTTGGTGAAAAGTAAGTAACTCGGCTTTTTTCTGCCAACGCTAATAAAGCCAAAACACAAAAAAGCCGGAAACCCGTTAAAGCTTTTATACGGGACCGTTGTACGCAAGCTGAAAAATGGAACTCATAGGTAGAATAAATAGAAGAAAAATATACTACGTTCAGATTAGAAATAATTCAGAATGGAAATCTTCTTTACCAAAAAGTGATTGGGTAGCATTTACAATAGCAAATAAAGAAGATGAAGAATTGGTTCCACCATCGGTTAAAGTCTGTATGGACAAAAATGTCTCGTATACCTGTAGTGCTGGAACATTAGCACTTTGGACTGAAAACTATTTTGATGAGGAAATAGCTTGGAGAGGAGTAGATTATGAAATGCGGACAAAACAAGAATTTGATTATGAAAAGTCGCCAGTTACGACAGCTCATAAGAATTTTGGAGAAGGGTTTTGGTTTGCTTCTACTCTTGCGAACGATGATAATTTTGACATAAATAAAGTTGTTTGCATTGACTTTACTAAACGCAAAGTGAAAAAACATTTGACCGACCTGATTGAAAAAATTAATAATGGTTGGTTACCAAGTGATGAGGAAATTGAATTGGCGGAATATGACAACTGATAAAAAAAGCCAGCGTACAACACCGGTAACCGTTGCACAAGCCTTTAATTCTTAGAAAATATCACTTATTTAAACCGCTTTTAAGCGGTTTTCTAGTTTTATATCGTTTGTAAATTAGCAGAATGAAGTCTCTTTAAAAGGGTGTACACACACTAGTAACCAAAACAAAAATCTCAAGTTATTTAAAAAATATCACCGAATCAGACCACTATTTATCTTATAATCAGAATTTAATGATAAAAAAAATGTAGCTAGCTAAAGGCAATTTGAAAAAGATTAATTCTACTTATGAATTCTGTTTCTTGTGATACAGCTCCTAAAACACTTGTTGCCGCACGATTGCATCATGTGGAGATTAACAAATAATAAAGTAACATCTTAAAAGCTCAGTATTTAAGACAAATAAAAACTAGCACCTATATGCGCGATACAATCGCGCACTAACAAAAAAATATATAATATAATTATCTACAGATCTTGCCTAGTTACCGCACGATTGCATCGTGTGGTAATTAATAAGTTAAAAAGTAACATCTTAATAGCTACTTGTTGCCGCACGATTGCATCGTGTGGCGATTAACAAATAATAAAGTAACATCTTAAAGGCTCAGTATTTAAGACAAATAAAAAACTGGCACCTATATGCGCGATACAATCGCGTACTAACAAAAAAACTGTATAATATAATTATGTACAGATTTTGTCTTGTTACCGCTGTTACCGCACGATTAAATCGCGTGTTAAGGACTACCAATTATGTTCTAAAAAAAGACTATAAAACACTTACATTTCAGAATACAGCATTGCAGCATCTTTTCCGCATTGAACAATACGCTCAATAGCTTTGTTAAGTTCGTTTTTTCTCCAGTTCATAAATAGACCTATTTCTTCATCTAGTTCGATAAACCGAACATTTTCAGCTTTTGCGTAACTAAAGGACGACGGTAGGATAGTAATCCCTAATCCTTTAGACACCAGACTTAAAATCATACCACCAAAATCTGATTCTATAAGCACCTGAGGTTCAAAATCGTAATTGTGAAATAAATTGCGAAGAAAAGAAGCAAAAAAAGTTTTTTGATGCAAACCTGAAAGTATAAATCGCTCATTCTGCAAATCCTTGAGACTCACAAAATTTTCCTGTGTCAACCAATGCGCTTTAGGCACAATCAGACAAACCGGCTCTGCATATAGTTGATGGGTTTCAATAGAACTGTTTTCAATACGATCTCGACCAAAGGCAATGTCTGCTTTATAATCAAGAAGTAATTTCTCGTGATTCTCATCGGTGGGTTCGGTGAGTTCTATTTTGAGATTAGGTAATTTACTATTGAGATTATCCAAAAATAGAGGTAAAAATTTGAAAGCTATAGAACCGGGGTATGTTATAGATACACCACCAGCTTCTCCTTCACTAATTTTTTTTGCCTGACTTTGTATATGATCTAATTCCCTCACTTTTACACGCCATTGCTTTTGAAGAAATTTACCGGCATCAGAAAGTTTTACATTGCGCTTATCCCGCTCTAGCAATTTTATACCTAGCTCTTCTTCAAGAGCCTGCATATGCCTACTTAGTGAAGATTGTGAGATAAAAACTCGCTCAGCAGTTCTCCAAAAATGCAGCTCTTCTGCAAGGACCAGAAAGTACCTTATCTTTTGTAAATCCATAGTAATGCATTTTTTGCATTAGTCGATCAAAATTAAGTATTTGTTGCTGATTCATTGGTGCTTTCCTTTGCATTTATAAAAAACGAATGTTGATCTATAAAAATTAGGATTATGGGTATTGTAAACTATCTTACGTTTTTAATTACAGCTTCCATCTTTGTAATTACACCAGGGTTGGACACACTTTTTGTATTGAACAAATCGGTGCTTTCTGGGAAACGCAGCGGCATTAAAGCTTCGTTAGGAGTAAACACCGGAGTGCTAACGCACACCTTGTTTGCAGCGTTAGGTCTATCTGTATTAATTGCACAATCTGAATTAATCTTTACAGCTGTTAAATACCTAGGTGCTAGTTATTTAATTTTTACAGGAATTAAAAGTCTTAGAAAACCCGCTACCTTTTCCGAAAATTTACCGACAGAAAATCCAAATTCTAAACGTAAAAGTGATTTCTGGTCAGGATTTTTAACCAACTCACTAAATCCAAAAGTGGCTTTGTTTTTTATGGCTTTCTTTCCGCAGTTTGTAACTCCGGAGCAGCTTTCTAGTCCGTTGCCATTTATAATTCTTGGGGTTACTTATGCACTTATAGGTGTTGTATGGTACCTCCTACTTTCAGTATTTGCCGGCAATTTTTCCCAGAAAATAAAAGAAAACCCCAATGTAAGTTTATGGATTAATCGCGTGAGTTGTTTACTGTTTATTTTGATGGGAATACAAATAGCCTTTACTTAAATGTAAAAGGCTATTTCCCAAATTAAAAGTAGTCTTTTAGTGGTTTTGACCAATTATATTCTGAGCTCAAATGCTTTTCATTTTAGATTTAAAAATGTCTTGAATAACCGCTAATTCTTTTTTAAATTTTAAGTCGATTCTTGAAGCAAAGTATAAGATGTTTTCTGTTTTTTTGGTTCCTTCCCATACCACTTTAATTTCCTCATTGGTTATAGCTTCTTCACATAGAAAGTCAGGCACAATGGCGAGACCGTCTTTATTGCTGATGCTTCGTATGATTGAAGTGATACTTGGCAATATATAGTTAGGCTTAAAAGAGGCATTCTGCTTAAAATTATCATACCAGAATCTTCTAAAATGCTCCATCTCATTAGAAGAGCTGTACCAACTATAATTTTGAAGAACCTCTTCAAGCCCTTTTAAATCCTGACTTCTTAAAAGATTTTCAATGGGTTTAGTATCAGTCTTCATTCCTGCGACAAGAATTATTTTTTCTTTTGAAAATGCTGTGTAGGTTACTGGTGATTTTTTATCAGTTTGCTCGTTAGGAGTTATAACCAGGTCAAGAATACCATTGTTTAGATCTTTAATAAGATCTGTATGGGCACCAAATCTCGCTACCAGATCAAAATCGAGTGTAGCTAGTTCTGGCTCAATTATAAGCTGAAAGGTTTCTGAACACATCCCTATGTTTAATGAAGGATTTTTCTCTTGTGTGGTTTTTTTAAAATGCTGCTCAGCTGTTTCCAGTTTACTAAGAGATTCTTGTATAAACTCGTACAGAAACTTCCCTTCTTCCGTAGGAATCATTTTACGAGAAGTACGCTCAAACAACTTTCTCCCTACATAAGATTCTAGTGCATTTAAATGAACACTTACTCCAGGTTGCGATGAATATAGTGCCACAGAAGCCTTTGTAAGGGTGCCGTGATCATAAATAGCTTTAAATGTTCTATACCATTCTAAATTAACCATACTATTAATATTATAATACAAAGATATGATTTATATTATTTTATAAATACAGTAACGCTTTCTAATTTTGGCATAAATAAAATATAAGTAATGAAAAACATATTTATTATTAACGGAGGTCATCCTTTCGCTCATTCTGGCGGAAAATTCAATCAAAGCCTCTTTGAGAACACCATTTCTTTTTTCCAGGATCGCAAGGATTTCGCCCTAAAAACTACTCAGGTAGGATCTAATTATGATCCTAAAGAAGAAGTTGAGAAATACAAATGGGCAGATATTATAATCTATCATACTCCAATCTGGTGGTTCCAGATTCCCTTTGGCTTTAAAGAATACATTGACATTGTTTTTACAGAGGGGCATCAAAATGGTATCTACAACAGTGATGGAAGAAGCCGCAAAAACCCGGATATTAATTATGGAACTGGAGGCTTACTACACGGAAAACGCTATATTTTAACCACTAGCTGGAATGCTCCTAAAGCTGCGTTTACCCTAGAGAATGAGTTTTTTAATCAACGTAGTGTAGATGATGGTGCCTTATTTGGTTTTCATAAAATGAATGCATTTACCGGTATGCAATTGTTAGACACACATCACTTTCACGATATGGAGAAAAATGCAGACGTTCCTAAAGAGTTAGAAAATTACAATGCGTTTTTACTACAGCATTTCAATTAATGCTCCTCTTTAAAAATCTAATAAGATGAGATTTATTGTACCTTCTTATCTTGTTAGATTTTATTTACTTCGGCCTCCTATTTCTAAAGTATTTTTTTTGGTTTCTTAAAGCTCTACCCTTCAAATACTAAATTTGAGGCTTAAGATTTCCCTTCTTTAGTTTGTTTTCAGCCGTTGCAACTTTCTATTTTTCGTAACTTCGACTTTCCTCCTACGTTACAAAAATCAGAATCATGAAAATTTTGCATACTGCCGATTGGCATATCGGTAAAAAACTACACAAGCACTATTTACACGCAGATTTTGAGCTGTTTATAACCTGGCTCACAGGTATTATGCGTGATGAAAAAATAGAACTGTTGTTGATTTCAGGCGATGTGTTTGATTTGGCAAACCCTTCAGCAGAGGCGCGCCGGCAGTATTATCTGGCGCTTAAAAAATTAAGTCAGCTTAACTGCAAGATTATTATCACCGGCGGCAATCACGATTCGCCCAGTATGCTCGATGCACCTCGTGAAATTCTAGAAGCACTTAATGTGCACATTATAGGCGGGATGCCTCAGGAACTATCAGATTGTTTGATTCCGGTTAACAATAAGCAAGGTGAACTCGAACTCGTGGTGGCGGCAATTCCATTTTTACGGGATAGTGACATTCGTTCTGCTGAAGAAGGTGTGGTGTATGACAACCGTATTGAAGCCATTCGTAAAGGTATTGAAACTACATTTACACAGGCAGAAGTACTTTGTAAACAAAATTTTCCTGGTCTACCCGCGGTAGCAATGGGACATTTGTATGCTGCAGGTATTGAGTCTTCAGACAGCGAGCGCGATATACAGATCGGTAATCAGGCGGCATTTCAGGCAAGTCAGTTTGGGGATTACTTCAATTACGTAGCCTTGGGTCACATTCACAAACCACAGCGTGTGACAGCAGCGATTCCTACTTTTTACAGCGGGTCTCCACTTCCGCTTTCATTTAGCGAGCGCAAAGATGAAAAACGCGTCTTGATTCTAGATACCGCAACCGGTTTTGAACCCACAAGTATTGGCATTCCTGCGTTTCGAAAATTGAATAAAGTAAGCGGATCTTTAGACGAAATCAAAGCCAAACTTAGCAACTTAACTGCTGAAGGCGATTTAATAAATCTCATCGAAGTCGAACTCCTGGAAGAGAATTTTGACGCCAACCTCATCAATCAGTTGGATGATCTGGTGACATCATTTGAAGTACCTCAACTCGAGATCGTAAAACACCGCGCTACCTTTAAAAACCGACTTAAAGAAACGGGGCAACTCTTTGCCACCCATCAACATCTCGAAGATTTAAAACCTCAGGAGGTTTTTGAAAAAATGCTGGAGCAACACAGTTATGATGCCGAAACTAAAGCACAGGTAAGGCAGGCCTTTCAGGAGATTGTTGAGCAAATACATACGTTAGATCACGCATAAGGGCACTTTGCCATTCAAACAAAAATACTACTGACTTCAGGTCACTTTCAATTTTTAATTGATGAAAATATTAAAAATAGACTTTCAAAATATCAACTCCCTTCGCGGCGAGCATCATATCGATTTCACTAAAGAACCTTTTTTGCAGAACAGTTTATTTGCGATTACCGGTCCTACTGGTAGCGGAAAAACAACGATTCTTGATGTGATTTCTCTGGCGTTATTTAATCATGTGCCAAGACTGGGCAGGATGAGTACGGGCGAAATTCTTAAAAAAGGAGCTATTTTAACCCGCAACCAGACCGAAGCCTATGCACAAATTACCTACCGGTGTAACGAAGGAGTGTTTGCTTCTACCTGGTCTATATCAACAAACCGTAACGGCAATTTACGAGACTACCATATGGAGATTTCTAATGTGGAAACCGAAGCTATTCTCGATTTGAAAAAGTCTGATGTTCCGGCAAAAAATGAAGAATTAATCGGTTTGAATTACGATCAGTTTATCAAAAGTGTGGTATTGGCACAGGGCGAATTTGCCAAATTTTTACAGGTGCCGAAAAAAGAACGTGGCGCTCTTTTAGAAAAAATAACCGGTACCGAAATCTACCGAAGAATAGGTATGGAAGTGTATCTAAAACATAAAGAGCGGGCCAAAGAATTAGACTTGAAACGGGCCAAAATAGAAACCTTCAAAGAGCAATTAATTGAGGAAACTGTTTATGCTGAAAAGCAACAGGAAGCTGAAAAAATAGCGTCAGAACGGACAAAATTAAAGAAAGAGCTTGATGCCCTAAGCAACGAAATCAAGTTAAAAACCGAACTGGAAAAACAGGAAAACGAACACTTTAAAACCCAAAAACAATTACGCGAAGCAGAAGAACAGCATCAAAAATTTGAAGAGGAAAAAGGCAGTAAGCTTAGACGCCATCAGGAACTACAACTGTTTGCTGAAGAATTGAACCGCTGGTTAACGCTTCGCGAAAAAGCAGCAGAAAAAGCTAAAGAAATCACTGCTGCGACTGAAGCCATACAGCAAGCAACTACCCAACGCGAAACACTAAAGCAAGAAATCGCCACTAGTTTTAGGTTAGAAGTTTCACCAGCCAATTTCGCTGAAAAGCTGGAAAATTATAAACGTGAAGTGCGTCAACTCATCGCAGAACGCAGTACCATTGGTGCTACATATACTAACAGTGTAAAGCACATCGACAGCATCGCGGTCCCATTAAATTTCATTGCAAAAGCTTCTAAAACTGAAGCCTTTCAGAGCGAACTCAACGAGAAGCAAGCGCTTAAAAATACACATTACAAAAACGTAGCTCAGCAATTTGATTTTCAAAAGCATTCCATAGAAACCCTGCAAACGGCAACTCAGGAACAACTACGGCAACTACGACTTGCAGAAAAAGCAAATATTCAGCTTAGCAATCTAAAAACAGAATGCACCAAAAAAACGGCAGAACTAGAAACTATCACTGGCCAACAAAAAGGATTACCGGAAACTATTGAAAAAATTACACAGCAACTAGAACTCAAGGAAGCTCAACTGGTTGCCAGGCAAAAAACGCTAGAAGTTGAGAACCTTCAAAAACAGCTCGATGATTACCGTAACGAACTCAAGCCGGATGTCCCATGCCCCTTGTGTGGCTCTTTAGAACATCCTTTTGCTACGCACCTTCCGGAGCAGGAAAACGGACTGAAATCTGCTGTAGAACAGCTTGAGCAGGAGCTTAAAAACCTGCAAAAAGAACACATTGAAAAACAAGCAGAACTAAAGCAGTTTACCCAGCAAATTTCGGTTTTGAATCGGCAAATTGAAGAATTAAACACCCAATTGGAAACCGCTCAACGTGAATTTGATGCTCGTTTTAAAGGAATGTACAATGTGGAAGAAAACTATTCGTTTTCAGCCCAGGAGACGCGTTTAGAAAAGCAGGTAGACGATTTGGCTCTTGCCAAAAAACTTCAGGATGAGCTTACCCTGCTTCAAACTTTAAAAAAACAAATTGAAACTCTGAATACACTTATTGATCAGGGTAAAAAGAATATGGCTGCAATACAACAGCTCTATTCTGGTGAAATCCCGAATTTCGAAAGTCAAATCAGTACCACAGAAACCACCTGGAATCGTAATGAACAAAACATAAGCCAGCAGCAGCAGCTCTTGAAAATTGCGCAACAAACTTCTGCCGAAATCACAGAGGGTCTAAAAACCCTTACCACTTCCCTACTCGGCAACTTGCAGGAGAAAGGCTATGTTTCCATAGAAAAAGCCCTGGAGCAGCGTTTGAACGCTTCGGTAGCACAGACCTGGACGAGCGAATTGCAACAGTTGCAAAGTAGTCTGGTACGTCTCAAAACGTTGCAACGAAAACTCTCCGATGAAATCAAAATTTTAAAAGAAACTACCGGTACCGTTCCTTTAGAAAAACTTCAGGAGGAGCAAGCTCAAAAAAACGTAGCCCTAACGATCAATGATAATACAGGGAATGAACTCTCCCGAATTCTTAAAAATCAAAAACAAAATCTGGAGTTCATCGCCCAATTGCGCAATCAGATAGAAATCGAGCTGGAACAATCAAAACATTGGCAGGTACTGTTTGACCTCATCGGAGATGCTACCGGGAATAAGTTCAATGATTTTGCACAGGACCTCACGCTGGCGCAGCTATTACAGTTGGCAAACAAGCGCCTGTTACAATTAACAGACCGTTACCGCATAGATCAACCCACAGGCGATGAAGACGATAGTCTGGTGGCGATAGACGAGCATATGGGAGGTCAACGCCGTTCAATTAAAACATTGAGTGGTGGAGAAACGTTTATTTTAAGTTTGGCGCTGGCTTTAGCCTTATCTGATCTCGCTTCGCGGAATATAGAAATTAATAGTTTGTTTATTGATGAAGGGTTTGGAACGCTCGATCCCGAAACTTTAGATCAGACCTTAGATACGCTTGAAGTGCTACAAGCCGAATCGTCTAAGATGATTGGTGTCATTAGTCACGTAGACAGTCTTAAAGAACGCATCGCTACACAAATACAACTCACTCAAAACGGACAGGGATACAGTTCGTTGATGGTGGTTTAAAATCTGACTTGCGTGTAGAAATGCATCTAAATTGATTATGATACTATAAGTGATTACAAGCCTCAATTTCGCTTTAAAAGCTTGATTTTCCTTAGTTTTATTGGTGAATCTGAAAATTATTAAATATGAATTTCCACACCCGTAAATGGATCAAACCTCAGGATTTAAACCCCAATCGCTCCCTTTTTGGAGGCAGGCTATTAGAATGGATTGATGAAGAAGCTGCTTTGTATGCCATCATTCAATTAGAGAATCCGCGTACGGTAACGAAGTATATTAGTGAAATAGATTTTAAAGCGAGTGCCCGCGAGGGAGATATCATTGAGATAGGTCTCGAACCTTTAAAATTTGGTACTGCATCCCTAACGCTTAAATGCGAAGTGCGTAATAAAATGACCCGTGAAACTATAATCACAATTGACAAAATTGTGATGGTAGGTCTTGATGAAGACGGTAATGCTAAGCCTCACGGCAAAACTGAGATCGAATACGTCAAAAACAGACTCGATCAATAAGAATTCTACATAAAACCATTAAAAAAGCCCTGAGCATTCAAACGCTCAGAGCTTTTCTCACTAACCAAACTTATTTTGTATTAGGCTGCTTTGGCTTTTTTTAAGCCCAGATTTAATTGGTTTTCAATCAAGGTTTTCCATTTTGTAGCACGAGCAACCTCATAATTTTGAGTTGCGTCAGTTTCAGAATTGTAAAAATTTAAAACAACCGTCTGCGCGTGTTCTGCAGAAATAAATTCTAAAGAAAGCTTTTCTAATGTACTGTGGGTTTTTCCATCTATACGTTTAGACTCTACGTGCTCAAGTATCGCAACGCGACTAATGCTATTTAAATCTACGTGCTTAAAAATTAACTCTTTGTTTTCAGTTCTTGCAAAAAGTAACTTGTTAGCTACACTGTCTAAAGCAATATGGCGAGACGACCATTTTTCCTGCTGGTTAATATTTAAATTGTGTTGTCTAGCTTCCTCTTTAATCTGATTGGCAACTTTCTTTGAATTTCCTGATCCAAAAATTATAAACAATGCATAAGGAACTGCTACCAGGCCAACTACAATGGCGAAGACTAAAATCATATCTACTTTCATACTTACTATTTAAACTGTTTTTATGGGAATTTTTTTGATGCAAAGCATCAGGTGTTGGAGTCATACCCATTAGGTACACTCACAAATTCTATTAAGCAGTTAAATACTAGGGAAAAAGATGAAAAGGAAATATCATCACCAGTCCGCTCAACGCAGGACAAATGGTGATAGCGTAGTTTAAGTAATCGCGATCAACGTCATTTTCTGAAGCTGTATTTGCAACCTCTAGAGTTAACCCGGGTGAGGTAAAATGTTCGGTTAAACACTCTTCCTGAGTGCGGGAAGCAATTTCAGGAATACCTAAAACAATATGCTCAATAACCAGCGCCTGATCATTGTTATTTGTAAGCTGTGCACGGTGTTTGTCTGCCGGTACCGTAATGGTAGAATCATCATCTCCTGAAAATCCATAACTCGCCTGTGCTGTACAAAACAGCAACATAGTGATAAAAATGGTTTTCAAAAATGTTTTCATTATGAGTACAAAGTTAAACAGCAACTTGTTAAGTTGCTGCTAAATTTTACGAATTTTTAAATGGGTTTAAACTACTCTTTTTGAAGAACAGGTATTGCGGTTAATGTTTCTACAAAAGCAACCAGCGATTGCAGTTCGTCTTCGGTTAACTGTAAATTATCAAAAGGTAAAGTCTGGTGTGGTAGGTCAAACCCAAGACCGGCTCCCCCTCCTTTATTGTAAAAATCCATAACCTGTGCGAGCGTTTCATAAACACCATTGTGCATATAGGGTGCTGTTACCGCAGCGTTACGCACGGTAGGTGTTTTGAACATCCCAAATTGCATAGGTTCTTCATACATAAAATAAAAACCGCTATCTGAGTCTATAGTTTTATTGGCTGCAGTTTTAGGAACTCCTATAACCTCTTTTTCGGTTTCTGTAAAAAAAGGCGGTACGGTACCGCCGGTAAGCGGCATAAAGTGGCAGGTGGCACAAAGTGCTTTTCCCATAAACAGATTCATCCCCTGTTTTTCTGCGGAAGTGAATGTGTCTTCTTCCCCACGCATATTTTTATCAAATTTAGAATCAAAAGAATTTAAGGTAGAGATGTATGCTGAAAGGGATTTAATTACCTCATCATTCGTCCATTTACGTTCGCCAAAAACTTCTTTAAAAGCGTCTACATAGGACGAGTCTTTCAAAATAGCGTCTGAAAACTCGTGCACCGCACTATCAAACTCGGCATCATTAGTAAACACTCCCGAAATTTGAGACATCATATCTGGGGCGCGACCATCCCAGAAAAACCCCTGCTGAAAAATTGAATTAATAAGTGTAGGAGTATTTCTTTTTAAAAGTGCACCTGCATTAGAAAAGTTGAGCTTTAAACCGTCTGCATACGCGTTCTCGGGGATGTGGCAGGTTGCACATGCCATAGTCTCCCCTTTAGAAACTTTCTTATCAAAAAACAAACGTGCTCCTAAATCTATTTGTTGCTGCGTAGGATTACTGTTTGTTGCCTGTCTAAAAAAATCTACATTAAACGCGTCCCTTTCAAAAAAAGTGGGCGCATCAAAATTGAAGGGTTTGTTAGTAACGGGCTCCCAGATATTAGAAACTTTGCGTATTGCTACCCAACTGCGGGTAATAGGATTAAAATAATCACGTAGAAATGTATACCGGTCAAAGCTTGCAAAATCTTTATTCTTTTCTATAAAAGCAACGGCACTCGCTACTTCGTTTTTAAACTTCTTATCGAGCTCAGCATCTACGGTCTGTACCGTGTTTTGCAAACTCAATTCATACACCTGTACAAGACTGTTTAAAGAAATCTGCGTTTCATTTAATCCCAGTTCGCTTACAGGCGTATCAAAACCGGTAATCCCAAAACTTAAAATTCGCATCAACTGCTGGTGTGTCGCAATAAAAAACCGCTGCGCATTTAAATCGCGCTTTTCTATACTCGCTTTTAAAACCGAAAGTAATCCTTTAGTAAGCTGCACTTCTTCTGTGTATTGCGTTTCACTTACGCCACCTTCGTAAATAGATTCTTCTAACTTTTGAAAGCCTATAGGCTGCAAAACTTTTTGAGTATCATCGGTAAGTCTGGGTAATGCAGGACCGTTTGCCTGGTGCCCCACTTCGGGACTTAAATACGACGCAAAAGGCTCTGCCTGTTTAAAGGCTTCCCGAGCCTTAATAAAATAGGTTTTAGCTTTTATATCTGATGATTGCACAGTTTGTAAACTATCGATATAGCTTAGGGCTAGGGTTATATTCTCTAAATAAAAGTTGTGGGCTGCAGACCAGTCTATACGTTGTTCTAAAGCTTCAGTAGTGGTTTCTTTTTTACAAGAATTACTGAGCAACAGCACACTGCAGATGAGAAGCAGGGATATTCTACTATACATAAATGGTTTCGCTTTATAAATGGAAAAAACCTCCGCAATACACGGAGGTTTGTAATTCTGAATTATGAATAAATCTATCTGGGTAAACCTTGTAATAAAACAATTTGTCCTCCCTGATCGTCTTCGTCACCTAGGTCTGAAAAACTGTGACCATCACGACCTTTAAAGGAAGCGTTTGTCCAGTAATGAGGTTGTAGGTTTAAGATAAAAGTTCCCGGTACTCCTACTTTATCAGATATATCTGTTAGTGCACCAAATTCTCCACTAAAGCCACTACTGCCGTTTTCTACTAAATCCTGACGAATAACAAGCTCTAAAACCGGACGTGAGTTATTACCGTTTAAGTCTGACTGATAGATAAATGCACTGTGTCCTTTTGAAAACGAGTTAGGATCTTCTTGAAAATACACGAAGTTTTCAGTAACACAAATGTTGTCTGGGCTTTGTAATAAGGCTACGTTACCATCTGCTTTATTGGTATCTGTATTTCCGCTAATAATTTGAGTTAAATTACCCTGTAATGGGTTAGCAGCATCTAATTCTAATTTATAAACCGTACCCCAATCATTGTAGGTACCTGCTCCCGGACCACGACCGGTCACTGCAAAAAATACATTACGCGCTTTAGCATCAGAACCTTTTTGATAATCTACATCTTCAACACGCATAAATGCTGAAGCCTGTACCGCTATACAAGCATCTTCCATTTCGTTTTTAGTCAAGTCTTTTCCGCCGGCGATTTCAACAAATTCTACTGCATATGATTTTTGAAAATCTAAGTTACTCTCGTTATAAATTTGACCCGCTGTAACTGCAGTTTTTCCGCCTGCGCCATTAGAAACTTCTTTAAAGCGCAACACATAGATTTTACCGTTTTCTAAGTCGGCATCTCCATTTTCTGAAAGATACATAGTCACCTGACCTTGAGACCCACTAGAATCATCATCACCTCCTATAATCACTGTCTTACCGGTATACGCATCTTTAGGAAGCGGCACTGCATTTTCCCATGAGAATTCACCTAAAGCATCTAAACCAAAGTCTGCTCCCGGAGTTGGAGTCATATATGGGTCTATACCCTTTACATCGTAGTTAATACTTTCTGAAGCAGAAAGAAATAAGTCTTGAGAACCTCCATGAATAGCAGCCTCCCACATGGTACCCGAACACTGACGTGCAAAATCACCCACACTAGAGTTTAATAACCACTCACCTGTTAATGGCTTCAGGTTTTTATCTAACATAATACGAGATACCGCGTAGGTATCTTCTGCATTTACCACATAAATATACCCGTCACTTTTAGGATCTTTTAAGAATCCCGCACCATCCTGAGCACCTACTAATTTAAATTGGTTACTTAACGTATCAGACGAACTCAAAAGTGAGTAGGCTTTTACGTAATTAAACTGAGGCATCATTGCCACTAAAGGAGCCAGGTTTGATTTGTCTGAAAACATACCCGGGTCTGGAGTGAAGTCACTCCCATCATTTCCGTCAACACCATCTGTGCCGTCTGCACCATCAACACCGTCGATTCCGTCAAGGCCATCTTCGCCCTCACACGCCATAAATACAACACCTACCGAAGCAAGCATCATACAATTAAGAAGCAATTTTTTTAGAGTAATCATTGTCATAGTTTTAGTTATTTAGTCTGGTGACAAAGCTATCTAGACAAGAGACTTAAGGCGTTAACCCGGTGTATTGGTTAGATTAAGTTTAATTAACCACACTGTTAAAAATGTTACCTAAAGATTACTATTTAGAATTATTCTCGTATTAAATGTAAACTCAACATACATTATAGTGCTGAATATGAAATTTTTATAAACTAAAAAGACCGCTTTACAGCGGTCTTCTTTTAGTAGGTATTAAAACGTCAATTTAGGCTTCAGTTAAAATCTGAGCAGCGTGGTCTTTGGTTTTTACCTTGTCAATAACGCGCGTAACTGTACCGTTTTCTACCAGAAAGGTCATTCTGTGAATGCCATCATACTCTTTACCCATAAATTTTTTAGGCCCCCAAACGCCAAAAGCGTTAATTACCTTTTTATCTTCATCTGCTAATAATGGAAACGGAAATTCGTATTTCGATTTAAAATTAGCCTGCCTTTTTTCTGAATCTGCGCTTACTCCTAAAATAGCATACCCCTGCTCTTGCAGCGCTGTATAATTATCTCTTAAGTTGCAGGCTTCTGCCGTACAGCCCGGCGTAGATGCTTTTGGGTAAAAGAATACCACTACTTTTTTATCGCTATAATCACTCCAGTTAATCACGTTGCCATCCTGGTCTGTCGTTGTAAAATTAGGTACCTGGTCTCCTGCCTTTAATGTATTCATAGTTTTCAATTTTTATTTTTAAGTTCAGAAAGCACTTTTTAAGTACACTTAAAACCTGTGCTTCTTTGTATTTTAGCCTTAAAATTACAGATAATGACTAAAGCCGATAAGGTAACTTTTGTTATAGATACGTTAAAGCGTATTTATCCGCAAATTCCCATTCCGTTAGATCACAAAGACCCGTACACTCTATTGATAGCTGTATTGATGAGTGCACAAAGCACAGATGTAAAAGTAAATCAAATCACGCCCCTGCTTTTTGAAATCGCAGATAACCCGTATGATATGATAAAACTATCTGTGGAAGAAATACGAGAGATCATTAAACCCGTAGGATTATCGCCTATGAAAGCTAAAGGTATTCACGGCCTGTCGCATATCTTAATTGATAAGTACAACGGAAGGGTTCCTGAAAGCATTGAAGCTCTTGAAGAACTGCCAGCGGTAGGTCATAAAACCGCCAGCGTGGTGGTCTCTCAGGCCTTTAATATACCTGCTTTCCCCGTAGATACGCACATTCACCGGCTTATGTACCGCTGGAATCTGACTAACGGTAAAAACGTGGTACAAACTGAAAAAGATGCCAAGCGCCTCTTCCCTAAAGACCTCTGGAACGAGCTGCACCTGCAAATCATCTGGTACGGCCGCCAATACAGCCCTGCTCGCGGTTGGGATTTACATAAGGACATTATAACCGCTACTATTGGGAGAAAATCTGTGGTAGATGAATGGTATAAGAATAGGAAGTAAACTATCTAAAAGCAGCTCTATGCTGCTTTTTTTTATGCCTACATGAGGTTATCTGTAATGCTACCCTATAATTATTAGTTATCTTAGTTGACTGAGAAACATAAATATTAGTTAATGCCTAATAGCTAATCTAAAACCAATGAATTACTTTAAATACACAATCCTTTTTTTACTTATTATCTTAAATACCGGTTGTTCTAAAGATGATAACGTAGACGATTTTCCGGAATTTGAATTGAGTACACCCGATGAATTTTCTGATGATGATTATAAAGTTTACAGCTCGTTTTTAGAGCAATATAATACACCCAATGTAGTTGTATCTCAAGAGTCTAGTGAAGAAAATTACGCAAGTGCTTTTACTGAGACTACGGAACATGTTAAAAAAAATTTAGAAAGTAGATATCCCGATTTTGAAGCTAGCTTATTTACAAAGCTAATTGAAGTAAACCTTAAGACTAAATTTTTTGATGATAAATTTAGTGTTAATAATAAAATGATAACACTAATTACAGAACCTGAGCTTACCTATATTAGTGAACTTTCTAAAACTAATACCTATGAAAATCTTGAGAGTTTCTGGGATTATTTCTATAAAATACACCCACAATCACAGGGGTATGTGAGCCTAAGTCTTATTTCCTATTCTGAAAATAAAGATCAGGCAGTTTTTGAAATTTGGAATGCGTGCGGGGGTCTTTGTGGAGATGGCGGCTTTATATACTGCCGTAAAGAAAATGGTGTGTGGACTTTTATGGATGCATTTCTACTTGTTGCTGCCTAAAAACAGAAATACTTTAAGGTCTTTATATAGGGTATCTCAAATAGAGTCTTTAAAATCCTTTTGTTTAATCTTGCTTGAAAAATAAAACGGTTGCAATAGCGACTCACAAATTTTGCTCACTCCATAAAAAAGACACGTCAGCATCAAAAATTCACCATTGGGTAATTTAAAAAACAGCTGTTAGTTTTTAGACTGTAGTATTGTGCCTAAATTAAATCACTACTACGCATTATGAAAAAAATCTTTACGCTACTGCTGAAATTCTTAGGTGGCTTATTAGCACTTCTACTACTTTTAGGTCTGTATATCTACATCAGTAATAGCCTGTTTCTAGGTTCTAAAAACAAAGAACATATCGCCTATCTCAAGAATCATAACACGGTACTAGATACCACCTTAAATGACCACTTATTTGATGCTGATTTTTACAAATCGCAGGTGTTTTTATTGGGAGAAATACACGGTTATGCAGACAATCAAACCTTAGATAAAACGCTTTTTTTATTCCTTCATAAAAAGCTAGGTGTAACCCACTATCTTGCTGAAATGGATAGTACAACTGCTGGTATATTAAATACGTTTTTAGCGCGTACACCTAAAGATACTAGCTTACTAAAAAAAGTCGTAACGGCTGTAGGTACTCGTATTCCGCAGCAGGCTAGCCGTCAATTGTTTGAAAAATGGAATACTTTATACGACTACAATTTAAAACAACACGATTCTTTAAAAATTAAAGTATTAGGAATAGATACAAGTTTTGAGAATTATGATTCCGCTATTCCCCGAGATTCTGCGATGGTACTTAATTTTAAACATACTGTACAAACGCTAAACCTTCAGCATAAAAAATTCTACGGCTTTTTTGGGTTTAATCACGTTTTACAGAGTACTACAGAACAGGGCAAAACTACATTTGCGACTCACCTGCTGGACTCAAAATTTAAGACTACGAGTATGGTAAGTTTTACGCTCAACAGTGCCATGTATTTACCTAAGAATCCTAATTTTCCATCACCACCTAATGAGCAGCTTGATTGGGTTAATGCAGATGGCCCGTTAATGCTGGTTAAAGGTATACAAGACTTAAAAGAAGTGAGCAGTGCCAACTCAATTACTTTATTCAAACTAGATGGCGCAGCATCACCTTACGATAACTCACAGGATTTAGTACACATAAAATCCCGCTTATTTGGAGAATCCATAAATCCCAAAGACGATTTGAGTACCACTGCGTACTTTCAGTATGTATTTTTATTAAGAAATTCTAAAGCGCTTAGTCGTTTAGAGTAGCTTATTGAAGCTAGCCTCAAAATTAGTTGATTCTGAGTATCGTTTAAATTCAGACATTCATTTATAAACAGCGTGATGACAGGAGAGAAAAATTTAAAAAAACTCATTAAGGGTATAAAGCCTAAATTGAATACAGGCACTTTTGTTTTTTGTTCGCTAGGTGATCTCAACACTATTAACCGCAATGAAACGCTCTTTGAGTTTAAAGAACCCGAAGGTATTACCGTTGTTCTAGAACAAGCCAAAGCAGACGCACTACATTTAAATTATAGCTATTGTTCATCCTGGATCACGTTAGAAATTTATTCTTCGTTAGAAGCGGTAGGTTTAACAGCAGCTTTTTCAACTGCTTTGGCACGGGCACAAATTAGTTGTAACGTGATTTCCGGTTATTACCACGATCATATTTTTGTAGCTCAGGAAGATGCAGAGAACGCTATGAATGTTTTAAAAGCGTTATCAAATACTTAATGTCTGACTCAATCTTCTAACATTATCTTTTATTTGCGCTTTCAAACCTTTAAAAAATTATTATCTCCTAATGAAATATATTCTGTTAACCCTGGTTATTTTGATGACAGCGTGCAATTCACAAAAAAATACTTCCCCCACGCCTCAAACTTCAAAACCTGTAAAAACTCGTATAGACAAACATTACGCCGTATTAGCAGACGCTAAAGAAGAACTTATTGAATACTCAGAAATACACTTTGACAGAAAAGAAAATCCGATTTTATATATAGACCATTTAAGCGAACCTAAAGATACCATTAGTGACTTCCCGGAATATGATAAAAAAATAACGGGAACCAAAATCTGCTTTTACGAGAACGAGAAGGTTTTAATTTGCAGAGATACCAGTGCTACACTGGTTAAAAATTATGACGTACCGGAGTCTGACGTGCCTACCTCGTACGAGTTGTATGATTCAAAAGGTTTACAAGCGATTGTAGAATATTATGAAGGCGATAATCTTCCCTATAGAAAATCATTTATGACAAATCGCAAAACCGATACTTATGGTAGTTTAACCAGCTATCTTAAAAAATCATATTACTTACCTAAAGATTTTAAACCTACAAATGAAGAAGCACTAAATATAAAAAGCGACGGCTTACAGGAATTTGGCGATCCCGAGCGTGTTGATTCAGAATACAGCTACTACGAGAATTAATTTAAAATAAAAAAGACCCGCTTAAAAGCGGGTCTTTTCTGTTAGTTGAGAAAGTTATCTACCTTCCCAATCTTGGTATTCATAACACTTAAAGCCTTAGAATAATTTAAAATCCGGTTTACGGTATCCTCCGAAGGATTCATTTTGTTGTTTTGTAAAAGAGATTTTTTAGAGTAAATGTTTTCCATTAAATGTGGTTTAGAAGATTATTGACTTCTATAACGCACACTTCTTAGTTTTAGTCTAATCTAGTTTGTTAAAATTATGTTGTTCTTTTCAATTACTTTCCGAAGATTAATTAACGCATATCGCATACGCCCTAATGCTGTATTTATACTCACATCTGTAGATTCTGCAATCTCTTTAAAACTCATGTCTTTATAGATACGCATCACTAAAACGTCGCGTTGATCTTCTGGTAACTCGTCTATAAGTTTACGTACGTCCTGCTCTACCTGATCTTTAATTATGCGCTTCTCTGCATTTAAATCTGGATCTCCTAAAACCGAAAAAATATTAAAATCGCCTGTATTGTCAAACTTGGGCATACGCTTGTTCTTTCTAAAATAGTCTATTACAAGATTGTGTGAGATACGCATAACCCAGGGCAAGAATTTGCCTTCTTCATTATAACCTCCACGTTTTAATGTGCGTATAACCTTAATAAATGTGTCTTGAAAAATATCTTCGGTAACGTCGCGGTCGTAGACCTTAGAATAAATAAAACTGTAAATGCGTTGTTGATGTCTTGAGATAAGAACAGAAAGAGCACTTTCTTCGCCCTTGATATATTTGCTCACTAAAGCAGCGTCAGAATTTAATAAATCTTCCATAAAATTACTTTTGTAGTTTAAAGACCCTTAGGATCAATTCAATAATTTAAAAAGTAATTTTCAAGAATAGGCTTTGCGCTTAGTGGTTTATAGTGAGCCAAATATAACAACTTTCATTCCAAATAAACAACTACCCAGATACAATTTTAACATTAACAGGACGTTGGGCAAATCTTTGAGGTGTTATCGCTACTATAAATTATCTTTGTATCAAAAGAATTCACCTCCTGTAAGAGACTAATACCAATAATTTCAATTAGAAATTAAGTCTGTTATGGGGTTTTAAATGCCGCTTGCGGCCACATCGCTATGATTATTGACGTTTCTAAAGCAGATCCTAAAAAAAATATCATTATTAAAGGTGCAAAACTGCACAATCTAAAAAATATAAATGTTATCATACCTCGTAATAAACTGGTTGTAATAACCGGTTTATCGGGTTCTGGTAAGTCTAGCCTCGCCTTTGATACGCTCTATGCAGAAGGTCAACGCCGGTATGTTGAGAGTTTATCATCGTATGCACGGCAGTTTTTAGGACGCCTTAATAAGCCTAAAGTAGATTATATAAAAGGTATTGCACCTGCGATTGCCATTGAACAAAAGGTAAACAGTACAAATCCGCGGTCTACCGTAGGGACCTCAACAGAAATTTACGATTACCTTAAACTCCTTTTTGCGCGCATAGGTAAAACCTATTCCCCGGTTTCGGGCGACGAAGTCAAAAAAGATACGGTAACTGATATTGTTGACTATGTAAAGAGTTTTGAAGAGCGCAGTAAATTGTTGCTTTTGGCTCCTTTTATTGTTGAAAAAGGTCGAAAGATTGAAGAAAAGCTCAATATTTTACAGCAACAAGGCTATGCTCGTATCAAAGTAAATAATGAAGTCGTACGTATTGAAGAAGCCGGAAGCATAAAATCATCAGACAAACTTTTTCTGGTGGTAGACCGAATCATTACCAAAGATGATGAGGATTTTGAGAATAGACTGGCCGATGCCGTACAAACTGCCTTTTTTGAAGGAAAAGGAGAAGCTTATATTGAAGACCTGGCAACCGGTAAGCAGCGTCACTTCAGTAATAGTTTTGAACTAGACGGCATTACCTTTTTAGAGCCTAATGTGCATTTGTTTAGTTTTAATAATCCGTATGGGGCGTGTCCTACCTGCGAGGGTTATGGCGATGTAATAGGTATAGATGAAGATCTGGTTATTCCTAATACAGCGCTTTCAGTTTATGAAAATGTAGTATTTCCGTGGCGCGGCGATAGTATGAGCTACTATAGGGACCAACTAGTTAATACAGCTTATAAATTTGATTTCCCCATTCACAAACCATATTTCGAACTTTCAGAAGAGCAAAAGAATTTATTATGGAATGGAAACAGTCATTTTGAAGGCATCAATCAGTTTTTTGATTATCTGGAATCTAAAGCTTACAAGATTCAGAACCGGGTAATGCTTTCGCGCTATCGCGGAAAAACAAAATGTAAAACCTGTGGTGGTAAACGCCTGCGGAAAGAGGCTAACTACGTAAAAATAGGCGGCGCTACAATTACAGATCTGGTAGGGCTTCCGCTAAATAAAGTTGCAGATTTCTTTAAAAATCTAGAATTAGGAGAGCACGATGCTAAAATTGCAAAACGACTGCTTACGGAAATAGAAAGCCGACTTGAATTTCTATCAAAAGTGGGACTCACCTACCTTACGCTCAATCGAAAATCAAATACACTTTCTGGTGGAGAATCACAGCGTATTAACCTTGCAACTTCTTTAGGAAGTAGTCTGGTAGGTTCTATGTACATACTTGATGAGCCCAGTATAGGCCTGCATCCTAAAGATACAGAGCGTCTTATTGAAGTGCTTAAAAACCTGCGTGATCTTGGTAATACCGTAATTGTGGTAGAGCACGATGAAGATATTATGAAAGCAGCAGATGAGATTATTGACATAGGCCCAGAAGCAGGAACATTTGGTGGTGACCTGGTTGCTGTGGGTACGTATGACAAAATATTGAAAAGCGACTCCCTAACCGCTAAATACCTCAACGGCTCGATGCAAATTAAAGTTCCTGCAAAACGCCGTACTTCAAAGTATTATGTAACTATTTTAGGAGCTCGTGAAAACAACTTAAAGAATATAGATGTTCGCTTTCCGCTAGGTGTGTTTGTAGCTGTAACCGGTGTTTCCGGTAGTGGCAAAAGTACGCTGGTTAAAAAACTCCTCTACCCTTCTATGCTTAAAGAAACCAGTGGTTTTGGAGAAAAAGCCGGTCAAATGACAGGGATTGAAGGTAAATTTGATAATATTAATCATATTGAATTTGTAGATCAAAACCCTATAGGTCGCTCTTCACGTTCAAACCCGGTAACCTACATCAAAGCGTACGATGATATCAGATCTTTATTTGCAGGTCAAAAACTGAGTAAAATACGCAACTTTCAGACAAAACATTTCTCTTTTAATGTAGATGGCGGGCGCTGCGAAACCTGCAAAGGAGAAGGCGAAGTAACCATAGAAATGCAATTTATGGCTGATGTGCATCTAGAATGCGAAGTCTGTAAAGGAAAGCGCTTTAAAAAAGAAGTACTAGAAGTTACGTTTGAAGGTAAGAATATAGACGATATCCTAAATCTTACCATAGACGATGCGATTTCCTTTTTCACCGAATTTAAAGAGGACAAGATCACGCGTAAACTAAAACCTTTACAAGATGTGGGCTTAGGTTATGTAACGCTAGGTCAAAGTTCTTCTACTTTATCTGGTGGAGAAGCGCAACGTATTAAACTGGCTTCTTTTCTAGTAAAAGGAATCACCAAAGAGAAAAACCTATTTATTTTTGATGAACCTACCACCGGTCTTCATTTTCACGATATTCAAAAGCTATTGACTTCGTTTGAAGCATTAATTAAAAAAGGCCATTCTATTCTTGTTGTAGAACACAATCTAGATTTAATTAAATGTGCAGATCACGTGATAGACTTAGGTCTTGAAGGTGGCGAGAACGGCGGCTATTTAATCGCTTCGGGAACTCCTGAAGAAGTGGCTAAAAACAAAAAGTCATACACGGCTCAATATTTAAAAGAGAAGCTCTAATACCTTAAAGGTTATTTGTTATTCGGTGTTTGTTATTCGGTGTTTGTTATTCGGTGTTTGTTATTTATGTGATTTATAATATAGACGTAACATACTGATGTAAAACAATATAAACCAAAATTAAGTACTCCGATTTAGCGAAATACTTAGCTTGTATTGAGTTTGGCACGGCGTTTGGAAAGTCTTAAGTATAACAGGATTAATTTTTAATAATTGATCTAAAAATACAGAAAGACATGAAACGCACTTTACTTTTTTTAGCAGCAAGTTTCGTAATCGGAGCAACTGCGCAGGCAGCAGATCTAGCACCAATAAATGCTAGTGGCGATAAAGTTTTAGTAAATCATACGACTATGAGTCCGGTGATTTTTATAGAGCGTGGTGTAGAATTTCTGGTTTATCCTGATGGGACTTTAGATTTTAACGTAACACCCTCTTCTACCCGTTTGAATGGTAAATATGTTAAAGAGATTTATTATCCGGGTAATTATGCTGTGAATTATGGCACCGGAGCAAATTACCGAAGAGGTTATGTACAGTATAATAGAAACGGTCAGGTTACCCAAATAGGCACTATAAATATTGACTATTTACGCAACGGCCAGGTGGCGCGTATTGGGGATATTCCTGTAAAGTATAAACAAGGACGTTTAGATAAACTAGGTAATGTAAAAATGCATTACGACAGAAGCGGCCGTATTTACAAACAAACCGGTGATTTCTATAACGGAAAATATAAGAAAGATAAAAAAATTGAAGTGATTGAAGTATATGGCAACCGCAGTCGCAGATCATAAATTGTACTAAGAGTTTTTAAGTTTAGTATTGAATAAAAGTAAGACTCGCCTGATTAGCGAGATCTAGTTTGATTTTTTGGTTGGTTAGTTGATGAATCCCTTGCAAATTCGTTTGTAAGGGATTTTTTATGGCGTGTCGCCACAGCAATATTTCGTAATTTTACCGCTATGCAAATTCAAGACACCATAGCCGCACTAGCGACTGCACCGGGAGCGGGTGCGATAGCCGTAATACGCGTTTCCGGGGAAAATGCTTTAAGCCTCGTATCCTCTATTTTTAATGCCAAAAGCGGAAAGATTCTCAACGATCAGGAATCCCACACCCTACATTTAGGAAATATTATAGATGGAAACCGAATCATTGATGAAGCTTTAGTTTCCATATTTAAAGGAAAACGATCCTATACGGGAGAACCTACTGTTGAGATCTCGTGTCACGGAAGCTCATATATTCAGCAGGAAATTCTACAGCTTTTATTCAGAAAAGGCTGTCGGGCTGCTAAAGCCGGCGAGTTTACCCTACGCGCATTCATTAATGGTAAGATGGATTTGAGCCAGGCTGAAGCCGTAGCAGATTTAATCGCCAGCGATAATGCCGGAGCGCATCAAATTGCAATGCAACAAATGCGTGGGGGTTTTTCTAATGAAATCGCTCAGTTACGTCAGGAATTGCTTGATTTTGCTTCGCTTATCGAGCTCGAACTTGATTTTGCAGAAGAAGATGTAGAGTTTGCCAATCGCGAAGAATTTCAGAATCTGATCACAAAAATAACACGTGTTTTAAAACGTCTTATCGATTCGTTTGCCACAGGAAACGTCATTAAAAACGGGATTCCTGTTGCTATTGTAGGCGAACCAAATGTGGGAAAATCGACTTTGCTCAATGCGCTTTTAAATGAAGAGCGTGCGATTGTAAGCGATATTGCAGGTACAACCAGAGATACTATTGAAGACGAACTCTCAATAGGTGGAATTGGATTTCGTTTTATAGATACTGCAGGAATACGTGAGACTGTAGATGTCATAGAAGGCCTGGGAATCAAAAAAACTTTTGAAAAAATCACACAGGCTCAGGTGGTTCTTTACCTTATTAATGCTGATAAGTTTAGAAATCAACCCGATCTTTTTATTGTTGAAATTCAAAAAATACGCAACCGTTTTCCGGATAAACCTTTAGTGCTGGTCGCAAATAAAATAGACCACCTCACCGAAGCAGAACAACTCAGCATCAACGAACAATTAGCTCAATTAATACCCGAAAATACTAAATCTACAGTGCTTCTGATTTCTGCTAAAACCGGTACGGGCGTAGATGAGTTAAAAGAACAATTGCTGCAATTTGTAAATATGGGCGCTCTTCGCAATAACGAGACTTTAGTGACGAACTCCCGCCACTACGACGCCCTCCTAAAAGCCCTTGAAGAAATCGAAAAAGTACAACAAGGCATTAATGATGGATTAAGCAGTGATTTAATGGCAATTGACATTAGAGAAGCCTTGTATCACTTTGGTGAAATCACCGGCCAGGTAACAAACGACGAACTTTTGGGTAATATTTTTGCTAATTTTTGTATTGGTAAATAACACATCAAAACCAAACATCTAAACAAGTATTGTCACACTAGATCATGTAATCAAATGACTCTATTACAACAACCTCAATTTTAAGGTCGATCTTTGTTAGTTTATCGCTGCAAAAGCGTCATACTTTTAAGACCTTTGCAACAGTAAAAAAGACGTAAATTTTTTGCTTTATAAAGCAAATTAAATCAGATCCATCGCGCGATCAACTTTAAAATAAACTACTTTGAACGATAACAACGTACTAAAAGCTATAGAAGAGGTGTTAGCTAATATGCCGGGAGACTGGTTAAAATTAACTACGCACAGACTTGATATTTATAACGAAGAACGGGCCAAAAGTCACTTTATAGAAGAATTTGAAAACCTGCTGAATTCTGGTGTGATCAGTACTGCAAATCTAAGCCAATTACCTACCGCATACGACTATATTAGACTGGGGCATCCGTTATCTAGCATTCTTGAATGGAGTGTTGCTAAGATGAATACACTTAAAGCGGAATGTGTTATTAGTTTTTCTTCTCTAACAATGCCTGTTTTAGCCATTTTAAGAACCAATGCGCTGACTAATAAAAAAACGAGAATTGCCTACACCGGTAATTTACCCGAACATTTTAATACCGAAAGTCTAAAACAGGTTTACGGCTACGATTTTGAACTCATACAAGTTGAGAATCCTGCTGCATTACCTCATTTTGAAGGAAGCACTATTTTTATTTCTGATAACATAAATCTTGCTGAAACACATATTCATAAGTCTATTGATTTCTTAGTAAGTCTTCACGATAAACTGGGAAGTATTCTGTTGATTAACGGAGCGGAAAATGCAGATTATGTAGCTCCCATACAGCACGTACGAAGAAGAGAATCTATAGCGATGACGCCAGCAGACAGTCTTAAAATGCTACAACTATTAACCGGGAAACCCATAGCTGATTCTGCTGCAGGTGATTATAATAAAAATAAAACCAAAGTCGTAAGCACTATACAGCAAATTACGGCGACTCAGGCTAAAGTGCTTTTGGGTTCGTCGGGTTTATCGGTTCAATATGCGATAATGATGGGGCTTATTGACAATGCGCTGGAAAAGCATCCCGGTAAGGCTATAAAAATTATCGTTCCGCCTAATTGCTATGGGGGTACAAACGATCAGGCTAGACGCGTGGCAGCAAGTGTTGATCGGGTAGAAATACTAGATCTTCCTGTTGATGGGGACAACGATATGGTTAAAAGTACAAATCAGGTTTTAGATCAGGTTGCCCGCGAAGATGCCGTGCCTTATATCATTGCTGAAATTCCTACTAATCCGCGAGTTGAGGTTCCTGATCTTGATAAGCTGCGAGAAGCCTTAAGTAAAAAACGTAAAACGCCTCAAGGAACTGAAGCGATTCATCCTGTTTTTATTTTAGATCAAACCTTTTGTCCTAATGTTCAGTTTTTAAGTGAGGAAGGAATACTTGCAGATGTAAAAACCATATCCTACGTAAGCGGATCTAAATTTCCCAGTGGTGGAAAGTGTACTGCAGGATATTGCGTGGCCAATAAAAAAGCGGAATACCTACTCGAAAAAATAGAAAAACACTTTAAAATTTGCGATAACGAGGCTACAGCACTTCAGGTTGAAATTCTTGCAGAACAGTTGCCTTCTATGAATGCTCGTATTGCAGAAGCTTATAAAAACACGCGTGAATTTGTGAATTTTATAAAAGAAACCTTACCAGCTGCTAAAATTAATTTTGTTTCCGAAGAACTGGCGCAACAAGGCTTTACCCCCTCTGTTTTTTCACTTGATCTCCCCACAAAAGGAGACTCCGCAGAAGAAAAAGAGACTTACAAGAGAGCATTAAATCTTAAACTCATTAATATGATGATCACGGCTATTCCAGAAGAGAGTAAATATTGTGTGAGTTATGGTCAATTAAAAGGATGTTACTGGACGATACCTGCAACCTCAACACAGGGAACGACTAAAGAAGGTGATAAAGATTATATTGTACGGGTATCTTTATCGCCCAACTTAAATCTAGAGCTACATAAAAAGGTGTTTAAAAAGTTTGTGGAAGAGCTAAATTAAAACAAACAGTCTCATCATATTTTAAAGTCTAATGTCAATTAAATGCTAAAAAATTTAGTTTCAGCTATAGTTTCGTAAATTCGGTAAACGGTTAAGAAATCTAAAATTTATTCTGAAGTTTTCAGAATCTAGTGCTATTCAATGACTCACGAATTTAAAAAAATTGTAGAAAATGCTTTTGCGTATTATACCAAAGGCATTTCCTGCGTTCTGGCGACTGTAGTTCACCTCAAAGGTTCGTCTTACCGCAAACCCGGCGTTAGCATGTTAATCGCTCAAGATGGCACTATGACTGGTGCGGTAAGTGGTGGTTGTGTAGAAAAAGAAGTCTTATTTCAAGCTGCTTCAGTTTTTGAAAATCATCAACCTAAGATGATGACTTATGATGGTCGTTACCGTTTAGGCTGTGAAGGCATTTTATATATTCTTATTGAACCCTTTGTGGTAAACGAGACGATTTTTAAAAGTCTCGCTTCAGAATTTGAGAGGCGCACACCCTTCAAAATTGCATCACAATATTCCTTAGATATTGAAAATCCCATACCTGGTTTGGGTTCTGAAATTCTATTGAGTAACGGAGATAAAATTAAGACCTATTCAGAACCGGAAAACTTTAAACCTGAAAATGAAGAAGCACTACTCTTTTTTCAGCAAGAATTGAGCGCGTTATTTCAGTTATTCCTTTTTGGTGCAGAACACGACGCGGTACAACTTGGTCAATTAGCAAGCCTAATGGGCTGGGAAGTCACTGTGATTGCTTCGGTTAAAGATCAGAAAGCTTTACAACACTTTCCGGGCGTTACAAACCTACTACATATTAGTCCTGAAGAAAGTCAAACCTTGTCTATTGATGAGAATTCGGCGGTTGTTTTGATGAATCACAATTATGCTACAGACCTTAATTTCCTTTTACACATTCTGGAAAAAAATCCGGTTTACATCGGCTCGTTAGGTTCTGTAAAACGTCGTGAAAAACTGTTCAATGATTTAATCGAATTTCGCCCTGATAAAGCCGATTTGTTTATTGATAAAATTTACGGTCCGGCAGGTCTTGACATTGGAGCCATTACACCACAAGAAATAGCAAATTCTATAATTTCTGAAATTACCGCTGTCGTGCGAAAGAAAGAAATAAAATCGCTGCGAGACATTCCCGGAAGTATCCACGCATAGTCCATTAAGCATTAAAATAAGATTTATGGCTACCACAAAAAGAGCGCGTTATAAAAAGAAACGTTACGTATTACCGCTTACGCTACTCATACTACTTATAGCGTTTAGACTGTATTTACCCACTCTGGTTAAAAATTCTATCAATAAAGCTTTAGCAGATATTCCTGGTTATTACGGGCAGGTTGATGACGTGGATATTGCACTGTACAGGGGCGCCTATGTGCTTAACAAACTTTATTTAAATAAAGTAGATGCCGGAACTCAGGTTCCTTTTTTAAATTTTCCGAAGACTGATATTTCTATAGAATGGAAATCTATAATCAAAGGTAAAATTGTTGCTGAAATTACCATGAACAGCCCCGAAATTATCTATGTTTTTGAAGATCAAAAAACAACTCCTGAAGGTGGAACTGCAGATGTTGATGACTGGACAAAAGCGATCACCGAAATTGTTCCTTTAGAAATCAACCATTTTGAAGTGCATAATGGTAAACTGGCTTTTGTACAATTAACTGCAGATCCTAATGTAGACCTTGCTATTGAAAAGCTCGAACTTACCGCAGACAACCTGCGTAATGTGGTTGAAAAAGAACGTGTGCTCCCCTCTCCTATTAGCGCCACAGGTATTTCTTTTGGAGGTGGAAACGTGAAACTTGACGGAAACATCAATATCATAAAAGAAGTTCCTGATATGGATCTTGAATTTTCGCTTCAGAAAGCAAACGCTACTGCACTAAATGATTTTACAAATTATTACGCCGGAATCGATTTTGAAAGCGGTACGGTAGAATTGTATAGCGAACTTGCCATAGCAGACGGCTATCTAAAAGGCTATATTAAGCCGTTACTTATAGACACTAAACTTATAGGTAAGGAAGATGGTTTTTTAGAAACCCTGTGGGAAGGCTTTGTAGGCTTTTTTAAATTTGCTTTCAAAAATCAACGTACAGATACTTTAGCTACCGAAATCCCTCTTGAAGGTGATTTAAACAATGTAGAAGCAGGTGTCTGGCCTACTATAGGCGGAATTTTTAAAAATGCCTGGATACGCGCATTTAAAGGAGAAACTGACGATAAAATCGAATTTAAAGATGCTTTTAAAGACGATGAAGACCTAACTTCTAAAGAAAAACGAGCTGCCCGAAAAGAAGAACGTAAACAAAAACGGGAAGAACGCAGAGCGGAAAAAGACAGGGATACTTTGTAGCTTTTAACTTTACGACAATCAATTCACTAATAAAACTAGTAGTTACCAGTTCATTTTTTGTAAACGTATCGCATTCAGTATTGCTAAGAATGCAACGCCTACATCTGCAAAAACAGCTTCCCACATTGTAGCAAGACCACCCGCGCCCAGCACCATAACTACGGCTTTTACTCCAAAAGCCAGGGCAATATTTTGCCAAACAATGCTACGGGTAGAATGTCCTATCTTAATCGCTTTTGCAATTTTTGAAGGTTGGTCTGTTTGTATAATCACATCTGCCGTTTCTACAGCAACATCACTTCCTAATCCTCCCATTGCGATACCTACATCACTTACCGCAAGCACCGGAGCATCATTGATACCATCACCTGTAAATGCCACATAAACACCCGGCTGCTTTTTAAGTGTTTCTACTTCATTCAATTTGTCTTCAGGTAATAAACTTCCTTTTGCCCAATCTAGTTTAAGTTCGTTAGCCACTTGTTGAGTTATAGAATCTTTATCGCCAGAAAGCATAATGATTTTTGAAATGCCTGCTTTACGAAGATCAGCAATTGCTTTGTGCGCATCTTCTTTTAATGCGTCTGCTATAACTACATAACCTGCAAAATTTCCGGCTATAGCAACGTAGACTAAAGACTCAACAATTGTTTCAGTTTCTTTGGGTACGATTATGTTGTGCGCATCCATTAGTGCTTTATTACCTGCTAAAACCGTTTTATTATTTACCGTTCCTGATAAACCTTTACCGGCAATTTCTGCTATTGAGGTCGCTTCAAATTCTGAAGTTTCACGCTTATAGGCTAAAAGTGCCTTTGCAATGGGGTGAGTTGATTTTTCTTCTAGTGCCAGCAGATATTCCATAAATTCTGCTTCACTAAAATCTGTATGGTTTACAATTTGTTTTATTTTAAAAACTCCCTGTGTTACCGTTCCCGTTTTATCAATAACTATCGTATTAATTTTAGTCATGGTATCTAGAAAGGAAGCGCCTTTAAATAATATTCCGTTGCGGGATGCAGCTCCTAAACCTCCAAAATAGCCCAGCGGAATAGAAATCACTAAAGCGCAAGGGCACGAAATTACCAGAAAGATTAATGCTCTGTATAACCAATCTCTAAACACATAGTTTTCAACAATAAAATACGGAAACAAGGTTAATCCTATCGCCAGAAAAACTACAATTGGCGTATAAATACGGGCAAATTTTCTAATAAATAATTCTGTTTTTGATTTTCTGGAAGTTGCATTTTGAACCAGATCTAGAATACGCGCTACCGAACTGTCTTTAAATACTGCGGTAGCTTCTAGTTCAGTTACCTGCTCCAAATTAATGCTTCCGGCAAAAACCTTATCTCCTTTTCGTACCGAAGCAGGCGTACTCTCTCCTGTTAGTGCAGCAGTATTAAGCGTTGCTTTTTCCGAAGTTAAAATTCCATCTAAAGGAATTTTCTCCCCCACACGTACCTGTAGCTTTTCACCTATTGCTACAGCATCAGGATCTACTGAAATAAACTGAGCATTGCGATATACCAATGCCTCATTAGGACGCACATCTAATAATGCTTTAATATTTTTCTTAGCATTACTCACCGCGGTATGTTGAAACTCTTCACCTACCGCATAAAAAACCATTACAGCCACCCCTTCTGGATATTCTCCCAGAATAAAAGCTCCTATTGTTGCAATGGTCATTAAGAGAAATTCGGTAAAAAAATCTCCATTTTTGATACTATTCCATCCTTCTAGGGCTACAGGTAACCCTACCGGAACGTAAGCTACTAGATACCAGACAAGCCGCACCCATCCGCTAAAAAAACCAACTTCAAAAAAATCTAATGCAATGCCGGTTACCAGAAGTATAAAACTGAAAATACCCGGTAAATAGGATTTAAATCCACTATTTACAGAATGATTATGTCCTGATTCATTAGGGTTATCTTGTTCTGAATGCTCGTCGCCTGTACTGCAGCAATCTTTAACTTTGTTTGGAGTTCTATTTAGAGTTTTCATAGTTGCAAGGTCTCACTATAATCAATGCAACAGAAGTGCATTTACAGCGAATTGCATTTATCACACACTCCTTTTATAACCAAGTTGGCGTCTTCGGCCTTATATCCTGCTGGTAAGTTGATATGGGGTATTTTATGCTCTGTAAGGCATACGGTATCGTCACAAATGGTACAGTGAAAGTGTAAATGTAAATCACGATCGAGTTCGCAATTACAGTTGGGTTCACACAATGCATATTTAGTAATACCCGTACCATCCTGAATTTGATGTACAATACCTTTTTCTTCAAAAGTTTTAAGTGTTCTAAATAAAGTAGTACGTTCTGCTGTACCAAAGGTGTGTTCAATATCTGCCAGAGCAAGCGCCTTATTTGCACTATTTAATAATTTATAAACCAAAATACGCATAGCCGTAGGTCGAATGTGCTTTGCCTGTAAATTTTCTTCAACACGTATGGTATTCAGCATAACTCTGTTCTAAAGCGTTTATAAATTCTCCACAAAATTAACCAAGCGTTTACGAATAGCTCGATTATAGCAATAAAAAAAGCCCTTTCGGGCTTTTTAATGAGTATCTATTTTATGGTAAAGGCTTTATGGATTGAATGATTCCTATTGCTGAAGAATTATCAGGATTTTCGGTTGCAGTATAGGCTACTTTAAAAACTTTACCTTCTAAATTTCCATTAATAAGATCATAATTTTTTACAGTCTCCTGATTAGAAACTTCTAATACAACTGCCTGATAATTTTCATCAGAAAAGAAATAATAATTTCCTTCGTAACCGTCAAAAACGAGTTGGTCCTGAACAAGTTCTGCAGATGATTCATTTATAGTAGTCCCACTAAAGGAAATTAAAAATATACTGAATAGGGTTATAAGCGTTTTCATAATCTTTTAATTAGTTCATCTAAATTACAAGACCATTCTCATAGTATTAAATTCATTACAAATACTTTAATAGCATCTATTAATTATTTCCCAAGTTTTAATGCAAATTCTTAGATTTTAAGATTTTTATTAGATTTAATTAAAAGGAGACCTTGTTTGCAAACCTAATTATTCACACAAATTATCATTTAATAAGTGATTTCAATTTAAAAGCGATCAGTTAAGTTTTTGTACTTGTTAAAATTTAAATTCTTTAATTAAATAAATGATTTTCTAAGTATTATCTCAATTTTTAAGAAAACTTCCTATAATTAGTGTATATAAATACACTTAATCGTTTATTTCTGTAACGTATCTAATTGTCAACTAACCGTATCCTAAATGACAAATTATATCTTTAGATTTGATAGATCGTGTAAGATAAAAATGATATGTGAGTAGGAATATTACCCCTATTTAATAAAATTTCACAAAGTTCATTTTAAAATTATACGCCCCTTTACCCCTCTTTAAATAACTTAAAATAATCTGAAATTATATCGATTTAAAATCTCGATACCATTTTTAAATCTTATTAATATGAACCTAATATATGAGGGCACAAACACTTTGGTTAAAAGCGCGGTAAATAGAGCAGATTTAATACTGCGCAGTCCGTTTTTCCAACAAGAATTACTTAATAATTTAAATCAAAAAGATGCTGTAAAGTTTCAGAATATTATTGATAATATGAATAATTCTGCCTCAGACAACGTGCAGATTACCACTTTCTGGAATCCTTTTAAAAAGATATGTATTATCGAACCTAAAAATATGGTAATATGCTTAAATACAGCAATTCTAAAGAAATCTAGAAGTCAAATTCTGCAAGAAATTATTAAAAATTATTCAAAACTCTACATCAATAATTCTGCCTCTCAGCTCGATTTAAAAGAGAAGCAATTTTTAGATCGAAGAATCAAAATGATCACTCAGGCTTACGCCTAAAAAAAATAAAAAAATTTTTAATTAATTTGTTTGGCGTATTAAGATTTAGATTACATTCGCACGCATTTTAAACGCAATAAATTTATAATTATGAAACGCATTTTATTAGCTGGTTTCGCATTGAGTCTAATGATTACAGTTGCATCTTGCAGAGAAGCATCTGAAGAGAAGACAGAAGAGGTAATGGAAGAAACTTCTATGGAAGAAGTTGCTCCTGAAGCTCCTGTTCAAGAAGTTGAAGTTGAAGAAGTTGTTACTGACACTCTTCAAGTTGAAACTCCTGCTGCTGAGTAATTCAAAAAACTACAAAGATCCAAACAAAAGCCCTGCAATTGCAGGGCTTTTGTAGTTTATAGGGTTATGTGATTGTCTGATCAAAGCTTATATTTAAGGGCAATCGCATCTACACAATTAATACCGTCTATAGCGGCAGACATAATACCACCGGCATAACCGGCTCCTTCTCCACAAGGGTAAAGTCCGTGAATTTCTACGTGTTCTAAAGTTTCATTATTTCTGGGTATAGATATCGGCGATGAAGTTCTGCTTTCCGGAGCATGTAATACGGCATCTTTAGATAAATAGCCCGGCATTTTTTTACCGAAATTTACAAATGCTTTCTTCAGCCTACTGGCTATTAAATGCGGTAGAACTTTATTAAGGTCTGCACTTACAATTCCGGGTTGATACGAAGTTTTAGGGAAATCTTTAGATTTAATTCCTTTTACAAAATCGGTCATACGTTGTGCCGGCACTTGCTGCGTTTTTCCCCCTGCAACCCAACAAATACGTTCTACTTCCTTCTGAAAATTAAGACAAACAAAAGGATCATCTGGAGTGTAATTGGGTAAATCTTTTGGCTCTACACTAACCACTATCCCTGAATTTGCATAAGGATTGTTGCGTTTGCTAGGACTCCAACCGTTAGTAACTACCTCTTCTTGCTCAGTAGCACACGGAGCTATAATCCCACCGGGGCACATACAAAACGAGTACACACCCATTCCATCTATTTGTGCCACCAGACTGTAAGCAGCCGGCGGGAGATAAGGATTATTAATTTCCCCATGGTATTGAATATAATTAATCACTTCTTGCTGGTGCTCTATTCTCACACCCAGTGCAAAAGGTTTAGCCTCAAGCTTTACCTTTTTATCGTGAAGCATATAAAAAATATCTCTGGCAGAATGACCTGTTGCCAATATCACTTCTGTAAACTCATACTTCTGGGTTTTGTTAATAACAATACCTTTTATTCTGTTTTCTTCGATCTTTAAATCGGTAAGCTTTGAATCAAAATGAACCTCACCACCGGCTTCGATTATAGCTTCACGCATTGCAGTAATAAGTTTAGGTAATTTATTTGTACCTATATGCGGGTGCGCATCTACCAAAATATCTTCATCTGCACCAAAATGAACCAGCCATTCTAAAGCCTTTAATACATTGCCGCGTTTTTTTGATCGTGTATAAAGCTTTCCGTCAGAATAAGTACCCGCACCCCCTTCTCCAAAACAATAATTAGACTCAGGATTTACAATTTGTTCTTTATTTATTTTAGCAAGATCGCGTCTGCGTTCTCGTACTTCTTTACCGCGTTCAAAAACGAGAGGTTTTAAACCTGCTTCTATAGCACGCAAAGCCGCATATAAACCTGCAGGACCTGCGCCAATTATCGCTATTGCAGGGCAACTACTTACATCTTGAGAATTAAATTTGTTAAGAGGCTCGCGCTGCTCTTCAGTTTTCCAGATTTCTATCTGAAGTTGCATTTTAACCGGCTTTTTACGGGCGTCTATTGATCGCTTGCGTATACGCCAATCTCTAATCTGGTTTGGGTTAATATTTGCTTTTTTTGAAGCAGACCTCAAAATAAGATCTGTATTTTCTAATTCTTCCGGAAGAATATTTAAAGAAATAAGTGTGCTCATACCTTGCAAATATAGTCAATGCTTCGGTGGAAGAAAGTGCTATAATATCGTTAAATCGCATACAGTATAATTATAAATTACAGAATTTAGCCCAACAACCAAATAACCTATCTATGCGCAGTAAATTTTTAATTTTGCTTTTATTCTCGATAACACTTCACTCTCAAAACAAACCGTCTCCTTACGAAATAAGCTGGGCAAAAGATGCTACCTGGCTGGGTGCAGGTCTGGCAGGTACCGCGGGAGGGTTTTTAATAATTCAGAATAAAGACGATATCTCTGAAGAGACTATTTTAAATCTTGATAAAAATAATGTTCCTTCATTCGATAGATGGTCTGCCGGAAATTATGATGATGATTTAAACAAAATAAGTGATATTCCCTTCTATACTTCTTTTGCTGTACCATTTGCAGTACTCTTTACGGGCGATCAAAATAACCATATAGGTCAGTTAAGTGTAATGTATCTGGAGTCTTTATCTACAACAGCAGCCTTATTTACACTATCTGCAGGCTTAACAGACCGTATTCGGCCACGTGCTTACAATGAAGATTTAGACCTTGATCAACGTATGAAATCAACCAATACCAGAAGTTTCTACTCGGGTCACGTAGCTGCTTCTGCTACAGCAACTTTTTTTGCGGCTAAAGTATTAACCGACTTCAATCCTGATATGAAAAACAAATGGCTGGTCTGGACGGGAGCTGCAATTATACCGGCAACTGTAGGTGTATTGCGCGTAGAGGCCGGTAATCACTTTTTAAGCGATGTATTATTAGGCTACGCTATGGGTGCGGCTTCAGGTATCCTAATCCCAGAATTACATAAGAAAAAATATGAAAACCTCTCATTCACACCGGTTTTAGATTCGCGTTTTCAGGGAGTTTATCTCAGTTATTCATTTTAATTAGAAACTTAAATCAAAAAAAAGGCTCCAATCTAACTTTAGATTGGAGCCTTTTTTTAAATCTTAAACACAGTTTAATTCATTTTGTAAACCCGCACATAATCTATAATAATTTCTTGCGGAAAAACAGAATCATCAACTTTAGGACCGCCAAAGTTTCCGCCTATGGCGAGATTAATTATAAAATAAAACGGCTGATCAAAAGGCCAAACCTCTTTAGTTTTATCTTCCGGGTTGTAAATAAACACAGATTTGTCATCTACAAAAAATTCTATCTGCTGTGGAGACCACTCTGCCGCATATGTATGATATCCTTCTTCTATATTTTCAATCTTTGTTTTTTTACTAAATGCTGAATCACCGTGACCTGCTGGTACATGAAGTGTTGTATACACCATATCCTGCTCTTTGCCTACATATTCTAAAATATCTATTTCACCACTCGAGGGCCATCCTGCCTGATCAATATTTGATCCTAGCATCCAGAATGCCGGCCATAAACCTTCACCAGGAGCTAATTTTGCACGGGCTTCCATACGGCCATATTTAAACTCGTGCTTCCCTTTTGTTGTAATACGCGTAGATGTATAGACGTCTCCATCTTTACGGGCTGTAATAATCAATTTACCATCTTCTAATCTATGATTATCCTGGGTATATATCTGGCGTTCGCTATTTCCCCAACCACACAGATTAGGACAACCATCACCCAATTCAAAATTCCAGGCCGATGTATCTAGTCGGTCACCGTTAAACTCGTCTGACCAGATTAATTGTGTCTGTTTTTGAACTTTACAACTTACTAGTAAAAGAATAAGTACAGCGGCACTTAGCGTATGTTTTATCATTGTTTATATGTAAAAAACACCTGCGTCTAGGGAAACGTAGGTGTTTAGATTTAGTCATTATGTTTAATACAATTACTCATAGGTAAACTTTACCGTTTGTAAATCAACAGAATTTGTACCTATCATAATCTCAAATTCTCCAGGTTCTGCTTCCCATTTCGCATTCGCGGAATAAAATTCTAAGGTTTTTGAGTCAATCTTAAAAGTCACTGTTTTTGTTTCTCCTGCTTCAAATTGAATCTGCTTAAAATCGCGTAATTCTTTTACAGGTCTGGTACGACTGGCAACAAGATCTCTAATGTATAATTGTACCGTTTCTTTACCGGCTACAGTTCCGGTATTTGTTATAGCTACCGAAACATTAAGCAAACCCTCACCAGAAAAGGTGTTAGCATCAAGGCTCACATTACCATACTCAAATGTAGAATAGCTTAAACCAAAACCAAAAGGAAACAAAGCTTCTCTTGAAGAATCCTGATACCCGGAGTAGGTTACCATATCACTTGATGGTCTTCCTGTATTCTTTTGATTATAATACAACGGCTCCTGCCCTACATTTCTAGGAAATGAAACAGGTAATTTACCAGATGGATTATATGCTCCAAAAAGTACATCTGCGATTGCATTTCCGGCTTCTGAACCTAAAAACCAGGTTTCTAAAATTGCAGGAACCTGCTCATTAGGTCTACTTATATCTAAAGGACGACCATTCATTAGGACCAAAACTATATTGCTGTTAACCTCAGCAACCACGTCTATTAATTCTTGTTGTACACCTCTCAACTTTATGGCGGTCTGGCTGCGCCCTTCTCCAGATTGAAATGCATCTTCACCTACTACAAGAACAACCACTTCAGATTTTTTAGCAGCTTCTACAGCTTCAGCAAAACCAGATGTATCTGTTTCATTTATAGTTAATGGCATTAGGAAACTACGTTCTCCCATACCTAAAGAAGCACCTTTAGCGTAATTAATTTTGACCTTATTACCCACAGCATTTTTAATTCCTTCTAAAACAGAAACAGCAGAATTTTTAACTGCCTGGGCACGCCAATTTCCTAAAGGAGTATCTTTATCATCTGCTAGCGGACCAATTACAGCTATACTTTTCAACGATTTTTTAAGTGGAAGTATTCCCTTTTCATTCTTCAAAAGCACAATAGATTTACGAGCGATATCCCGAGAAGCTTCTAGATTTTCTTTTGAAAGCAAAATCTCTTTCTCACGCTTTTCATCACTGTACTTATACGGATTTTCAAAAAGACCCAGCGCAAACTTTACGCGTAGAATACGACGCACTGCATCATTAAGCAACTCTTCATCAATTTGATTATCTGCAACTAAAGGTTCTAAAGCCATCTCATAAACACGGCCTTCCATATCCATATCGCTACCAGCCACAACAGCAAGTTTCCCTGCCTGCAATTTGTCTTTCGCAAACCCATGCGGTATTAATTCTGCGATAGATCCCCAGTCTGAAACCATAAATCCTTTATAATCCCAGTCTCCTTTTAATATGTCTCGCTGCAAATGTGTAGAAGCTGTGGCCGGTATACCATCTATCTCATTAAAACTATTCATAAATGTAGCTACACCTGCTTCAGAGGCTGCCTTAAAAGGTAATAAAATCGCATTTTGCAGTTCAGATTCTCCAACATTAACTGTATTATAATCTCTACCCGCTTCGGCAAATCCATATCCTGCAAAGTGTTTTGCACACGCAGCAATTGTATTTACAGCATTTAAATCTTCACCTTGAAAACCATTAATACGCGCAACGCCTATGACACTATTTAAATACGGATCTTCCCCGGCACCTTCCATAATACGGCCCCAGCGTGCATCGCGAGAAACATCTATCATAGGAGCAAACGTCCAGTGTACACCTGCAGCAGCTGTTTCTTCAGCAGCAATTTGCGCACTTAATTTTAAAGCTTCTAAATCCCAGCTTGCACTCTCCCCTAGAGGGACCGGAAACATAGTTTTATACCCGTGAATCACATCGTAACCAAAAATCAAAGGGATTTTTAAACGAGAATTTTGCATGACTACTTCCTGTGCCTCTCGTGTAGCTTTTGCAGTAAGTACATTAAGCATAGATCCTACTTCCCCATTCTTTAATCTCTCAAGTTTAGTTTTAGAATCAATATCTGAAGGAATTCCTGTAACATCAAAGCTTCCGTTGTACTGGGTCATTTGACCCACTTTTTCCTTAACCGTCATTAAGCTAATTATAGAATCTATTTTTTGCTCAGTAACAGGATCTAAATTATTTATCCCCTGTACTTGCGCCACTGCATTTAGCATAGGCGCAAGCATTAAAATATACAGGGTTAGAATGAGTTGATTTTTCATTTATAAGGCTCTAATCACGTTGATAGACGCGTACATAATCAACCTGCATACTTGACTGAGTAAAGGCAGGATCTACGTCTCCGCCCAGATTTCCACCCATCGCGACATTTAAGATCATAAAGAAATCTTTGTCAAACGGTTTTTGACTATCATTTTCAAATAAATGATATAACTCATCATCTACATAAAAACGAATTTGGGTTTCGGTCCATTCTGCTGCATATACGTGAAAGGTACCCGCAACATCGTTTACAGTAGTACTTTGAGATATTCCATTAGCTCCAGAATTTCCCGGAAAATGCAAGGTAGACAATACTTCATTTTGGTTGCGCCCTACATGCTCCATTATATCAATCTCACCAGTTCCCGGCCAGGGATTGGTTTGATAATCTGCTCCCAACATCCAGATTGCCGGCCATGTACCTACTCCTTCAGGTAGCTTTGCGCGAACCTCAACACGACCAAATGTAAATTCTTGTAAACCTTCAGATTTTAAACGAGCAGAAGTAAACTCCTGTCCCATAAAGTTTTCGCGTTTAGCTGTAATATTTAAAACTCCATCAGCAACACTAACATTATCTGCGCGATCTGTATAATATTGAAGTTCATTATTTCCCCATCCTACCTGACCATTACCTATGTCATAAGTCCAGTTTAAAGGATTAGGAGCTCCATCAACATCAAATTCGTCTGACCACAATAGATTAGGAAATGTATCTGTTTCTGCAACAGGACCAGTGGCTCCACGTACGGGTTTTTGAGAGGTTAAGATAACATACCAGGCCAAACCCTGATCATTACCCTGTACTGCTCTTAAAACCATTCTGTTTTCGGTAAGAGACATAATCTCATATTCATTAGTACCTATATAGTAACCTACAAAACCATTATCCCCAAGTGTCATTACAGTACCGCGTTTACGCTCTGCAGCAACTACAGACTCAGATGGGGCCAATGTAACAGCATTTTCTCCGGTAGTATCAAATTCGTAACAACTGTCATCTGGAGATTGCCCACCTACAACACTGGCGTATGTTCTGTTAAAGAAAGATGCACCTTTATTATCGTACACGTAGGTTAAATTTTCACCATTAGATGTACTAAAGATAAACTCATCATCGTATGCACAGGATGCTGACGGAATATCTGCCAATGCAAAAGGTTCTGTAAATGAAAAGAATGCCCAGAAATAATTCTGATTAGGATCATTATTATTAGGACCTACACCCAGATGATTGGGAACATCTGCAGCCCAATACCAGGTTTTGGATCCCCCGCCGGTTAATAACTCAATAGCATCGGGATCTGAGAAATCACTTTCTACCGAAACTTCTACGAGTTTAGAACTACTCACACCTGCCTGACCGTAAGCCAAAACAGTAACCTGATAGCTATTTAAACCGGTTTTTGTAAAACGCTTGGTGTAAACTCCAGCGGGAGCAACTACCGTAGAGCCGTCAGGAAAAGAGAATCTATACGTTACAGCATTATCTGCTGTAGCGGTGAAGGTTACATTGCCCGAGCCGTCTGTGGTTATATCTGTGGTTACCTCCAGGTTTTGAGGAACCAGAACCTGCTCTAATGTGGATTCATCATCCTGGCAGCTTAATACAGTAAATAGTACTAAGCAGTAGGATACGATTTGAATTATCTTTTTCATAATATCTTGCTATTTAAATCCTAGTTATGAAAGTATACGTTGTCAATGTAAACCGTTGTTTCACCGGCTGGTCCTCCAGAAAAAATCAATTGTGCAATGTTAGATTGTGAGGTAAGCCCTGTAAAATCTGCTAATGGAATATCTAACGTTACCCAGCTGTTGCGAATAAAATCACCATTATCAAAATTTAATACAATCTCGTGCTCACTGTCATCACCTCCCTGATAGGTTCCATTAGCTCCAAAATCAACCAATTTAATTCTGATTTGAGTAGCATCTCCCGTCCAGACATCTGTACTAAAATGCGTCATTGTACTGGCATTAATTTGTGACACCGGTTCTGCTCCTACAAAATTTAATGCTGAATATTTTTTAACAGCATTTCCTGCAATGCTCACATCTTCTAAAGTCGCAGCAGACCAATCTGTTCTCCAGGTAGCCATATTTACATCTGAATACGTATCACTAAATAATGAGATCACATTTGCCGCATTAAAGGAAGGTGCCGGTGCAGCTGCTTGCGGGCTATCTGGTACTGAAGCACTCGCATTGTAGAAGTACAGGTTATCTATATAAAAAGTACCTCCATTATTAGGTTGCACATCAAACTTGAATTGGAATACATTACTTACCGAAATTCCCTGATCTGTAAATGCTGAAAGCGGAATATCGATACTCGTCCATTCTCCGGCAGTCACATCTAAGTTTACCGGACGTTCTCCTGAAGTATCAATGATAAAAAATGGAATACTTGCATAATCTGCAGACCATACATCAATATGTACAAATTCGTATCCTGAAGCATCATACTCACCTCCTAGGTCAATTCCCTGATAGTTTGCGTTAGCATATTTAATTGCAGCATTTCCACCTAGATCTACTTGCTCATAAGTTGTTGATTGTCCCCAATTTGGGAAATAGTTCACTGAAGCAGGATCTGTATATGAGTCGCTGAAAATTGAAAGTACATCTGCTGCTGCAGCTTCTGGAGCAGGCGCGGCCATCATAGGTTCTGTTGCTCCACCAGTTTGCTCAACATCATCAATATAAAATGTTCCTGCAGTAGTACCGGGACCATCAACAAAAATTACCATGGTTGCATACTGTCCTGTAGGTACAAAAGGTTCGCCAACACCCTGATTTCCATCGATATAACTTTTAACAGCTTCAATTGCAAAATCAAAAGTTAAAACTTCCCATCCAGAGCCGCTGTGTGTTTTGGTGATTTCGTTCTGACGCTCGCCATCTACTCCGCCTTCAAACTTTAATAATACTGGCACCTCTACATTAGACCAGAATTTCATCGTGATGGTTTTATTAGCCCCACTAAAGTCTACCGGAGTACCTAATGTAAATGCCCCACCTTCAAATTGTGCTCCAGAATTTGTAATTGCTCCCACATTAGATTCTGTAGTATTTGCTCCAGACAGATCAGGATTTGTTACCACTTCAAAAGAAGCACCATTAAACACGCCAAACGCATAATTTACTGTTGGGTTATCAAAAGTAATAGGCAACACAACAGGATCAACAGCTCCTGTAATTGTTATAGTTTTTGTTAATTCAATTGTAGTTACACTTGCTCCTTTTGCCACTACGCGTACACTATATTCACCCGGTTCTGCATATGTAAATTCTGCAGATGCGTCTGCCATTACTGTAACCGGCTCTTCGTCATCGCTAGCTCCAAAATACACATCAAACATAGTTGCATTAGCTGCTTCAGGAGTTACTACAGCTGTTAAACCACTTACTGCGGTTTTAAAAGAAAGATTTTCTGGTGCTGTAAATGACACTCTAATGACTTGATTAAACTCACTAGTTAATCCTGTAGATCCCGTCGCTACAATACGTATTGAATACTCACCTTCTGTATAGGTAAAAGAAGTTGTTTCACCCGCATTAATGGTTTCTGGTTCTGCACCTTCTACACCATAATAAATTGTAAATGTAGAAGCGCCCTCACCTACCGGTGTAATGGTCACTAAACCTGTATCATCTTGCGTTATACCAAAATTTGCTGTCACGCCTGTAGGTGCAGAAATATCCTGAAATGCATAATTAGTAATAACATCATCTTCACAACCTGTAAAAACTGTAATAACCGCTAAAAATGCTACTATTAATCTTAAAATTTTCATCGTATTGTAGTGTATTAATTAGTGTATCCTTGATTTTGTTCCCAACGGTTTCCTGCAAGTTGAATTTCTATCGCCGGTATAGGGAAAACCTCATTCTTATTTGGCGTAAAACCGTCAATATTTTGAGCTGCTCTACCAGTACGTACCAAGTCAAAAAAGCGGTGTCCTTCTCCTACCAGCTCAAGTCTTCTTTCTGCATAAATAAAATCTGTTAAAGTAGCTCCTGATGCCGTTATGTCGTGGTTAGTATCACCAAATGCTCTTCTACGCACACGGTTTAAATATTGCTGCGCTAAACCATCGTTAGGAGTGGTTTTACGGTTATGTGCTTCTGCAGCCATAAGCAATACATCTGCAAAACGTATAGATCGGTAGTTGTTAGGGTTGGTTAGATTTGCATCACCCAGGTTAGCATCACCTTTACGGGCAATATATTTTCTATTATAAAAACCCGTATGCTCAAAGCCTTCATTATAAGTAGCTCCATTAGCTGCTGAAAACTCCTCAATATTTAATATGGCAATATCTCTACGCGAATCACCGGGTTCAAAAGCATCATAAACTTCCTTTACGGGGACATTAAAACTAAACCCGCTGTCAAATAGAGGTCCGCTATAATTACGTATACCGTTAAAACCTACAGCCACATTGCCTTCACTACACTGCAAACAGCCAAAACCCGCTCCTTCTTTATCTGTATACTGAACTTCAAAAACAGATTCTATACTATTTTCTCCTTCTTGCTCAAAAATGGTGGAGTAATCGTCTACCAAGTCATAAGGACCAGCGATCACCTGGTCTAACGCGTTTGCAGCTTCGGTAAATTTATCCTGATACAGATAAGCTTTCCCAAGCAATGCGCGAGCAGCGCCACTAGTGATACGCCCTTGTTCTGCCTGAGTTGCCGGAAGCGTTTCCGCAGCAAAAATTAAATCTTGCTCAATTTGCGCATACACTTCTTCTTTTGGAGTTCTATCAACATTAAACTGATCTCCAAATAACAGACGCTGATCTACCGCCAGAGGCACGTCGCCAAACCACTTTACCAACTCAAAATAATAGTACGCTCTTAAAAAACGTGCCTGGGCAATTACCTGATCCTTTCCGGCAAATTCTGTTTTATTTTGAAATTCCAAAATATAATTTGCGCGGTTTACCCCTGCAAACATCCATCCCCAGATATCTCGTAGTTGCTGATTTACCGGGGTGTGCGTCATATTATCTATTTGCTGAATACCCGGAGTATCTGTTGCGCTTTCGCCACCAGCTAATGTATTATCTGAAGCAATCTCACCTACCATTACATTTAAGTACGTCGCTTGTAATAAATCATAAGCTCCTACTAATGCATCCTGATAATCTTCCTCAGTATTAAAGAAATCTTCAGAATTTTCATTAATAGGATCAACTTCAACAAAATCATCACCACAAGCCACAAGTACAGCTGAAGCCAGCATCGCAATAAATCCTAATTGTATTTTTATTTTTTTCATCGCTCTTCTATTAAAATTTGAAGTTCATTCCTGCTGTGTACGTTCTGGGTACCGGGTAGAAACCTTGATCAATACCACCACCTATAGGTGCTCCAGACGATGCAGAAGGATCATACCCATTATATTCTGAAAGCGTAAATGCATTAGTTACTGCCAGGTAAAAACGTAATTTGCGTATACCTAACTGGTCCAAAACATCATTACCTAAACTGTATCCCAACTGTACATTTTGTAGTCTTAAATACGAGCCGTCTTCAACATAAAAATCTGAAAACAATAAGTTAGAGTTGGGCCCTGTTGTAACTCGAGGATATGTATTTGTTGATCCTGGTCCCGTCCAGCGATTTAGTACATAATTTGTTTTATTAGTAAGATTTTGATTACGATCATATGAGCGTACAATGTCATTACCTATAGAAGCAAAAGCATATGCCGTAAAATCAAAATTCTTAAACTTAAAGCCTAGATTAAGACCCATCGTAACATCTGGAATAGGATCGCCTATGTTAACGCGGTCGTTACCATCTATCAATCCGTCGCCATTCTGATCTACAAATCTTAAATCACCGAGTGTTGCATCTGTTTGTGTTGCGTGTGCATCTACTTCTGCCTGAGATTGAAAAATCCCGTTGGTTTGTAATCCGTAGAAATAGCCGATTGGGAAACCAGCTTCCATACGTGCAGGCGCTTCCTGACCAAATCCAAAACTACCTCCGGGAATAAAACCGCTTTCGTTACCTACAGCAAGTACTTCATTTTTAAGTGTCGTAAAATTGTAACTCAGATTGAAACTCGCATCATCACTTATATTCTCATCATAAGAGATTGAAAATTCAAAACCGCTATTTTCAACACTACCTGCATTTACAATAGGTGCTCCCGCGCCAGGTGCATATACACCCAGAATACCAGAAACCTGTGGGATAAGAAGTAAATCATCTGTTCTACGTTTGAAGTAATCTACTGTTAGATCAATTTTATTGTTGAACAAACGCGAATCAAAACCTACATCAAATGTTTTTTGGCGTTCCCATTTAATTTCGGGATTAGAAAGTTGGCCAGCAGCCACACCATTTACAAGCTCGTTGTCAAAAACATAAGTACCTTCAGCATTTAGCGTAGAGATATAACCAAAAGCCCCTATACGGTCATTACCTAATATCCCGTAACTCGCTCTCATCTTGAAGAAGTTTAAAACATCACTTGTGCCATAAAAGGGTTCGTCACTAACCACCCAACCAATAGATGCAGAAGGGAAATAACCGAATTTATTTTCAGGACCAAAGTTTGAAGAACCGTCTCGACGCAATACAGCCGAAAGTAAATAGCGTTCTTTATAATTGTATTGAACTCGGGTAAAATAAGATAGTAAACGCTGGTCAAATTCTGCTGGACCATTAATATCACGTGCATCGATCACTACTGCTGCTCCATCTAAGCCAGCTTCAGCAAAGGTGTTACCGGGAACATCACGCCCCGTAAAATTGTAAAACTCCCCACTGGTTTTAAAGACAGACATACCTAACAACACTGTTAGATTATGATCGTCTGCAAATGTATTTTTATAGGTTAAAAAGTTATCAAATGTATAATCTCTAAAGAAACTATCGTTTACAAAATATTGATTAACACCTGTGTTATTAAATACTTTCCCAAAACCGAAATCTAAATTTTCAGGTAAGAAGCTACGACCACGCACTTCAGAATAATTAAACTGATAGCGTGATTCTGCTGTAAAATGATCCCAGAAATTGTATGAAAGTCCAACTGTACCTGTAATTTTATCAACCTCATTCGTATTAAATGTATTTGCTATTTGTGCTAAAGGATTAATTACTTCAAAACCTAAATTATCTGCAATAGTAAAGTCTCCATTAGCATCGCGTACAGTAAACGTAGGCGCCATATTTACCGCATTGAACAATACCGAACCCAATGCATTTTCAGAAAGTGTTTTTCGGTTAGAATTGGTATAAATTGCCGTTGTAGAAAGCTTTAAATTGTCAAAAATATCAAGGTTATAACTTCCTCTTGCTGTAAGTCTATTAAAGTTTACAGCACCGCCACCTACTATACCATCCTGATCTAAATACCCTGCACCTACTGAATATGTAGATTTCTCGCCGCCTCCATAAACCGTTGCATTTACATCAGATAACAAAGCTTGTCTAAATACTTCATTTTGCCAATTTGTTCCCTGGCCTAAAGAAGCAAGATTAGGAAAAGGTGGGGCCTGATTTCCTGCGACATAGGCTTCGTTAATAATTGCTCCATATTCAGTAGCGTTTAAAACCGGAAGTTTGCGTGTAGTTTCCTGAAGACCTACATAAGAATCTACATCAATGCGTAAATCTGTGTTTTTACGACCACCTTTAGTTGTAATTAAAATAACACCGTTTGCGGCACGCACACCATAGATACCTGCAGTAGCATCTTTTAATACATTTATACTCTCTATATCGTTAGGGTTAATTACACTCAAATCTTCGATGACAGCACCATCAACAAGAATTAAAGGTCTGTTATCTCCATTAGTAGAAATACCACGAATTGATATCGTAGATGCGCTACCCGGAGAACCGGAGTTAGAACTTATATTTACACCTGCAACTCTACCTTGCAAAGCTTGCTCTACACGCACGGGATTCTGATCTTCAATAGTCTCAGAACTTACAACACTAACTGCACCGGTAATTTCTTTCTTTTTTTGAGTACCATAACCCACTACAACAACTTCGTCAAGTGTGCTAGCATCTTCATCTAGCGTAATAGACAAGTTTGTTGCATTTGTAACCGATACTTCTTTAGTTACAAAACCTAAATACGAAAACTGTAATAGGTTTCCCGATGTGACATCAATAGTAAACAGACCATCAAAATCTGTACTTGTACCTCTATTAGTACCTTTTACTAAAACATTGACACCGGGTAAGGGCATTCCTGTTGCATCAGTAACAGTACCAGAGACACGAACTTGGGTAGTAGCCTGGCTAAAAATAGCAGTGCTTAAGAACCCAAATAAGATCAAGGATAAAAATGATTTCATATAAATTTAATTTGTAAATCAAATCTATATAAGAGTTTTGCAGATTTATTAAAAAAGACCTCAACAAAAAATATACAACAGAAAAAACCATCTAGGGCAATGCGAAAATCTCAACGAAAACGTATGCGTAAAGCGACGTAAAGACCTTGTGTTAAAGTTTGTAAGAAGTCAGTTTTAGCATTAAAATACACTACTACTATCGTTTTCGTATAGGTAATGTATAGGTGATTTTTACAATTGTTGTAGTCATCTAGATAGATAATATGTACGCTACAAGCCCCTCTTCATGCTCTAAGTCCATTTTCTTACGCAAACGGTATCGTTTAATTTCAACACTGCGAACTGAAATATTTAAAAGAGGTGCGATTTCTTTAGACGATAAATTAAGCCTTAAATATGCACACAATTTTAAATCGTTAGGAGTAAGCTTTGGATGCTTACTTTTAATCTTTTTCAAAAAGTCTTTATCTGCATTATTGAAAGCCTGACTAAAAAATTCCCAATCTTTTTTAGGGTTTAAGTTTTTATCTATGATTTTGATTACAGATTTCATATCACCATCATCATTAGATGGCTTTAATTCTTTTTTAATTGCATTAAGTAATTCATTCTTCTTTACAATACTCATTGTAGAAGCAGCAAGTTCTCGATTTTTACTTTCTACATCCTGAATGAGTTTTTCGTTCTCGAGTTGCATAATTCTACGCTCATTTTCATAACGTGATAATTCGAGTTTACGTTCATTAATCTCAATAAGACGTTGTTTTTGCTTTTTGTAAAATTTTCGATTGAAGATATGAATCGTAATAAATATTATAAGCAGTAGAATAACATAGATTATGAGGAAGGTTATAGATAAGTACCAGGGGCGTTTTATCTTAAACTTAAAAGAGGTTGCTTCAGTAGTAACCTGATCGCCTACCCGAGCACGCACTTCAAATGTATAAGAGCCTGACGGTAAATTTTCAAACGAAACCTGAGAGGCACTGCTCCAATTGCTCCATTCTTCATAAAGACCTAGAAGTCTATATTGAAATTTTACAGTTTTAAAAGTATCATAATTAGTTACACTATAATTAAACAGAAAATTATTATTCTTTGATTTAAATGTTGAATTATCATTTAAAGAAATATTCTTTAAATTCTGATCAACACTTCCATTCTGCACAGATCGCAGATGTATTTCATATTCATATTCTAGATCTTTATCTAAATCTAAAATGGTATATCCCGATGAATTCCCTAAAAGGTATTTGTTGTTTTCCAGAAAAGTTATGTTCTCAAAACCTGCTACATCACGTCTTTTTTCCGCAGAAAAAGAAATATGTGTCACTTTAGGTGCTAAAGCAAAACTACCGGGTTCAAAATAAAAAATATCCTCTGTATTAAAACCCCAAAGTCTTTTGTTCGCCTCATCATACGTAAGTTTCCCGCTGGTATAGTTACCATTTTTGAGCATTCCACGGCTTAAGACAGAATCTCTGGTAAATTTCTGATTCTCTTCGGTTAATTTGTAAATTCCATTATCTGAAGCATAGATAAGCGCATCACCGTAAGTTACAATACCCGATTTCTCGCCTTTCTCTAAATTCTCAACAAGTTCTTGTTTGATTACTTGCTGATAACTCTTATCAAGTTTTAATTTAAAGACTCCTTTGTACTCGTGACTTACGTATAATGTATAGGTATCTGCTAAACCAAAATATCTGCTAGAAATATTGAAACCTTCTACTTTGTTACGAACACTCCAATCATCACCTCTTTTTTCTAAGACGTAAAGCCCATTGTAATTACCTTGCAAGGCCAGCTTTCTTTCTTCGTCAAGCCACTGTATTTGCCAGGTCCCTTGTATTGAAGAGATGCGTTCAACCCGATTATCAATAACTAAAAAAGTACCTTCGTGATGACCACAAAATAGATCGTCACCTAATTTCTTTAAAAACCATACCTGACCCTTGGTATTAGGTACGAGCTTAAAAGCGGTTTCCGGTTTGAATAAATCTCTGTAAAACAAACCTTGATTTGTGCCCAGATATAGTGTTAAATCGTTTACAACTGCACTATATACAGCTCCAAGTTCTCCACTATTATCTTTGTACACCCGATACGGTGAATTACTATTTATTAAAGCAATACCACGATCAAGACCTAACCATACATTTGCATTGCGGTCTTCATTAATACTCAAAACCGTATTATTTATTAAACCGGCATTTTGATTAATATGATATAAAATAGTCCCATTTTCACTTAAATGATAAACACCATTAGAAATGGTACCTACAATGAGCGTTTTATCCTTAAGCTGTTTACTACTATATATGGTCTTATCTAAAAGTTCTTGATCTGCGGAAGTATTCCAGACAGAAATCTCGTCGCCTACTAATTTATAAAAACCCGAATGCTGAGTCACAGCTACACTATAATTAGCTACTTTAAAAAGATTTACAAGCAGCTTATCTTTAAAAACAGAAGAATCTGAAACTAAGGTTTTCTTTCCATTTAAAATACAAAACAGACCCTCTCCGGTACTTTGAAAATAAATCTTTCCGTCGAGCAATAAGGATTTGCTAATAGTAGCTTCATTAGTTATAACTTCGAAAGCCTTGGTTTTTGTATTATAGCTGTAAATTCGATTTAACGATTGAAATATTACCCATTGGTCTAGTGGTATTATATTCCAGAATTGCTCATCTTCTAAAATGGGTATTTTTAAAGAATCGCTGAGTGAATTGTAAACAAGTTTTCCTGTATGGTCTTCTTCCCAAAAACCAAACTGCATATAACTCCCTGTATAAACACGCTTACCTACAGTTGCTACAGATCGTATGATTGTATTGTTAGGTGAAGGATATAAGCGCCATTTTGCACCATCAAACTGCAATAGACCGCTATTATTTGCTGAATAAACATAACCAGAATCGTCCTGAGCTAAAGCCCAATTTTGATTTTCGGCATTGTAGTAATCTGGCGAAAAATTAAGAACAGGAGGAAGTTCCTGAGCATTTAAAAAATTAAAAGTCAGAACAATTACAATACAGATATATAAATTAAGAAATCTCAATGAAGCATAGATTTTAAAGCAATATACTCAATTACCCTAAAATCTATTAAGTTAGCAGTTGCTCTTAAAAACTGTAATTATATTTTAACTCTAAAGCTCTGTTAAGTGTAGGCTTTAACTCAATCTATTGTTTACTTTTGCCAAAAATAAAGAAGCATGTTCTCTATATTTAATTCTAAAAAATTTTTAGCCTCTAAACTGGGCGAATTTACAGATATTCATAATCATATACTACCCGGAATTGACGATGGAGCCAAAACACCGGAAGATTCTTTACAGCTTTTAACTCATTTTAAAGAATTAGGCATTACAGACCTTATCTGTACTCCCCATACCATAAGCGATTTTTATCCTAATAATCCTCAAACAATTTTAGATGCTAAGCATAGGCTAGAAGCTTATTTAGTTGAAAAAAATCAAAATGATTTTAAAATAAGAGCTTCTTCAGAATATATGATGGACTCTTCTTTTGCAGATCTAATTGACTCGAAAAATATTCTTCCTTTAAAAGATAATTATGTTCTTGTAGAAATGTCTTATCTGCAACCACCTATTAATCTTAGAGAAATACTTTTTAAGTTGGGCAACGCAGGTTTTATCCCGGTTTTAGCACATCCTGAGCGTTATGCGTTTTATCACAAAACTATGGATGTTTACACTGAATTAGGTGCTATTTGTAAATTTCAGCTTAATGCATTGTCTATTAGTGGGTATTACGGCCCGGGAATTGAAAAAGTGGCGCTTCAACTTTTAAATGAGGGTAAATACGAATTTTTAGGAACAGACACCCATCATATGCGACATATTGAGGGTTTGAAAAAGGTGAAGTTTGCGGGCAAATATGAGCTTGCGTTAGATCGCATTGTTTCAAATACTAAAGCAATTTTTAGCAGCTAAAATGAAGTAAGCGCAGCTAATTTAATTTCTGCATTTTCTACTGAATACATTTGTGCAGCTGCAAGACAGTCTTGCAGCATCTTTAAATCAAATTGAAAATCTGTACTGCTTTCAATTGCTACTACAGGTGAATTATCTATAAAGTTCCTCGATTCTGTTGAAGACCAAAGCTCTTCTTCTAACTTTTCTATTTTAGGAAGTTTAGTAAATACAATGGGGTAACTTTTAGCATCAACAGCAAACGCATGAAGTACTTCTGTTGCAATTAGCGTAATGGCTTTTTTTTCAGTTTTCTTCGGAATGAATAGTCCCTCAAGTTCTTTATTAGCGAGTAAATATTCACATATTTCAAGCACGCGTGTCGATGAAATAAAATCACGCACAAGATTTTTATCTTTTATCTCAATAGGTAAGTTTTGTTCTATACGCTTTTTGAAGATCGGCACTACTGATCCCGCTGACCCATATACGTTACATAAACGCAGTGCAATCAACTTAGTATTTACACAATCCTTTTGCCTAAACTTTAAATAATCTTCGACAACTTTTTTTGTCCTCCCCATTGTATTTATAGGGTTCACCGCTTTATCTGTTGAAATCACCACTACTTGATTAACTTTGTGTTTTATACTGTAATCAATAAGTAATTGTGCTCCTAAAATATTTGTAGTAATAGCAGCACAGGTATTTTCCTGCATTAAAGAAACGTGTTTATAGGCTGCAGCGTGAAAAACAGATATAATTTTAAAATTTACAAAAAGATGATTTAAAAAATCTGCATTGCAAACACTTTCAACAAAATAAGAAACTGCAACTTCGGGAAATTTAAAGTTCAATTCTTCAAGCAAACTATGCAAACCGGTTTCTGAAATATCAACTAAAATCAGCCGTTTAGGCTTTTTTAAAGCAAAACCTAAAACGAGTTCACGACCTATACTTCCGGCAGCTCCGGTAATAAGTAATGTTTCGTTAGTTAAAAAGGAGATATTAGTCATATCTAATTGAAAAAATAATCAAGTAAAGCATCTTTAATTCTATTTAGATCAAATGCTGTCAGACCAGAACCTGAAGGTAGACAAAGTCCAGATTTCCATAAGTTTTCTGCCACATCTCCTCCATAATATTCCTGATTTTCATAAATACCCTGTAAATGTAGCGGTTTCCATAGAAAACGAGACTCAATTTTATGTTGCTGAAGAAACTGCCGCAAACCTTCCGCCGACTTATTCTTTAATAGTTGAGAATTTAACTGAATACAACTTAACCAATAATTTGAATAGTACGAATCATCAGGTACTTCAAACAACTCAACACCGGGTATTTGCGCAATGACTTCCTTATAAAAAAAATGAGTGTTACGCTTTGCCTCAATATGTGAATTAAGTGCTTTTAATTGACTTATTCCTAAAGCTGCATTTAGTCCCGGCATCATGTAATTAAATCCCACAGCGTCGTGCTCAAAACCTGCCTGACTTATTTTTGACTGACTTGCTAAATGTCGTGCACGTTGCGCATCTTCTGCAGATTTACAAATTAATGCACCGCCACCTCCTGTGGTAATAATTTTATTCCCGTTAAAGGAAAGAATGCCATAGTCTCCAAAAAGTGCGCAAGACTTATTTTTATACATGCTTCCTAATGCTTCTGCAGCATCCTCAATTAAGGGTATTTTATAATGTCTTGCAATTTTAGCAATTTCCTCTATTTTACAGGGTATTCCGTAAGAATGCACCACAATAAGTGCAGCCGGTAATTTGCCTTTTTCTAAACAGCCTTCTAGTGCAGTTTTGAGATCATTAGGTGATAAGTTAAAGGTGTCTTGCTCACTATCTATAAAAATTGGTCGCGCTCCTAAATATTGAATGGGGTTAGCGCTTGCAACGTAACTCATCGTTTGACACAAGACTAAATCATCACGTTTAACACCTGCTAACGTCAAAGCAAGATGCAGCGCAGCAGTACCAGAGTTTAGCGCTATTATACTACGGCTTGTATTTAATGTCTCTTTTAATTTTGTTTCAAACTTTGCTACAAACGGTCCGCCAGAAGTTACCCAATTTGCCCTTAATGCTTCAGTTACTGAAGCAGCATCCTGCTCACTAATTTGTGGTAAGGAAAGTGCTATTTTCTTGGGTTTATGCATAGTTACTTATTTAGATTTCTCCTCTTAAATCTTTTTATCAAATTATCGAGAAATAAATTAAGTACTAACCAGAATACTACCTGCACGATAAAAAATACTGCTAATCCTATTTTAGGTTCTATAAATAGAACGCCTACTACCTGAACGAGGGTCAACATAACAACCAGAATTACGATTTGCCTATGGCCATACCCCAAACGCAGCAGCAGAGAATAGCTGTGTAATTTATCTCTTTTAAAAATAGAGACACCACTAATGACACGAAGTACTAAAACACGTAATGTATCAAAAATAGGATACCAAAACAAAGCTATAACTACAGGTAAACGTTGCTGATAGCTATTAAGTCTGATGTTTGAAACCGATAAATCTGCTTCAATAAATGTTATCAAAAACGCGGCGCACAAAAATCCTAAAAATAACGAACCGCTATCTCCCATAAATATAGCTGCAGGCTCTTTATTTATTCTTCTGAATCCAAAAAGTGCTGCTCCTACACACATTAAAAATACACTTGAGAATGGAATTTGAAAATACAACAAACCCAAAATAAAGAGTAAAGCAACTGTGGTTGCAAGACCGTCTATGCCGTCTATAAAATTAAATGCATTGGTAAGAAATGTGAGTAGTAGAATACTTAAAATTACACTTGCGTAATAAGGTATCTGAAAAAAACTGTGCTCTAACAGTACAGATTGCAAGCGCAAATCTGCACAAACAACCACAATGCTAATGATTAATACCTGAAAAATTAGCTTTGGCAACCATCCTAAAGATTTCAAATCATCTACAAGTCCTAAAACAAAGAGCGCTGAAACTCCTAAGATTAAGTACAAATGATTGCGAATTAAATAATCTCCCTCAAAAGCGAGTGCGGTACAAAAAATACCAAAAAATAACGCAATACCTCCCGATGCAGGCACAGCTGTTTTGTGTAATTTTTTCCCACCCGTTTCAACTATAAAATACCGGGCAAAAACGGGTTTACATAACAATTTCCCTAATGCAAATGTCAATGCAAAAGCTAGAAGTGCCGGTAGAAAAAATAGAATCATTTGCATTAAAGAGAACCCCTTTTGGTCCTCAAATATACACTTTCAGTATTTCAGTAACACTTCAAAAAAAAAGCCGCCCTTAGGCGACTTTACATTTTTATAAATGCAATTTGATTAATCTAATGTCGCATCTAATGTAATTTCTGCTTTAAAAAGTTTTGATACCGGGCAGTTTTCTTTTGCTTTATTTGCAATTTTCACAAATTCTTCTTCGCTAATTCCAGGTACTTTACCTTTTAATGTTAAATGTACTTTTGTGATCTCTCCATCCTCAAAAGTTACCTTTGCATCAGTGTGTAAATTATCTGCAGTATAGTCCTCTTCACCTAAAAACGCAGAAAGCTGCATTGTATAGCAACCTGCATGTGCTGCGCCCAATAGCTCTTCGGGGTTGGTTCCTTTTCCGTCTTCAAAACGGGTACCAAAAGCATATTTTGCTTCATCTAGAACAGTACTTTCGGTTGAGATCGTTCCTTGTCCTTCTTTAATTTTTCCTTTCCAGTTTGCAGATGCGTTTCTTGAGAATTTCATATCGTTGTTTTTTTATTTTTAATTATATCTAAAACTAACAATCAATCCCACTAACCACAACTTTTTAAATCTATTTTAGCGTTTGAAAGGCTAGTATTAACAAGCCTTAACAGCATTTTCGCTAAATTGCAACTATGAAGACAGCTACAGTAACACAACTTAAAAAAGAACTTAGAGAAAAAGATACTGAAGAATTGCTGCAACTATGCCTAAAGCTCTCTCGTTTTAAAAAGGAAAATAAAGAACTTCTTACCTATCTGCTTTTTGAATCTGATTATGAGGCGGGCTACGTAGATTCAGTAAAAGAATTTATCGATGCGCAGTTTGAAGCAGCGAATACTAAAAATTATTACTGGCTTAAAAAGGCGATTCGTAAAATTTTAAAGGAAACAAAAAAATACATCAGATATTCAGGCAACAAAGAAACTGAAGTACAGCTTCTTATTTATTTCTGCGAAAAGATGGACGCGTTTGAACCGTCTATTCGTAATAACAACACCTTGCGAAATCTCTACCTGAGACAACTGGAATATATCACCAAGAAAGTTGAAGGTCTTCACGAAGATCTGCGACTTGATTATTATAACGCATTAGAAAACCTAAACTAAATGACTCAACTACATTTAAAAAACCTCAACGTAACTATTGATAAAGGCGAACTTGTTAGTTTTCTGCAAGACGACTATCAATATATACATCAAAAAGGAACTCCCGGATGGCGCAGTGCAGATACCGAAATGTTTCCAGTAATAGGTCCTACAGATCAGGCAAATTTTAGAGTAGAAACACCTAAAGGAGCCGCTATTCAAGATCAACACGGCCTGTTACGTGAACTTACCTATACTTGTATAGAAGCCACGGAAACCACAGCTGTATTTGAAAAAAAATATACGGCAAATACAAAAGTTAGGAACTCAAAATTTCCGGATAAGTCTACTGAAGAATGGCTTTCCTGGCCGTATGATTTCAATTTTAAAAAGCAATTTACCTTAAGCGAGAATGCTCTAGAAGTTGTTTTTAATATTAGCGGAGATAAAGGAATGCCGTTTATGCTGGGTTATCATCCCGCATTTAATTTGCAAACCGAAAAACCGGTAATTGAGACTACTACCGAAAAAATTACTTTAGAAGAAGTTTTAGCTGTAGGTAGCCGTGCCTATCAAGTAGCAGACTGTACAGAAATTACTTTAAAAGATAAAAAATCTATAACTCTAAAATCTAATGGTTTTGGCAATTTTATGTTGTGGACCGAAGTAACCAATATGGTTTGTATAGAACCTATAAGTTTTTACCCCTACGCTGTTGATCAAAAAAACCTGCACGAAGGTTTTATGACGCTAGGAGCATCTGACGCTAAATTTAGTGTAAAACTAATTTTAAACTAACGCTTCTTTTAAAATCGTTACGGGATGCAATGCCTCGCGTTGTGTCCCGTCTTTTATTTGATGCCTGCAGCTGGTTCCCGGGGCAGCGATTAAGGTATCCTGTGCCGCTTTACGTACAGCAGGAAATAAAGTTTGCTCTCCTATTTGCATACTTAGTGCATAATGCTCTTTTTCATAACCAAAAGAACCTGCCATACCACAACAGCCCGAAGGTATGATGGTAGGTTTAAAATTTGCAGGCAAATTGAGTAAATTAAAGGTATGTTCTATCCCACTTAAAGCTTTTTGATGGCAATGCCCGTGAATTTTCAGTTTCTTAGCTTCCGAAGTAAAAGAGGTAGACTTTATATTACCCAGTTTAATTTCAGCATTTAAAAATTCATCAATTATAAATGTGTTTTTAGCCAGCATTTTAGCTTCTTCCACATTCTTAGACAATCGTAAATATTCATCCCGAAACCCTAAAATAGCAGAAGGCTCTATACCTATTAAAGGATGTTCTGCATCTACAAGATCTTTAAATGTTTTGATATTTTTTTGAGCAATTTTTCGTGCTTGTTTTAAAAATCCTTTAGAAATTAGAGAACGCCCGCTTTCTGAATGCGTAATCACACGCACTTCATAATTTAAACGTTGCAACAATACCACAGCGTCTTCCCCTATCTGGGCATCAAGATAATTTGTAAACTCATCTACAAACAGATAAACTGTTTTTATAGGGTTTTTAGGATTGAAAGCTCTTAATTTCTTAAAACGCGCGCGTAATGTTTTTTTAGACAGTGGCGGAAGGCTACGTTCTGGGGCAACCTCAAGCGTTTTACGAATAAAACTCCCAGATAATTTTGCCTTGTAGAGTCCGTTTGTAATACCCGGTAAAACCGAAGCAAATTTATTGAGATACGCGTTAAATGCAAATGCGCGCGTACGTAGCGAACTTCCATTTTCTTTCTTATACTGGTATTCAAATTCTGCTTTTAAAGTAGCCACATCTACATTACTGGGGCACTCGCTTGCACAGGCCTTACAGCTCAAACACAAATCAAAAACTTCTTTAAGTTCTTTGTGATTAAAACTGTTTTTACGTTCAGAATGAGTTAAAAATTCGCGCAGCGTATTTGCTCTACCTCGTGTAGAATCTTTTTCATCACGAGTAGCTCTGTAACTGGGACACATGGTACCGCCTGCCTCTGGTAACTTGCGGCAATCACCACTACCATTACATTGTTCTGCTGCACGTAAGATGCCTTGAGAATCCTCAAAATTAAGCAGGGTATCTATCTCAGGCTCTTTACGGTCTGGTGTGTACCGCAATTGCTCATCCATAGGTTTAGCGTTAATTACTTTACCGGGATTAAATATATTATCAGGATCAAATGTGTGTTTAATGCGTTTTAAAACTGCGTAATTTGTTTTGCCAATCATAAACTCCACAAATTCTCCACGTACGAGACCATCACCGTGCTCACCGCTCATAGAACCCTTATACTTTTTAACAAGATCTGCGACCGCTGTAGTTATGGTTCTAAAAAGAGTTACATCGTCACTATTTTTAAGATTTAGAATAGGTCGTAAATGTATTTCACCCGCACCTGCGTGTGCATAGTAGACCGCATCCTGTTTAAAATGTGCCATTAGGGCTGTAAATTCTTTAATATAGGATGCTAGATCTTCTAAGGCGACAGCGGTATCTTCTATACACGCTACTGCTTTGCGATCTCCCACAATATTACCCAGTAAGCCCAAACCTGCTTTACGCAACTCTAGCGCTTGATTTATCTGGTTACCTTCTAATGTAGGATAGGCATAACTAAGACCAGACTCTTTTAAAGTTTCAATAAGCTGTAGTGCTTTTATACGTGCTTCATCTAGCGTTACTGCGCGGACTTCTAGCATTAAAATAGCTGCAGGATCTTGTTCTATAAAAAACCTGTTCTTTTGTTGTTCTCTGTTATTTAACGTACAGTCAAGTATTACTTTATCCATCATTTCACACACATACAAATTGTGTTTCATAACAGGTACAACGGCTTCAAGACAGGTATTTATACTCTCAAAATGTGCTGCAACCATAACTGCTTCCGCAGGAGGTAAATCATCGAGTTTTAAAGTTATTTCAGTAGTAAATGCAAGTGTACCCTCACTACCGGTAAGCAGTTTACACATATTAAATAATGTGTTGCTTTCTGCATTAAAGACATTATTGTCAAGCAAAGCATCTAGTGCATAACCTGTGTTTCTGCGATGTATTTCAGGCTTCGGAAAATTAGCCTGTATCTCCTGTTGCGCTTCAGGAGTACTTAATTCATTGTAAATTGTTGAATAAATAGCTCCTTCTAAAGATTTTAAATTTCGCTTTTGTTCAAACTCTTCAGCAGTAATTTCTTTAAAATTAACAGTGCTACCATCACTTAAAATAGTTTTTAGATTAATTACTTTATCACGGGTTACTCCATATTGTATTGAAGTAGTCCCAGAAGAATTATTACCCACCATTCCGCCTATCATACAGCGGTTAGAAGTAGAGGTATTGGGTGCAAAAAATAAACCATGGGGTTCTAAAAAACTGTTTAATTCATCCCGAATCACTCCCGGTTGTACCGTAACCGCTCTTTGAGTTGCGTCAAAGGATACGATTTTAGTAAAGTGCTTTGATACATCGACAACAATACCATCGCCCACACACTGCCCCGCAAGAGAAGTCCCGGCAGTACGAGGTATTACTCCTACTTGATGTTCTTTTGCAAATACTATAATTTTTTTTAGATCTGCTTCAGACTTTGGTAGCGCCACAGCCAAGGGTAACTTACGGTAAACTGATGCATCTGTAGCGTACAGTTTTTTATGTAGTTCATCGAGATATAATTCTCCATCCAAATTTTTCGCAAGTGCATCAAATGCTTCTGTAAAGTCTGTAATCATAGGCTAAAGTTACAATTATATTCATTTTAGAGTGTTAACATTTTCTAAGATAAGCTTAACAAAAAATTGGCGGGAGCCTCGTTAAACATAAGGAGTTGTGAACTTACATTTGCCGTACAAACAACAAATTCAAATACAATTATGAAAAAATTATTTATAGCTTTTGTTTTAATGGCAGGTTTTTCGTTCTCTTCTCAAGCGCAGGAGATTTCAAAAAATGCTTTAGGTCTTAGACTAGGAGATAGTGATGGTTTTGGTGCAGAAATCTCTTATCAGCGTGGCTTAGGAGACAATAACAGATTAGAATTAGATTTGGGAATTAGAGACGGAAAAAATTATGATGGTTTTAAATTAGCTGGTCTTTACCAATGGGTTTGGAATATTGACGGTGGCTTTAACTGGTATGCCGGTGTAGGTGGAGGTCTTGCATCATATGGTTATGATGATGACCGTTTTGATGATGATACTTTTATATTTGCGGCAGGTGATATAGGTATTGAATATAACTTTGATATACCGTTAATTTTATCTTTAGACTTTAGACCTGAGATAGGTTTTGGTGACGGTAATGACGGTTATAACAACGATGATTTAGATTTTGATATCGCATTAGGGATACGTTACCAATTCTAATCTCAACTTTATAAATTAAAAATCCCGTTAGCTCGCGCTAACGGGATTTTTTTGTTCCGTATAAAGTCAAATCTTTATTTACTAATTGCTTTTGAAGCAACCTGTTTAATTCTATTTATAGCTTTTAAATATACCTCTTCATACATAGGCACTACGCGCTCAATAGCAAATTGCTGAGCTTGTAAACGTGCCTGTTTCTTAAATAAATCAAGGGTTTCACGCTCTTTTAAAATGCTCCATGCATTTGCTGCCATAGCGTCTACATCCCCTACATCACTCATATAGCCCGAGTAACCGTGAGTATTTACTTCTGCAAGACCACCAGCGTTGGATGAGATAACCGGGACACCGTGCGCCATTGCTTCTAACGCCGCCAGACCAAAACTCTCTGCTTTTGAGGGCAATAGAAATAAGTCTGAAAAACACAAAATCTTATCAATCTCGTTACTGTTTCCTAAAAAAACCACCTTGCTAGAAATACCTAACTGCTCACAGAGTAACTCAGCAGGGCCACGCTCTGGTCCCTCACCTACCATGATTAATTTTGAAGGAATATGTTTTTGAATTTCATTAAAGGTTTTAATTACATCGGGAATACATTTTACCTCCCGCATATTACTAATGTGGGTGATAATACGCTCCTCTTCGGTAGCCATTAATCCGCGTTGACAATCTGTAAAAGAGTCTTTAAGCGTATTTATATCTATGAAGTTAGGAATTACCTGAATCTTACGCTTGATATCAAATAAACGGTTTGTATCGTCTTTTAGACTTTGAGATACTGAAGTTACCACATCACTTTTATTAATGCTGAAGGTTACTGCAGGTTTATAAAACGGATGACTTCCTACTAACGTGATATCAGTACCGTGCAAAGTAGTTACCATCGGTATGGTTATACCATCCTGCTGAAGCATTTTTTTTGCCATATAACCGGCGTAGGCGTGTGGTATGGCGTAATGCACGTGCAACACATCTATATGATAGGCCTTGATGATGTTTACAAGTTTACTAGAAAGCGCCAACTCATACGGCTGAAAGTGAAAAAGTGGATATTCGGGAACATTTACTTCGTGAAAAAAGATCTTTTCATTAAGCAAATCAAGCCTAACCGGCTGTTTGTAAGTAATAAAGTGAACTTCGTGTCCTCTTTTAGATAATGCAATACCCAACTCGGTAGCGACAACACCACTACCGCCAAATGTGGGATAACAAACTATAGCTATTTTCATGGCTTAAAATTACCAATTATTAAGCCAGCACCGATATCTCTAAAGCGGTTTTAGATTTTATTTAAGAAGAATTGCTAAGGAATTATAGCATTCTGAATTACCTCTTGAATACGACTTCGAAGATCTGACTGTATTAACTTTCGATTTTCTGCATCAGGGAAGGTTCTGTTTGATAAGAAAACGTACACGATTTGCGTTTCAGGATCTGCCCAGGTAAAGGTTCCTGTAAATCCTGAATGGCCAAAACTAGCTTTAGAAACACAACCACACGTGCCGCCCACAGTTCCTAGCTGCGGCTTGTCAAAGCCTACACCTCTGCGCACACCTTCATTACAATAATAGCAGGTATTAAAATCACTCATTGTATTTTTTGAAAAAAAGCGTTTACCGCCATAATATCCATTTTGTAAATACATCTGCATCATTTTAGCCACGTCATTAGCGTTGCTAAATAAACCGGCGTGACCACCCACGTTATCGGTCATCGCCGCTCCCATATCGTGCACATAACCCTGTATTTGTTGCATTCGCCAATAGGTATCATTTTCAGAAGGTACTATATTACTTTTTTGAGTATAATTTAAAGGCTTATATCCCATATAATTAGCCCCAAGATTCTTGTAGTACATGCGCTGGGTAAGCGTATCAAGATCTGTTAAAACAGTATCTTCAAGATATTTTTTAAACAGAAAATAAGATAAGTCACTGTATTTGTAGACTCGAGATGGTAATAAATCTGTATCTGCAATAATCTTAACTATAGTGTCAGGATAATCTTTTCGCAAATACATATCTTCAGCAATCTTTATAGAAAAATCGCCCTCGGGAGAAGAGCGATAGTATTTTTTTGATATGTGACCGGTTTCATCATAAGTGGCTCTATAAAACGGAAGCCAGGGTTTCAACTTTCCATAGTGAGAAAGTACCTGTTTGATAGTTATATCTTCTTTATTAGTCCCCTTCAAAATAGGAAGAATACTACCTAACCTGTCATTAAGTTTAAATTTGTTAGCATCATAACGCTCCATTAATAAAGGTAATGTAGCAAGAATTTTAGTCATTGAAGCCAGGTCATACACATCGGTGAGTTTTACATCCTCTCGTTTTGTATAGGTATGATGACCAAAAGCTTTCTCATAGATAACTTTACCATTACGCGCCACCAAAACCTGCGCCCCCGGAAACATCACATTAGTAAGTCCTTCTTTTACGAGTTCATCAATTTCCTTGAGTTTTTCTGAATTCATACCCTCCTCTTCGGGTACCCCATATTGTAATCTGCGTAAGGTTCCTGTTTCAAAACTGGTATTAATCTGAAAGTTTTTCCCTAGTGAAACCGGTAATTTGCCCTGAGCTCCTATAGCACCAAAAATCAACTGAGCACTTAAATCCTGAGCAATTGCGCTATTTTGGTAAGACATTACAATACCTTTAATCGCGCGTATATCATTCAGTTTTAAAAGTGCATAAGGTCTTACAAAAACATCGAGAACTGTGGGTTTTGACTTGGCTATAGCTTCTATAATAGCAATATCTGCAGCTGTCATTGAAAAGGATTTCCAGGGGTTATCATCAGAGCGATGAAAACCTATAATGACATAATTGTATTTATCTAGTTTGTTTAAATATTCGGCACTGCTAGATGCACTTATTTTGGTTACTTCGGCATATTTCTGTAGCGATTTATAAAATGGATCTCCACTATCATCACCCAATTCAATATATGCTATTTTCTTAAGATCTAAATCTTTAACCGGTAGAATGGCTTGATCATTTTTGAGAACCGTTAAAGCATTTGCCATAGCCTTACGGTAAATTACATCATCTTCGACACTGTTTAGGTCTTTAATAAGATTTGTAGTATTTACGGGTTGATACTTATTGAGACCAACTTTAAATTTTGCGAATAAAATTTTCTTTACAGAGCGTGACAAACGGGTTTCTGTAATATCTCCTGCGTTATAGGCTTCTTCAAACTTAGCCATCGCCTTTGGCACGTTTTCACTCATCAGCAAGATGTCATTACCCGCTTTAAAAGCTTCCAGATCTATAAGGCCCGGTTCTTTAAAGTTGGATGCGCCTTTCATATTTAAGGCATCAGTAAATATCAATCCCTGAAAACCTAAACTATCTTTTAACAAGCCGGTTACAACTTTTTGAGATAACGACGTAGGATAACCCGGTCTGCTTTCTAAGGTAGGAACATTAAGATGCGCAATCATAATGCTAGCGATACCCGCATCTATAACTTTTTTATACGGATACATTTCTATGGAATCTAAACGCTTTCGGCTAAATGGTATCGTAGGAAGCGTCTTATGCGAATCCTGATTAGTATCCCCGTGACCCGGAAAATGTTTTGCACTTCCTAACACACCCGCTCCTTGCATTCCTTTAATAAAAGCCACGCTTTTATCGGTTACATTATTGCGATCTTCTCCAAATGATCTGTTTCCTATTATAGGATTTTCAGGATTTACATTTATATCAACAACAGGAGCAAAGTTAATGTGAACGCCCATTCGTTTATTATGCAACCCTATTTGCTTGGCTACTTCTTCTACAATAGTATTGTCTTTAATAGCGCCTAAAGTCATATTCCAGGGAAACGCATAGGTAGAATCTAATCGCATTGCCAGACCCCATTCTGCATCCATAGCCACCATTAAAGGCACTTTACTCAACGCCTGATACTCGTTATTAAGCTTTGCCTGACGCATAGGACCTCCTTTAGAAAAAATAACACCACCTATGTGGTTATTTTTAATGAGCGTTTTTATAGCGTCTGTTTTTAATTTTGGGTCACTAGAAAAAACATCTACCATAAACAATTGACCTATTTTTTCTTTTAAGGTCATTTTATTGTAAATGCTATCAACCCAGGCTTGTTGCTCAGTTAATTGTTTTGCCAGTAATGGATTTTTTGATTGTGAAAAGCCTTGAAAGGCAAGTATAAGAAATACTCCAACGAGTAAGTGTTCACGCATCATAAGCGGTATATTTTATTTAAAGAAACGGTTGTGCCAGCTTTCTATTGCAGGTACTTCCCAAAATTCTAGATATTCTTCTTTAGTATTTACGAGATTATTAAATACTATGGTTTTTTTACCTACAGCACCCTCTTTTGCCATCTTTTTAAAATCTGCTAAGGGCTTAAAATGAACCCGGTCATTTTGAATGTAGGTAACATTCATTTTATCTAATAATTGTACTTCAAAATCTTTTTCAAGTTGTTGAATAAATCGCACCTGTGTATCTATAGAACACCCACTGGCAGCACTTGCACTTTGATCAAGACCTATCACGATAAAACGATCATACTTCACCTCGTAACCGGCATTTAAACTTGCGCCATGGGCTGTCCATTCATTTAGAAAGCTTTCCAATTGTTCTTGGAGTTTCACAAGTTCTTCTTCAGTAAATTTGCGGTCACTTTGATAAATCCAAAGTCGGGAATTGGCAGGTAAATCTTGAAAAGGAATTAACATATACGTATATAAAAATTAGTAGCACAAACTTAATGTATATAAAGGCCGTCCTTAAAAAAGATAGTGTTAAAAGCCTTCAAATTCTTTTAAAAATGTAATTATTACAATTTAATTGAAGTAAAATTATCTTGAGAATCGTCCCTCACCATTTTAATCGCGATTGAGGAGTGAATAAAAGATTCAAAACTAAACTGAAAGGATCTTTCTCTCAAATTAATGCTAATAAGCAACGGTACCTTAGATTCTAAATAAAAAAGCACCGGTAAAACCGATGCTTTATAAAACCTATTATTTAATCAAATTATAGATCATCTGCATTTGCGATCATCTCTGCAATATCTAAAACTTCTACAGAATCTTCTTTTTCTTTATTCTTAACGCCATCTGTCATCATCGTATTGCAGAAAGGGCATCCTGCAGCGATAACGTCTGGTTTAATTTCTAAAGCTTCTTCTGTACGCTCTATATTAACATCTTTTGTACCCGGCTCAGGTTCTTTAAACATTTGAGCTCCACCTGCACCACAACAGAAACCTTTTGTTCTGCAGCGTTTCATCTCGACAAGCTCTACCTCCAACTTACGAAGTAAATCTCGCGGAGCCTCATAAATACGGTTAGCACGAGCTAAGTAGCACGGATCGTGAAAAGTAATACGCTTACCTTTATACTTACCCCCTTCAACAGTAAGTCTACCTTCGTCAATTAAAGATTTTAAAAATTGAGTGTGGTGTAAGACTTCGTAATTACCCCCAAGACCAGGGTATTCATTAGCTATTGTATTAAAACAATGTGGGCACGCAGTAACTATTTTTTTTACATCGTAGCCATTAAGAACTTCGATATTTGTTACCGCCTGCATTTGGAATAAAAATTCGTTACCGGCTCGTTTTGCAGGATCACCGGTACAGCTTTCTTCAGTACCCAATACAGCAAATTCTACTCCCGCCTTTGCTAATAGTTTTACAAATGCTTTGGTTATTTTTTTTGCTCTGTCGTCAAAACTTCCGGCGCAGCCTACCCAAAAGAGAACTTCCGGAGATTTGCCTTGTGCCATAAATTCTGCCATCGTAGGGACTTTGATAGCTTCTGCCATAATCTAATTTTTATTCCTATTATTTTTTTAAAATGCTTAGTCTTTAAACACTTCTATAGTTACATCTTTTTCAACAAGATCTGTAAATTTCCCTTTGTAACGGGTTGCACGAACCAGGTGATTATCTATCCAGTGGTAATTACCTCCTCGTGGTTTCCCCATTAAAAGGCTGTGGTAGTTAAAACCGTGCTTGTCTAACCAGTTTTCAGTTACTTCACGGTGTTCTTCAGTACGAGAAGTAAAAAAACATATAATATGCCCTTCATCATACCATTTGTTTAAGGTTGCCAATGCATCTGGGAAAGGTTCGCAAGTTCCCATGCGCTCAGGCTCCTCATTAGGAACATCTTCGGTAATGGTTCCATCAATATCAATGAGGTAGTTCTTCACACCTTCTGGCAGAACCGGGCTTACATGTTCCCCATCCTGCAGCTTTTCACTTAACATTTTGTCCACTTCCTCTTTTTTCATGAGTTTTCTATTTTAAAATTTATTGGTTGGTTTCTAAAGTTCGTTGATCCAATTTGCACGGTCCATTTGATTAAAAGGCCAAGGTGCTGCGTTATTTTCAATATTGGTCATCGCATTATTTAAATCTGTAGGAGCCGCACTCTGCTCCATTACAAGATACTGTCTCATATCCATAATAATAGAAAGTGGATTTATACCCACCGGGCAAGCTTCTACGCAAGCATTACAGGTAGTACACGCCCATAATTCTTCACGGGTAATATAATCATCTAATAATTGTTTCCCATCATCCTGAAAGGTTCCCTTATTAGCATCTATATTTTTTCCTATATCTTCAAGTCGATCACGTGTCGCCATCATAATGCGACGTGGTGACAATAACTTTCCGGTTTGATTTGCAGGACATTCACTGGTACATCTACCGCATTCTGTACAGGTATATGCATTTAATAACTGAACCCAGCTTAAATCTGTAGCCTCACTTGCACCAAACTTTGCGGGTACTTCATCTGCCGCACCTTCCTCTGGCATTGCGTACGGATCTGCATCAGGATCCATCATTAATTTTACTTCCTGGGTTACTGCATCTAAATTATCAAACTGTCCCTGCGGCTTTAGTCTGGCAAAATAAGTATTTGGGAAAGCCAGTAGAATATGCAAATGCTTAGAATAATATAAGTAATTTAAAAATACCAATATTCCTAAAATATGAATCCACCAGGCCGCGCGTTCAACGAGTATTAATGATGAGATACTCATATTTTCAAATAAAGGTGCTATAAACTGACTAACTGGAAACGACCCAAGAATACCTGAAGCACTCGCATAATGCTCTGCTCCTTTAAGCTGAAGTGTATAATCTGCAGCGTTCATCGTTAGAAATAACAGCATAAGTACCACTTCAAAATACAAAATGAGATTGGCGTCTAACTTAGGCCAACCTTTCATTTCTCGATTTAAAAAACGCTTTATATGTAAAATGTTACGACGTATCCAGAAAATGATAACGCCTACTAAAACAAGGAGTGCAAAAATTTCAAAAACAGCAATAAGGAAGTTATAAAAACCACCCATAAAGCTAAATATACGGTGTGTACCAAAAATCCCGTCAATTACAATCTCAAGAACTTCAATGTTAATGATTATGAAACCCAGATATACAAGGACGTGAATAATACCAGAAACCGGTCTACGTACCATTTTATACTGCCCTAAGGCAATCTTAGCCATATTGCGCCAGCGTTGCGGCTTATTATCGCTTCGATCTTCATCGCGGCCTAATTTTATATTGCGGATTAGCTTTTGAACGTTTTTAGCAAAAAAAACAACTCCAATCGCTAGTGCGATTATGAACAATATATTAGGAAGGTATTGCATTTAATTTATTTAAGTGAATCTTTCGGTTCGTTATATGGGCCCGGATTTTTACCAAAAACTGAAAAATGTACGTAACGTTTAGGATTAAGTTTTATGTCTTGCATAAGTTCTTCCATCTGCTTGGTAGCGCGCTCCAGATTATTATACATATCCTTATCATTAATCAATTGCCCTAAACTACCTTCGCCATTATCTATCTTAGAGGTGATGCTTTCTACTTCTGCAATCATATCTTCCATTTTAGTAACTAGCTGACCTACGTCAACTTGAGAAAGACTATCGCTCATCTGATTAAAATTAGCAGACATTTCATCAAGATTTGTGAATGTGCGGCTTAATTTCTTGTCATTATCAGATAATAGTTTATTTAATCCCTGCGAAGCTTGTTTAAACGATGCTGCAGTTTCAGTAATATCTGCAATAGCTGTGCGTAAGTTTTTACGGGTATCTTGATCTAAAACATCTGCAACACCGGTTAAAACAGAATCTGTACTATTTATCACAGACTCCACTTTTTTCTGTAACGGTGTTAGACGCTCATTTACCAGCTCAAAAATACCTTCATCAATAGTACCCTCTAGAGTATCACCAGACTTAGCAACTTCACCACGCTCGTAATCTGGCACAATAGAAAGCGATTTTCCACCTATAAGACCACCACCATAAATTTGTGCTTTACTGCTTTTTGAAAATTGAAAATCATTTTTCACATTAAAGGTAACTAATAACATACCCTGCTGATCTGCAAAATCTATAGATAATACCTTACCTACAGCAAGACCATTAATAGTCACGCTAGAGCCGGGAGAAAGCCCCTCTACATTATCGTAAATCGCATAATAAGTACGGTCATTTTGAAGAAGATTATTGCCTTTTAAAAAGCTATAACCAAAAATTAAAAGAGCTATTGCCACTACGGCTAACAGACCTGTTTTTACCTCTCTAGAAATGTTCAATGTGTACTATTTTTGATGAGCTTCAAATTTAGGAATAAAATCTATTAGGACTTACTACGCTAACTTTTATTTATAACTTAGTTGACCTTACGCTTTACCCCATTTTTAAAGGAAACAATATATGCAGACTTATATCCTTTAGCTTTTGCTTCAGAAAGTTTACGTTGAATTTCACTATAATTTGAGGTATCGCCATAATAATACTTATACAGTTTTCCTTCCTTAGCTCTGGTAATCTCCCCTAAACCTTTAAAATTATATGATTTAGGCTCAACGCTTTTACTACTTGCCGCGATCTGAACCCTATAAACTTCGCCGTCATTAACAATATCCTTTACCTCAACTGCCGGGACAACTTTAGTTATTCCCAGAAAGTCATTTGCACTTACATTTTCTCTATATTCCTCAATCGCTGTGGCTATTGCGTGCGCTATTTCTTTTTGTCCTGTTGAAGAATTTAAATACTTACCTTCCTCATTATTGGTAATAAAGCCCGTTTCAATAAGAACACTAGGCATCACTGTTTGATGTAACACAACAAATCCCGCCTGTTTAACACTACGATCTTTACGATTCAGTTTTTCTCTGAAGTTATCCTGAACCAAACTTGCTAATTGAATGCTTTGGTCTAAAAACTCTTCTTGCATAAGTGTAAGACCTATTAAAGACTCTGGTGAGTTTAAATTATACTGTGCATATTTTTCTTCATAGTTATCTTCCAGAAAGATCACTTCGTTTTCAGCCTTTGCAACTTCAAAATTGGTATTATTTCGATGTAAACCCAGCACGTACGTTTCTGCACCAGAAGCCTGAGAGGTATGTGCATTGCAATGAATAGAGATAAAAAGATCTGCTTTTGCCTTATTAGCAATTTCACCACGACGATCTAATTCTACAAAAACGTCGGTTTTACGGGTGTATAAAACTTCAATCTCTTTGTTTTTCCCTAACTCTTCTCCTATTAATAAAGCGATTTTTAAGGCTACATCCTTTTCTTTTATACCGGTTTTTGAAGGTTTCCCGGGATCTTTACCTCCGTGACCGGCATCTATAACAACTACAAACTTCTTAAAATCAACAGGTTTATCATTAGAAAAAGAATTGCTACATAGCAAACTCAGGGTAAATACAATTATATAAGATATATTCGTTTTCATATTTGGGGAACGTCATTTAATATCATGCAATTTTACAAAGCCATTTTTAATCTTCATTACTTATGGCTTCTAAAAAATAGATGTAATTTTGGCACATTAATTTTTGCCCTTTCATTTACAAAAATAGTACTAATCCCATTGCGAACAAAGATCCTTATCGTACTGCAAATTCTAGGCGTATTCCTTATCTGCTGTGGGTCTTTACAGGCTCAGGAGATATCAGTAAATACTCTTAAAAGCATACCTGCAGATACGTCTTACAAACAGCCCGTTAACAAACCTCAAGGCAGTCAACTTACCCATATGCTTGCGCCTACACAACGCGACAGCACAAAGACAGACAGTTTACAACCTGCCCGCGAGCCGCTTACCGATATCGTCAAATACAGTGCCACTGATTATTCTCGGTTTGATAAACGTACCAACAAACTGTATTTATACAACGAGGCAGAGATTAACTATACCGACATCAACATCAAAGCGGGTCAAATTATTGTAGATAACACAAATAATGTTGTTTTTGCAAAGGGTATTTTAGATTCTGCTGGTGTTTACACACAAGGTCCCGTTTTTGTACAAGCTCAAAACACCGTTGAACCAGACTCGATCAAATATAACTTCAAAACCGAAAAAGCGCTTATTTACGGATCTCGTACAAAGCAACAGGAGTTTTACATTAAAAATGAGGTTAGCAAACGAGTTAATGATTCGGTTGTTTTTATGCGCAATGTGCGTTTTACAACCAGCGAGAATGAGGAAGACCCCGAATATTACTTCTATGCCCGAAAAGTAAAATTTGTACCGGGAAAGAAAATTGTAACCGGCCTGGTTAACATGTTTGTGTACGATGTTCCTATTCCTTTAGGAGTGCCGTTTGCTTATTTTCCAATGGAAAAAGAAACCAGTGTTTCCGGGTTTATAATGCCGTCGCCCGGAGAAAATAACGAGCGTGGTTATTTTCTTCAAAACGGAGGATATTATTTTGCATTAAGCGATTATGCAGATCTTACCCTTACCGGTGATTATTATACAAACGGTAGTTATGCGCTACGCGGAAGCAGTGCCTATCGAAAACGCTACAAGTTTAGTGGAAATGTAAACATTAGATACGAGAGACTACTCAATAGCGAGCGTGGTTTACCCGATTTTTCTGAAACAAACACGTATAATATTCAGTGGTCACATAGCCAGGACACCAAGTCGAGTCCTAATTCGCGATTTTCTGCATCTGTAAACTTAGGAAGTAGTAACTATTTTAGACAATCTACCAATATAGATAACGTCGCCAGTAGACTTACAAACACATTAAGCTCTTCGGTCTCCTATTCTAAAACCTTTCAGACCGTACCACAAGTTAATCTTGCGCTTACCGCAAGACATACACAAAATACGCAGACGCAGGTTATCAACATGACCTTACCTAGCTTACAATTAAACGTAGATCGTATTTACCCATTTGCGCCTAAGACCGGCTCCAAAAAAGGAATTATAGAAAACATCAACTTCAACTACTCCGGTAGTGGGGAAAACCGTTTTGAAACCACAGACAGTCTGTTTTTTACAGCTCAAATGTTTAGAGATGCAGAATTAGGAGTACGACATAGCATTCCCATTACCACAAACTTCAAACTCTTTAAACATTTGAGTGTATCTGCAAGTACAAATTATCAGGAAAGCTGGGTTTTTGAAACCATCAATCAGAGGTTTGATACAGAACAACGAGAAATTGTTCGGGATACTATAAATGGTTTTGATCGTTTTAATACCTATAACTTCAGTACAAGTTTGGGTACAACGTTATACGGCCAGTTTAATTTTGGTGAAGATAAAAAGATACAAGCAATACGTCACGTAATTAAACCTTCAGTTTCTTTTAATTACAACCCGGCTTTTGATCAGTATTATGAAACGTTCTTAGCACCAGAATTAGATGATCCTAATGGAGATTTAACGCGTGAGGTAACCTATTCAAGATTTGATGGTGGCTTTTACGGTGCGCCAGGAAATTTTAGTTCGAGTGGCGTTAGCTTAAGTATAAACAACACGGTAGAGGCAAAAGTTAGAGATAAAGACAGCACCGCTGTAGAGCCTAAAAAAATAGATCTTATTAGCAACCTTGCGATATCTACAAATTATAATTTTCTGGCAGATAGTTTAAAACTGAGCCCTATTTCGGTACGCGGAACGATTCCTATAATTCAAAGTAAATTGAGTGTTAACTTCAATATGACTTTAGATCCGTATGCCTTAAATAACAATAACAGACGTATTGATAAATTGAATGTTCAAAACGGCGGAAGTTTATTTAGATTAACTAATGCCAGCGCCAACTTTGGCTATTCCTTTAGCAGTAAAAGTTTTGAAAAAAACAACGACGGAGAAGATACCCAGACTGCACGTAATGGCGCCAGGCGCGATAACTTACTTGGGGAAGACGGTGATCAGCTAAGAAATAAATTTAATGATAAAGATGAGGGCGAAGAAGACGATGACGTAAAACGCGAACTATATAATTATAAAATCCCCTGGAATTTACGCGTAAATTATAATGTGAATTACGGAAATCTTACACGCCAAAATATGATAACCTCTCACGCTGTAAATTTTAGTGGTGATGTAGAATTAGGCGAGCGCTGGTTTGTAGGAGCATCTTCTGGAGTTGACTTAACTACCGGAAAATTTACACCTACTCAGTTACGATTTGCACGAGATCTAGAAAGTTTTAATATGACATTTGCCTGGACTCCTTTTGGCACCTATGCTTCCTGGAATTTCTTTATAGGTATAAAATCAAGTGTATTGAGCGATTTAAAATATGAGAAGCGTCGCTCACCAGATCAGAGACTTTAATTTAATTTTTTAAAATACAGACTTATGAAAAAAATAATTAGCACCCCTAACGCTCCCGCTCCCATTGGCCCATACAACCAAGCTGTATTTGCTGGGGACACTTTATATATAAGCGGTCAAATACCACTAGACCCTAAGACAGGCGAGCTAGTAAGTGGTGATATTGCTGAAGAAACCAAAATGGTTATGCAAAATTTAGAAGCTATTCTAACAGAAGCAGGACTTACGTTTGAGCACGTGGTTAAAAGCTCTATTTTTTTAAGCGATATGAATAGTTTTGCTGCTGTAAATGCTGTTTACGCCACAGCTTTTAATGAGGAAACAGCACCTGCACGTGAAACTGTAGAAGTAGCAAATCTTCCAAAATTTGTAAATGTAGAAATTTCTATGATTGCTGTTAAGTAGTCTAAAACACACATAAAAAAAGCTGCTAACGAGAAGTTATTCTCATTAGCAGCTTTTTTAATTTAGTTTTAAGGTTTTTATTAAACCATAATATAATTCTTGTGGTAAGCTACAAGACCTTCTATAGGTCTCTTTAAAACCTTACCTATCTTCAAGTCATACTCTTTTAATAAATCTCTTAATTCATCCTGAAGATAAAAAGAAATAGAGCCTACAAAGTGAACTGGTATTTCTTTAGCATTCTTAAATTGAAGAATCTGATGTTCAATAAATAATTTAAAGCCTTTACGTATTAGCTTTTTGCAATACTCGTGATCTTTATTTGTAATTAAGAAACGTGCAAATTGCGCCAAATATGTATTAGGATTAGGCATTTTATATAAATGATTTTTAATGCTTTCTGCAGTAAGATCAAATTGCTTAGCAAACTCGTAAGCTAGTTCTTTTGGGATTTTGTTAAAATGAAAGTCACGTAATAATTGACGTCCAAAGTAATTACCACTACCGTCATCCATTAAAATATAACCTAAAGAAGTTACCTTTTGTTCTATATTCTCTCCATCATATAAACTGCAGTTAGAGCCTGTACCTATGATACAAACAATTCCTGGTTCGTTCTTTTTAGTAGTAGCATAAAGAGCAGCATAGGTATCTTCTTTAATATCTATAAGTTGCGCTTTGTCAAAAAATTCATCAAAAACACCTTTAATCAATTCCTTAGGTTTAGTAGTACCACAACCTGCACCGTAAAAGTAAACGTGAGTCACTTCGTGACGATGTTTATACAATTCATAGTTATTGATTATTCTCTCCGTTAAGATTTCAGCAGACAATACTTGTGGATTTAAACCAAAAGTCTGTGTTTGAAAAATCTCAGCTCCCTCAGCATTCAATGCGATCCAATCTGTTTTCGTTGATCCGCTATCTACTAATAATATCATATTTTTTTGATGTAAGAGTTAAAAAAAGCCCTTTAATTCAGAAGTTGAATTAAAGGGCTTAAAATTATAAATCAATTATAGCGTGTTAACGTATTCTGCTAAGTCAACTAATTTGTTTGAATAACCAAACTCATTATCATACCAAGATACGATCTTAAAGAATTTTGAATTTAATTCAATACCTGCACCAGCATCAAAAATACTTGTACGAGGATCACCTATAAAATCTTGAGAAACCACATCCTCATCTGTGTAACCAAGAACACCTTTCATCTCTCCTTCTGAAGCAGCTTTAAACGTCTTCTTAATATCTTCGTAGCTGGTTTCTTTAGATAAACGTACTGTTAAATCTACAACCGAAACATCTGCTGTAGGTACACGGAAAGCCATACCCGTTAATTTCCCTTTTAATTCAGGAATAACTTTAGTTACAGCAACTGCAGCACCAGTACTAGCAGGAATAATATTTAATAATGCAGAACGACCACCTCTCCAGTCTTTTTTAGAAGGACCATCTACTGTCATTTGAGTAGCAGTAGTTGCGTGTACGGTTGTCATTAATGCTTCATCAATACCATAAGCATCATTTAATACTTTAGCTAAAGGAGCTAAACAGTTTGTAGTACAAGATGCGTTAGATACAATTTTGTCGCTGGCTTTAACATCTTTATGATTAACGCCCATTACAAACATAGGCACATCTTTAGAAGGTGCAGAAATAACAACTTTCTTAGCACCAGCCTGAATGTGGTAATCTGCAGTTTCTAATGTAGTAAATATACCGGTACACTCAGCAACAACGTCTACGCCTGCCTCGTCCCACTTCAAGTTTTTAGGATCACGCTCAGCAGTGATACGTACTGTTTTACCATCTACAACAAGATGACCGTCTTTTACTTCTACAGTACCGTCAAAGTTACCGTGAACAGAATCATATTTTAAAAGGTATGCAAGGTGTTCAACATCTAAAAGGTCATTAATAGCTACAACATCTACGTTATCACGTTTAACTGTTGCTCTAAATACGATACGACCTATACGGCCAAAACCATTGATACCTATTTTTAAATTTCCCATTTTAAATTACTTTTAATTAGAATTAATATTATGTGGTCATTATTTCAGACACACGCACAAGCTCTTTGTTAATTTCAGTTTTTCCTTTAATCGCTTTTTCTATAGGATACAATATCATTTTTTCATGTTGTATTCCTACCATATAATTGCTTTCTCCTGCAAGTAACGATTCTACAGCTTTTACACCCATTCTACTTGCCAGAACTCGATCATAACAACTTGGTGAACCACCACGTTGCATATGACCTAAAACAGCGACTCTCACATCATAGCCTTCTAAATGCTCATCTACATAATCTTTAAGCTCAAAAACATTTTTACCTGTTTTATCACCTTCGGCCACTACTACAATACTAGACATTTTACCACTGGCTTTACTGCGCAGTAATGATTCTAATAAACGTTCAAGACCTAGATTTTCTTCCGGAATTAATATTTCTTCTGCTCCTGCTCCTACTCCTGCATTTAATGCAATGTGACCTACGTCACGCCCCATTACCTCTACAAAGAAAAGTCTGTTATGAGAACTTGCAGTATCTCGTATTTTATCTATCGCTTCTACAGCTGTATTTAATGCTGTATCATAACCTAACGTACGATCTGTACCGCTAATGTCATTATCTATAGTACCCGGAATTCCTATAACAGGAAAATCAAATTCTGTATTAAAAAGAAGACCACCGGTAAAGGTACCATCACCTCCAATGACAACAAGCGCGTCAATATTATTTTCGAGTAGATTGTCGTGAGCGATTTTACGACCTTCAGGGGTTCTAAAACGGTCTGAACGAGCAGATTTAAGCATCGTACCACCTCGGTTTATTATATCACGTACACTACGCGCATCCATAGGTGCAAACTCACCATCAATTAAACCTTCATATCCTCTATATATACCAATACAATCAACTTTATGATATGCACACGTACGCACCACAGATCTAACTGCAGCATTCATTCCCGGAGAATCCCCACCGGAAGTAAGAACTCCGATTTTTGTAATTTTTTTTGCCATTTACTATTGAATGAACAGTAAAAATAGGAATCTCTAAGCACTTTCCTAAGGCATTAGCGATGAATTTAAAGGTATCCTCAATTTCAATCGTTATCGTTAACAACTTATTTTTTTTAAGACGTCAAATTAGGGACTTTACAATCTAAAAGGGTAGTTTTTAAAGGATCAGAAAATAAGAACGGCTCAAAATAGCATATTCTTATTAAAATATGAAGTTATCAGTTAATCCCTATTCGATAGGATAATCAGAATCTGATTGAATTATTTTGATTTCTTCTTCGACTTCGCGAGCTTCTCCTTTAAATACTTTCTGAATTAACTGCTTGAATGTATCAAAATCTACAGAATACGATACTCCTGCACCTTGAGTATAACCATCATTATCGCTGGCTACAAATTGTATATCGGTCTGGCGGTTAAAAATAGTTGCGCGAAGAGACCCATCTTCATTAAGTAGAAAGTTAACTTCTACATTACCCACAACGGCACGCTCACTTACGCCGCCTACAGGTACACCTACTTTACCATTTATTATAACACGGTTAGAAATCTGTGTAGAAAGTGTAAAACCAAAACGTCCTGAAGTTTGCAAATCTGGCCGATTGTCTGCCTGCACATAATCAAGCCCCACACTAAATTTACCATCTTCATCAGACAATAAATCATTAAATATGCCCGATGCTGTTTCTATTAAATTACCATAGGCGGCAGATTGTGCATCAATACCATTTTGACTGAAGAATGATCCCTGAGTCACTAGTGAAAAGGCCTGCAATTCTCGGGTTGCTCTGTTATCTAATCTGTAGTTAAGTTCTGAGGTCACAATAGAACTGGTATTCGGAAACTCAAAGTCAAAAGTGATTTCCGGCTGCATTAATTCGCCATCGAGATTAATAATCACATTTACCGGTATTTTTCGATTAACTGAAGGGTTTTCTAAAAGTATAGACGGGTTTGCCTGTGTTCTGTAAACAGCACTTATATCAAGCAAGGCTTCAGTAGGTTCACCATCCCAGCTAATCTTACCTTCCGGAATAATGTCAAATTGCTTTTGTACTACACCACTGTATCTAAAGTTATAGGAACCTTCGTAGGGTGTAAAGTCACCAAACATATTAAACTTTCCATTAGTATTAATCTGTATTAATAAATAACCCGCACCACGGCCTTTAAGCGTACTTCCGTTTGTCTCGTCTACGACAATTTCTACTTCAGCATCACGTGTAACTTCTAAATCAAAATTAAGTTCGAGTCCCTTAAATTCTTTAATAACAATCTCCTCACCGTCTAAACGCGCCTGTTTTTCTTCGGGACTTAAAAAATAAATATTACTACTGTCTCCAAAAGATTCTGTATCACTTAGTGGAATTTTAAAAATAGTTCCCTTCTCTGTAGTTGCCGCAACATCTATTACCAGCTCATCTGTAGGCCCTTTTAAACTCGCATCACCACTTATAAAAGCCGTACCATAATATAAAGCAAAATCATCTTGTTTTGTATCTAAAACCAGTAAGCGATCTGTGGTTACATCAAGATCAAGATCCCAGTTTCTAAAAAATTGATGACTTATAGTACCGGTTAAAGTTCCTGTAGTCTTGTATTTAACATCAGATAAGGAGACCGAATTAAATTTAAATTCTTGATCACTTAAGGTTACTCGCGCAGTGCCTTTAAAGTCATAATTAGTATTCAAATAAGGTATAGATAAGCCGGCATCTCTAAGAAGTAATTCTCCATCAATATCTGGATTACGGTAATCTCCAGTAATTTGCGCTCTACCACTTGCTAGACCTCGTATTGCTGAAATCACATCACCACCTAACGGACTAAATGCTTGCAGATTTAATTTCCGAAGCTGAACATCTAAATCTATTGCAGGGTTTGCAGCTTCTAAATTTATAGTTCCTAAAGCGGTTAGTGTTTCAACATTTTCATTACGCAAGCGCGTATCAATTTTATAACTTGTTAAGCTCTCATTACCCTTTACTGAAAGGTTGAGATCGCCCATTAGAATATCATTTATCGTAAAATTGCTGATGTTCACATTACTATTAGGCAGATACACTCCTTCTTTCTGTAAAATATCAAGATTCCCATTTACAAGACCGCGTAGGCTAAGACTATCTATATAAGGTGTAATATGCGATAGACGTACCTGTTCAAAATTTGTCTTAATATCTTTAAAAGTACTGTCTCTTAAAATACCTTCAACAGAAATACGCTCTTCTTCGTGAGAAAGAATAAGTTCTCTAACATCTATGTTTTGAAAGTTATTACTGAAGACTATTTTATTGTCTTTATTATCTGCTTCATTTAAAAACCACAGGTTATTTTTAAACTTAAGACTACTCTTCTTAAAGCCTAATACCGAATTGTTATCAGGATTGATCGTATGGTAAAAACTCAAATCGTAAACATCCTGCTTCTGCGGACCGCCCTTAAATTCAGAGCGCATAAATAGCGTATCTTTTAAGGTTACATTAATGAGATTAAAATCACTTACCCCATAAATACCACTACCTATACTGTCTGCTTCAATAAAAGTATTAAACAGCGGGTTTTTATTATCTACCCGTACATTTATAGATTCTGCGAGAATACCAAATGCTTTTATACGTGGTGATCTAAATGTAAGTTTAAAGTCTGAATCGTCAGAAATCACGCTCCCTCTTACAAAAGTATTTGGCTCTAACTCTATATCTGGTACAAGAACCTCAACAATCTTACTGTAGATCTGAATATTAAAATCCATAAACTGATCTGTAGTAATAGTCTGCGGCTCATAATTTGTGTAAAGACTTCCTATCGCATTTCTAAAAAGAGCCTGTACATCACCTATTCTGAAGTTACCTGAAACCTCACCTGATATGATGTCTGGAGAGTTTATGGTAATTGTACGTAAGCTATCTTTAAAGGTAGATGTGATCTCAAAATCTTCAAACTCATACAGATCGTTAGTGTTCTCAAAACTAGACTTACTAAATACGATACTACCAGCTGCATCATCAATGTTTGTACCCTGCATATCTATAACAACCTGTCCTTTTAAAAGTGCTATGCTGTCATTTAAAAAATTGAGTTTCGCCAGGTCAAGGTGATCAATTTCAGCAGTAAAATCATACGTGTTAACAGCCTGGGTAACATCTATAAGACCATTAAAAGTTAGATCTGCATTAGGATCTCTAATGCTTAGGCGACCATCAAAAACCGGGTAACTTAAATCACCTGATACGGTTATAGCCTGATAGTTATATTTGTTATAATTTATTCTATTAATTACACCCTCTACGTGTGTATCTAATGTAGCTGCTTCTATACCTTCTCCGTTTATCAGAAAGTTAAAAGTAACAGCACCTAGTTTAGGAACCTGTAAGAGCCTACCTAGGTTAAAGTTTTCGGCACGCACCATACCTACATAGGTCGCCAGGTCTATATTACTGGTATTTGTTAAATCGATATCGGTTTCAATAAGTCCAAGATCTGTTTTGATTGTTGTTTTAGAGTATACCGTATTTTCGGTAACATTTAAAACTCCCTCAAGATCAACGACTCCTAAACGCACCAATTCTTCGGGTAAATTTGTACCTAAAACACCAGGTAATAATGCTGTTAAATCTAAATATGAAGTTTGTAATTGCTTGTAATTACCTTCAATAGTGAATGTATTGTTATCCCCTAACAAATTTCTAAAACGTACATCTCCCTGTATACGACTTGTATTCAGGCCGCTTAAATCGAAGTCTGAAAGTCTAAAATCATTGAGTGTACCTTTCATTTTCCCGTTAAGCGATAAGGTTTTATCAGATCCAAATTCCGCATAAAAAACCTGTAAATCTGTCGTTGATATTTGAGTATCGTCAAAATCGATATTAAAGATCACCCGGTTATTAAAATCCTGAAAAGCGTCATCTTTAGTATCCATAACCACATCGCCCTTCAATACCGAATGCTCTGTAGTTAGTCTAAGATCTTTTAAAATAATGGTTTCTGGATTGTATTTAAAATCTGCCTGCAGCCCGCGCAGATGATAATCTCTTGCTGCATCAAGCTGTAAATCTTTTATCTGAGCAGTAACTGTGACATCGTCAAGTTTAAAATCTTCTGCCAGCAATTGTAATTTAGTATAATCTACTACGGTAGGCGTATCTAAATCTTCATCGGTAAATTTAAAATGCATATTGATTAACTCTAACTCAGAAGATGAGAGTCTAAAAGGTGTAGAGGGTGGTGCTCCTGTATTAAATTTTTGAGAAAAAACATACAGGTTGTCATTTTCTTCACCTTTATACTTACGCACATACAGCTTAGAATTTTCTAAAGCTATATCTCCTAAATTCATTTGACTATTCATCAAAGCTTTTAAGCTTAACAAACTCGTTTCTACTTTCTGTGAATAGATTAAAGTATCATTATGGTGATCTGCAATATAAACTTCCTTAATTGCAGCAAAACCATTATATTTTATATGAATTTTACCTACCGAAATTTGAGTACCGTATTTTTCGTTGAGTGAGGTAGTAACTTTATTGGCAATAAATGTCTGTACAGTAGGTATCGAAAATATGACGACTAGCAACGCAAAAACACCTATCACTAAGAATAGGGTACGTGTAACTATTTTTCTAAATTTTCTGATACGTTTTTAAGTTTTAACTTTGCACACTATGCGTTCTACAAAATCTCAAAATACCTCTTGAGAAGTAGCGCGCTCATAAATAGAACCCGTTTAAGATCTGCCTTTCGGCATTAATTTTATTATGGGTAAAAGTACATTAACAATCGGTATGCTTAACTCCATTATGCCAAAAAATAATACCCACATCCTAGCTATTGAATCATCTTGCGATGATACTGCCGCTGCTGTGCTTCTTAACGACAAAAAGCTTTCAAATGTTGTCGCCGGCCAGGCAGTGCATAAACAATATGGTGGCGTAGTTCCTGAACTTGCTTCTAGAGCACATCAACAAAATATTGTTCCCGTTGTTCACGAGGCACTACGCGTTGCAAATGTAAAAAAAGAAGATCTTTCAGCGATTGCTTTTACCAGTGGTCCCGGTCTAATGGGCTCGCTCCTGGTAGGCACCTCCTTTGCAAAATCATTTGCGATGGGACTAAATATCCCTTTAATAGATGTAAACCATATGCAGGCACACATTCTGGCTCATTTTATAGATGAAGACGGGTATGACAAACCTACATTTCCCTTTCTTGCGATGACAATTTCAGGTGGACATACGCAGATTGTACGTGTTGATGATCATTTTAAAATGACGGTTTTAGGTCAAACTATTGACGATGCGGTAGGAGAAGCTTTTGACAAAAGTGCAAAAATATTAGGCCTACCTTATCCCGGCGGACCCTTAATTGATAAATATGCTAAGCTAGGAAACCCAAAAGCCTTTAAATTCACAAAGCCAAAAGTAGATGGATTAGATTTTAGTTTTAGCGGATTTAAAACTGCTGTTCTGTATTTCTTTCAGCGGGAGATTGCTAAAAATCCTGCGTTTGTAGATGAAAACCTCAACGATATATGTGCCTCCATTCAATATACAATTGTAGAGATTTTAATGGATAAAATTAAAAAAGCGGTAAAAGAAACCGGCATTACACAAGTTGCTATTGGAGGTGGTGTTTCTGCAAATAGTGGAATTCGGGAAGCGCTCAAAAAAGCGGAAACTAAATACGGCTGGAAAACATTTATTCCCAAATTTGAATACACTACAGATAATGCAGCAATGATAGGAATTGTAGGTTATTTAAAATACATGTCAGAAAATCTTGAAAATACAGGTTTTAAAGAAACCCGTGTAATCGCGCAATCTCGTTTAAAAATATAAGCATGCAATTATTTTATAATCCAGATATTGCTGCAGAAGCAACACAGGCAACCTTTCCTAAAGATGAGAGTAAACATATCGTAAAAGTTCTGCGGAAAAAAGCGGGAGACCTTCTTGATATCACTAATGGAACAGGAAACTTTTTTAAAGCCGAAATCACAACTGCAAGTCCGTCTGGATGTATTGTAAAAATCATCGAAGTCACGACTCAAAATCCCCTTCCCTATGAGTTACATATGGCAGTTGCCCCAACTAAACTTAATGATAGATTTGAATGGTTTCTTGAAAAAGCTACCGAGATAGGCATCACTGAAATCACACCCATAATTTGTGATCACAGCGAGCGTAAAGTAATTAAAGAAGATAGATACGAGCGTATTTTACAAAGCGCTATGAAGCAGTCTTTAAAAGCCTATATTCCAAAATTGAATCCCGCTATTTCTTTTTCTGAATTTATTGCGCTTACTACAAACTATGTGGGTGTAAAATATATTGCGCATTGTGAAGAAACTTCTAAATTCTCACTGAAGCAAAAGTTACAAAAAGGAGGTTCTAATCTCATCTTAATAGGTCCCGAAGGCGACTTTTCTACTTCAGAAATTGAGAATGCTTTAGAAACAGGTTTTATCCCGGTTATGCTTGGGGAAAGTAGATTACGTACTGAAACCGCTGCGGTAGTTGCCGTGCACAGCGTCGCTTTTGTTAATGAATAAGCTTTAAAATTAGCCCATAATCTTTACCAGTAATTCTTTTAGAATATCACCTTGTGGTAATTGATTTGCGCCCACACCCTTTCCTTTCATATCGGCGTCACGCAAGAGATTAATTATAGAGCTTACTTTTTTCATGGGGTAATTGCGTCCCGCATCAACATATTCCCCAACAAAATACGGACTCACACCTAAGGCTTTTGCTACAGAACTTTTGTCTTTACTAGGCAAACCGTGATACATTAATAATTTTTGAAAGTACTGAAAAAGCAATGCTATAGTAACCACCATAGGATTATCCTTAGGGTTTTGAGAAAAATAGTTAATGATTCGGTGCGCTTTTACAATCTCCTTATTACCTATTGCCTTGCGCAACTCAAAATTATTATAGTCTTTACTAATGCCTATATTTTCTTCTATAGCAAGTGGTGTAATTGCACTTCCCGCCGGCAGAATCAGCATCAATTTTTGAAGTTCATTATTTATTTTAGAAAGATCTGTACCTAAAAATTCAACGAGCATATGAGCCGCTTTAGGCTCTACGGTATAATTTTTACTGCTCATCACCTTCCTGATCCAGTCACTTACCTGGTTGTCATACAGTTTTTTACTTTCAAATACGAGACCGTTTTTGACTAAGGCTTTGTAAACCTTCTTACGCTTATCTATCTTCTTGTATTTGTAGCAAAAAACCAGCACGGTAGTATGCTGCGGATTTTCGGCATAGGCCTCGAGTTTGTTTTTCTTATCCTCGCTCTGTGCATTAATCTCACGAGCCATATCCTGAGCTTCCTTAACAATTACTACTTGATGCTCTGCCATCATCGGGTAACGTTTGGCTTGAGCTACTACATCATCTAGCGATACATCACGACCGTATAAGACCATTTGATTAAACCCACGTTCCTCTTCGGTTAAAACCTGATCTGCTATAAAATCTGCCAGCTGATCTATATAATAAGGCTCTTCCCCCATTAAAAAATAAATAGGTTTTAGATTTCTATTTTTAATATCCTTAACTATACGGGTAACTTCTTCCACAAAAGATCTATTTAATAAGGCTTAGCAGTATAAACTTGGTAAAAATTATAAAGGTTGATTACCTTTGAAACGATGCAGCAATTGAATTTTCCCAGGTATACTTTTCGGGTCAAAAATAGCGAAAATAAACCGCTTATATTTGACGACATTCGCAAAAAATTTGTTCGGCTAACGCCGGAAGAATGGGTGCGCCAACATACTGTCGTACATATGCTGCAAGCTTACAACTATCCCATTTCTCTAATAAATGTAGAAAAAGAGCTCAAGGTTAATAATCTTTCTAAACGGTATGACGTTGTTATTTTTAACCCAGACGGAAGCATAAAGCTTATCGTTGAGTGTAAAGCACCTAAAATTAAAATCAATCAAGATACTTTTGATCAGATTGCGAGATACAATCTGGCATTAAATGCGGAGTATCTTATGGTAACAAATGGTATTAATCATTACTATTGCCAGATGGATTATGAAGCAGAAAAATATATTTTTCTTCCAGACCTTCCTACCTATAACCCTTAAACACATCTTTTGAAAGTAGCCATAGTTATACTCAACTGGAACGGCAGACACCTGCTTGAAGAATATTTACCTTCAGTAATTGCGCACAGTGCACATGAGGCTCATATATATGTTGCAGATAATGCATCAACAGATGACTCTGTTGCATTTATAACGCAACACTTTCCGCAGGTTACCTGTATAGTAAACAAAAGCAATGGCGGGTACGCTAAAGGTTATAATGATTCTCTTAAGGGTCTTTCTGAAGATTTATTGGTTTTAATGAATAGTGACATTCTCACTACAAAAGACTGGTTAAAACCTATTATTCAAGAATTTATAAATGATGATCAATTAGGTGCTGCACAGCCAAAAATACTAGACCTAAAACGCAAAACACATTTTGAATATGCCGGTGCAGCCGGTGGCTTTCTTGATGCTTTGGGATATCCATTTTGTCGTGGTCGCATCTTTGATACTGTAGAAGAAGATCGCGGTCAATATAATGACACGACACCTATATTTTGGGCAAGTGGCGCTTGTTTAGTCGTGAGAAACGAACTCTTTTGGAAAGCAGGAGCTTTAGATGAGCTCTTTTTTGCCCATCAGGAAGAGATTGATTTATGCTGGCGTATTCAGGCAGAGGGATTTACTATTAAAAGTATAGGAACGAGTGCCGTATACCATTTGGGCGGTGCGACCCTAGAACAAATGAACCCGCAAAAGACGTTTCTAAACTTTAGAAATAATCTTATACTCCTACTCAAAAACGTATCTGGTCTTAAAGTATGGATAATTCTATTTTTAAGAATGTGTCTAGATGGAGTTGCTGCACTAAAATTTCTTTTTGAAGGAAAATCTGACCACTTTTTTGCTATTTTAAAAGCTCATTTTGATTTTTACTCAAAATTATTTTTAGTTATTCAAAAAAGACGTAACACTAAGAAAATCAGATACTATTCAAAGATTAATACTATAGTATGGACGTATTTCATACGCAAAATTAAGCACTACAACGAACTCTTTTAACAAAATTTAAAGTATTGTTAAGTTTGGCTTTTTGCATCGTATTTTAGGTATATTTGGGTCCAATAAATTAAATAGAAAACAACTAAATTATGAGAAAATTAATGCTTGTATCAGCTTCTGCTTTGATACTACTTTCCTCTTGCGTATCTCAGAAAAAATATGCTGCATTAGAGGCAAAACAACAAGAAACTCAAGACATGCTAAACTCAGCAACTGTCAAATTGAACTCTTGTTTAGCTCAAAGTGAAACGTTACGCGAACAAATAGGTGATTTAAGAAAAACAAATAATAGTTTAATTGACACTCAAGGAAATTTAACTACTTTATCTACTAAAGGAGCAGAAAACTTAGAGAAGTCTTTAGAGCAAATGAAAGAAAAAGATCTACAGATCAAAACTTTCCGCGATGCTTTAAACAAGAAAGATTCTGTTACTCTAGCTTTAGTTACCAGCTTAAAAGGTGCTATAGGTAACTTAAATGATGAAGATATCGAGATCAACGTTGAGAAAGGTGTTGTTTACGTTTCTATATCAGACAAGTTATTATTTAACAGTGGTCGTTGGGATGTAACTAGCCGTGCTAAACAAGTACTAGGTAAAGTTGCAACAGTTGTAAAAAATCAACCAGAAATTGAATTTATGGTTGAAGGTCATACAGACAGCAAGGCTATTAGCACTGCAGTTATTGAAGATAACTGGGATTTAAGTGTTAAACGTGCAACTTCTGTAGTACGTATTTTACAAAAAGAATTTGGTGTACCACCAGAGCGTATGGTAGCTGCAGGTAGAAGTTATTATGTTCCTGTTGCAAGCAACGATACAGAAGATGGTCGTGCTCGTAACCGTAGAACTCGTATTGTAGTTCTTCCTAAACTTGATCAATTCTACAAAATGATCGAAGACGGAATGCCAAAAGCAAAATAAGTTTTCCTAGTTATAGAAAACGAAAAACCCGGTCAGTTGACCGGGTTTTTTATTGCCTTATAGTTTTAAGAATTACTTGGCTAAAAAGTCTATAAGTATTTTATTCAACTCTTCAGTATGTGTAAAGACTAAGCCGTGAGGTGCATCGTTTATAATCTCTAAAGTACTTCCTTTTACAATTGATGCTGCTTGTTTTGCCGAAGGTTCTATAGGCACAACTTGATCTGCATCACCATGTACGATGAGTGTAGGTATATCAAAACTTTTCAAATCTTCTCTAAAATCTGTTGTCCCAAAAGAATCTATACAATCTACTGTCGCTATTGGGGAAGCTTGCGATGCAACAGCCCAGTTAAAATGAACTTGCGATTTACTTATTCGATCTTTGTTATCACCGTAGTTTACAAAGTTATTGCCAAAGTCTTCAAGGAAACTCAATCGATCCTTACGTACACCCGCTTTGAACTGCTCAAATGTTTCCGCAGGCACTCCTTTAGGATTATCATCTGTTTTGAGCATAAATGCCGCTACTGAAGAAATTAATGCTGCTTTTTTAAGTTTAGAAGTTCCATAATTACCTATATATCTAGAAACTTCACCTCCACCCATAGAGAAACCTACGAGCGTGATGTTTGTAAGATTAAGCACATTTATAAGATCATTAAGATCTTTTGCCAGGGTATCATAATCATAACCGCCCCAAGGCTTATCTGATTTTCCAAAACCTCTGCGGTCATAAGCTATAACACGATGCCCTGCATTAATTAAAGGCTCTACTTGATATTCCCACATTTGATGACTTAAAGGCCACCCATGAATAAGTATTACAGGATCTCCACTGCCATAGTCGTGGTAAAATAGTTTAATAGATTCGTCGTTTTCGGTTGAAGTTGTTTCAAGGTAATTCATAGTATTTTTATTTTACCTTAAATTACAATCTAAGCAACTAGCAATCAAATTGTGATTCGCAATTTATAAGAATTTTAACCAGAACCTATAAAAAAATCTAAATGGTTAATGAGCCTTTACCTTCCCGTATTAAAACAGCTTCACCACTGGTAAGGTCTATTACAGTAGAAGGTACATTATCCCCATAACCACCGTCAATTACAACATCTACAAGCTTATCCCACTTTTCTAAAATAAGCTCGGGATCTGTCGTGTATTCCACAACCTCATCCTCATCATAAATAGATGTAGATATGATAGGGTTCCCCAGTTCTTTTACAATAGCCCGCGCGATATTATTATCGGGTACTCTTATCCCTACCGTTTTTTTCTTTTTAAATACTGAAGGTAAGTTGTTATTACCTGGTAATATAAAGGTATAAGGCCCAGGCAAAGCGCGCTTTAAGAGCTTAAATGTAGGTGTGTCTATTTGCTTTACATATTCAGATATATTGCTTAAATCTTCGCATATAAATGAAAAATTAGCCTTTTCAAGTTTAATCCCTCGTAGTTGAGCCACACGGGTTAACGCTTTAGTACTCGTAATATCACAGCCTAAACCATAAACAGTATCTGTAGGGTAAATGATAACACCATCATTTTTTAAAATCTTTACAATACGCTTAATTTCGCGTTCGCTGGGATTATCGTTATATAGTTTAATAAATTCTGCCATAATTATGCTTTTTCAACCTCGCTTTCAAGTTTAAGAACCTCAGAGCCATCATCCTGTTTGATATAAAGCGCTTTGTTGCCCTCTTCCCCATCGCGGGTAATTTCAGAACCATCTATAGTTCTGGTAATTTTTTTAGTATAGGTTTTTTCAACCTTACCTGTGGCAGTCCCATTACCCCATTTCCATTTTACTTCACTTCCTTCTCGTATCATAGTTTTTTTTTCTAAAGTTAACGGAGCCCGTTATTTTACAGAGCAATTCTAACAGAAGATTAACGAGTTAGGCCTTAAAAATCTAAATACGATTTGATTATTTATAAGAATTTAATTTTTGAAGATTGAACTTTATAAAAGCTTCCCATTGCTGCTCGACCTCTTTATTTTGAGAGTGATTGGTCTCTTTATCAAACTGAATTTGCATAGCTCTACGTTGGGCTTCAATACCTTTGTAAATTTTTTGAATTTCGGCTTTAGAGTTTTGTGTAAACTGGTATTCAGCAATAGCTTTTCTAAGCAATCGAGCGTGCAATTCAGATATATCAAAGTGAGTTTGCTCGTGCGCCAGTGTATTTTCATCTATCAATTTAGGCTTATACCAAGATAAATTAGGGTAAAAATTTGCTGAAATTATAGAAGCTTTTTTAACCAGATAGCCTTTACTATTAATGGTATATTTATGACTCAAACCTGAATTTGCAGTTGCAGCATAAGCGCTTCCTCGATCTGGAGTAGCTTTAAAATCTGACCATTCTAGAGGCTTATTTGCATTCCAGGCAAAACGATATTCTTTCTTTTGTACCGAAAGAAATATACCAGCACAAACTATCAAATAAAATAATCGATGCATTTAGGTCTTTTGTTTTTTCTTCTTTGCAGCCGGAAATAAAACATTATTTAAGATAAGACGATATCCGGGACTTGTAGGATGTAACTCTAATTCAGTTTTAGGATCTCCTACCCTATGCTGGTAATCTTCTGGGTCGTGACCACCGTAAAATGTAAAGAAACCTTTGCCTTTAATGCCGTGTATATATCGTGCCTCGCCGTTTGCCTTATTTTCTCCTAAAATTAAAACGGTAGCCTTAATCTCTGAAGGATTAAAAGCCGTGGTTTGTCCCATAAAACCCTTTACCAAAGCAGTATGGTTTTGACATAACATGGTAGGAACAGGATCCCATTTTGCTGAGAAACTTTTTAAACCAAAATAATCATTATCAGGATTTACATTACGTACAGGAGTGGTATCTATACTCGAAAATTCATATTTAATGGGAGAGCGCTCTAAGGTGAAATCTTTAAAAGCAAACGTGCGCTCATAATCTATCAATGTCTGATAATTGGCATCAGAAGCATCACCATCAAACATAGGTTCGCAAATATCTACACCAGCTGCAGAAAGTGCAATATCAAAACTATCTGTAGCACTGCACATCGCAAACATAAAACCACCGCCTATCACATAATCACTTATCTTATTTGCAACAGCAAGCTTCTCTTGAGAAACTTTATCATAACCTAACTCTGTCGCTAAGGCCTCGGCATTTTGCTTTTCGGTTATATACCATGGTGTGGCTCTATAGGTACCATAAAACTTACCGTATTGTCCTGTAAAATCCTCATGATGCAAATGCAACCAGTCGTAAAGTACCAACTCGTCACCCAGAACTTCTTTGTCATAAATTTTAGTATAGGGTATTTCTGCATATTCTAAAACCATAGTAACCGCATCATCCCAGGGCACCGAACCATCTGGAGTATATACCGCAATTTTAGGAGCTTTCTCTAGAACAACAGCTTCCATATTTTGAGACGGACTATCAATTTCTGCGAGAATACTTTCTGTTTTTGCATCGCTAAGCACTTCGTAAGATATACCACGTATTTTGCACTCTCTTCTTAAACTTTCAGAATCCTGAAGCAAAAACGACCCACCTCTATAATTAAGAAGCCATTTTACATTTTGTTGCTGAGCCAGCGACCAATAGGTAATTCCATAAGCTTTTAAATGCTCTTTTTGACTTTCTGCATCCATTGGGATGAGAATGTAAGAAGCAAAAGCCTGACCAGAAAGCAAAATCGCCATTATAATCAAAAGTAAAGATTTGAAGCTATTGGGTTTCAATCTAAAAAATAATTTGAAATTAAGTATATTCATAAGCAATGCTGAAAATACAACGTAGCAAAGAATATGCCTAGTATAATTAGTTTGATTTTGGTCGTAAAATTCCGACCATATGATTAATTGCTAAACCAAAATAAACGTTTTCCTCATTGTAGATAAATTGAGGAGAAATACTAAGTCCGTAAAAGCGCGTTGTAAACTCAATTCGTGGGGTTAATAACAAACTGATAACGTTTGAAGAATCATAACTATTGGTGTAATTCTCAACGAGAAAAGAATCATCTACCGCTTCAAAATTAAAAGCATCTTTAATATGGGTAAAACCTATTCCTCCCATAAAATTTAGGTGTACGCTACCTGATTTATTTAAAACAAAAATTTGACCGGCTTGAAAATCATACAGGGTGGTTTCTTCTAATGGCTTAACCAGATTAAGCAGCAAAATCCCTAATAAGCCTGAAGAATAATCATCTGGCTTATTCTTAGATGCTCTTATCAATTGAGACCACCCTGCAGCAACAGAATATTTTTGGTTATAAGTATAGTTTAAACTAACCGAAGCTCCCAAGTGAGTTCCTAAAGATGCACCAGCTTCAACGTATAATGCATTTTTTTCAATGAATTGTGCCTGTAAACAACTCACTATAAAACTGAATAGTAGTGCAGTTAAAAACCATTTTTTCATAACACTACTTTATATTATAGATGATAAACCTAAGAAATAGTTGCGTCAATTAAAAGCAAAAAAAAGGAAGCCCTTTGAGCTTCCTTTTTTACTATAATATAAGTTCATTTCAATTAAAAAGGAACTTCATCTTCCCCATCCCGATCAAAACCACCATCATTCATAGAGCTACCAAAAGCCTGATCTGGCGTAGGCGTAGGAAATGATTCTGGTCTAAAGGTATCATCATTAGCTGCTGCATTTTGATTCATTGCAGATTCAAATTGATAGGGCGTATTAAAATCATCAAGGTTATCAAACTTACCAAGATGACCAATAAACTTAAGACGTATATTTTCTAAGCCACCATTACGGTGTTTTGCGATAATAAATTCTGCCTGACCATCTGTTGGGCTACGCTCTTCATCATCCCACTCGTCAATTTTATAGTATTCGGGACGGTAGATAAACGAAACAATATCTGCATCCTGCTCAATTGCTCCAGATTCCCTAAGGTCAGAAAGTAAAGGTCTTTTACTACCACCACGTGTTTCTACTGCACGTGAAAGCTGTGAAAGTGCAATAACAGGAACCATTAATTCTTTAGCAAGTGCTTTCAGGTTACGGGAGATCATCGAGATTTCCTGTTCTCTGTTTCCGTTCTTTTGACTACCACCCGCAGTCATTAACTGCAAATAATCAATAATAATCATTTTAATACCGTGCTGTGAAGCAAGACGACGTGCTTTTGCACGTAAATCAAAAATGGAAAGTGACGGGGTATCATCTATAAACAAAGGTGCTTTTTCAAGACTTTTAACCTTCACATTAAGTTGCTCCCACTCGTGTTTTTCTAATTTACCCGTACGTAGTTTTTCTGAAGAAAGCCCTGTTTCTGACGAAATCAAACGCGTAATTAACTGTACCGAAGCCATCTCCAGGGAGAAGAATGCTACAGGAATACCTTGCCCTACGGCAATATTACGCGCCATCGATAAGGTTAATGCCGTTTTACCCATACCTGGTCGAGCAGCAACAATAATTAAATCACTAGGCTGCCATCCCGATGTTAATTTATCTAAACGATCAAAACCAGATGGAACCCCGGAAAGACCTTCTTTGTTAGAGATTTCTTCAATCTTCTTTTTAGCCTGAATAACTAAACTTTGAGCAGTTTCTGAACTACGCTTAATGTTTCCCTGAGTTACCTCATACAACTTACTCTCTGCAGTATCTAAAAGATCAAATACGTCTGTCGTCTCATCATACGCCTCTTCTATAATTTCGTTAGAAATCTTAATAAGACTTCGCTGTATGTATTTCTGTAAAATAATACGCGCATGATATTCAATATGGGCTGAAGAGGATACTTTTTGGGTTAATTGAATCAAATAATAATCACCACCTGCCTGATCAAGCTTAGCCATTTTTTTTAACTGCTCAGAAACGGTTAATAAGTCTATAGGCTCACCATTTTCAAACAGAGCACGTATTGCATCATAAATGTGATGATGTGCTTCTTTATAAAATACTTCAGGGGTTAATATATCAATTATTTCATCAACACCCTTTTTATCAATCATCATAGCCCCAAGCACAACTTGCTCTAGATCAATTGCTTGTGGTGGTATTTTACCTCGCTCCAACGAAATAACTTCTTTGGAAGGATTGATGTAATTGGGTTTTGTTTTTACTTGTTCCATTAGAGCAAATGTAAAGAATGTGTTAAGGGCAGCTTAATTTTCTACTCCTCGGTTATCCACTAGAAGTTAACAAATAACATGTGAATAACTTTAATATTTTGTTGATAAGCATAAAAAAATCCGGAACCTTAGGTTCCGGAAATTACGCGCAAGTGATGTTTAAAAGGTTAACCTTTAAACACACCCATATTTGAATATTTATCCATTCGTTTTTCAACCAATTCTGATGCTGATAAGTTTTTTAATTCCTTAAAGGTGCTCAAAATGGTATCTTTTACAGTAGCGAATGTTTCTTCTCTTTGTGTATGTGCACCACCTAGAGGTTCTTTAATAATAGAATCTATAACCTTAAGACGCTTGGCATCATTAGCCGTTAGTTTTAGTGCTTCTGCTGCAATCTCTTTATATTCCCAGCTTCTCCAAAGTATAGAAGAACAGTTTTCTGGCGATATTACAGAATACCAAGAGTTCTCTAACATCATTACTTTGTCTCCTACGCCTATACCCAATGCACCCCCACTAGCTCCTTCACCAATAACGATAACAATAACGGGGACTTTGAGACGCATCATCTCCAAAATATTTCGTGCGATTGCCTCACCCTGACCACGCTCTTCTGCTTCGAGACCCGGATAAGCTCCCGGAGTATCTATAAATGATACTACAGGCAATCCAAATTTCTCTGCACTCTTCATTAAACGCAGTGCTTTACGATATCCTTCTGGGTTTGCCATACCAAAATTACGGTACTGCCTGGTCTTGGTATTGTAACCTTTTTGTTGACCTATAAGCATAAAGCTCTGATCACCTATTTTACCCAGACCACCTATCATTGCCTTATCATCTTTCACATTACGATCACCGTGCAACTCTAAAAAAGTATCACCGCAAAGTGCTTTAATATAATCTAAGGTATAAGGCCTGTTAGGGTGACGTGATAATTGCACACGCTGCCATGCTGTAAGATTTTTGTATATATCTTTCTTAGTCTCTGCAAGTTTCTTTTCGATCTGTTTGCAGGTATTGGTGACATCTACGTCACTTTCTTCACCAATTAAAGAACATTTTTGAAGCTGTTCTTCCAGCTCTTTAATAGGTTGTTCAAAATCTAAATATTCCATTAGGGGAAAATTTTAGTTAGCTCACAAAGATAACAGTTTTAGAAACCTTTTACCAAAGTCTTAACCCATTTTAATCGTGTAGCTATCTTAATTATTCTACTTGTTTTTTTAAAAGTCGGGCGTTGCGCCGTTTACGTTGCATTTTTAAAATACCATTACCTATTACGGTTAATAGGATCAAAAGTGCACCATAATAGAATCCTGTATTCATATCTTCTGCGTCTCCCAGAATTAAAAATGCTAATATTATCCCATATACAGGCTCCATATTTGTAGTGAGCATTACCGTGTAGGGCGTTAAATGCTTCATCACTTTAATGGCTGCTATAAATGCATATGAGGTACAAATGGTAGACAATATTAAGATATAAAACCAGTCTGATTGCTTTAACTGAAAAAACTCAGCATCAAAGCGTGCGGTAAACAACAGAAAAACAGTTATAAATAAAGTACCGGTTAGAAGCTCATAAAAGGAAATGACAACAGGATTGTGTTTTTGAACAAATTTGCCATTGATCAAGGTGAAAATTGCAGATAATAAAGCCGAAACTAAAGCTACAATAATACCTTCAGTATATCGGGTTTCTACTTCAAATATGAGATACAAACCCGCAATTACAAATAGCCCAAAAATTATCTCATACCAGATCACTTTCCGCTTATAAAATATAGGTTCGAGAATGCTTGTAAAAAAAGCACCTGTACTCATCATTGCCAGGGTTATAGAAACATTGGCAAGCTTTATAGCACCAAAAAAGGTTAGCCAGTGTAATGCAATAATAATCCCGGCAGCGGTAAGCTTTAACTGATTTGACCGTGTTGTTTTAAGCGGTATTTTTTTGTACCGTATATATAGGTAAATAAAAAATGAAGCGATAAGCATTCTATACCAAACCAGCGCTACTGTATCTACGGTAATAAGCGCACCTAAAACTGCTGTAAACCCCCAGATAAATACAATAAAGTGAAAGTGGAGGTAGCTTTTTAAACTATCGTTTTGCATTATTAAGCAGATAAATGGCTAAAATACCAAAGAGAACATTAGGCAACCAAACAGCTACCATAGGAGAAAAATCAGATTGCTCTGAAATCGTACCAAAAACTTTATCAAAGAATATAAATATAAATGCCAGCGAGATTCCTAAAGCAAGGTTGATACCCATACCTCCTCTACGTTTCATAGAAGAAACCGCTACCGCTATTATTGTAAGTATATAGGCACTTACCGGCAAACTGAAACGTTTATATAAAGTGACTTCATACCGGTTTATAGCAGAAGATCCTCTTGCTTTTTCCTTAGCTATAAACTCGCGTAGTTTTGGCGTTGTTAGCGTTTCTGCGATATATTCTAACGGAGTCAAATCTTCGAGATCAAAAGCAAAAAGGGTATCTAGTTTTGTCTCGCTTATTAAAATATCACCTTCTTTACCTATGATTCGTTTTTTGTATCCGTTAAGTCGATATAAGGTATCTTCAGGTCTGTAAACAATACTACGGGCTTGAATTTTGTATTTTAAGGTATTGTCTTCAAAGTGTTCTAAGGTAAAATTCTGTCCCATTTTACTTGAAGGAGTAAAACGGCTCACGTAGATAAAGTCATTGTCATTTATCTGGCGATATACATTTCTGGTTTCGCGATCTGCTTTGTTATTTTTTAAGTATTCATATGAAAACTCATTAAATCCCCTGCTCGCTGCCGGTGCTAAATACGTACCTAAAATATAAGCACCTACACAAACAATTGTTGCTCCTATTAGATACGGACGAAGGAATCTGTAAAAAGAAACACCAGAACTTAAAAAAGCAATTACTTCGGTGTTGTTTGCCAACTTTGAAGTAAACCAGATAACAGATAAAAATAAAAACAACGGAAACAGTAGGTTTGCGAAGTACACCGTAAAGTTTAGGTAATATAATGCCACTTCCAGAAAAGGCACTTCATTGGCAAGCATCTTATCTATCTTTTCGGCAAGATTTACAGTTATCCCTATAGGAATAAACAAAACAAGCATCATGATAAATGTACCCAGATAACGCTTAAGAATGTACCAGTCTAGGATTTTCATTTACAACCTTTTGTCCATTTGTTTCACCATTTTTTCTTTCCAGGAATAAAAATCTCCCGCGATAATATGTTTACGTGCCTCACGTACCAGCCACATATAAAAGCCTAAGTTGTGTATTGTTCCTATTTGTCTTCCCAGAATCTCATTTACACTAAAAAGATGACGTACATAAGCTTTAGAATATTCTTGATCTACCCAGGTCGTCCCATCTGGATCTAATGGTGAAAAATCTGCTTCCCACTTCTTGTTCTTAATATTAATGGTACCGTGTTGCGTAAATAAAGTACCATTTCTACCATTACGGGTTGGCATCACACAGTCAAACATATCTATACCTAACGCAATATTTTCTAAAATATTTATAGGTGTACCTACACCCATAAGGTATCGCGGTTTTTCCTTCGGAAGAATTGCAGTAACAATTTCGGTCATTGCATACATTTCTTCAGCAGGCTCCCCTACTGAGAGTCCGCCTATCGCATTCCCTACCGCTCCTGCATTTGCTATATATTCCGCAGATTGTTTTCTTAAATCTTTATAGGTACTCCCCTGTACAATAGGAAAAAACGCCTGATCATAACCATATTTAACCGGCGTTTTATCGAGATGATTTATGCAACGATCTAACCAGCGGTGTGTCATATGCATAGATCGTTTTGCATAATTATAATCACAAGGATAGGGAGTACACTCATCAAATGCCATAATAATATCTGCACCTATACTACGCTGAATTTCCATCACGCGCTCTGGCGTAAACAGGTGCATAGACCCGTCTATATGTGATTTAAACTTCACACCTTCTTCTTTAATCTTGCGATTTGCAGAAAGAGAATATACCTGGTAACCGCCACTATCTGTCAAGATATTACGATCCCAGTTCATAAACTTATGTAAACCACCGGCCTTCTCCAGAACATCTATTTGAGGACGCAGGTATAAATGATAGGTGTTACCCAAAATGATATCAGGGTTGATATCTTCTCTAAGCTCTCGTTGATGTACACCTTTTACTGTACCTACTGTGCCTACCGGCATAAAAATAGGAGTTTCTATAGTGCCGTGATCTGTTGTAAGGGTACCTGCGCGCGCTTGACTGCCTGCGTCAGTATTAAGAAGATTAAATTGCATAGCTTAATTTAGAGAGGGCAAAGATAAAACTATTTAACAGATAGATGGGAAAGACAACGGGTCATAATGCTAATTACGCAGTAGAAAATGAAAACTTCTTAATTTTCCTTAAAAGCTTAGTAATATATAGGTTATTGATTGTAATCCCTATTCAAAAACGGTATTTTTGAAGTTCAATTTTAACTTAATAAAAATGCCAAACACAAAACAATTAGAGGATTTTGTTTCTCAGGTAAGAAGAGACATCGTAAGGCAAGTACATGGAGTGAACTCTGGTCACCCGGGAGGATCTTTAGGTTGTGCAGAATTTTTTGTCGCCTTATATCAAGAAGTAATGAAGCGTAAAGAAGGTTTTGATATGGACGGAAAAGATGAGGATTTATTCTTCTTGTCTAACGGTCATATCTCACCAGTTTTCTATAGCGTTTTGGCTAGATCTGGTTACTTTCCTGTAGAAGAATTAAATACATTCAGAAAAATAAATTCACGCGTTCAGGGCCACCCTACAACTCACGAAGGTTTACCGGGAATTCGTATTGCCTCAGGTTCACTGGGTCAGGGAATGAGTGTAGCCTTAGGTGCTGCTCAAACAAAAAAATTAAACGGAGATCCTAACTTAGTATATTCTTTACACGGTGATGGTGAACTGCAAGAAGGTCAAAACTGGGAAGCAATAATGTATGCTTCTGCAAATAAAGTTGACAACCTTATTTCTACAATAGATTTAAACGGACAACAAATAGACGGGAGTACAGATCACGTGTTAAACATGGGGAGTATTCGCGCTAAGTTTGAAGCATTTGGCTGGGAAGTTATTGATGTTGAAAAAGGAAACGATATAACTGCTGTAGTAGAAGGCTTAAACAAAGCAAAATCATTAACCGGAAAAGGAAAACCTGTTTGTATTTTATTACATACTATAATGGGTAATGGTGTTGATTTTATGATGGGTACTCACGCATGGCACGGTAAAGCACCAAGTGATGAGCAACTTGAAAATGCATTAAGTCAAAACCCGGAAACATTAGGTGATTATTAATTTACAAAACACACCAAACGTTTCTAACAATTTAAAAATACATTCATGAAAAAATATATAAACTCAGGAAATATAGATACACGTTCAGGTTTTGGTGCGGGTATGGATGAACTCGGAAAGACTCATGAAAATGTGGTTGCTCTTTGTGCAGACCTTACTGGTTCTTTAAAACTGAATGACTTTGAAAAAAATCACCCCGAACGTTTTTTTCAGACGGGTATCGCTGAAGCTAATATGATAGGTATGGCTGCGGGTATGACTATAGGTGGTAAAATACCTTATGCTACTACTTTTGCAAACTTTGCTACAGGTCGTGTTTACGATCAGATACGTCAAAGTGTGGCATATTCTGGTAAAAACGTAAAAATATGTGCTTCTCACGCTGGTCTAACCTTAGGTGAAGATGGTGCTACGCATCAAATTCTTGAAGATTTAGGATTAATGAAAATGTTACCAGGTATGACCGTAATCAATACTTGTGATTACAATCAAACCAAAGCAGCCACTATCGCGATCGCAGATCACGATGGACCTGTTTATTTACGTTTTGGTCGTCCTAGCGTAGCAAATTTCACAGAAAAAGATGGGAAATTTGAAATAGGAAAAGCGTTGCATTTACTTGACGGTTCTGATGTAACTATTATTGCTACCGGTCACTTAGTCTGGGAAGCCATTAAAGCTGCAGAAGAATTAAATGAAAAAGGAATTAGCGCTGAAGTTATAAACATTCACACCATTAAGCCGCTAGACGAAGAAGCAATCTTAAATTCTGTAAAGAAAACCAGATGTATTGTTACCTGTGAAGAGCATAATTTTTTAGGTGGTTTAGGCGAAAGCGTTGCGCGCGTACTTGCTACTAATGACCCTGCTCCTCAGGAATTTGTGGCAACACATGATACTTTTGGCGAAAGCGGAACTCCTGCTGAACTTATGGCAAAATATGGTTTAAATACTAAATCTATTATTGAAGCCGTTAATAAGGTGCTGACAAGAAAGTAAACATTTTAAGGATAATTCCTAAAAGTGTTTACCTCTATCACCCAAAAAATTAGAAGGTTTTTAAATAAACCAAACTTAATTTTAACGGCTCTAGAAAAATAAGAAGAGCACAATACAACCGATATGAAGAATTTATTTTTAGGAATTTTATTTTTAGCTGCCGGTGCAGCACACGCACAATCAGACCCGGGCTTTGGTATAAAAGCCGGTCTTAACTATGGCGGAACGGGGGACATAAGTGACTCTGCAAAGAACGCATACGAGAATCCAAGTAGTGATATAGGCTATCACGTAGGAGTTTTTGGACGTACCGGAGACAAACTCTATTTTAGACCAGAGCTGGTTTATACAAAGCTTAATTCTACTTATGAAGATTCCGATTTTAGTATGCAAAAATTAGACGCACCTTTATTAATAGGTTACGAAGTTTTTGGACCGCTCAACGTATTTGCAGGACCTTCATTACAATATATACTAGACACAGACTATGATGGCCTGACTTTAGGAGATGTAAAAAATGATTTTACAGTAGGACTTAATGTTGGAGCCGGAGTTTCTCTGGGTAAACTAGGAATTGATTTACGTTATGAAAGAGGCTTTGGAGATAACGAAGCAGAGTTTTTAGACACTAACGGAATAATCACTAATGGATCTCGCATAGATACACGACCAGACCAATTGATCTTAAGTTTATCGCTAAATCTATAAGGTTAGTAAAACCGAAAGATTAAAGTGATAAAAAAATCCCCGCAAGATTAGATCTTGCGGGGATTTTTTATTGCATCTAGTTAAACAAAAAAACTAGTTCACATCAGGATCTAAATAGTCTGGAGTACCATCATTATTAGAATCTGTGTAGGTTATTGTACCATCTGCATTAATAACTATCTCATCTCGCGTAAGAGTACCATCACCATCGTCATCTGTATCTAAATAGTCCGGAATATTATCACCATCACTATCATCTTCGATTTCGTTTAAGAAATTATTTCCATTAATATCTTCTTTCCAATTGGGAACGCCATCATTATCATCATCTGTGTCTTCTACAGCTCGATAAAGGTCAAATGTAAAAACAAGATCTGAGTATGCGCTATAGCCAGTGCCTGAACCATTAAAATATGCTAACCCACTAGGAATAAAAACAGCACCTATACCATAATCATTACCAAAACTTACAGAGCCATCTGCATTTTGGCTAAACTGAGTACCTGCTTTAAGATTTTTCAAACCGTTAGCAAATCCAAATACTACTTGCGTTAAATCAAACCAAAGTGGTGTTACTGAGCTATCAAATTTATCTCCACCCACGACATTACCTTGATAATTCACAAAGGTAGAATCTGCAAACGTAGGCTGTATACCAGCACCCTCTCTTGCTACTAATGTATAAAGGGTATACTCAGTATCCAGATACGTGAACTTTTCTGTAATAACCTGAGACATTAAGGGCGTTTTGTCTGAATTAACACCACTTATCGTATCAAAAACAATTTTATAATTAAAGCCATCTTCTTTAGCTTCAAATTCCTCATAATTATAAAAATGGGTATTTAAATAGGCTTTTAAATTTGCCTGACTTTCTACCTCTACTTCCCCCCGATCGCGTGGTGGAGTAACTTCTACAGAATCATCATCTTTACTACACGAGGCTAAAATAAACAGGCCTAAAACAGCCACAATCACATTTCTAATCATATTCATCATATTCCTTTTAGGTCGCGCAAGATACAATTTTGCGCTATTTTTGTGTTATTAAAAACGAGCTTTAAAGCGATAGATTATGCGAGTTGACAAATATTTGTGGTGTATACGGTACTTTAAATCACGTTCTATAGCTACGAATGCCTGCAAAAAAGGACAGGTTAAAATTAATGATGTTGCAGTTAAACCTTCACGAGAGGTTTTTCCGTCAGACACTATACAGGTTAGAAAAAATCAGGTTGACTATGTTCTTGAAGTCATAGAGCACCCGCCCAGCCGTGTGGGCGCTAAATTTGTAGGTCTATATGTTAAAGATAAAACACCTGCGGAAAATCTGGAAAAACTAGACCTCCTTAAATATTCTAAAGATTATTACCGCAAACGCGGAACAGGGCGACCTACTAAGAAAGATCGTAGGGATCTCGATGATTTTCAGGATACAGATGATTTTTTTGAAGATGTTGAATAAAAACTATTGGGAAAGCAGGTATGTCGAGCAAAATACCGGTTGGGATATAGGGTACGCCTCAGATCCGTTAGCTGCATATTTTGACCAATTGACACAAAAAGATCTCAAAATTTTAATTCCGGGAGCTGGCTTTGGTCACGAGGCAATATATTTATATAAACAAGGCTTTACCAATGTGACGGTGTTAGATCTTTCTGCTTCAGCATTACAAAACTTAAAGACTCATTTACCTGATGTACCAGATTCGCAGTTTATAGAAGGTGATTTCTTTGCTTATTCTGAAACTTATGACCTCATTATTGAGCAAACTTTTTTTTGTGCACTAGACCCAGACTTACGATCAGATTACGCACGACATATGTCTCAATTATTAAAACCTTCCGGAAAAATTGTGGGATTACTTTTCAATTTTCCGCTTACAGAAAAAGGTCCACCCTTTGGAGGAAGTGAATTAGAATATCATAAGTTATTTTCCGAAGTATTTACTATAAAAAAATTAGAGCCTTATTATAATTCTATAAAACCTCGTCGAGGCAACGAACTCTTTTTTATATTTGAAAGCAAACAGCAACCCGCTAATTAAATCTTATGAAAACTGCCGTACAAACAATTCTTAATCATGAAGATATTCAAAATAAAATACGCAGAATTGCCTATCAGATTTATGAAAGCAATGTAAATGAGAAAGAACTCATTTTAGCAGGAGTTGCACAAAACGGTTATGTAATTGCAGAACGTTTAAAAGTTATTTTAGAAGATATTTCTGACCTCAACTGTACGCTCTGTAAGGTTACTATGAATAAAACTGCACCTCAAGGAACGGTTACAACCTCACTTACAGAAAGCGAATATCAAAATAAGTCTTTAGTACTTATTGACGATGTCTTAAACTCGGGCACAACTTTAATTTATGGGGTAAAGCATTTTCTAGATGTACCCCTTAAGCAATTTAAAACAGCAGTGCTCGTAAACCGAAACCACAAAAAATATCCTGTTAAAGCAGATTACAAAGGCATTTCACTAAGCACATCACTACAAGAACGTGTTAAGGTTAGATTTAAGCCTGGTAAAGATTCTGCTATATTAGAATAGACGCATTTTTAATTCATCTATCAACTCAGGTATAGAACGATTATTTACAAGAAGCTTTATAGTCGCTTGATTGTAATAAAAACTACGTTCAAATAAATGCTTACGTATAAACTCTTCTAACTTCTCTTGAGTTTCCTGGTGCTTAAGAACAGGTCTATGATCCCGCTGCGTCCACAACCTTTGGGTCAATTCCCCTACACTTACATTAATATAAACCGAAATGCCATCTGCGGCCTTTATACGATCTATAGCGTCACCATAACACGGTGTCCCACCACCTAAACTAATTATGGTATTGTCAAAACCTACAAGCAGCTCATCTAAATATTGAGATTCTCGTATTCTAAAATAAATTTCTCCCTTTTCCTCAAAGATTTGTTTGATAGATCTTCCTTCTTTTTGCGCTACATAGTCGTCAAAATCTATAAAATTCATCTTTTTTTCGGCAGCTAAAATCTTCCCTAAAGTAGATTTACCGGAACCCATATAGCCTATTAAATATATTTTCATGCTTAAAATTACTGATTTTCAGAAGCCTAAGCCCTGACTTACTATTTTATTCAAATTTATTACAAAAAGGCTTGGTAAGATTAAAAAAATGGATGTATATTTGCAGCCGCATTTAAGGAAAGACTTGGTAGCTCAGTTGGCAGAGCATCTCCCTTTTAAGGAGAGGGTCCTGGGTTCGAGCCCCAGCCAAGTCACCATATTTTAAACCAGATCTCAACGTCTGGTTTTACTTTTTAAAATCGGTAAGATTTTAAACAAATCTGAGTTGTAAAAGACTTGGTAGCTCAGTTGGCAGAGCATCTCCCTTTTAAGGAGAGGGTCCTGGGTTCGAGCCCCAGCCAAGTCACGAGAATAAAACCAGATCTTAAGGTCTGGTTTTATTTTTTAAACTAATTTTGATTTAAACACCCGGATGCTGGAATTGGTAGACAGGCACGGTTGAGGGCCGTGTGTACTCTGTACGTGTGGGTTCAAGTCCCATTCCGGGTACAAAAAAATCCTCTGTAAACATAAAGTTTACAGGGGATTTTGATTTTTAATAGGCTATTGTCTAATTATTCTTTTAGATTTTGATTAATTGAAATTGAGTTTTAAAAAGCTTTTAGAGCATCTTCAATACGCTCATCACCTTCAATCATTTCAAAAACTGCATTCTGCGCTATATCATCATTTAAAACGTGCACTAAGGTATAAGCAACGTCATCACGGGTAATTTTACCCATATCAACTTTTTCTGCAGCTGTGATTTTACGAGTGCCCTTTTCATTTTTTAAAGTTCCCGGGCGCACGATACTGTATAATAAACCGCTATTTTTTAAGTGGTTATCTGCATTTTGCTTAGCTTCAAGATAATGCTCTAACTCTCCTCCTGTTTCCGGCTTATCTGCATTTATTGAACTCAACATTACAAACTTTTTAATACCAGCCTTTTTAGAAACATCTATTAAACTTTTTGCTCCTTCCTGATCAACAGCAGTTGTTTTTTCGGGACCTGTACTTCCTCCAGAACCTGCCGCAAAAATTACTTTATCAATACCTTCTACAACGTGTGAAAGATCTTTTTCTAAATCACCCAGCACCGTATCAACATTTTGCATTTTAAATTGCTCCTGTTGCTCTTCTTTACGCACCATGGCAACCGGGTTGTAGTATTGAGATTCTTTTAAATAACTTATAATTTGCTTTCCGGTTGTACCGTTTGCTCCTGCAACTAAAATATTCTCTTTACTCGTATTCATAGTTTATATGTTTTTAAAGTCAAAAACCGACTTAGATTTTATATTAGTATTTACCGTAAATTTAGTAAATAGATTAAGCATCAGAATTTTTCTTAACGCCCTTTAACGCTGGCATTAGGATAGTATTAAGAAGTAGTTAAAGCATTTTGAGATTGAATAGAAACTCCTAGCTTTGCAGGTATGAAAACAACCTTTGGCAATTTAACCGAATCATCAACACCGGTGTTGATTGATTTTTATGCGACCTGGTGTGGCCCCTGCCAGACCCTTGCTCCTATACTTGAAGATGTAAAAAAAGATTTAGGCGAAAAAGTAAAAATCATTAAGGTTGATGTAGATAAAAATCAGGCGCTCGCTCAAAAATTTCAAGTGCGTGGTGTTCCTACCCTAATGCTTTTTAAAAATGGTAAGCAACTTTGGCGACAAAGTGGAGTGCTTACCAGAGCAGATCTAAAACAGGTCATAGAAAACCATTCGTAAATCCATATTAGCAACAACTCTTTTATTAAATTTAAAGCTTACAACGAACCAGGTTTATGTCTTTAGATTTGATAAGAGTATTGCTTGATACCGGAATGCTTGTCCTTATCTGGCTAGTGCAATTAGTAATTTATCCCGGTTTTTGCTACTATTCTGATACAGATCTGGTTGTTTGGCATAAAAAATACACTACCCAACTATCATATATTGTAATGCCATTGATGATAGGCCAACTATTAGTTACCGCAGTACAACTTATAAATGCAGTTACAGTTTATACGCTGGCCAGTGGATTTGTGGTTATCGCATTGTGGCTGTCTACCTTCATTCAATTTGTACCACTACATAACAGTATAGCCACAAAAACTGCAGCGAAAGAAACCCCTCAACGTCTGGTTAGATTAAATTGGATTAGAACTGTACTATGGACCTTCCTGTTTATATGGAGTTTATTCTGGTACAGTCCCGTTTAGATCTATCTACTTTTAACTTCTCCAAAACCTATTTGCAAAGACTTTTCATAACTACGCAAGATACGCAGCTCCTTAGTAGTCACTAAAGCTAGAGAAAGACCCTCTTTACCGGCTCTGGCCGTTCTACCACTTCTATGGGTATAGTATTCTTCCTGATCTGGCATTTGGTAATGAATTACAAAAGTCAAATCCTGTACATCAAGACCCCGTGCTGCTATATCTGTAGCAACCAGAAGACGTAAACTTTCATTCTTAAAAGCACGCATTACTTTATCGCGCTCTTTTTGCAGCATATCACCCTGCAAAGCTTCTGCAGCTATATTTTTTGCTATGAGTTGCTTTGCTAACTTCGTCGCTGCCGCTTTAGTTTTACAAAAAATAATACCGCGCTCATCGCCTCTGGTTTTTAAAAAATCTAGCAGTATAGGCAACTTATCTGTTTCTTCGCATTGCAAAAATTTATGGTCTATATTCTTATTCACCACATCTTTACTTATTTGAATACGATGCGCTTCAGGAGACATGTGCTCATTTACAATCTGCTTAATTCCGTGCGGCATCGTTGCAGAAAATAACCATTTATTATCTACATTTTTTACAGCATTTAAAATCTCATCTAATTGCTGCTTAAATCCCATACTCAACATCTCATCTGCTTCGTCAAGTACAACAGTATTCACGTAAGAAAGATCAATTATTTTTCGGTTTAGCAAATCTATAAGTCTTCCCGGCGTAGCTACTACGATATGTGTGGGACGCAACAAATTTTTGATTTGAATATCTATTTTTTCACCTCCGTAAATAGCTTCAGTGAATATCTTATCTGTATATTTTGTATACCTAAACAATTGCTTTGCCACTTGTTGACACAGCTCCCGTGTAGGGCATAATATTAGAGCCTGTATGTTCTTTTTCTTAGCATTTATGCGCTCTAAAATGGGTAAGCCATAAGCAGCGGTTTTACCGGTACCCGTTTGCGCCTGTCCCACAAGATGGGTCTTTTCCTGTAATAGAATAGGAATGACTTCTTGTTGAATAGGTGTAGGATTTATTATCCCAAGTTCTGTAAGTCCCTTAATCAAGCCGGCACTTAGGCCAAGCTCTTTAAAATTGTCTGCCATGGTAAAATTTTGAAGCGCAAAGATAGTCAACACAGGTACTAAAACAGTAATAAGAAATTAAGATTAGGGTATTTAGCACCTATTTTATTCTTGTATTTTTAAAATCTAAAAACTCAACTATGCGTTTACTTCTAATTTATAGCTTTTTATTACTTCTTAACTGCAAAACAGCGCAATCTCAAAACAAGCCTGCTTATCAATTATTTAATGCTGAAGGTAAAAAAGTAACCTATCGAGCGATGCTTGATTCTTTAAAAAATCAAAAAGACATTATTTTATTTGGTGAAATGCACGACAACCCTATCGTGCATTGGTTAGAATTAGAAGTAACAAAAGATTTAGCCGAAACAAAAAACCTCACATTAGGCGCAGAAATGATTGAAACAGATAATCAAACTGCAGTCAATGCCTATTTAAAAGATAGTCTTAGTATTAAAGAGTTTACCAGTTCTGCCCGCCTCTGGGTTAATCATAAAACGGATTACCAGCCGCTTCTTGATTTTGCTAAAGCCAAAAATTTAAAATTTATTGCAACAAATATCCCACGTATCTATGCAAGTAGGGTATATAAACAGGGATTTGAAGTTTTAGACAGTTTACCACCTACTGAAAAACAATTTATAGCTCCTTTACCTATCTTATTTGAGCCTAATTTACCCCGTTACAAAGAAATTTTAAAAATGATGGGAGAGCACGGTAGTCCACAATTAGTGATGGCTCAGGCGATAAAAGATGCTACAATGGCTCATTTCATCTTAAAAAATCTAGAAAATGATCACGTTTTTATACATTACAATGGCTCTTATCATAGTGATTATCACGAAGGCATATTGTGGTACCTAAAACAGCAAGCTTCTCATCATAAATATGTTACAATCACTAGCGTTTCTCAGGAAAATCTAGAAACATTAGAAGATAATTACATCAATCAAGCCGATTTTATTATCGTAATTGATGCAGATATGACCACCACGTATTAGGCTTTAAAACGTTTAAATAAATAATTAAACACCTAAGATTTAAACTCGCAGAAATAAAAACGAGTTAAAAAAGTGTGAAACATTCATAAATGATAGTAATACTATTATATTTGCAACCAAAATAATTTTTTATGAATGAGTTACTCAAAAATATTAGGATCACCATTAATGAAGGGATCTATTTAAAGGACCCAGAGTCCTCAAAATTAGGTAAGCGTATCATTGAAGACGGCATTCTACTTATTGATGAATTAGGTTTTGATAATTTTACCTTTAAAAAACTAGGTGATCGCATTCAATCTAATGAAAGCTCTATTTATAGATATTTTGAAAATAAACACAAGTTTCTGGTTTATCTCACCTCATGGTATTGGGGATGGAAAGAATATCAGTTAGTATTTGCAACGGTAAACATCACAAATGCCAGTGAAAAACTAACAAAGGCCATAGAGATTCTTACCCGAAGGGTTGAACAAGATCAATTATTCTCGCATATTAATGAGGTTGCTCTAAGCAAAATTGTTATAAACGAGTACTCAAAATCTTACTTAACAAAGGAGGTTGATAATGAAAATAAAGAAGGTTATTTTGTAATTTATAAACGCTTATCTGGCCGTTTAAAAACGATGATAAGTGATGTAAACTCAGACTACCCATATCCTGCAAGTTTAGCGAGCACTATAATGGCAGGATCTCTACATCAGCATTTTTTAATAGACCATTTTACTTCTTTAACAGATTGTAATGCCAGCACATCGCCATCTCAGTATTTTATACATCTTACCTCAACACTATTAAATTCATAACTCCCTATTAACTATGGATAAGAAATCATACACGCCCTGGCAACGTTTCGTAGGGCTATTAAAGCTAGAGCGCAAAGACTTTTTACAAATATTGTATTATGCGATTTTTGCAGGTATTGTAAGTCTTTCGCTTCCGTTAGGAATTCAAGCAATTGTAAACCTAATTCAAGGTGCACAAATTAGCACCTCGTGGATTGTGCTGGTAGTTCTGGTAACGCTGGGAGTAGCCTTTGTAGGAGCACTTCAACTTATGCAAATACGCATAGTAGAAAATATTCAGCAAAAAATATTTACGAGGGCCTCGTTTGAGTTTACCTACAGATTCCCCAAAATTAAAATGAGTGAGCTTCGGGATTATTACCCACCAGAACTTGCAAACCGTTTCTTTGATGTACTTACCATACAAAAAGGTCTTTACAAGCTAGTTCTTGATTTTCCGGCGGCGATGGTGCAAATTATTTTTGGTTTAATACTATTATCGTTTTACCACCCCTTCTTTATATTTTACGGGTTGTTACTGGTAATTCTTATTTATTTGGTTTTCAAATTTACAGGAAGCACGGGCTTACAAACGAGCCTTACAGAGTCTAAGTATAAATACAAAATTGTACACTGGATTCAGGAAATCGCACGTACCCTAATAAGTTTTAAACTCTCTGGTAAATCTAGTTTGGCTTTAAATAAGAATGACCATTTAGTGAGCGAGTATATCGACTCAAGAGAAAGTCACTTTAGAATTTTACGTATTCAGTTTATTCAAATGGTTGGCTTTAAAGTACTGGTTACAGCGGGTCTTTTATTAATAGGCGGTATCCTGGTACTTAATCAACAAATGAACATAGGTCAATTTGTAGCAGCAGAAATTATAATCCTGCTCATTATAAATTCAGTAGAAAAATTAATTCTGGGACTTGAGAATTTCTATGATTTATTAACGGCCTTAGAAAAAGTAGGAGCTGTATCAGATAAAGAATTAGAATCTCAAAATTTAGCTACGCCATTTACAGACGCTGATTCCTTAACGCTAGAACTTAAAAATATAAGCTACGTTGATGACCGCGATAATAAAAGTATTTTAGATGCAATTACTCTAGATATTAATCCCGGTGAACACCTGCTTATAAATGGTCCTAATGGTTCTGGGAAATCTACGTTACTTAAAATAATAGCAGGACTTATAGAACCTACATCTGGAGATTTCTTTATAAATAATAAATCTATACAGGGCATTAGCTTAAATCATTACCGTGCATTACTAGGACAATCATTCCCTGATGAAACTCCTTTTGAAGGTACCTTATTAGAAAATCTAACTTTTGGAGATCAATCAATTCCTCAAAAAGACATTGACTGGGCTGTAGAGAAAATGGGCTTATCAGAGTTTGTTAAAAATCAACCTTTAGGCTTACATACCCCTTTAAAGCCCGAAGGGAAGTTCATCTCAGAGACTATTTCAAATAAGATCGTTCTGGCCCGTAGTATCGTACGAAAACCTAAAATACTCATACTTAAAGAACCTCTTAATAAATTTTCAACCGAAGAAAAAGAGCGAATAATTAATTTCTTATTTGATAAATCCAACACCTGGTCAATTATAATTGCCAGCAAAGATGCGATGTGGAAAAATTATTGCGAACGAGTATTATGGCTCGATGGCGGTAAAATATCAACTTCAAATTAAATAGCTATGCTTAATATATCTCACAATAAATTAAATAAAGCGGTTGATCTTTCTAAGTATAAATCTGCTATTAAGGTGCTTGAAAAAGAGCATTACACATACTTCAACAGATTTTTAGCTGTATTTGCGATTATTCTGGTAATAATCTTGTTTTTACCGTGGACGCAAACCATATCCTCGGCAGGATTTGTCACAACACTAACACCAGAACAACGGCCACAAACCATACAATCTCCCATCCCGGGCAGAGTTGAAAAATGGTATGTACGCGAAGGAGATTTTGTAGCAAAAGGAGATACAATTCTCTTTATTTCTGAAATTAAAAATGAATATTTTGATCCTAATCTTGTAGAACGCACAGATTTACAGGTGCGTGCAAAAACAAATTCTGTTGAGTCTTATACCCAAAAAGTAACTGCGCTGAGTAATCAAATCGCTGCATTAAATAATGAGCGTATTTTAAAACTTAAGCAAGCTGAAAACAAACGAATACAGGCTGGCTTAAAAATTAAAAGTGATAGTATAGATTATGAAGCTGCAAAAACAAATTTAAGCATTGCACAGCGGCAGTTTGAGCGTACACTTAGTTTACAACAAGAAGGCTTAAAAGCAGTGACTGATGTTGAAGAAAAGCGATTAAAACTTCAGGAAACTGAAGCTAAACTAATCTCTCAGGAAAATAAATTACTGGCAAGCCGTAATGAACTTTTAAATGCCGAAATAGAGCTTAATAGATTAGAAGCTACATATATTGATAAAATATCAAAAGCGCAAAGTGACCGGGCTACGGCACAATCTAGTCAATATGATTCTGAAGCTGAAGTTAGTAAGTTAGAAAATAGCCGTACCAATTATGAGATACGTAATGATATGTACTACATACGTGCTCCCCAGTCTGGTTATATTAATAAAGCTATTATAGGTGGTATAGGTGAGACTTTTAAAGAAGGGCAGCAACTGGTAGGGATAACCCCTTCAGATTATGACATAGCGGTAGAAACATTTGTAAAGCCTATAGACTTACCTCTTATTCATTTAGACGAAAAAGTGCGTGTGCAATTTGATGGGTGGCCTTCTATCGTATTTAGCGGCTGGCCCAATAATTCTTTAGGAACTTTTGGGGCTAAGGTTGTTGCCATTGAGAATTATATTAGTCCTAACGGAAAATACAGAATACTACTGGCTCCAGACCCTGAAGAACAATCCTGGCCTGAAGCTTTACGTGTAGGCTCTGGAGCAAACACAATGGCTTTACTTGAAGATGTTCCTATCTGGTATGAACTTTGGCGAAAACTTAACGGCTTCCCTCCTGACTACTATACTCCTGCAACAAAATCTGAAACTACAAAAAAATGATAAAGGCATTCTTTTTACTACTGTTTTTTGCTTTGAGCTCTTCTCTTTGTGCTCAGGTAGATAGTTTAGAAACTTTAGGATTTAAAGAATATTTAAGTCTGGTAAAGCAGAACCACCCTATAGTTAAACAAGCTAATTTAATTGGAGAGACCGGGGATGCTAAGCTATTAAAAGCCAGAGGAGGTTTTGATCCTAAAATTGAAGTTGATTTTGATCAAAAAGTATTTAAGGAAACTGAATACTATGATTTATTAAATGCAACTTTTAAAATCCCCACCTGGTATGGTATAGATCTAAAAGCACAGTTTGAACAGAATGAGGGCTACTACCTCAATCCACAAAATACGGTCCCTGAAAACGGATTGTATACTGCAGGAATTTCTGCATCATTTGGACAGGGACTGTGGATTAATGACCGTATGACCACGCTTAAACAAGCAAAAATTTATCGGGAGCAGGCACGTGCAGATCTTGACATTGCAGTTAACGTTGTGCTCTATGAAGCTTCGGTTGCTTATTTTGAATGGTTACAGGCTTATAAAAAGGTAAAACTCTTCGACCGGTTTTTAGAAAATTCAAAATTGCGTTTTAGAGGAATAAAAAGCAGCGCTCTAGCAGGAGATAAACCACTTATAGATACTACCGAAGCAACCATAAGCGTACAAAGCAGAGCACTTAACCTAAGGGAAGTTCAATTAGAGTATACCAAGAAGAAACTTGAACTGGCTAACTTTTTATGGCTGGGTAATAATATTCCTGTAGAACTTCAGGATGGTATTTTTCCGCAGGAAGAATTGGGGTTATCTATAGATGAGATTTTAGATATCACAGGATTTGATCTTGCAAATTTTCAGCTTGAACAGCATCCTAAATTACGCTCATTAAATTATAAAGTGGAAGCTTTAGAGCTCGAGCGGCAATTAAAAGCTAATAATTTGCTTCCGGTTATTGACGTGAATTACAACTTTATCTCATCTGAAGGTGATGATCTCAGCACATTTTACACTCAAAATTATAAGGCGGGCTTACGCTTTAAAATGCCACTGTTTTTAAGAAAAGAGCGCGGAGATTTAAAATTGGCTAAGTTAAAGGTTCAAAACTCGCAGTTTGAATTAACCAATTCAAAATTAGAACTTCAGAATAAATTACGCGCAGTTACTACAGAGTTAGAGGTATTGGAAGAACAAAATAAATTGGCAGCAGAACTCGTACGTAATTATGAGACCATGCTGTATGCTGAAGAACGTAAATATCAGGTAGGTGAGAGTTCTATTTTTCTCATAAATTCTAGAGAAGTAAAACTTATAGATGCCCAGTTAAAACAAATAGAAATCACAAATAAATTCTATAAAGCAAAAGCTAACCTCTTTAAGACGATTGCTACCAACCCCAATTCTATTTAGAAAATTATAGGCTACAAAAACCTCTGTTTTAATACTCAAATTTGTAATACTTAAAATTAGGTATTCTTTGTACCTTTGCAGGGTAAAATAGACACACATGATTATTGTAAAAACCAGAGAAGAAATAGAATTAATGCGAGAAAGCGCATTAATTGTTTCAAAAACTCTGGGTGCACTTGCATCTGAAGTTAAACCAGGCGTTACTACCTTGTATCTAGATAAAATAGCTGAAACCTGTATTAGAGATCACGGGGCAATACCAGGATTTTTGGGATTATACGATTTCCCAAATACGTTGTGTATGAGCCCAAATGAGCAGGTCGTTCACGGTATTCCTAATTCAAAACCTTTGGAAGAAGGTGATATTATATCAATAGACTGTGGTGCTTTAAAAAACGGATTTTATGGTGATCACGCCTATACTTTTGAAGTAGGCGAGGTTGACCCCAGCACAAAAAAGCTTCTTGAAGTTTCTAAAGAGTCTTTATACAGAGGTATTGCAGAATTTAAATTTGGCAACCGCGTAGGTGATGTGGGTTATACCATTCAAAAATACTGCGAAGATCACGGCTACGGTATTGTACGAGAGCTTGTAGGTCACGGTCTTGGCGCTAAAATGCATGAAGATCCTGAGATGCCTAACTACGGAAAAAGAGGTCGTGGTAAAAAATTTATTGAAGGTATGGTTGTCGCCATAGAACCTATGGTTAACAAAGGTACTCACCGCATAAAACAACATAATGACGGTTGGACGATTACAACGCGTGACAATGAGCCAAGTGCTCATTTTGAGCATGATGTGGCTTTAATTGACGGTAAACCAGAACTTCTTTCAACTTTTAAGTATATTTATGATGCCTTAGGCATTACAAGCAATGAAGAAGATGCTTTTAGAGCGCAGGCTATTACAAATTAGCAAAACATCAACACCCCCTACATACAATGCAATTAGAAACATGGATCAAGTACCGTGAAGATAATTGGGAAGAAAATTATACTATAGGTCTTTCTAATTATGGTAGAATACGCAGTTACAATAAAGGGCCAGAAGGCACTATAATCAAAGGTGGCCATATTCATGGCTACGTAACTGTAAGTGCAAAACTGGCAAATGGTAAGAGAAAAAATTACTACCTGCACAAACTCCTTGCTAAAGCTTTTTTAAAAGCTGCAGATGATGAGAAAGCAGTTTTACATCTTAACCACGATAAGAAAGATAACCGGATTGAAAATTTAAAATGGGCTACGCACAAAGAACGCTATGCGCATCAAAAAACAAGTCCGTTAGATATTAAAAGACGTACTTCGGGAGAGCGACATTATACAAAATTGACTTTTGCCGAAGCGACAATACTTAAAAAGAAATTACTAGATCCTAACCGTCGTACGCGACTTAAGGTACTGGCTAAACAGTTTGGAGTTTCAGAAATGCAATTACATCGAATTAAAACAGGAGAAAACTGGGGTGATCTTAAAGTATGATTGCACAAATTTTTAAGCGCATACTCAATGCGATTCCGCGGCCCATTCTCATTAGATTAAGTTATATCGCAAGACCTGTTCTTGCGATAGGACTTAAAGGAGACCGCTATGAAGATCCCATAGACGGTAAAATGTTTAGAAAATTTTTACCCTATGGTTATGGTAAGCAAAGAGAAAATGTGCTCTCGCCTTCTACCCTATCTCTAGAAAGACATCGCTTATTGTGGTTGTATTTATCTAAACAAACTAACTTTTTTACCGCTAAAGCGAAAGTTTTACATTTTGCCCCTGAACAGGCATTTTACAAGCGTTTTAGAAAGATGAAAAATCTGGACTATACCACTACAGATTTAAATTCGCCTCTTGCTGATGTGAAAGCTGATATTTGTAATCTTCCTTTTGAAGACGATACGTACGATATTATTTTCTGCAATCACGTTTTAGAACACATCCCAGACGATCTTAAAGCGATGCAGGAACTTTATCGAGTTTTAAAACCCGGTGGAATGGCAATACTTCAAATTCCACAGGATTTAAAGAGAGCCGTAACGTTTGAAGACAACAACATTACAGATCCTAAAAAACGCGCAGAAATTTTTGGTCAGTACGACCACGTGCGCGTGTATGGCCGTGACTATTTTGATAAATTAAGATCTGTAGGTTTTAAGGTTGAGGAAATTGATTATACAGCTACCATACCAGCTACAGAAGTAGATAAATACCGACTGGCTGTAGGCGAAATTTTACCGGTTTGTTATAAATAGGAAAACTAGTTTACTAGAAAATTCTTAAATCCTTTTGACATATAAACCGCGCTACTATCTATAGTTGCATAAATAAAATAAGCCTCTATATCCTGATGCTTTTCTAATACTTTTTTAGATTTCTCGAGACCTAAAGCCATAAAAGCGGTAGCAAAAGCATCTGCCTCTGCACAGGTTGAAGCAATGACGGTTGAGCTTAAAATATCGCTTTTTTCAGCAAGCCCGTTTATAGGATTTACGGTATGTACAAAGCGCTGACCAGTTAAGGAATCTACTCTAAATTTTCGGTAATTACCCGATCCTGCCATTCCTTTATTGTCTAATTCTACAGCAGCCGTGTACCCCCTATCGTTTATTGGCGCATCTATATTTTCAATACCTACACGCCACGGTTGATTTTTATCTAAGTTAATTCCCGAAGCAAGTAATTCTCCTCCTAATTCAACCAGGTAATTTTTTACACCATTTTGCTCAAGCATCTTACCTATACGGTCTATACAATATCCCTTAGCAATGCTATTGAAGTCAAGATACACTGCGCTGTTTTCTTTTTGAATTCTTCCGTTCGCAGAAAGACTAATTTTATCAAGACCTACATAATTGCGCAAAGAATCTAAAGCAACACTATCTAAAACGTTTAAAGGTTTTCCGGGACCAAAACCATATGCATTTACTAAAATGCCTACTGTAGGATCGTAATAGCCACCAGTTGCATTATAAATCTTCCGCGATAGCGCTAAAACTTCTTTAAACATAGTATCAACAACAATTGCAGTATCGCCAGCATTAATTTTGGAAATATCAGAATCTGGCTGATAGGTACTCATAGACTTGTTAATAGCTGCAATGGTAGAGTCAAATTTCTTAACCACATCAAAACGTTCGCTACTGTAAAACTGAACACTATAACCTGTTCCTAAAGCTTCACCGGTTAATGTTACTAACTGGGGTTCTTGCTTACAGCTTAAAAACTGAATGAGTAAAAGAGCAATAAAAAATAATCTCATTATTTAATTTCTTGAAGTCCGTTATAAATTACTGTGTACGAAGTTCCTTTTTCTACAGGTTTCCCATAATCAGTTGCACTACCTAAACCTACGCCAGCGTAAAATGTTTTTGCATTAAATTTATCTGCGTGCTCTTTAATCTCGTTCATAAAAAATGGATCGTAATCATTAGCATCGTCAGGAAAACTCACAGCCTTTACTATAACAAAATGAAGTTTTTTATCACGTAAAGCCACAAATTGAGGATTACGTTTAAGCTGAGAATTCACCCCTAAAAACTCAAAACCCTGTTCTTCAAGATCCTTCCCAACAATATTCATTGCGAGGTTGTGAAGTTCTTGTTTATCTAATAAATCTGCCATTATACAAAGATACTATCTCTCAAATTAGACGTGAAAAAAGAATGAATTTTATTCTTCAATTTTAATGGGCATTATTACGCAAAAGATTTAAAAAATCACTGCGTTTATTGCGTGACACGGGTACTTGATGTTTACCTTCTAAAATAACATAACCTTCATTAAGATAAGATTCGAGATAATCTAAATTAATTAAATGTGATTTATGCGTTTTGAAAAAAACAGAATCTCCGAGTAAATCTGCGAAGTGGCCAATACTGTGTGAACTTAAAACAGATGTCTGATCTGCCAAATATATTTTTGTATAGCCATCTGTACCTTCGCAACGTAAAATATCTGCAATTTTTAAAAATTGCAACCCGTTTTGTGTAGGCACTACAATCTTTTTCTGCTGAAAAGTACGCACCCCTAAATTTGCAATTAGCTGTTTATTTTTAGATAATGCATGCTTATATTCTATACTCTCAATTGCACGATGTACACTAAGTATTAGATCTTCTTTAGCAACCGGTTTTACGATATAACCTATAGCGCAATGTTTTATAGCATCAACTGCATAATGATCAAACGCAGTTACAAATATGATTTCAAAACTAGGCTCGTCAAACTCTCTCAATAATTCAAAACCTGTCATTGTAGGCATTGCAATGTCTAAGAAAATAAGCTCGGGCTTTTCAGATTTAATGAATGTTATTGCCTCTTCCGGATTTTGACTTTTCCCTATAATGGTTAACTGCGGACAAAATCTTTCGAGTTTATTCTGCAAAATTGAAAGTGCCTTAGGCTCATCGTCTATTAAATATACCCGGATGCTCATGACTCAAATCGTGTTTTAAATATTAAACGTACCCGTGTACCGCTTAAATCTTTACGTTCTTTAATGCGGTAATCAACCTTAAACTGCGTACTGTATTCCAGCAATTTTAAGCGATCTTTTAATACTGCAGAAGATCTGTTTTCTAACGTTTTTCCACTCTTTTTAAATAGCTCTTTTGACCTGGTAAGACCTATGCCGTCATCTTCAATAATTACATCAAAACTATGTTCTTCAAGCATTTTAAAAATTACACTTACCAGACCTTTATCATTTTTATGAAAAATACCGTGATTTACCGCATTTTCAACAATAGGTTGTAGTAACATTGCCGGTATGCAGGTGTCTGTATCTAAATTTTTATCTACAATTATTTTATACTCTAGCTTATCTTCAAAACGCATTTTCTCTAGTGCGAGATAGTTATTAAGAAGATTTATTTCTTCAACAATAGTAACGGTCTGCTGGCGCGAGAGTTCAAAAAACGAACGGATTAATTTTGAGAATCGGGTTAAATATTCTTCAGAGAGTTCTACTTCATTACGCTGTATATAATACTGAATAGCATTAAGTGAATTGTGCACAAAATGCGGATTCATCTGCGATCGTAAAGCCTGTAACTCAAGTTTATGTCGTTCCCGTTCTTTTTCAAACTCGACTTCTAACTTTGCTTTAATTAGCTCATTCTTTTTAGAAACAAATACGGTAAATAATAAAATCACCGCCACAACTACAACTACTGAAGCTAGCGTCATCGTGACGATGAGTTGATAATTTAATTCTTCTGTGGGCATAATAAAGCAGTTATGATACACCCGTAAAGTGGAATATTTAAAAATGCAATCACAATGTATAGACTAGGTGCTAAACTCCCATTTATTTTTGAAATGTAGACCTGTATAGGTAAATACCCGAGATTAAAAATTAATATTCCTGTGGTAATCCAGAATTTAGGATTTTGCTTAAACTCTATAAGATCATCATTATTCAGAAATTCTATATAAAATCTAAACACCAATACCAGCAATGCTATAGTAACAGAAAAAAGGAAAATTACATTGTAATCAAGCATCCAGTTTTCTACTATCATACTTGTAACTAAACATATTGTAAGTAAAGTAACTATTATATAAACCCATATTTTTTTATAAAGTATTCTATAAAACCAATAACAAAAAAAGATGCCGGTAAAGAGGTCATAAAAATTATAGATTAACACATTATTACCATAAAGAGTTATACACAGTTCTGCACCAAACTCAATAACAATCATTATACTTAAAAAATAAATAAAATGATTTTGAGAACTTTTTTTCAATTCGCTATGTCTCCAAATAGCAATTACTAACGCAATACCCATTAATAATTTAGCACTAAATTCTAGAATTAACATAGCCTTAAATGATTAATTACCTGATCCTTTTTTACGTGTTCCCACAGGGTGTAATTTATCGTAATACCCCCCATCGCCACCTGCAGGTAAAAATGAATCATCTTGAGGTAGTGTAATAAATTTAACTGGTGTAAAAGATGCTCCACCTCCTGAAGCTCTTCTTGAAGTTTTAGTCTTTGGCGAATAGGCTGCTTCAAAAAAGACAGTGCTTTTAGAAACACCATTACCTGACTCTTCTGCGCCAAAATATACAAACATACCTACAGCTGCGACACTGTCTTGCTTTTTTAATGCAATGATAGACTCTAAAAAGAGTTGTAAATCTTCAACATTTGTAACTAATGCTCCTACATTATCACGCTCATCAGAACCCAATTCTTTATTTATAAAGGCATATTGATTTTTGAGATAAGCCTCGTGCAATTGATCTGCTCGTTCTTTTGTGATAAGATTCTCTGGCTTTGCTACCTCTGTGTTTTTGATGCTTATACACGAGGTAAATAATACTGTTGTAAAAAAAATAACTGCGGAAGATTTAATAATTTTCATAATAATTAGAATTAGTTGGTTAATAGCACATAATATACTCACTTTTAATAAGATATATCATAGCAACCTGGTGATAAACTCCTTTAAATTTTAATCACTTATTAGTATCAAAAGAGCAACATTTTTTAAACGTAAAATTATCATACCACCACTGTTCTGCGGGATTTCCGCCAGAATCTAAATAGAAACCCAGTCCTGAAGTATTCTGTATTAAATTATTAAACAATACTGCATCTGCCGCTGGAGTGGTCGTATTTGCTCCAGATAAAATCCATTGACCAAAACTATTTGAAGGTAATGCCGTAGATGTGGCCAACTCGATAGGTACAATTATTTGTTTAGGAGGATCGCTAGAAATCACTAAAGACGTCGTGTTTAGAACAAATGATGCTAGTACTGTAGCTGTATTTATACTGGTTCCTTGATAAATAATAATTGAATTTGCAGCACCTACAGGGTTATTTGTGCCTCCAAAATATTCTACCTCATATTGAAGTTCACAACCCGCTGCAATTAAATTTGATGGAAATATAGTTTCAGTATATACAAATGAGGCACCACTACCATCTAATGCCTGTAGTACATTACTACCATTTCGTGATACTATTGCAATTCCACTAGAAGCGATTCCCTGCCATACTGAAGTAGTACCTAAGCTATCATTCTCAAAGTCTGTAATACGTTCTAAGCTGTCTTCACAAACAACATAAGCACATTCCTCATCATCTTCGCAACTGTATAAAAAAATATTGGTAAAAAGGAGTATGATAAGAAGCGAAACGAAGTTTTTTATAGTTTTCATAATCGTATATTTTTAATAAATCAAAGCCGCCGAAAGACGGCTTTGATTTAGGTTATTAATTGGGTTATTAATTGGGCTAATTAGAAACAAATAACTTTAAATTCTGTTCTTCGATTAATAGTATGCTCGACTTCTGTACATTGTACACCATCTGCGCAGCTATTGAGAAGTTGTGTCTCTCCTGCTCCACGAGCAATTAAACGATCTCTAGAAATTCCTTTGGCTAGTAGATAATCTACTGTAGATTGTGCGCGTTTTTGTGAAAGCTCCTGGTTATAAGCATTGCTTCCGCGGGAGTCTGTATGTGATGACATTTCAACCTTGATTGTAGGATTATCCTGCATCAATTGAGCGACATAATCAAGATCTTGTCGAGCTGCAGGAAGTATGTCCCATTTATCTAAATTGAAAATAATATTGTCAAGACGTATTGCTTTTCCGCAGGGATCAACACACATTTCAAAATCTATAAATAGATCTGTATTTCTATCTGTGTTTATAGTATTAACTTCTGCTTTATTTGAGAAGTAACCATCTTTAGCTCCTTGAACTGAATACACAGATGCTTGCTTTAAATGGAATATAAAGTTGCCATCTGTATCAGAAAGTGTATTTTTTTGCGATGGGCTTTTAGTATCTTTTAAGCTAATATCAACTCCCGGAATCCCTTCATTTTTATTACACTCTACAACGTTTCCTCTTAAAATAAAATTCTCATCTGTATAGATAATTTCCTTCTGAATACCTTTACCATCCTTTTTACACATATCAAATTCGGCTTTAGCAATTGTAGTTTCCTCGAGATTTACTTCATACAGTTTTCCTTTAACCAAATAATTTGAAGTAGCTACTTCCTGAAAAACAACAACACCATAGGAATTTGTAGTACCGGTCTGAGTAATAGTACCATTAGCATCCTCAAGAACCACATCTGTATTTGCAAGTAATTGCTGCGTATACTTATCTCTTGCAGTTATAGTAACAGTACATCCACAAGTTGCGCAGCAATGCGGTGTGTGATCTTCACCACATACGGGACATACGTCTGCTGCCTTTTTATTTCCGAAAGCTACCGTTATACCCGCAAAAACTCCAACCGAAAAAATATCGCAGTCACAGGATTCATCTCGAATGTTTAGTGCGTTTTGATTAACAGTATTGGTTCCTTGATTGTCTATTACAGGATAATACCCGGCTGTTCTGTTATAAATAGGATCTAATTGCTCTTCTACATTAAAATGACGCAAATAATACGCTCCTGCATGTAAACCCAACCAACTATTCACAAAGTATATCGCTCTAATTTGCCCTTTAGCGCTTAATACATTTTTATCATCATAACCGGAATGAAAGTTTAGAACATCATTAATTACGGTATTCTCACGTAATTCTGTGCGTCCTCCCTTAATATTAGCGAGCCCTCCTCTCAAGTTCAACTCAGCGCTAAAGCGACCATTTTGGTTTACATATCTAAAACTGGGTCCTATACCATAAAAGAGTCGGTTTATTTTTTGTTCTGAAAGAGAAAAATCTGTTAAGGCTATGTTTCCCGTACTGAATAAATTATCTGTAGGATAGGTGCTCTCCGGTTTATTCCAGATATAGTCTGCATCTGCACCTATACCAAACCAATTCCAATAATAATCTACGGAAAGACCCAGGTCTAAACCACCTTTATAATCTATGTAAGGTGTGTTGTTTTCATAAGTTGGAAAATCATATCCAACCCGCGCATTAAATAACCACTGGTTATTGTGAATCTGCGCCTGACTAATAGCAGTTATTGCCAGTATAGCAATGAAAAGCAATTGTTTAAGTGAAGTTTTCATAAGTTGTTTTGTTAATTATACAAGTCAAAGATGCGCCGCTAACTAACTAAAAACCAGACCCAATTGATTAACCGACTGTTTGAATACAGGAACGGTAATTCTAAAAACTTAATCAAACTATCAATGAATGTTTTGAACGTAAAGTAGATTTTCAATATAAAGCACAAAAAAAGCCGCTACTTTCGTAACGGCTTTACTTTTTATTAAGATTGAAGATTATCCTCCAAAATCATCAAAACGAATGTTTTCATCAGGAATACCAAAATCTTCACCCATTTTCTGAACTGCTTTGTTCATCAGTGGAGGTCCACAGAAATACAATTCGATTTCTTCAGGGTCTTCGTGTTTACTTAAGTACTGCTCAATAACAGCATTATGAACAAAACCGGTAAAACCATCACCAGGGCTATTTATATCTGCCTTTACATTCCAATTATCTTCTTCTAAAGGTTCTGATAATACTAAGTAAAATTTGAAATTCTCAAACTCAGCCTCTAGATCACGGAAATGTTTCAGATAGAAAAGCTCACGTTTAGAACGACCACCGTACCAATAAGTTACTTTACGACCTGTTTTTAAGGTTTTGAACAGGTGATACAAATGCGAACGCATAGGCGCCATACCTGCTCCACCACCTACATAAAGCATTTCTGCTTCAGATTCGTTAATAAAGAACTCACCATAAGGACCAGAGATCGTTACCTTATCTCCTTTCTTTCTACTAAATATATAAGAAGAAGCAATACCTGGATTCACATCCATCCAACCGCCTTTAGCACGATCAAAAGGTGGTGTTGCAATACGCACGTTCAACATAATTTCACGTCCTTCTGCAGGATAGGAAGCCATTGAATAGGCACGCTCTACTACTTCAGAATTTTTCATTACAAGTGGCCAAAGTTTAAACTTCTCCCACTCTTCTTTAAATTTATCAGGATCGCTATGCTCTTCTGGATGCGCAGTGATGTCCATATCTGAAAACTTAACTGTAGTTTCAGGTATTTCAATCTGAATGTAGCCACCAGCTTTATAGTCCATATCCTCAGGGATTTCAACTACAAATTCCTTAATAAATGACGCTACATTGTAGTTACGTACAACAGTCGCTTCCCATTTTTTAATACCAAAAACCTCTTCTGGTATTGTGATATTCATATCCTGCTTCACTTTAACCTGGCACGCAAGACGTGCTCCAGAGGCTAATTCTTTACGTGTAAAGTGAGGGGTTTCTGTAGGTAATGCTTCACCACCACCTTCAAGAACGTGGCATTCACATTGAATGCATGTACCACCACCACCACATGCAGATGGTAAGAATATTTTTTTACCACCTAAAGTAGAAAGCAGTGAGCTACCAGAATCTACTTCAACTTTCTTTTCACCATTAATAGTAATGGTTACGGGTCCTGATGGAGATAATTTTTCTTTTGCAAAAAGTAGCAAACCTACTAATACAATAGTCAAAACTAAAAAGGCTACTACAGTTGCCGCTATTACTCCTCCTGTACTTGCTGCTAAAAACATATTATTTGTTGTTTATTTCTTGAGAAACTTCAGCTAAAGGTACTTGAGCATCTGCTTCTGTGTTTTGAACTTCAACTTTTGCTACCTCATCAGTAGTTTCTGTTTTCTCATCTCCACCGGTTAGCATTCCTCCAAAACTCATAAAACCAATAGCCATAAGACCAGTAATTATAAAAGTTATACCTAAACCTCTTAAGGGAGCAGGTACATTAGAGTAACGTATTTTCTCACGTATAGCTGCAATTGCAAGAATTGCAAGAAACCAACCAATACCGGAAGATAAACCATAGTTAAAGGCAAGACCTAAAGTTTGAATATCTCTAGACTGCATAAATAATGACCCTCCTAAAATTGCACAGTTTACAGCAATAAGCGGCAAGAAGATACCTAAAGAGGTATATAGTGCAGGGGCGAATTTCTCAACTACAATTTCTACCAACTGAACCATTGTAGCAATGGTTGCAATAAATAGGATAAAGGAAAGGAAACTTAAATCGTACGCTGCATATTCTTCTCCTAACCATTTTAAGGCTCCGGGACGCAATACATACTGATCTAATAACCAGTTCATAGGTACAGTAACTGCAAGTACAAAAATTACAGCAGCTCCAAGACCTACAGCTGTAGTAACTTTTTTAGATACAGCTAGATAAGAACACATTCCTAAGAACGTTGCAAATACCATGTTGTCAATGAAAATCGACTTAAAAAATAACTCTACGTGTTCCATTTTTTTTTATATAAGAAGTTAGAATTGAGATAGAATCTCAAATCACAATCTTTAATTTTCTTCGATTAATGCACTGTTTCTAGAACGCTGAATCCAGATGATTATACCCACGACGATAAGTGCCATTGGAGAAAGTAACATAAACCCATTATTCTCGTAACCTATAGCATAAAGACCAGTTTTAGCAATAGGATCTCCAAGAACTTTAAATCCTAATAAAGTACCAGAACCTAATAACTCTCTAAAAAATCCTACAATCACAAGAATTAAAGCATAACCTGCTGCGTTACCTATACCATCAAGAAAAGATCTCCAGGGTTTATTTCCTAAAGCGAAAGCTTCAAAACGACCCATAATGATACAGTTAGTAATAATAAGACCTACAAACACAGAAAGTGTTTTACTAAGTTCATATGCAAAAGCTTTAAGAACCTGATCAACTATAATAACTAAGGCAGCTACAACTACGAGCTGTACAATAATTCTAATTTTTGAAGGAATAATATTTCGCATAAGCGAAATAACAACGTTACCCATTGCTAATACAAACATTACTGAAAGTCCCATTACGATAGAAGCTTTCAATTGTGCAGTAATTGCTAATGCTGAACATATACCCAATACCTGAATAGTAATAGGGTTGTTATCTGCGAGAGGGTCTAAAAGTAATCCTCTATCTTTTTTAGATAATAATGCCATAATTATATTTTTAAGTCTTTTAGATAAGGGATGTATAATTTAACTGTGCTGTTGATCATCGCTGTAACTCCGTTTCCGGTGATTGTTGCACCAGCAAGAGCATCTACTTTACCATCATCTTTACGATCATTAAGCGGGTCGTTATTACCTTTTGCAACAGTAATCCCTTCAAATTGTGTCCCAGACATAATCTCTTCACCGGTAAAGTCATCCATAAAATAGCGCTCTTTTATATTAGCACCAAGTCCTGGAGTTTCACCTTTGTGATCAAAATACACACCTTGAACTACATAGTTTTCATCAAGAGCAACAAAACCCCAGATAGCATCCCAAAGACCTTTACCATATAACGGAATTATATAGTAATCTTTACCGTCTTTCTCACCTACAAATAAGGGAAGCTTACGCTCCTCACTATCCTTAGCTAATTCACCTTTAAGATCAATTAAATAGGCTGCAGAATCTTTTGAGATTTTACCGTTTTGAATAACTAATTGCTCCTTAATATATTTACTAAACTCTGCTTCTACCTTTGCAGTAGGTACAAAGTTTACCGAACCTTCAACATTTTCATTTATGCCCATTGCATAAAGAATATTCTGTTGTTTTTCAAAACGCTCATTTTCAGTAATTGCAGGTTTCAGGCTTGATGCCGTAAAAGCAAGAAGTGAACCTACCACAAGCACCATCACTACTGCGAAGATGAGTGTGTAACTATTTTTATCTGTATTTGCCATTATTAAGCAGTTTTAAGTTTTAAACGTTTCATACGTTTTTTCACGTTTGCCTGTACTACGTAATGATCTATAGTAGGAGCAAAAACATTCATTAACAAGATTGCTAAAAATACTCCTTCAGGATAAGCCGGGTTAAATACACGAATCATAATTGAGAAAAACCCGATTAAGAAACCATACCAGTATTTACCAGTATTTGTCTGTGAACCCGATACAGGATCTGTAGCCATATATACAATACCAAAAGCAATACCTCCTATTATTAGGTGCTCCCAGAACGGTGTACTCATTAAACCGTAGAAGTTACTTCCTTCAGTAATCCATCCCTGATCAACAACACCATTGAATATTAATCCCATAACCGCAGCACCTACTACAGCACTCAAGATAATTCTCCAGCTTGCTATCTTAGTAAACATCAGGAAAAGACCTCCTATAATGATAAGAAAAGTTGAAGTCTCTCCTACAGATCCTGGTATAAAACCAAAGAACTTATCTGAGAAATCATAAATAACTGAAGAATTCTGTGCATAAGCACCTAGAATAGTTTCTCCTGATATTGCATCTGGACCTCCAGCAGCTGCTTTAGCACCGTGAACCCATACCTGATCTCCACTCATCCAGGTAGGATAAGCAAAGAATAAGAAAGCTCTAATGGTAAGTGCAGGATTCAATATATTCATTCCTGTACCTCCAAAAACTTCCTTACCTATTACAACACCAAAGATAACTGCGATCGCAAGCATCCATAGTGGAATATCTATAGGTACAATAAGTGGCACTAACATTCCGGTTACCAGATAACCTTCTTCTACTTCGTGCCCTTTAATAACTGCAAAAACAAATTCTACACCCAGACCTACCGCGTAAGAAACAATTACAAGTGGCAGAACCGTCCTGGCACCCATAATAAAGTTATCCCAGGTAAAAAAGTTACCAAACAAACTTGCTTCTCTTAGTACTCCCTGAGCAGCATCAACTGCAGCATAATGCTGATAACCTGCATTAAAAATACCCCAAACCAGAACCGGCAAAAGGGCTATAATAACCGTATTCATTGTACGCTTTAAGTCATCAACCGCTCTCACGTGACCACCACTGTGCGTAGTTTCATCTGGCGTATATAAAAATGTATGCAACGCATTAAATGCAGGAGCCATTTTTTTGCCTTTGAAATCTTCTTTAATTCCGTGTAATTTTTCTTTTAATCCCATTGCTATTATCCTATTTCTTCGTGCATTAAGTCAAGTCCTTTACGAATGATTGCTTGGTGTGGTTGTTTTGAAACACATACAAACTCGGTTAGCGCAAAATCCTCAGGAGCAACTTCATACATACCTAAAGCTTCCATAGCATCTAAATCCTGTACCATACAGGCTTTAAGTAATTGAAGCGGATATATATCCAGAGGAAAAACTTCCTCATAGTTTCCGGTTACCACAAAAGCTCTGTGCTCACCATTTGTATTTGTGTCTAAATCGTACTTTTTATTGGGGAATAACCAAGAGAAGGTTAGCGCTCTTGATGAAGAAATTTTATTAAAAACAGGTTTATTCCATCCAAAAAATTCATAATCATTTCCTTCAGGAATAGCTACAAACTCTGTATGGTAATACCCTAAATGCCCGTCTGCAGACACCTGATCTCCGGTAAGTATATTTCCCGAAATCATACGTACATTGTCCCCCTCAATACCTGCCGCATAAGCAAAAGTAGAAACCTCTGCTCCTATTTTGGTCTTATAATACTTTGGTGCTTTAATTGAAGATCCCGATACAGAAATGATACGTTCTGCATTAAACTTACCCGTTAAGAAAAGCTCACCCATAATAGCAAGATTCTCTGGAGTAATCGTCCATACTGTTTCTCCTTTATTTACCGGTGATACCTTATTAATAAGAGTACCTACATTTCCACTTGGGTGCGGACCAGATACCGTATGCATCTGCACTTCACTCAATTTAGAAAAAACAGAATCAGAAACTTGAGCAACTCCCAGATGAATTGTTCCTGAAGTTAATTTACTTAACGCGGTAATTCCTGCCTGTAAAGCAGCTTCTTTTCCTTTTAAAATAAAATTATAGTCAGGAGCTAACGGAGCGCTATTGTGACCAGAAATAAAAATTGCAGTAGGCTCTGTTTCCGTACTTGCTATTATATCATAAGGACGTTGCTTAATAAAGGGCCAAAGACCAGATTCTAAAATTCGTTCCTTAATTGCAGCTGCACTCGCCGTATTTACATCTAGCGCAGGTAACTCGCGCACGGTATCTTTACCATCTGCCTCTATCACAATACTTGTAATAACACGCTTGGCGCCACGTTTAATTTCTGTAATTGTTCCACTTACCGGAGAAACAAATTTGATACTAGGGTCTTTCTTTGCGTAGAAAAGTGGTTCTCCTGCTTGTAGGGTAGCTCCTTCTTTAAAAAGCATCTTAGGAGTTACAAGATGAAAATCTGAAGGCTTGATCACGTAGGTTCTTGACCGGGGTGCATCTGAGACAACTCGCTCAGCCTCACCCACTAACTTAATATCAAGACCCTTTTTGATCTTAATGTCTTTTGACATAGGAAGTATATGTTAAAGTTCTTGTTAAACTCAACCCATTTTATGCTTGAATTGAGGTGTGCGAATTTACAAATTTTACATGCTCATAACACAAACTACGGGTTAAAAATATTCATAAATTGCCTGTATTTAACAATGTCCTGCCAGTAAAGGCTTACAATATGCACATTCGCTCCTTATTGAGATTGTTTACAAATAAGAAAATTATTTTGTTACATTTGACTAATATCCTCACCACCCCTGTATGAAAACGTTTGCGTTAGTTTTTGCTTTTTTTATTTACTACTTTTCACTAGCTCAAAGTGCATTAGAAATAGCAGCACCTCCATATATTAAGTCGGTGCAATTTTATGGAAACACCGCTCAAAGTCAACTTCCACTCTTACGCCTGGGTCAAACACTTAAACTTAGCTTTGACGATATCATAGGAGATGAGGCCAATTATTATTATAGAGTCACACATTATAATTATGACTGGACCCCTTCAGTACTTGTAAAGACCGAATACCTTAGAGGTATAGACGATGTGCGTATTTTCAATTATACAAATTCTGTAAGTACCTTACAATTGTACACACATTACGAATTAGAAATTCCCAATGCCAATACTACAGCACTTTTAAAATCTGGCAACTATCTTCTTGAAGTTTACAATGAAGAAGACGAAATTGTTTTTTCAAGAAAATTTATGATATATAATTCTCTGGTTTCTGTGGGTGTTGAAATTTTACGTACCCGTGATCTTGAGTTTATTGAAGAAAAACAGGTTGTAAATATTAATGTAGATCTTGGTGAGTCTATTTTTGTTAATCCCGAAAAGAATATAAAGACATTGCTTATACAAAATAATAACCTTAATACAAGTATAAGTAATATTAAGCCTCAATATAGTTTAGGCAATCAATTGCAATACCGCTATGATTCTGAAACTTCATTCTATGCCGGCAATGAATTTTTTGATTTTGATAATAAAGACATACGGGCTGCTACAAACCGAATTCAGTTTGTAGAGCTGTTAGATTTATACCATAATTATCTCTACGGAAATATTACTCGAGCAGAAACCGTGTACACCTACAATCCAGACCTCAATGGTAATTTTGCCATACGTACTTTACAGGGGGCAGACCCCAGAGTAAATGCTGAATATGCCTGGGTACACTTTAGTCTGCAACACCCTAAACGCTCCAAAGATGAGGCTATCTATATCTATGGAAACTTCAATAATTATACACTTGAGGAAAGCACAAAGATGATTTTTAATGAAAAATCACAACGCTATGAACTCCCGCTCCTACTAAAACAAGGTTACTACAACTATCAATATGTGGTAGCTAAAGATGGTAAAAAGCTACCTAATAACCCTATAAGTGGTGATTTTTGGCAAACCGAAAATGAATATACGGTTCTTATTTACTATAGAGCACCCGGCGCTCGTTTTGATGAACTTGTAGGTGCAGGAAATGCATTATCCACCTCAATTTCTAACGTGAGACGTAACTAAATATTGAGAAAATCAATATATATTTAGAACGTGAAACTAAAATTCTCCCTTTCATCAAGAAATAAGCTTCAGTATCGCGGTAACATCTGCTTAAATTGCGAGCGTACACTTAAAATAACGCATCAATTTTGCCCATACTGCGGTCAAATAAACTCTACTAAAAAATTATCGCTAAGTAATTATTTTGGTGAGTTTATAACCAGTATGATCAATTACGATTCGCGAATTAGATACACCCTTCAGGATCTACTGTTTAAACCGGGAAAAATAACACTGCGGTACGTCAACGGAAAACGCCTTACCTATGCAAATCCGTTTCGGTTTTATTTAAGTATAAGCATTATCTATTTTTTACTTAGTGGCTTTTTAGATTTTATAATCCCAGAGCGCAGCAATACTACCACAGCGGATTTTGATTTAAAAGAAATGACCTCACAATTTAATAATGACGATTTTAAAATTGCTTTAGATTCTATTCAATATTACCGCGAGAATTATAATGAATTGAAAGCTCAATCAGACTCAACGAATACTGCAAAATTTTTATACACGCCTGAAAGCGAGATCAACCGCAAAAGCTTTTACAAACGTAATAAAGAGAAATTAATACTATTTCAAGATTTTGCTTCCACTACAGAAATTAAAAATGCGAGACAGGCTCTAGACAGTCTGAGGTATGATAAAAGCCGAATAAATATATGGCTTTACGACCGCAGTACTACGTACAATAAGATTCTTGAAGAGCCATTTGCATTTATATCCTATCTAACTCAGAAAATCCCCATATATCTTTTTTTCTTTACACCTGTTTTTGCCTTATTTTTTGTTATTATTTATTTTAAAAGAGAATCATTTACATCAGCTAAACTACACATTAAAGAAACCTCCAGTTCATTACTTAAAGACCTCATAAAAATCCCCTATCTAGGATCTGCGACCCTAACCCTACTAGCCTTTTTCAGAAAACTATTTTTCATTCGTCGAGAACGTACCTATATAGAACACGTTATTTTTATTTTTCATGTCTTCACTTTCGTTTTTTTAGGCCTACTATTGGCTCTATTACCCGATAGTTTTTTAGGCTACGGACTCTTTTCTTCATTATTTCTTGTATTTGTAGGCCCTGTATATTTTTACATTGCATTAAAAAGATTTTACAGAGAAGGTCATCTTAGAACACTTACCAAGTTTTTATTTTTAAATTTTGTATTTTTAATACTTTCATCATTTGCAGGGGTATTGTTCTTAATCGTAACCGCTGCAACGTATTAATATTTATGGTAGAACAAGTCACTAATGGTATACGCGTTTCTGTAGAAACCCATTTTGAAGGATCGTTTATGAAAAATAACGAAACCTTTTACGCTTTTGGCTACCATGTAACCATTGCTAATTCTAGTAAAGATACCGTTCAACTTTTAAGCAGATCGTGGTTTATCTTTGACGCCCTTAATACTCCAGAGCGTGTTGTTGGGGAAGGCGTAATTGGCAAAAAACCCGTTTTAAACCCACGAGAGTCCCACACCTACTCTTCCGGTTGTTTATTAAAATCCCCATTTGGCGCTATGCGCGGTCATTATATAATGATTAATTTTACTACTTCAGAACAATTTAAAGTAGAGATTCCCTCTTTTAATCTCAACGCAATTCATATTCTCAATTAAATCAGGCTTTTTTAAATTAAAATTAACCTGTATAATTACTCAAATTCCTTAATACATATACCTAGTGCTTCCCTCTAATATTTTGTATCTTTCAAGCCTAAAAAAATTGAATACGAATAAAATATTTAAGCATGTCAAAAGGATTTTTTGAAGTACCAGTAGCAATTAATGAGCCGGTTAAATCGTATGCACCGGGTTCACCAGAGCGTGAAGAAGTTTTAAAAACATATAAAGAACTCTATAATAGCAAAGTAACCGTTCCTATATATATAAATGGAAATAAAATAGAGACCGGCACTACTAAGCCTATGTCACCTCCCCACGATCATAAACATATATTAGGTGATTATCACCTTGCTGAAAAATCTCATATAGATGCAGCAATTGCAACAGCTTTAGAAGCACGTAAAAAATGGTCTCAAATGCCCTGGGAACACCGCGCAGCAATTTTTCTAAAAGCCGCAGAATTAATACAGGGGCCCTACAGAGCTAAAATTAATGCGGCAACAATGCTTGCGCAATCAAAAAATATTTTTCAGGCAGAGATTGATGCTGCTTGTGAACTCATAGATTTCTTACGTTTTAACGTACAATATATGAGTGAGATTTACGCAGACCAACCAGAATCTTCATCAGCTGCCTGGAACCGTGTTGAATATCGCCCGCTAGAAGGCTTTGTGTATGCAATAACTCCTTTTAATTTTACGGCTATCGCGGGGAATCTACCGGCATCTGCCGCATTAATGGGTAATGTTGTTGTATGGAAACCAAGTGACAGTCAGGTATACTCTGCCCAGGTTATCATGGAAGTTTTTGAAGAAGCTGGTGTACCTGCTGGAGTTATCAATATGGTAATGGGAGATCCTGTTATGATTACAGATACCGTTCTGGCAAGTCCTGACTTTGCAGGAATTCATTTTACAGGTTCTACACACGTATTTAAAGATATTTGGTCTAAAATAGGCGCAAATATTCACAACTATAAAACCTATCCACGTATTGTAGGTGAGACAGGTGGTAAAGATTTTATTCTTGCACACCATACTGCAAATCCTCAACAAGTATCAACAGCAATTGCTCGTGGTGCTTTTGAATTTCAAGGTCAAAAATGTAGTGCTGCAAGTCGTGTTTATGTAGCAAAATCAATTTGGCCTGAAGTAAAAGATTCACTTTTAAAAGATATCAAATCTTTTAAAATGGGCTCTCCTGAAGATATGAGCAATTTTATAACTGCTGTAATTCACGAAGCTTCATTTGATAAATTAGCTAAATATATAGACCAGGCCAAAGCAGATGCTAATGCAGAGATAATTGCAGGTGGTAATTACGATAAGTCTAAAGGTTATTTTGTAGAACCTACTGTTATATTGACCACAGACCCTAAGTATACAACTATGGAAACTGAGCTTTTTGGACCTGTTGTCACCATATATGTTTATGAGGATCAAGAGTGGTCAGAAACCTTAAAACTTGTAGATGAAACTAGCGAATATGCACTTACCGGAGCTGTTTTAGCAACAGATCGATATGCAATTACAGAAGCTACTCAGGCACTTCAAAATGCAGCCGGTAACTTCTATATTAATGACAAATGTACAGGGGCGGTTGTAGGTCAACAACCTTTTGGTGGTGCACGAGCATCGGGTACAAATGATAAGGCAGGTAGTGCATTAAATTTATTAAGATGGGCATCTCCACGTTTAATTAAAGAAACATTTGTAACACCAGTTGATTACAGATATCCTTTTTTAGGCGAATAAATAAATTCTAAACTAATAAAAACTGCCATCGGTTAAATGGCAGTTTTTTTATTTTCACTTTTCAATGTTAACTTAATGTTACGTAAACATAAATTTAAGGTTAATTGAATAGTTTTTTCTACCTTTGCATTACAAAATATTAGGACTATGACGACTGAAGATAAGAAAATGTATGTTTTGAAAGTAAATTACTCTGTAATTGATGTATCAAAGAAAAAGAGTAAGCGAAAAATAACGCGTAAAAAAGAAAAATTATACTTGGTAAAAGATCCTGAAACAATTGAGGAAAAACTTAAAGAATTAGAAGATACCTTACTCGAGATTGAATCAGATCGTAAAACAACATTGATCGAAAAAGCTCAGGACTTACTCAAGAGATTTGGCAACCGTTGCAATACAACATATTATAGTATGCTACGCACATAAAACAAAAAAGCGACTTTTAATAAGTCGCTTTTTTATTAACCTTTAAATTTAAGTGGTAAATGCACCACTTTTTTAGTATCAAAGAATTCTTCTTCAAAATAATCTTTAAGGTCAAAAATCTTTGCAGTCGTATAGAGACTCAATTCTTCAGAAAGATCACCACCTTTAAGATAAAGAATTCCATTTTTTAATTGGTGCTCACTCTTTTTTGCAATCTTACCTTTTACCCAATGTACAAAGGTTTCCATCTGCGCCACCGCTCTACTCACAATAAAATCATACTGCCCGTCAATATTTTCAACACGATCATTAGTAATTTTGACATTAGTAAGTCCTAGTCCGGCACTAACTTCTTCTACTACCTTTATTTTTTTACCTATACTATCAACGAGATGAAATTGTGTTTCGGGAAAAAGAATTGCTAATGGAATTCCGGGAAAACCACCGCCCGTTCCTACATCTAAAATTGATGCTCCGGGATTAAATTTTTGAACCTTAGCAATACCCAAAGAATGCAACACATGTCTAAGATATATTTCATCTATATCTTTACGAGAAACCACGTTGATTTTGAGGTTCCAATCCTGATACAATTCATTTAATTTATTAAACTGAAGGATCTGATTTTCATCGAGATCTGAAAAATATTTGTCTACAAGAATCATAATCAACTTTTATCGCAACAAAATTAGGTTTTACAGCGTTAAATTACGGTATTAACAGGCCTTAAAAAGATATAAATCTTATTTTTGATGTTGCGATGTTTAGAGCTTGTTTAAGTTGCTTTACTTTATGCAGATAGATTATGAAAAATTCTAAAACAATAAAATTTTCACGAGTAGATTCAGCTAACTTTTTTAGAACACTGAATAAACGTGTAAACACCTATTTTAAAGAAAATAATGTAGAACGTACCGGTAACTGGAAGTTATTTATAAAGACCGCGGTTATGTTTTCATTATTTCTGGCTCCCTATTTTTTACTGCTTACACTAGACCTTCCGGGATGGTCACAACTGTTACTTACCATAGTAATGGGTGTGGGTATGGCTGGAGTAGGTATGAATGTAATGCACGATGGGAATCACGGTTCTTTCTCAAAGAAAAAATGGGTTAATAAAATAATGGGCGGAAGTATCTATATACTTGCCGGTAACGTTTACAACTGGCAAGTACAACACAACGTACTACACCATACCTATACAAACATACACGGTCACGATGAAGATCTTGAAGCCGGAAGAATTTTAAGATTCTCAAAACATGCTCCGTGGTATAAGCATCACCGTTTTCAGCATTATTATTCAATATTACTTTACGGGTTGTTAACCTTTAACTGGGCGATTACTACAGATTTTCTACAGATGAAACGTTATCTAAAACGTAAATTATCGTACGGTGAATTTCCCAATCCTAAAGTAGAATGGACTAAACTGGTGATTACTAAGATTATTTATGTAAGTATCTGGATTGTTCTGCCGCTTATTATTTTAGATCTGGCCTGGTGGAAGGTTCTATTGGGCTTCTTTATTATGCATTATACCGCAGGCGTTATCTTAAGTATGGTATTTCAGCTAGCGCATGTTATTGAAGAGGCAGATATGCCCCTTCCAGACAATTCTGGTACTATGAAAAATACGTGGGCCATTCACCAGTTATTTACAACGGTTAATTTTTCAACTAAAAATAGAATTGTAAACTGGTTTACGGGAGGTCTTAACCATCAGGTTGAACATCATATTTTTCCGCATATAAGCCATATACACTACACAAAGATTTCTAAAATAGTTAGAGAAACTGCAAAGGAGTTTAATTTACCGTATAACGAGTATAAAACAACACGTAAAGCAGTTATTGCTCATTTTAAATATTTAAAGGAGATGGGTACGCAACCTAATCTTCAATCAGCCTAATCTTAAATTATTTAATGGAAACAATTACCAATCAATTATCTGATCGTATTAATAATCTGGCCACTTCTGCTACACTTGCAATGGCTGCAAAAGCTCGCGAATTAAAAGCCGAAGGAAAAGACATTATAGGTTTAAGCCTGGGGGAACCAGACTTTAATACTCCAGATTTTATTAAAGATGCCGCGATACAGGCTATAAATGATAACTATAACAGTTATTCACCTGTAGATGGTTATGTTGAATTAAAAGATGCTGTAATTACAAAATTTAAGCGCGATAATAATCTTACTTATGATCGTTCTCAAATCGTAGTCTCTACAGGAGCTAAACAATCACTTTATAATATTGCTCAAGTATGTTTAAATCCTGGTGATGAAGTTATTTTACCTTGCCCATACTGGGTTAGTTACGCAGATATTGTACAATTAGCAGAAGGAGTTCCTGTTGAAGTACAAACTTCTATGGATACTGATTTTAAAATGACTCCAGAACAATTAGAAGCTGCTATTACCCCAAAAACAAAAATGCTTTGGTACAGCTCTCCTTGTAATCCTAGTGGCTCTATTTATAGTGAGGCAGAATTGCGCGCTCTTGCAGATGTACTTCAGAAATACCCTCAAATAATTGTTGTAAGTGACGAAATTTATGAGCACATAAACTATGTAGGTGGTCACGCAAGTATGGCGCAATTTGATGATATGTTTGACCGTACCGTTACTGTAAATGGTGTTGCCAAAGCATTTGCAATGACCGGGTGGAGAATAGGCTACATAGGCGCTCCTACATACATTGCACGAGCTTGTAATAAAATACAAGGACAAGTTACCAGTGGTGCAAACTGTATTGCTCAACGCGCGGTAATCACAGCTCTTGAAGCTCCTGTAAGTAAGATACAGTATATGGTAGATGAGTTTAAAGAACGTAGAAAACTTATTCTAGGTTTACTAAGCGAGATCCCGGGCTTTGAATGTAATGAGCCAGAAGGAGCCTTCTACGTTTTTCCAAATGTGTCTGAATACTTCGGAAAAACATTAAATGGATCTAAGATTGAAAATGCTTCAGAGTTTGCTTTATATCTTTTAGAAGCAGCAAATGTTGCTACTGTGACCGGTGAAGCTTTTGGTAATCCTAATTGTATACGTATATCTTATGCTGCAAGTCAGGAACAAATTATTGAAGCCATGGCTCGTATTAAAAAAGCTGTTTCATAATCTGAAAACACAATAATACCTATAAAAAAAGCGACCATTTCTGGTCGCTTTTTTATTTCATATATACAAATTCTTACATTTTTGGAAGAAGTACAGTGTCAATTACGTGAATCACACCGTTAGATTGATTTACATCAGCGATAGTTACCGTAGCAACGTTACCGGCCTGATCTTTAATCTTTACTTTTCCATCAACAACCATACCTGTTAAGGTTTGACCATTTACTGTGGTCCACTCTGCCATACCGTTTCCTTCTTCGATATCATTCATAATATCTTTTGCAGAATGCTTACCAGCAATAACGTGATACGTTAAAACACCTTGTAAAGCAGCTTTGTTTTCTGGTTTTAATAAGGTTTCAACAGTACCTTCTGGTAAATTATTGAAAGCATCATTTACAGGAGCTAATACTGTAAAAGGACCTTCACTTTGTAATGTTTCAACTAAATCAGCAGCAGTTACAGCAGCCACAAGAGTCGTATGGTCTTTAGAATTAACCGCATTTTCTACGATATTTTTTGTAGGATACATCTCAGCGCCACCTACCATTTTAGTGTCTTGAGCAGTTGCTAAAGCACCTACAGCCATAAAGGCTACCATAATCATCTTAGTAATTGAATTAATCTTTTTCATAATATGTAAAGTTTTTTTAGTTACAGTACACTTACGATGGTAAGACGAGATTCGGTTTTTAAAAACGTATTCTTTAAGACATTATTAACTTTTTACGCTAATTGGGTCAATTCCTTTTTAAGGTGATTTATTATCATATCTGCGTGAACCCTAGTGTTTTCAATAAAAAGTTTGCTGGTTTTCATACCACTATTAATAACACCCGCTACAAAAACATTTTTGAGTGGAGTTTCTAAAGTTTCAGAGTTATGAATAGGTTTTTTAGCGTTCTCCTCATCGATAGGAAGACCTAGCTTTTCAAATAAACTATAATCTGGTGTATAGCCTATCATCGCTAAAACAAAATCATTTTCAATTTCTATTGCTCCATCGGGAGTATCTAAAATGACACTATGTGGTTTTATTTCTTTTACTGAAGTTTCAAAGTAGGCTTTAATAGAACCTTCTTTAATTCGATTTTCAATATTTGGTTTAATCCAGTATTTAGTTTTAGGATAAATCTCATTACCGCGTATCGCCATAGTTACCTCAGCCCCTTTGTAAAAAGTCTCTAATGCTACATCACAGGCAGAATTTGCAGCACCAATTACAAGCACTTTTTGATTAACATAAGGATGCGGACTATCATAAAAATGCTTCACCTTAGGCAAATCTTCACCAGGAATATTCAGTTTACGTGCCGTATCATAAAAACCGGTAGAAACTATCACAGCTTTAGTTGAAAACTGTTCTTTAGGTGTGTCTATCACATACCCTTCTGTGTTTTTAGTCATTGACTGTACAGGAGTATATAGCTTTACATTGAGCTTCCAGCTCTCGTAAACTCTTCTGTAATATTCTAATGCTTCTTTACGCGTAGGTTTATCATTATGCGCCACAAAGGGAACATCTCCTATTTCAAGTAGATTAGAAGTAGAGAAAAAAGTCATATTCTCAGGAAAATTATACAGCGAATTAACAAGCACTCCTTTTTCTAAAATACAATAGTTTAACCCTGCTTTGGCAGCAGAAATACCGCAGGCAAGTCCTATAGGTCCGGCACCTACTATTATTAAATCGTAATTTTTCAAATCATTTTTTTTTGGTCGAATTAAAAAGAATTGCCTTTTAATTCTATTACACGAACTATGGAAGATATAACGTACAATAACTACGCTCACTAAAATCTTTCACAACTGCAAAGTTAACCGATACTAGCGGTTACGCCAAAAGAACGGCGTAAAGAGAATGAGCACTGTAAAGAGCTCTAATCTGCCTATCATCATTAGAAAAGCACACCACCACTTCCCTACTGCAGGAAGCGCGTCAAAGTTATTTACCGGACTTAAAAGGCCAAAGGCAGGCCCCACGTTACCTAGCGATGATGCAGAACCACCAAGTGATGTCGCAAAATCAAGCCCCATAGATGCAAGGCCACAAGCCCCAATTATCCAGGCAAGAAGATAAAGAATAAAAAAGCCCAGAATATTAAATACAATTTCTTTAGAAACCGATTTACCATTATGTCTTACCGGTAAAATGGCGTTAGGATGCAGCGTACGCTTAAATTCAAGAATACCATTGCGTATAATCATTAAATGCCGCACTACTTTAATACCTCCTGAAGTCGAACCTGCAGAACCGCCTAAAAACATCAACCCGAAAAAAATCATTGTTGCAAATGGTGCCCACATGGTGAAATCTGCAGATACAAAGCCAGTTGTTGTAATTACTGAAATCACCTGAAAAAGACCGTGTCGTATCGCACTCTCATATCTACCCCAAACCATAGGATGATCTATTGAAGAAATCGAAACATCTGCACGTATGATAATAATTAATACCACAAGAATGGTAAATCCTACCGTAAAAGCCGTGTATAATTTAAACTCTTCATCTTTCCAAACATTGCGCAACTTACCCTTAAATGCAAAGTAGCTTAGTACAAAATTTGTACCTGCTAAAAACATAAATAATATTATGATGTATTGTACTGCAGGGTTGTCGTTCCAATAGGCGACACTTGCATTTTTTGTACTAAAACCACCTGTTGATAACGTACTCATCGCGTGGTTTATCGCATCTAAAAAAGACATACCTGCAATCTGTAACAGAATAGTTTCTGCTACCGTATAGCCAAAGTAAATCAACCATAATCGCTTTGCTGTATCGGTTATTCTAGGATGTAATTTATCTGCATTGGGGCCGGGAGCTTCGGCTGCAAAAAGTTGCATTCCGCCTATACCTAAAAGAGGTAAAATTGCAATTGCGAGAACAATAATACCCATGCCCCCTATCCAGTGTGTGGTACTACGCCAGAAAAGAATTCCGTTAGGTATTGCTTCAATATCATTTAATATAGAAGCACCCGTGGTAGTATATCCACTCATCGTCTCAAAAAACGCATTTGTAAATGATGGGATAGAGCCAGTAAATAAATAGGGTAAACAACCACTTAAGGACATAAAAATCCATCCAAATGTAACTACAATATACCCTTCTCGCTTTTGTAAAACTTTCTCGTGATCTTTTGTAAAAAACATAAGAGCGAGACCGGTAAGTAATGTGAGTAATCCTGCTGATATAATTCCTAAGGCGATAGAAATATCGTCATAGAAATACCCTATTATCGCAGAAATCAACATAAAGCCACCATTAAATAGCAGCAATACTCCCATTAAATGGAATATAATTTTGTAATTAAGTCTGGGTCTGTTTGGCATTTCGTTATATAAACATACGTTCTACTTTATTAATAGAGCGCAACAAGCAACACACTACAATACGATCACCTACATTAATGGTGTGATCCCCCAGGGCTATAATTCCACGGCCTTCACGCACTATACCACCTATAGTTGCAGACCTGGGAAAATCAAGATCTCTAATACGTTTACCTATAACCTGAGAGTTAGGTTTAGCAATAAACTCAAGTAACTCGGCATTCATATTGTTAAGCTTAGTCATTGCTACAACATCTCCTTTACGTATGTATCTAAAGATATTGTTAGCTGCTAACAGCTTCTTATTTATAAGTGTATCTATACCTATACTGTGAGAAAGCTGAAAATAATCCATATTCTCAACAAGTGCGATTGTTTTCTTTACACTTTTAGATTTTGCTACCAAACATGACATGATATTGGTTTCGCTATTTCCGGTTACGGCAATGAAAGCGTCCATATCATAAATATTCTCTTCTTCCAGCAGTTCTACATTTCTTCCATCGCCGTGTATTACGAGTGTTTTAGGAAGTTTTTCTGCAAGATCAAAAGCTTTATCATTGTCTTTCTCAACTAATTTAACGTGAAAATTGTGAGAACATAAATCACGGGCAGTCTTATAGCCTATTTTACTTCCTCCTAAAATCATCACATTTTTTATGCGCTGTTTTACTTTACCGGTGAGTTTGTATAATTCATCAACACCACCTTTTACGGTCATAAAATAAACCTGATCACCTTCTTTAAAAATCGTATCACCTCTAGGAATCAAAGTGTATTGAGTACCTTCGCGCTGAATTGCAATTGGCATAAAATGCAATTCAGGAAAAATAAGAGCGGCCTCTTTAACGCTTTTACCTACAAATGATGCGGTACGACTTAATGAGGTTCCTACCATAGTAAGTGCCCCATTCTCAAACTCATAACTATCGTTAAATGCAGATTGATTGAGTAGCAATTCAATTTCTGAAGCTGCAAGGCTTTCGGGAGAAATAAGTTCATCAATGCCAAACTTTTTAAAACCTGCAACTTCCTGATTTTCTATAAATTCTGTATTAGAAATACGAGCTATGGTGCGTTTTGCGCCCATTTGTTTTGCTAAAACGCAAACGGTAATATTTGTAGTTTCACTAGCGGTAACCGCTATTATAAGATCTGTATTCTCTATGCGTGCCTCTTTTAAAGTGGCAATTGAAGTAGTATCGCCGCGAATGGTACGTATGTCGAGATGTGTATCTGCATAGGCGATACTTTCTTTATCTATATCTATAAGTGTGATGTCCTGTGATTCAAAAGAGAGAAGTTTAGCTAAATGAAAACCAACTTCCCCGGCACCAGCAATAACAATCTTCATATTTTATTTTAAGGTAAAACCTTGCAAAGGTACGTGTTTTAATAGAGATATATTTAAAATAACTGCCATCTAAAAGAGAACCCCTGCATCAAATAACAAATACTATATTTGCCAATAAAAACAGTTATGAGCGGTAACATAAATCCTTACAAAAATTCTGACCAGTCAAAACGGGTACAGGTAGAGAAAATGTTTGACACGATCTCTAATGAATACGACGGCCTCAACCGCGTAATCTCTTTTGGTATAGATATTAAATGGCGCAAAAAAGTGGTCGCTATGATTGCTGCCACTAACCCTCAAAACATACTTGACGTTGCTACAGGTACAGGAGATCTAGCAATTAATCTTGCAGAAACCGGTGCTAAAAAAATCATAGGTCTAGATATTTCTGCAGGTATGCTTGCTGTAGGTAAGAAAAAAATAACCGCAAGTAATCTTGATCAAACCATAGAAATGGTTCAGGCAGATTCTGAAAATTTGCCTTTTAAAGACAATCATTTTGACGCTATAACTGTTGCCTTTGGTATTCGTAATTTTGAAACGCTAGACAAAGGTTTAGCCGAAATATATAGAGTTTTAAAACCTGGAGGCCTTTTTGTTATTTTAGAAACTTCTGTTCCCACAAAAACTCCTTTTAAGCAGGGATATACATTTTACTCAAATCAAATATTACCGCTTATAGGTCGCCTATTCTCTAAAGATAAAGATGCTTACGCATATTTGAGTGAAAGCGCATCGGTTTTCCCTTATGGAGAACGTCTCAACAATATTCTACGCAAAATTGGGTTTAGTAATGTTAACGATCTGCCACAAACGTTTGGGGTCGCAACAATTTATACAGCTTCAAAGTAGCACTATGCGCAAAGTAGTATTATCACTTTTTCTTTTAATTTGGCTTGCGCCAAATCTTCAAGCTCAGTTTTTAACACGTGAGCGTATCCTTAATGATGAGAATTTCGATAAAAAGCCGTGGAGCTTTGGGTATTACTTTGGTATAAATCGATATGATTTTAACTTTGATTATAAAGAAGATCGCCCAGATATTTTTGTAGAGCAGAGCTATGGCTTCAACGTAGGACTACTGGCAAACAAGCGCTTAAATGAATATATAGACTTACGCCTCGAGCCGGGACTGGCTTATAATGCACGTAATTTATCATACCTTGATATTCCCGGAGAAGAGAATGATCGCTTGCGTGAACTCAACTCTACCTATATTCATATACCCTTACTTGTAAAATTTTCTACAAAAAGGTTAAATAACTTTAAGCCTTTTGTCGTGGGTGGTTTATCCTATTCCTATAATTTATCAAGCAATGAGACTAATCCTGACGACAACAGTGCAGGTCAGTTTAGAATGAAAAACAATACGTTTTATTATGAAGTAGGCTTTGGTATCGATTTATATTTGCCGTACTTTAAATTTTCACCCAGTATACGCGGTGTATTTGCATTAAGCGATGAACTAGTTAGAGATGAAAATCCTAATAGTTTATACACTTCAAATATTGAAGTGATGCAGTCTAGAGGACTATTTTTAAACTTTACTTTTCAATAATGTGGGAGGCTAATTTATACAGAAAGAAACACGGCTTTGTATTTGACTACGGCAAAGATTTAATAAGTATGCTTAATCCTAAAGCAGGAGAACGCATACTAGATTTTGGTTGCGGCACTGGCGAACTTACAGCAGAAATTGCGCAAAGTGGTGCAGAACTCGTAGGTATAGATGCTTCTGCGGCAATGATTGAAGCTGCTCAAGAACAATTTAAGGCTATTAAATTTATTCAAGCTAGAGGTGAAAGCTTTATTGACACCGTACAATATGATGCTATTTTTAGCAATGCTACTTTACACTGGATTTTAAATCCCGAAGCTGCCATATCTGCTATGTATAGCAATCTAAAACCCGGCGGAAGATTACTGCTTGAAATGGGTGGTAAAGGAAATGTAGCTATTATTATAGATACTCTTCAGGATGTTTTAGAAGAAAACGGCTATGTTAAACAATCTAAAACTGTCAACTGGTATTTCCCAAAACTGGGGACCTACTCTTACTTTCTTGAAAAAAACGGCTTTAAAGTAACTTTTGCCCATTTATACGATAGACCTACACAATTAAATGATCCTGAAACCGGAATAATTGACTGGTTAACCATGTTTGCAGGAAAGTATTTTGCAGATATTCCTGAAAATGAAGTAACTGAAATACGTAGAACGGTACAAGATAGAGTGCGCGATAAACTATACAGAGATGGTCACTTTTACGCAGACTACAAGCGTCTACGCATTTGTGCTATAAAATAAACTTAGTTACGCTTAAACTCACTTACTAGAATAGCTCCGGCAATTGCTACATTAAGACTTTCAGTTGTAGATGTACCAAATTGTGGTATGCTTATTTTATGGGTAACGCAGTCTGCTATTTCTGTAGATATACCGTTTGCTTCATTACCCAAAATCAAAATAGCTTCTTCAGGCAAGTCTGCCTCATAAACAGAAACGCCATTCATAAAAGCTCCATAGACGGGGAGGTTTGCTGCCTTTAGATATTCCGCTAAGTTTGTATACACCACATTAACACGGGTAATAGATCCCATAGTTGCCTGCACTACCTTAGGGTTGTAGCAATCTACAGTTTGATTAGAGCACACCAGATTTTCAATATTAAACCAGTCACACAACCTAATGAGTGTTCCTAAATTACCGGGATCGCGTAAGTCATCAACAACAAGTTGTAATCCTTTTTTTTCGGTTTTGATAGCCTGCGGAATTTCAAAAATTGCAAGTGCTTTTTGAGGCGTTTTGAGAAAGCTTATTTTTTTAAGTTCATTTTCTGAAACGAGCTCTTTATTTGCTTGCCCATCAAAAAAGCCTTCCGTAGTAAAAAGATTATGCAGTTTAAAATGAGAGTTTAAAAACTCTTCAATACCCTTAATACCTTCTACAACAAACAACCCATGCTGCTGGCGGTACTTTTTTTGATTAAGGCTCGTTATTAATTTTATTTGGCTTTTGCTAACCACGCTTATTATGTATTTTTGAAGTTATTTTGAGAACAGCTCACTTGCAACAACTACCGGCAAAAATAGGATTTATTATATTACTCTTGCTTACCCTTGCTTCTTGCAACGCGGTAAAAAGAGTGGCAAACGGGCAATTACTTCTCACCGAAAACACGATACGTGTAAATGGAGCGGTAAATGACGCTTATAATATAAATAATATACCCTATCAACAGCCTAATGCAAGGTTGCCATTGCTCAACTCCCCGTTACGTCTCTACATCTATAATTGGGCACGGCCTAACATAGATTCGATAATGCAAGCGCGTTTTATTGAAGATGAGAGTGCTCGTAAATTTTGGACAGGAGTATTATCTCGCAAACAATTAGATAAATACATTGAGTTTAGAAGTAATTTTAATCAAACACTCAAGAATACTGGTGAAGCTCCTACCATAATTTCTGAAAATCTATCAAAACGCTCTGCAGCACGTCTCAAAGAATATTACAATAGTAAAGGCTGGTTTAATGCGATTACAGATTATAAAATCATAAAAGATAGTCTTGATAAACGCGGAAAAGTTGAATACACAGTAGCTACAGGCAAGCCCTACATCATAGATTCTGTAACCACATTTATAAAATCTGCTGCTGCAGATTCTATTTATAAAAAATATAGAAACGACTCCTTCATTAAAGAAGGAGTTCAATATGAATTACTCGATATCAATTCTGAAACCGCACGCCTCACCGAGCTGATGCGTAATAATGGGCTATTTTATTTTGACAGAGATTACATCAGTTTTATAGGAGACTCTGTTAAAACAGGCAATAAAGTAAATCTAGAACTCAATATTAAAAATAGAGAAATACGTGCACGAGATTCTGTTTATGAAGTACCGCTTAATGTTCATAAAATCAGTAAGGTTAATGTGACTACAGATTACGGCTATGCTATACGTAACAACACATTAAGAGATAGTGCTTCACTAAATGATTATCACCTTTACGCATATGATAAAATACGGTATAAACCTAAGTACCTAACCGATGCGCTGTTTATAAAACCAGGAGATATTTATAGTGATGATTCCCGTAATAAATCATTAATCCGTTTAAGCCAGTTAAATACGTTTAGATATCCCGATTTAAGATATACTGAAGATCCTGAAGATCCTAAAGGCACAGATTTAATTGCAAATTTTTATTTAATACCGCTTCCTAAGTTTAATCTTAGAGTAGATTTTGACGTTTCTACTTCAAACATTCAGAAATTTGGTATTGCAGGAGGTGGTTCGCTTCAAATACGTAATGTTTTAGGAGGTATGGAAACCTTACAAATTTCGGGTCGTGGTAGCATAGGTGCTTCAAAAGCCCCTACAGAAAACAGCACCGGCTTTTTTGACATTACCGAAATAGGCACAGATTTAAGCTTAACCATACCCCGCATATTTTTTCCTCTAAAAACACAGAGTTTTATCACTCCAGAAATGTCTCCTTCTACCAGTTTCACAACAGGTATAGGTGTTCAACAAAATATAGGTCTAGACAAACAGAATATAACCGGTGGGGTAAATTTTAAATGGTCGCCCTCAAATAATCTCAATTACCGCTTTGATCTATTTGATATTCAATATGTACGTAATTTGAACGTAGCAAATTATTTTAAAGTTTATGAGAATTCGTACACACAATTGAATGAGATTGCACAGGTATATCTTGAAGCTAACAGTCCCCTACTTGATCAGAATACAAATAACCTAACCATTCCAGATGGTGCACTTAGCTTTATCAATGCCGTGCAATCAAATGAAATTGCAGTAACAGACCAAGAGTTTTCTAATATATTTAATATTGAAGAGCGTCGCCAACGTCTAACCGAAGATAACCTCATACTCGCCACCAGCTTTACCTACTACAAAAACACCAGAGAAAACTTATTTGATGATGAGTTTACCAGCTTTAGAACAAAACTTGAGGTTGCAGGTAATACATTAAGTGCTATAGGCAATATTATAGGTTTAGAAAAAAATGAAGATAATGCATACAGGGTTCTGGGTGTACGCTTTTCGCAATACGTAAAAACCGAAATAGACTTCATAAAGCATTGGGATTTTGGAAATGATAATATTCTTGCATTCAGAGCTTTTGGCGGTATTGCAATTCCCTACGGAAATTCTAAAAGCATTCCCTTTATACGCAGCTTTTTTGGTGGCGGTTCTAATGATAACAGGGCCTGGCAAGCTTACAGATTAGGGCCCGGTAGTACAGACAGTCCTAATGATTTTAATGAAGCAAACATGAAGCTTTCATTCAATTTAGAACAGCGCTTTACCCTTTTAGGAGATTTAAAGGGCGCAATTTTTACCGATGTAGGCAACATATGGAATGCTTTAGATAATGTTACTGACCCCCAATCAACCTTTACAGGCCTAAAAAGCTTAGAAGATATCGCGGTAGGAACAGGATTTGGATTTCGATACGATTTTAGCTTCTTTGTGTTGAGATTTGACATTGGTCTAAAAACCTATGACCCGGCATTGCCTGTGGGAGAGCGCTGGTTTAAAAATACCAATCTAACTAATGCAGTTTATAACGTGGGTATTAACTATCCTTTCTAGTATTTATAAAGGGTAAACCCCAAATATTTATTAATTTTACGTTTCTAACTAAGTAAATAAAAACTTATGAGTCATAGTATCAAACCGGGAGTTGCAACCGGAAGAGAAGTTCAAGCAATTTTCAAACATGCTAAAGAAAACGGTTATGCATTACCTGCAGTAAATGTTATAGGTTCTAGCACTATTAACGGTGTTTTAGAAACTGCTGCAAAATTAAATGCACCTGTAATCTTACAATTTTCAAATGGTGGAGCTCAGTTTAATGCAGGAAAAGGATATTCTAACGAAAATCAACAAGCTGCAGTAGGTGGTGCTATTGCCGGTGCTAAGCATGTACATGAGATGGCTAAGCGTTATGGCGCAACAGTAATATTACATACAGACCATTGTGCAAAAAAATTATTGCCCTGGATAGATGGTCTTCTTGATGCTTCTGAAGAATACTATAAAGAGCATGGGCATTCGCTTTTCAGCTCTCATATGATAGATCTTAGTGAAGAGTCTCTAGAAGAAAATATAGAGATTTGTAAGCAGTATCTTGAGCGTATGAGTAAAATGGATATGACTCTAGAGATAGAATTAGGTATCACAGGTGGTGAAGAAGATGGTGTTGACAACACAGATGTTGACGATTCAAAATTATACACCCAACCAGAAGAAGTTGCTTATGCTTATGAAGAATTAAGCAAAGTAAGTGATCAATTCACAATTGCTGCTGCCTTTGGTAATGTACACGGTGTTTACAAGCCGGGTAACGTAAAACTTACTCCAAAAATCCTAAAAAATTCTCAGGAGTTTGTTTCAGAAAAATACAATTTAGGACCTAATTCTATAGACTTCGTTTTTCACGGAGGCAGTGGTTCTACAGTAGAAGAAATACGCGAGGGTATTAGCTACGGTGTAATCAAAATGAATATTGATACAGATTTACAATGGGCATTTACCGAAGGTGTGCGCAAATATTTTGATGCAAATGCAGATTATCTTCAAGGTCAGATAGGAAATCCTGGCGGCGAAGACAGCCCTAATAAGAAATACTACGATCCAAGAGTTTGGTTCCGTAAGGGAGAAGAGGCTTTTAATGCGCGTTTAGAAAAAGCGTTTGAAGATCTTAACAACGTAAATACACTTTAGTATTTTTTGCTTTTCCTAAAAATTAAATAAATTGAAACCTCGGGTATTAAATCTCCGGGGTTTTTCACCCTTAATAATTATCTTTTAAAAATACTGACTTTACTAAAGGTTAATACCAACTTTCCTGTTGAAATTAATCTGAAAGCAATTAAGTTTTCTTACATAAAAATTTGAAATTAAAGCTTAATTAACGAGTCAAAAACTAAAAAGCAAAATTTATGGCTTGGTTCAAACGAAAAGAAAAAGGTATACAAACCGCTACCGAAAATAAAAAAGACGTACCCAAAGGTCTTTGGTATAAATCACCTACCGGTAAAATTATTGATGCAGATGAGCTTGCTAAAAACTTTTATGTAAGTCCAGAAGATGATTACCATGTAAGAATAGGAAGCGAAGAATACTTTTCAATTCTTTTTGATGAAGGAAAATATAAAGAATTAGATAAGAACCTTAGTTCTAAAGATCCCTTAGGATTTGAAGACACTAAAAAATACGTAGATCGTCTTAAAGATGCAGAAGCTAAAACCGGTCTTAAAGATGCGGTACGTACAGCGGTAGGTAAAAGCTTTGGCAAAGATCTGGTTGTTGCGGCAATGGATTTTAAATTTATTGGCGGTTCTATGGGATCTGTTGTAGGTGAAAAAATTGCCCGCGCAGCAGATTACTCACTTAAAAACAATGTGCCTTTAGTTATAATATCTAAATCTGGTGGCGCGCGTATGATGGAAGCTGCCTTATCTTTAATGCAATTAGCAAAAACATCTGCTAAACTTGCACAACTTGCAGAGGCTAAAATTCCTTACATCTCTTTATGTACAGATCCTACAACAGGCGGTACAACAGCCTCTTTTGCGATGCTAGGAGATATAAACATTTCTGAACCCGGTGCATTAATAGGTTTTGCAGGTCCCCGAGTAGTACGCGATACAACTGGTCAGGAACTTCCAGCAGATTTTCAAACTGCAGAATTCTTGAAAGAGCACGGTTTCCTAGATTTTATTTCACACCGTAAAGTGTTAAAGAAAAATATAAATCTCTATATAGACTTAATTCTCAATCAAGCTATACGTAATTAAAAATATCGTTTTTCTTTAAGAATTAATTGTATCTTTGCCGGCTTAATGAGATAGACTCATTAAATACATAAAAACTATTTAAATAATATTGGCATGTATCTTACTCAAGAAAAGAAAGATGAAATTTTTAGCAAATACGGTAAAGGCAAAAACGATACCGGGTCTGCAGAGGGACAAATTGCGTTATTCACATACCGCATTAGCCACCTTACTGAGCATTTAAAAACAAACCGTAAGGATTTTAACACAGAGCGTTCATTAGTAATGCTGGTAGGTAAACGCAGAGCGTTGCTTGATTACTTAATTAAGAAAGATATTTTAAGATATCGTGCTATCGTTAAAGAATTAGGTTTAAGAAAATAATTCTTATTTTTAAAAGGGGCAGTTTGCCCCTTTTATTTTATTAATTACTCAAAAGTCCCGAAAGGGCAAAGAAAGCTACCTAAAGGTTTTTCACAGGTCAAACACTACACACAACACAACAACAGACCTTGCCTTTCCCTAACTAGTTAAGGCATTTGATTAATTGCACGCGCTATCGTGCTACTGAAAAACATTTTTATGATTCCAAAAACTTTCAAAGAGGTTATAGACCTTGGTGATGGTAGAGAAATCTCTATCGAAACCGGTAAACTCGCAAAACAGGCACACGGTTCTGTTGTAGTACAATCCGGTAAATGTATGATACTTTGTACTGTTGTATCTAATTACAAACAAAGTGACGTTGATTTTCTTCCGTTAACGGTAGATTATCGTGAAAAATTTGCGGCAGCAGGCCGTTATCCTGGTGGTTTCTTCAAAAGAGAAGCACGCCCAAGTGATGGTGAAGTTTTAACCATGCGTCTGGTTGACCGTGTACTTCGCCCTTTATTCCCTAAAGATTACCACGCAGAAACTCAGGTTATGATTCAGCTAATGTCTCATGACGATGATGTTATGCCTGATGCTATGGCGGGTCTTGCCGCTTCTGCTGCAATTCAACTTTCAGACTTTCCGTTTGAATGTGCTATTTCAGAAGTACGCGTAGGTCGTATTAATGGTGAATTTATCATCAATCCTTCAAGAACTCAATTAGCAGAATCTGATATCGATATGGTAATTGGTGCATCTGCAGATTCTGTAATGATGGTTGAAGGTGAAATGAACGAGATTTCTGAGGAAGAAATGACTGAAGCTATCAAAGCTGCTCACGAAGCTATAAAAGTACAGTGTGCTGCTCAGATTCGTTTAGCTGAAGCTTTCGGTAAGAAAGAAACTCGTGAGTATGAGCCAGAGCGTGAAGATGCAGATCTTGCACAGAAAATTCACGATATGGCTTATGATAAAGTCTATGCAATTGCAAAAGCAGGTTCTGCCAAGCACGAGCGTAGTGCAGCATTTGATGCTATAAAAGAAGAAATAAAGGCTACTTTTTCTGAAGAAGAATTAGCAGATTTCGGAAGCCTTATTTCTAAGTATTACTACAAGGCTGAAAAAGCGGCTGTACGTGATCTTACACTTAATGAAGGTTTACGTCTTGATGGTCGTAAAACAACAGACATACGCCCTATCTGGTGTGAAACCGATTATTTACCGTCTGTACACGGTTCTTCCATTTTTACTCGTGGGGAAACTCAAGCATTAGCTACAGTAACTTTAGGTACTTCTAGAGAAGCTAATCAAATAGATATGCCTTCATACGAAGGTGAAGAGACATTCTATTTACACTACAACTTCCCTCCTTTCTCAACTGGTGAGGCGCGCCCAATACGTGGTACTTCTCGTCGTGAGGTAGGACACGGTAACCTTGCACAACGTGCTCTTAAAGGTATGATTCCTGCAGACTGCCCATATACTGTACGAGTAGTTTCAGAAGTATTAGAATCTAATGGTTCTTCTTCTATGGCAACTGTTTGTGCCGGTACAATGGCATTAATGGATGCTGGTGTTCAATTAAAAAAACCGGTTTCTGGTATTGCTATGGGATTAATCTCAGACGGTGATTCTGGTAAATATGCGGTTCTTTCAGATATATTAGGTGATGAAGACCATTTAGGTGATATGGACTTTAAAGTAACCGGTACGGCAGATGGTATTACTGCGTGCCAGATGGATATTAAGGTTAAGGGTCTTTCTTACGAAATTTTGGTAAGCGCACTTAAACAAGCACGTGACGGTCGTTTACATATTTTAGGTAAACTCACAGAAACGATTAGCGCACCACGTGAGGATGTTAAAGAATATGCTCCTAAAATGGTGTCTGTACGCATACCTAATGCGTATATAGGTGCACTTATAGGACCTGGCGGAAAGGTGATTCAAGAACTTCAGAAGGCAACTGGTACAACTATCGTAATAAACGAAGATCCTGTTACAGAAGAAGGTATTGTAGAGATTTTAGGTACTGGTCAGGAAAGTATTAATGCAGTTCTTGCTAAAATTGACTCTATTACGTTTAAACCTGTAGTTGGCGACAGCTATAGAGTTAAGGTAATTAAGATGTTAGATTTTGGAGCTGTAGTAGAATATGTTGACGCTCCAGGAAACGAAGTATTACTTCACGTGTCTGAATTAGCCTGGGAACGTACAGAAAATGTAAGTGACGTTGTAAATATGGGTGATGAATTTGAAGTTAAATACTTCGGTCTCGATCCTCGTACACGTAAAGAAAAAGTTTCTCGTAAGGCATTGCTTGAAAAACCAGAAGGTTACAAAGAACGTGCTCCTCGAGAAAATAATGATCGTGGTGGTAGCAGAGATCGCGACAACCGTGGTAGAGACAACCGCAGTCGTGATAACAGAGATCGCAAAAGAGATTAAATTCTCTTTATCTATAAATGATAAAAGGAGCCTAAGGCTCCTTTTTTTTTTGAAAATCCTTTAAAAATAGACACATATTGCGTGATAAAAATATTTTTAAAAATAATTTATACTATTCTTAATTGTAGTCACCAAAGCGTTAAAACTGCCATTAATACAGGGGTTTGGCAGTTTTCCTGCCAAAAATCGTAATGCTATCAATCTGTTTTAGTTATAACAATTTTAACATTTATTTTTAATAACCTTCTTAGGCGTTAGTATAATTGCGCTAAGAAGCTATTATTTTTCTAGAAACTTCAATATTCCCTTTTTTTTATTTTGTCGTACGATACTTGCAGCTAATAGGTTGAACCAATAAAGAAAACTTAATGAAAGTATTAGTATTAGGTGCAGGAAATATGGGATTGACCTACGCAGAAGGTATGGCACAATCACCATTTCTAAACAATCGCAAGCTCATGATATTCGATGTATCACCAGAAAAAACTGAAGCACTATCAACCATGGCTCAGTTTGATGCTTACGATAGTATTGAAGAATGTGTACCCAAGGCAGATGTGATTTTTATAGCGGTTAAACCCTTTCACAGTCAGTCACTATTTAAATCTATAAAACCTTATATAAATGACCAGCAAATATTTGTGTCATTAATGGCGGGTGTAACAATTAAGACGATTCAAGATGGTTTAGGTGTTAGTAAAGTAATACGTACAATGCCAAACTTACCTGCAAAAGTAGGTAAAGGTGTTACCTCATTTACCGAGTCTGAATCTGTAAGTAGAATAGAACTTCTAACTGTGCGTAATTTATTAGATACTACCGGCGCTTCTATTCACGTAGAAAACGAGAATTTTATAGATGCGTCTACAGGAATATCAGGTAGTGGTCCTGCATATATATTTTATTTTATGCAATCTATGCTTGAAGCCGCACTTAAAATGGGCTTCTCTTCAAATGATTCTAAAGTACTAGTTTCTAAAACCTTTGAAGGAGCTGTAAAGTTATTTAATGATTCAGATCTTTCACCAGAAACCTGGATGGATCGCGTAGCTTCAAAAGGTGGTACAACCCGTGCCGCACTTGACTCTATGGAAGACAATAATGTAAAAGAATTAATTAAAGATGCGGCTTATGCTGCATTTAACCGAGCAACAGAACTTGGTAAAGAAAAATAATGTTATGAGCACAAAACGTGTAGTTATTAAAGTAGGAACTAATGTTATGACCAACAAAAATAATAGAATCGTTGGTCCTGTTCTTCAAGAATTAGTACGACAAATAGCAGAATTGTATGAAAAGGGATATCAACCTGTTCTCGTCTCTTCAGGATCTGCAATAGCAGGTAAAGAAGTTTTAGGCGATTGCAGCTATACAGATCCTTCTACAAGAAGACAAATTTTCTCTTCAGTAGGACAACCGCGTATGATGCGCCACTATTATACGATGTTTAATAGTTTCGGAATGCATTGCGCGCAGCTCTTGGCCACAAAACGAGATTTTGCGCCGGGAAAACATCGTGAAAACATGATAAATTGTTATGAAGGTTTATTATCTGAAGGGATCATTCCTATAGCAAATGAAGATGATGCTGTTTCACTTACGATGTCTATGTTTACAGACAATGATGAGCTGGCAAGTTTAGTAGCAGAGCTCATTAATGCCGATGCATTGATTTTATTAACCGATACAGACGGACTTTATACCGGCCATCCCGACGATGATGATTCTCATAAATTGACAGAAGTACACCCTGAAGAAAATGTTGAGCAATATGTTCAGGAAAACAATAAAGCCGAAGGAGAAGGAAGAGGCGGTATGCGATCTAAACTCAAAATCGCTAAAGATGCTGCCAGAAAAAATATAACCTGTTATATCGCAAATGGTAAAAAACATAATGTGATACTAGATTTGCTTGACGGCAAAAATATAGGTACGAAGTTTTCTGCTTAAGAAACTAAATAAAAGATGGTTTGATTGAAAATCATCACCTGATTGAAGTGCAGGTTTTTTATATACCCAACAAGGGTGAATTATTAACCGAAAAATTACAAATATGAAATTACTCTCAAAAGAGATAAAAAATAAAGTTCTTGATTCTATGATGCAAATCATTCAATCAAGAAAATCTGAAATACTCGAAGCAAATAAAAAAGATTTAGAAGCTTTTGATCGTGAGGATCAGGCACTTTACGACCGTTTAGTGGTGAATGATTCTAAGGTACAAGGAATGATTCAGGCGATTAAAGAAGTAAAAGAGCAGGAAGATCCTGTAAGCCAGGAAATTTCTAATATAACACTAGATAGCGGTTTAAATATAGTGAATAAGACTGCTCCTTTTGGTACGATTATGATTATTTACGAATCGCGTCCTGATGTCACCATTGAGGCAGCTGTTTTAGCATTTAAAGCAAACAATAAAATACTTTTAAAAGGTGGTAAAGAAGCCTATAATAGTAATGTTGTTCTGGTTGATTGCTGGAAACAGGCGTTACGCGAAAATGGCCTTGATGAGTCCTGGATTACCATGTTACAAATGAACCGTGAAGAAACTCAGGAATTTTTAAGAAATCCTGATCAACCATTAGACTTAATTGTACCCCGTGGTGGCGAGCGCCTAATCGATTTTGTTAAGCAGCATGCAAAGTGTGCTGTCTTAATAAGTGGTAGAGGAAACAATTTCTTATATGTGCATCCTGAAGCAGACTGGAAAAAGACAATCGAGGTAATCATCAATGCCAAAACCGATAAAATTTCAGGTTGTAATGCACTTGATAAAGTACTAATAGATACTAATCTACCTGATTATGAGACTCGCTTAAGAGAATTGAATGAAATTTTGATTGGTAAAGGTGTTGAAGTACTTGCTGATGAACTTTCTAAAAAAGTACTTAAAGACAATGAGGTTCTACCTACAGAAGATACGTGGTATGAAGAATTTCTGGCTATGAAAATTGTACTGGGTGCAGTCACCGGCATAGAAGAGGCGATGACAAAAATAAATACGTATAGTGGTGGTCACTCCAGTAGTATTATGACCCAGAATACTGAAGCTGCAACCCGATTTATGGAAAACATAGATACTGCAGCTGTATATCATAATGCTTCTACCCGCTTCACTGATGGCGGTCAGATGGGGGTAGGTGCAGAACTTGCCATAAGTACAGATAAATTACACCATAGAGGCCCCTTAGGTCTTAAACAACTGGTAACTAATAAATACTATGTATATGGTGATGGGCATATTCGGGTCTAATGCTTAAATATATTAATAGAGCCTATTTGAGGTTATTTTAAAGTCTGGCAACTGTCAGACTTTTTTTTGGTCCATATACCGAAATGATTGTATTTATGACCTTAAATAAGTACATGTAATAGTAAAAGATTAATTTAGTATACTGTTCTCCTATTTAATCGCATCATATCACCCTAGCTAAATGAACTCTTTTATTGATCGTCTTTTTACCCAACGAGCCAGCCGACTCAGCAAAGAAGAAGTAACAGACCCTAAGAGCATATTTTTTCAATACTTGTTAGGTTTAGGAACTTATAGCAAACGATTACAAGAATTAAAATCGCAAATAGCAAACTTCACATACCCTGATGATGTCTTTACAGCAGATTTGTGCTGTGTTAATTTATATTTGGATCTTGAGAATTACTTAATCACCTATGATAATGCATATATAAATACCAAAGAAAACTTAAGACAAGAACTTCGGGAAAAGTTTCCGGTTATAACAAATTCAATGGCTTTTATGCCACTTTATGAATCTGGTAAAAACAAAGAGATACTAATTGCTCGTATTTATCTTCTCATAGTTCTTAGAAAATTAAAACTAAAAAATACAGAGCTTGCAAGCACTATTGCCTGGATTGAAGCTTTAAAAGCTTCAATAAATTCTAATAGCTCAGATGATTTGGTGAAGCAGATAAATGCATTTAGAAGAGTGAAAGATGATGCTTTTAAAATTACTAAAGAATTTAACGAGCTTCTCGGGTCAGATACAGTTACTTCAATCTTCGACACTACTAAAGACGAGTTTTATATCTATTACAATCTGCTGCCTGCAGTTACGTGTATTGCAGATGTTATACCTAATTCATTTACCTCGATTCTCAATGAAACAAAACCCATCATCAATTTAGATTTTGATACTGTAAAGAAAGACATTCAAAAAATATCAACTCCACCTGCAAACTTTCCGGTTTATGGTGAGACTTTTTCCATATTAGAAAATCTGCTAGATGGTTATTTGCTGTTTGATGCATTAGGCACAATTAGAGATTGTAATACACTGGCCTTAAAAATCTTTGGATATACTAAAACTGAACTTGTAAATAATTCGGTATTCAAGCTTTTTCCAGATGATTTAACGACACTTTTAAAAACTGACCTTCAAAATTTATATTCGGTTACCGAAACTGAGGTTATTGGACACCGTATAGAAACCGATATTACAAACAGAGCCGGTATTTCTTCGTATTACGAGATTTCGTTTTCTAATAATTTTGCTTCCCCAGAAGATAGCTTTACGGCCCTGATTAAGAATATTTCAAACCGAAAAGATACTCTTAAGGCCAAGATTAACGCAGAGCGGGTTGCTGAAGCAAAAACTACCTTTCTATCAAATATGAGTCACGAAATACGCACACCTTTAAATGTGATTTTGGGGCTTTCTGAAATAATCTCAAAAAGTGACTTACACGATCAACAACTTCTGAGAAAAAATATTGACGGGATTTCATTTTCAGCAAAAAATTTACTCTCTATAGTTAATGATATTCTTGACTTTTCTAAAATTGAAGCTGGTAAACTTACTTTGCAATCCTTAGATTTTAACTTGCGAGAAGTAGTTACAAACCTTACTTCAGGATTTGAAATTAAAGGTAAAGAAAAGGGTATTGCAATTAGTGTTGAAATAGATGATGCCATTCCTAAAATTGTGGTTGGAGATCAATTTAGATTAAATCAAATTCTTACCAATCTTGTAGGCAATGCTATAAAATTTACTAAAAAAGGCTATATACGCATTGCGTTAAATCTTTTAAATAAAAATGAACATTCCAATACTATAGAATTTAAAGTTACCGATACCGGAATAGGCATTGCCCCTGATAAATTAGAAAGCATATTCGAAAGTTTTTATCAGGTTGAGGGTAAGGAAAATGCTAAAATTAACGGTACGGGATTAGGGCTTACAATAACACGAGAACTTATTGCACTTCAACAAGGTAAGTTAAATGCTGAAAGTGAACTGGGTAAAGGATCAACCTTTTCATTCACAATTGATTTTAAAAGTAGTAAACTCAAAAAGATTAAAAATACAGATCTTCATAAACATACAAACAGCGCTAGACTTAGTGATTTGCGCATTTTAGTAGCCGAAGATAATAAGATGAATCAGTTCTATATACGTCAACTACTACAGGGGCTGGGTGTAGAAGCAGATATTGCCGAAAATGGTGAAGAAGCAGTTGCTATTTATAAAAACAATTCGGTTCAATACGATCTTATTTTGATGGATATGCATATGCCGGTAATGAACGGTCTCGAAGCGATTTCATTAATACGACAATCTCACAAAGACTCATTACATAAAGTACCTATTGTAGCATGCTCTGCAGATGTTTTTCCAGAATCTAGAAAAAATGCAATTAAAGCAGGTATAGATTTTTACCTCACAAAACCTTTAAAAGAAGAAGATTTAAAAGAAGTTTTATATTGGCTTATTTCAGATGAAAAACCAGTCATAAATACTGAAGAAACTATCAGAATAATTGAAAATACCGAAAGGACAGAAAGTACAAACTATGTAAACATCGCGCAGCTACTAGAAATATTTGATAATGATACCGCATTTATTATTTCTTTACTCGAAGTATTTATAAGTGAAACACCAGAAGATTTAAATAGCCTTAGAAATTGTGTTGCCCGGGAATATTATCCCAGGGCAAGTACCTTAGCACACAAATTGAAATCAAGTTTTATGAATTTGGGTATGACTACACATGGGCATCATTTGCAGCAAATAGAAAGTACTATAATAATTCCATCAAAAACGGAGGAAGCTAAAAAACATTTACGGGCATTTGAAGAAATATACACCAAAGCACTTATTGAAATTAATCTTCTGATAATCAAACTAAAACAAGAACTATAGTAACAACGCATAGCCCCATAAAGTTATTTACAAGTACTTAAAAATAATATTGTTAAAATTTTCTAAATAAATTTCATTTTTTTTGTAACCTTTTTATATGCCCTTACGTATAAGATGTAGTTTAAACAACTTAATACACGTAATAGTCCTATGAGACAACTTAAAATTACAAAACAGGTTACAAACAGAGAGACTGCTTCTTTAGACAAATATCTACAGGAAATAGGTAAAGTAGACCTTATCACTGCAGACGAAGAAGTAGAACTTGCACAACGTATTAAAGCAGGTGACCAGAGAGCACTTGAGAAACTAACCAAAGCAAACTTAAGATTTGTAGTTTCTGTTGCTAAACAATACCAAAACCAGGGATTAACCTTACCAGATTTAATTAATGAGGGAAATTTAGGGTTAATTAAAGCTGCGCAACGTTTTGATGAGACTCGTGGTTTTAAATTTATCTCTTATGCGGTATGGTGGATTAGACAGTCTATTTTACAAGCACTAGCAGAACAGTCGCGTATTGTAAGATTGCCATTAAACAAAATAGGTTCTATAAATAAGATTAATAAAACTTTTGCTTATTTAGAGCAAGCACATGAACGACCACCCAGCCCAGAAGAGATTGCTAAAGAACTAGATATGAGCATTAATGACGTAAAAGAGTCATTAAAAAATGCAGGACGCCACGTAAGTATGGATGCGCCATTAATATCTGGTGAAGATTCTACGTTATACGATGTTCTTCGTTTTGGAGAATCGCCTAACCCAGATCGTGAGTTATTAAATGAATCGCTTTGCACCGAAGTAGAGCGAGCCTTAGACACATTGACTCCTAGAGAAGCAGATGTAGTGCGTTTATATTTTGGTTTAGGTAATCAACATCCTATGACATTAGAAGAAATAGGAGAAACCTTCGACCTTACTCGCGAGCGTGTACGCCAGATTAAAGAAAAAGCAATCAGACGATTAAAACATACCTCAAGAAGTAAAATTTTAAAAACCTATTTAGGATAGTTATTTTTACAAGAATTCGTTAAATATGGGGCTTGCTGATACTTTTTTATTAAATTGCCTACCAGAATAAGACCCCAAAAAAAATATTTAAGACAACAACAGTTTATCATAACTGTTCGTTTTTTGATTGATGAATGAATCCCCGGCTGATTACCGGGGATTTTTATTGTATCTTATTTATTATCCAATTTATTTTATGTTTTACTATTTGATATATGTTAGCGACTCTTCAGATTTATCTAATACTGAGATTGTTAACGATATTTTGAATAATGTAGCAAATTGGAATACTATTCTTGATATTTCTGGATTTCTAGTATACAAAGATGGTAACTACCTCCAGTTATTAGAGGGAGAGAAAGAAAATGTTTTAAAGCTGTTTAATAAAATCAAAAAAGACAGGCGGCATAAAAATGTTACCCAAATCCTGGACAACCAATCCACAAATCGACTTTTTAGTGATTATGAATCCGGGTTTTTAGTTCCAAAAAATAAAATTGTTTTAGAACTTTTAAAAAATCATCTGCTAAATTTAAACCTTTTAGAAAATCCAAAATTAGATTCTACCATATTGATATTAGAGAAAATACTTTCTAATATGTAATTTTACATACCAATCAAGAATTATCCTTATGAAACCTACCTACCTTGCACCCTCATTACTCGCTGCAGACTTTGCGAATCTTGAACGTGATATAAAGATGATTAATGCAAGTGAAGCAGACTGGTTTCATGTTGATATTATGGATGGAGTATTTGTTCCTAATATATCTTTTGGCTTTCCTGTTGTAAAAGCGATTACAAAACATGCCACAAAAACTATAGATGTTCATTTAATGATAGTAGATCCTGATCGCTACATTAAAACATTTGCCCAATTAGGGACTACAAACCTAACTGTACACTATGAAGCTTGCACACACTTACATAGAACACTACAAGCCATCAAGGCTGAAGGGATGAAAGCTGGTGTTGCTTTAAATCCTCACACCCCAGTTTACCTACTTAAAGACGTTATTCAAGATATAGATCAGGTCATAATTATGAGCGTAAATCCAGGATTTGGCGGTCAATCTTTTATAGAAAATACCTATAAAAAAGTAAGAGAGCTGAAAGAAATCATTTTAAATGCAAAAGCAAACACGCTTATTGAAATAGATGGCGGTGTAACCGATCAAAATGCCAAAAAACTGCTACTAAGCGGAGCCAATATTCTTGTCGCAGGGAGTTTTGTATTTAATGCTGAAAACCCTACTGAAATTATTAAAGACTTAAAAAAGATCATGTCTTAAAATAAGACTATTTACACTCTTTTATTTAAAATAATTATTATCTATTTCTATGTAAAATTAGCGAATAGACTTCGCTATGTATTTCTATGCTTAGAATATCTGAATCTTCTATAGCACCTAAAAGTTTTTAATATTTTTTAAAGTACTCAGAAGTATAATAGTCTATAAGACTATTATAATTAAACCGCTGAGGTAATTTATATTTGATAATGATAAAATTTCTTAATCTAAGAAATTCAAAAGTGGAACTATTAATTAGATTCCTATACTAAATAAAAAAAGGCAGAACGGGCTTGCAAGACAGCATAATACGTAACGCCCCCTACAGCTCACGGATTTACTATTCTAAACAGAGGCCAATTCTACCCTATTTCTATTTAAGAAAAAATTTGAGGCAATTTAAAAACAATATTTTTAAATACCATTCATATCATTAAAAATGATATTCTTTAACATTTATTATATTAGGTCAAAGAAAACTAAAACATATTAAACCATTTTACAGATTTCCTCATTTGACTTAATATTTAACAAAAAATTACATTCTATTGCTATGCGACTACCACAAAAATACTGCCATTAAATCAGGATTCGCCTTTTTATATTTTCCAAGTATAATGGATAATGTAATTCTGATTAATCAGTATAAACTTGAAAATCCCAAACTAAGGGTAATATATAATAAACCATAAATGTTAGTAAAAGAATTGAAAGTATATTCATCCAGATGCCTGCTCGTACCATATCTGGGATACGTAAATAACCAGATCCAAATACTACGGCATTAGGTGGCGTAGCTACAGGGAGCATAAATGCACAGGAAGCTGCGACTGTTGTAGAAACTAAAAGCAAGTAGGGGTTTAGATTTAAATTAAGTGCGATGGGAGCTAATATAGGCAGCAGCATTGCGGTGGTTGCCAGATTTGAGGTAAGTTCAGTTATAAAATTTACACTAAATATGACTATAAATAACAGTACGATTAGTGGTAAAGCCTCTAATAAAACCATTTGAGTACCAAACCAGGTAGCAAGCCCTGTAACTTCAAAACCTGAAGCAAGCGCCATACCTCCACCAAAAAGTAAAATTATTCCCCAGGGTATGTTAATCGCATCGTCCCAATTTATAATACGCTCTTTTTTATCACTCGTGTTTATTGCAAATAATAGAATTCCTGCAGCTACTGCAATGATGGTATCATCTATTTGGGGAAAAATACGCTCTAACAAAAAGGCTCTCGTAATCCAGCAGAAAGCAGTAAGTATAAATATTGATAATACAATTTTCTCTTCTCGACACATAGGTCCTAATTCTGCAAGAAGTCGCTCTACTTCTCTTTTACCTCCCGGAAATTCTTTCTGTTTAAATTTAAAAGCAATATTTGTTAAGTAAAACCACGAAATAGCCAATAATAGCAGACTAATAGGAAGGCCAAACTTAAACCATTGAAAAAAACTAATATCAATTTTATAAACCTCCTGTATATATCCTGCAAAAACTAAATTGGGTGGTGTACCTATAAGCGTAGCCATACCTCCTATTGATGCACTGTAAGCAATACCTAACATTAATGCTTTTCCAAAAATTTTATTTTCATCCTCTATAGTATTTGGGTTATCCTTTAATTGAGAAATTATAGACATTCCAATAGGTAGCATCATAACTGCTGTGGCTGTATTAGAAATCCACATAGATAAAAATGCAGTTGCCACCATAAAACCCAGTATGATTTGTTTAACATTAGTTCCTATAGCTTGTATTAAATGCAAGGCAATACGTTTGTGTAGGTTCCATTTTTCAATGGCAATGGCCAGCATAAATCCTCCTAAATAGAGAAATATATATTTATGCCCGTAAGAGGCCGTGGTGGTAGAAATATCAAGCGCTCCTGTAAGCGGAAAAATAACAATGGGCAATAGCGCGGTAACTGCAATAGGTACAGCTTCGGTAACCCACCATAATGCAATCCAGATTGTAGCGCATAAGATAGCATACGCCGATGCTGACATAGCTTCCGGCGGATTTAATTGCTGCAAACCAATAAATAATAGTGGACCAAGTATTAGAAAGAGTATCTTATTAAGCTTCATTCAAAAAAGTATTGAGGGTCATTTCCCATTTAAATTAAGAAAACGCCCTTAAATTACTTTAAATATTGAGATCAATATCATCTCAAGCCTTAATTGGTAAAAAACAAATCATTTAACTACTTAGTATCGTACAAATAAGAAACTCCTTCAAAAGAAGGAGTTTCTACGCTAGTACACTTGATCAATTGGGCGCACTAGCGCCTCTCATTATCTTCTAACTACAATAAATTCAGATCGTCTGTTTTCAGAATATTCTACCTCTGTACAGTTTTTACTTTCCTCATCACAAATATTAATAGGTTGTGATTCTCCATAGCCTATAGCACTTTCTATACGTGATGGATTTATTCCTTTTTCAATAAGCCAATCTCGTGTGGCTAATGCTCTATTTGTAGATAATATCTTATTAAAATAATCTGTCCCTCGCTGATCTGTGTGGGCTTCTATTTTAATAATCATATCAGGATAGGCAACCATTGCATTAAGCACTTTATGCATTTGTATGGCTGCTATGTCATTAATATTATACCTGTAATACTCAAAGTAAATAGGATCTATACGTATCTTCTCTACTACTCCATCTGTCACAAATGTGTCTGATAAATCCTTCAGTTTAAAGTCTACCATATTCATTAGATGACCCGGTAAAATATCTGTACTAAATTCTAAAGCGTCTCTGCTAAAACCTAGTTTAGAGGCTTCAATTTTATACTTTTGACCACAGTTTAATTCTAACGTATAAACTCCTTTCTCATTAGTCGTCACTTTTACGTATTCTTTAAGATCACTATTAAATACAGTAACTATAGCATTTGTCAACGGCTCTTTAGTATCTATATTAAATACAGTTCCATTTATCGTTTGTAGACATTCCTTTAAATTGTATTTAAAACTATAGATATCGTCACCACCCTTACCTCCTGACCGGTTTGAAGAAAAATATCCTGTATTGGGTTCTTTTCCTTCTAAATATGCAAAATCATCTGCGTTGGAGTTAATACCCGGACCTAAATTTATAGTCGCCCCATAAACACCATCTTTAAAAATCGTTTTATAAATATCAAGTCCACCATAGCCTACGTGTCCTTCTGATGAAAAATAAAGCGTGTTGCCTTTTACGTATGGAAAAACATCATCTACCAAACTATTGATGAGCGGGCCTAAATTCATTGGTTTTGAATATGTACCGTCTTCATAAATGTCGCAAACATATATATCTGCATTACCGTAACCTCCCGGCATATCTGAAGCGAAGTACAATTTTTTACCATCTTCTGTCACAAAAGGATGACCTGTAGAATACTCATCACCATTAAATGGCAGTAACTCTTTTTTAAAGCGTTTTGAAGTTACATCAACTCTATAGATCTTAAAATAATTACGTTTATCTCCTTTAAAAACTTTACGCTTTCCATCTTGAAAACTTGATGCATAGTATAAATATTTACTATTAGGAGAGAAGCTTACAGTAGCGTCATGAAAAGGTGTCTCTAATTTTTCATTATAAAGATCTACATTGATAAAGTTTTGACCGTCTACTAATTCAGCTTTATATAGTGCTAAATACGGAGTGTTATCCCGATCAGATATCTTATTAATGTCTTTATTTCTGGATGATGAAAAAACGAATGTATTTCCGTCAAAAGCTCCTCCAAAATCTGCATATTGCGAATTGAGATTCAGATTTTTTACTTCATATAAGGTATCTCCCTTCAGCAATTCATTAAATCTGGAACGCTCTTCATAATATGAATTTAGCATCCCATCTACCCCGCGCTCTTTTAGGTAGATTTCAACCACTTTATTTGCCTTATCATATTCTTTTAAGAAACGAAGCGTATCGTAGTATTGATACCCTTGAAGGTTATTTTTATTAGGCCCTACAATGGTGTACCATTTCTCATACATCTCTTTAGCTTTAATAAAGTCTTTGAGATTGTAATAGGTATCTCCCATATTCATATAAACCTCAGGATCTACTTTTTTTGCTGATTGCAAATACAGTTCATATTCTTTTGCTGCCTCTACATAAATAAAGCGATCATGCAAGCTATTAGCCTTTTCCAGTTGACTCTGCGCAAATAGATTAAAACCTATAAGACAGAATAATGCTATATATATACGTTTCATAGTTTTAATTTTTAGAAGAATCTAGGTGAGAATGTAGCTCCGCGTTTGCGGGCTAGAGAGAACTTAATTAACACTTCGTGACTTCCATCATTATACCGGTTAAAGTCTGATGTGTTGTAATCATAAGCGTAGCCTATAAAAATATTATCAGATACTTGAAAACCGGCTAATGCACCTACCGCGGCATCAACATTATAAGATACCCCCGCTGTAAATTTCTCCAAAAATAGAAAGTTTGCAGATAGACTGGCTCGCATAGGTGCTCCTTCTACATAATCAAAAAGTACTGCTGGTTTAAATTTTATGGTATTGCTTACGTCAAAAATGTACCCTCCTATAAGATAAAGGTTTAGTTTTTCGGTATTCACCATGGTACTTTCATCATTGTAATATTCCTGCGAAAAGAAATTAGGTGTTGATAATCCTATATACCATTTATCACTAAATAAATAAGCCCCCGCCCCTAATACACCCATAAACTGATTATCTATATTATTCATAAATAACGGGTCATTTGGGTTATCAAATTCACCTTTCCTAAAATCTACATTAAGCACTCTAAAGCCTGCTTTTAAACCAAATGACAAATAAGTCTGCGAAGACAACTGTAGCGAGTATGAGAAGTTACCATCAACATTCAATTCTTCAGAAGGTCCTAAAGCATCGCGGGTAATATTCAACCCCAGACCCAGATTGTAGGTCACCGGTGATTCTAAACCTAAACTTACTGTTTCCGGAGCTCCGTTTATTCCGGTAAATTGTGCTTTATAATTTGCGATTATATTAAAATTATCTGATGAACCTGCATAAGCTGGATTGATCGTCATCGTGTTATACATGTATTGAGAATAGTTTATTTCTTGCTGAGCATAAAGGCTTGAGCAACATAAAACGAGTATCAAAAATCTGATTATGTGGGTTACTACTGTTGTCATAATTAAAGTTTTTAATGAGAGAATTTTTAATTTATCGGGCTATATAAACCCATCCGGTAAGCGATCTCGAACCATCGTTGATCTCTAGAACATAATAATAGGTTCCCGCTGGTAAACCGCTTGATTTTTGAATAGAACTCGACACATTAGAATCACCATTCCACGTATTTGAATAACCACTCGCATCAAATACGAGCTGCCCGTTTCTATTAAAAACCTGCACCGTGTTGTTAGGATAATTTTCGATACATCTAACTGTGAAAACATCATTCATACCGTCACCATTTGGCGAAAATTCATTGAACACCATTAGACAATCTGGATCAATTTCTAGTTCTGCCGAATTATTATCAGGATTAGCATCAACAGGATTTGAGGTAACAATGCGTGCAATATTTAAATAGTTTCCGGTATCTAAAACCATTACCGTTACCGTAAGTGTGGCTGTAGCGTTTGCATCTATCACTGGGATACTCCACATACCTGTGGTATTGTTATAATCACCTACCGAAGCCGTAAAACTTAAAAATTCAAGACCAGATGGAAGACTTTCATCAACGATCACATCGCGTAAGGCTACTTCACCCGTATTAGTTACTTCAATCGTGTAGATAATATCTTCACCTATGGCAGGGTTTAAATTGTTTACTGTTTTAGAAATAGTCATATCTGAGCAAGCTGAAACTTCTAGGTCGATCTCGGCAGAAGTTTCAGTAAGACAAGCATCGTTAGCTAAATAATTTACACTCACGTTTTGGGTACCAGCAACATCCCAAATAACCGTAACGGAGTTATCTGTATCGGTACCTCCGGAAACTATACGTCCGCCAGTGCTCACAGACCAGAAATAATCTATCATACCGGGTTCTGTTGTATACACGACTTTAGCTCCTAAACAACCGGCATCAACAGAAGCATCTAAACTAGCTTCAACAGGTTCTGTTAAGCTTACAGTTACTCCTAAACGGACTGAGCTTTCAAATGATCCTACCGTAAGTGCCGCATAATACGTAACACCATTTACTAACGGAGTATTAAGATCTAGAGCAACACCTCCAGAAGCCTGCCCGTACCATTTAATAGCATTTGTGTTTAAAACGATATCTGCTAAAGTGGGCATATCTGCTGCACAAAAGCTTTGATTAGGATCTCCTACAGGAGTTCCCACATCAATTGTCAATTCATTAGTAGTGACATCGGTCAGGGTATTTCCAAATGTATTTGTAACCGAAGCTACCACGTCATAGGTTCCTTGCGGAATTTCATTCCCGTCGGGGATCGTTAACGTCCACGTATCATTGGTATTATCTACCAGATTACCGTCTCCCTCTGCATAGGTAAAGCCATTTACAGAAACCATTAACATATCTACTGAATCTGCAGTACCGGTAATTAAAGGAGTACTATCACTCGTAATTTGTGAAGTAACAGTAGGCACAGTAGGCTGGTTTAAAGTTGAGGTATCAATCACCAACTCATCTACTGTAGTATCATTAGAACTGTTACCCAGGGCATCGGTCACAGTAACGCTAACATCATAAGTACCATCAGGTAACGCATTCCCTACAGGAATTATTAAGGTAAAGGTGTTATCGCCATTATCAGTCAAATTACCGTCGCCTTCTATGTAGGTTACACCATTTACAACGACTGTCAGGTTATCAACAGAATCAGCAGTACCGGTGATTGTTGGTGTTGAATTATTTGTGATTTGTGTATTTACAGTAGGAACTATTGGCGCTGCTGTATCAATTACCAATTCATCTGTTGTTATATCTGAAGACGCATTGCCCGCTGCATCCGTTGCGGTGGCAACTACATCGTACGTCCCGTCAGGTAACGCATTCCCTGCAGGAATTATTAAGGTAAAGGTGTTGTCTCCGTTATCGGTTAAATTACCGTCGCCTTCCGTATAGGTAATTCCGTTTACAACTACTGCAAGATCATCTATCGAATCGGCAGTACCCGTGATTGTCGGTGTATTTGAATTGGTTACTAACCCATCAACTGTTGGTACCGTTGGCGCTACCGTGTCAATCACCAACTCATCAGTTGTGATATCTGAAGACGCATTGCCCACAGCATCGGTTGCGGTGGCAACTACATCGTAGGTGCCGTCAGGTAACGCATCACCTGCAGGAATAACCAATGTGAACGTGTTATCACCATTATCAGTTAAATTTCCGTCGCCTTCTGTGTAGGTTATTCCGTTTACAACAACGTTCAAATCATCAACTGAATCGGCAGTACCTGTGATTGTCGGAGTTGAATTATTTGTGATTTGTGTATTTACAGTTGGAACCGTTGGCGCTGCTGTATCAATTACCAATTCATCAGTAGTGATATCTGAAGACGCATTACCAGCAGCATCGGTTGCGGTGGCAACTACATCGTACGTCCCGTCAGGTAACGCATTCCCTGCAGGAATTATTAAGGTAAAGGTGTTGTCTCCGTTATCGGTTAAATTACCATCGCCCTCCGTATAGGTTACTCCGTTTACAACTACTGCAAGATCATCTATCGAATCGGCAGTACCCGTGATTGTTGGTGTTGAATTGTTGGATAGCAAAGTATCAACTGTTGGAACCGTTGGCGCTGCTGTATCAATCACCAACTCATCAGTTGTAATATCTGAAGACGCATTGCCCGCAGCATCCGTTGCGGTGGCAACTACATCGTAGGTGCCATCAGGTAGCGCATCACCCGCAGGAATAATTAATGCAAAGGTGCTATCTCCATTATCGGTTAAATTACCATCGCCTTCGGTATAGGTTATTCCGTTTACAACAACGGTCAGGTCATCAACTGAATCTGCAGTACCTGTGATTGTCGGAGTTGAATTATTTGTGATTTGTGTATTTACAGTTGGAACCGTTGGCGCTGCTGTATCAATTACCAATTCATCAGTAGTGATATCTGAAGACGCATTACCAGCAGCATCGGTTGCGGTGGCAACTACATCGTAGGTGCCATCCGGTAACGCATCACCTGCAGGAATTATTAACGTAAAGGTGTTGTCTCCGTTATCGGTTAAATTACCGTCGCCCTCCGAGTAGGTTACTCCGTTTACAACAACGGTCAAATCATCAACTGAATTGGCAGTACCTGTGATTGTTGGTGTTGAATTATTTGTGATTTGTGTATTTACAGTTGGTACCGTTGGTGCTGTTGTATCAATCACCAATTCATCAGTAGTAATATCTGAAGACGCATTACCCGCTGCATCCGTTGCGGTGGCAACTACATCATAGGTCCCATCAGGTAACGCGTCACCCGCAGGAATAATCAAAGCCCAGGTGCTATCACCATTATCGGTTAAATTACCGTCGCCTTCTGTGTAGGTTACACCATTTACAACGACTGTCAGGTTATCAACTGAATCGGCAGTACCTGTGATTGTTGGTGTTGAATTGTTGGATAGCAAAGTATCAACTGTTGGTACTGTTGGCGCTGCTGTATCAATCACCAACTCATCAATTGTAATATCTGAAGACGCATTACCAGCAGCATCGGTTGCGGTGGCAACTACATCATACGTCCCATCAGGTAACGCGTCACCCGCAGGAATATTCAAAGTCCAGGTATCATCACCATTATCGGTTAAATTACCGTCGCCCTCCGAGTAGGTTATTCCGTTTACAGTAAGGGTCAAGTTATCTACTGAATCCGCAGCACCCGTAATTGTCGGAGTTGAATTATTGGTAACTAATGCATCAACTGTTGGTACTGTTGGTGCTGCTGTATCAATCACCAATTCATCAGTTGTGATATCTGAAGAAGCATTGCCCGCAGCATCCGTTGCGGTGGCAACTACATCATAGGCGCCATCCGGTAACGCATCAACTGCAGGAATTATTAACGTAAAGGTGTTGTCTCCGTTATCGGTTAAATTACCGTCGCCTTCTATGTAGGTTACTCCGTTTACCACGACTGTCAGGTCATCAACTGAATCGGCAGTACCTGTGATTGTCGGTGTTGAATTGTTGGATAGCAAAGTATCCACTGTTGGTACTGTTGGCGCTGCTGTATCAATCACCAACTCATCAGTTGTAATATCTGAAGATGCATTGCCCGCAGCATCCGCTGCGGTAGCAACAACATCATAGGTCCCATCAGGTAACGCATTCTCTGCAGGAATAATCAAAGTCCAGGTATCATCACCATTATCGGTTAAATTACCGTCGCCTTCTGTGTAGGTTATTCCGTTTACAACAATGTTCAAATCATCAACTGAATCTGCAGTACCTGTGATTGTTGGTGTATTTGAATTGGTTACTAATGCATCAATTGTTGGTACTGTTGGCGCTGCTGTATCAATCACCAACTCATCAGTTGTGATATCTGAAGAGGAATTACCCGCAGCATCGGTTGCAGTGGCAACTACATCATACGTCTCGTCAGGTAACGCATCACCTGCAGGAATTATTAATGTAAAGGTGTTGTCTCCGTTATCGGTTAAATTACCGTCGCCTTCTATGTAGGTTACTCCGTTTACCACGACTGTCAGGTCATCAACTGAATCAGCAGTTCCCGTGATTGTCGGTGTTGAATTATTTGTGATTTGTGTATTTACAGTTGGAACCGTTGGCGCTGCCCTATCAATCACCAACTCATCAATTGTGATATCTGAAGATGTATTCCCCGCAGCATCGGTTGCGGTGGCATCTACATCGTAGGTGCCGTCAGGTAACGCATCACCTGCAGGAATTATTAAGGTAAAGGTGTTATCGCCATTATCAGTCAAATTACCATCGCCTTCCGTGTAGGTTACTCCGTTTACTACGACTGTCAGGTCATCAACTGAATCAGCAGTTCCCGTAATTGTTGGGGTTGAATTATTGGTTACTAAAGCATCAACTGCTGGTACTGTTGGCGCTGCTGTATCAATCACCAACTCGTCAGTTGTGATATCTGAAGATGTATTCCCCGCAGCATCGGTTGCGGTGGCAACTACATCATACGTCCCATCAGGTAGCGCATTCCCTACAGGAATAATTAAGGTAAAGGTGTCATCTCCATTATCGGTTAAGTTACCATCACCTTCGGTGTAGGTAATTCCGTTTACAACGACTGTCAGATTATCAACAGAATCGGAAGTACCTGTGATTGTCGGAGTTGAATTATTTGTGATTTGTGTATTTACAGTTGGAACCGTTGGCGCTGCTGTATCAATCATCAATTCATCAGTTGTGATATCTGAAGAAGCATTGCCCGCAGCATCGGTTGCGGTGGCAACTACATCGTACGTCCCGTCAGGTAACGCATTCCCTGCAGGAATCACTAATGAAAAGGTGTTATCTCCGTTATCGGTTAAATTACCGTCGCCTTCTATGTAGGTTACTCCGTTTACCACGACTGTCAGGTCATCAACTGAATCAGCAGTACCTGTGATTGTCGGAGTTGAATTATTTGTGATTTGTGTATTTACAGTTGGAACCGTTGGCGCTGCTGTATCAATTACCAATTCATCAGTAGTGATATCTGAAGACGCATTACCCGCAGCATCGGTTGCGGTGGCAAATACATCGTACGTCCCGTCAGGTAACGCATTCCCTGCAGGAATTATTAAGGTAAAGGTGTTGTCTCCGTTATCGATTAAATTACCGTCGCCTTCGGTATAGGTTATTCCGTTTACAACGACTGTTAGGTCATCAACTGAATCAGCAGTACCTGTGATTTCTGGTGCATTTGAATTAGTTACTAATGTATCAACTGTTGGTACTGTTGGCGCCGCAGTATCAATCACCAACTCATCGGTTGTGATATCTGAAGACGCATTGCCCGCTGCATCGGTTGCGGTGGCAACTACATCATACGTCCCGTCAGGTAACGCATCACCTGCAGGAATTATTAATGTAAAGGTGTTGTCTCCGTTATCGGTTAAATTACCGTCGCCTTCTATGTAGGTTACTCCGTTTACCACGACTGTCAGGTCATCAACTGAATCTGCAGCACCCGTAATTGTCGGAGTTGAATTATTTGTGATTTGTGTATTTACAGTTGGAACCGTTGGCGCTGCTGTATCAATCACCAACTCATCGGTTGTGATATCTGAAGATGTATTCCCCGCTGCATCGGTTGCGGTGGCAACTACATCATACGTCCCATCAGGTAACGCGTCACCCGCAGGAATAATCAAAGCCCAGGTGCTATCACCATTATCGGTTAAGTTACCATCACCTTCTATGTAGGTTACACCATTTACAACAACCGTCAAATCATCAACTGAATCGGAAGTACCTGTGATTGTCGGAGTAGAATTATTTGTGATTTGTGTATTTACAGTTGGAACCGTTGGCGCCGCAGTATCAATCACCAATTCGTCAGTTGTAATATCTGAAGAGGAATTACCCGCAGCATCCGTTGCGGTGGCAACTACATCATAAGTACCATCAGGTAACGCATCTCCCGCTGAAATCACTAATGAAAAGGTGTTATCTCCGTTATCGGTTAGATTTCCGTCGCCTTCTGTATAAGTTATTCCGTTTACAGCAAGCGTCAAGTTATCTATTGAATCTGCAGTACCTGTGATTGTTGGTGTATTTGAATTGGTTACTAATGCATCAATTGTTGGTACTGTTGGCGCTGCTGTATCAATCATCAACTCATCAGTTGTGATATCTGAAGAGGAATTACCCGCAGCATCGGTTGCAGTGGCAACTACATCATACGTCTCGTCAGGTAACGCATCACCTGCAGGAATTATTAATGTAAAGGTGTTGTCTCCGTTATCGGTTAAATTACCGTCGCCTTCTATGTAGGTTACTCCGTTTACCACGACTGTCAGGTCATCAACTGAATCAGCAGTTCCCGTGATTGTCGGTGTTGAATTATTTGTGATTTGTGTATTTACAGTTGGAACCGTTGGCGCTGCCCTATCAATCACCAACTCATCAGTAGTGATATCTGAAGACGCATTACCCGCTGCATCGGTTGCGGTGGCAACTACATCATACGTCCCATCAGGTAACGCATTCCCCGCTGGAATAATTAAGGTAAAGGTGTTGTCTCCGTTATCGGTTAAGTTTCCGTCGCCCTCCGAGTAGGTTACTCCGTTTACCACGACTGTCAGGTTATCAACTGAATCGGCAGTACCTGTGATTGTTGGTGTTGAATTGTTGGATAGCAAAGTATCAACTGTTGGTACTGTTGGCGCTGCTGTATCAATCACCAACTCGTCAGTTGTGATATCTGAAGATGTATTCCCCGCAGCATCGGTTGCGGTGGCAACTACATCATACGTCCCATCCGGTAACGCATTACCCGCAGGAATCACTAATGTAAAGGTATTATCACCATTATCGGTTAAGTTTCCGTCGCCTTCTGTGTAGGTTACTCCGTTTACAACGACTGTTAGGTCATCAACTGAATCTGCAGTACCTGTGATTGTCGGGGTATTTGAATTGGTTACTAACGCATCAACTGTAGGGACATTTGGCGCTGTAGTATCAATTACCAATTCATCTGTTGTGATATCTGAAGAAACATTGCCCGCAGCATCGGTTGCGGTGGCATCTACATCATACGTCCCATCAGGTAACGCATCACCCGCTGGAATCACTAATGAAAAGGTGTTATCTCCGTTATCGGTTAAATTACCGTCGCCCTCTGTATAGGTTACTCCGTTTACAACAACCGTCAAAGCATCAACTGAATCAGCAGTACCTGTGATTGTTGGGGTGGTATCATTAGTGGTTAAGGCATCTACAGTAGGATTTACAGGATTTGTAGTATCAATAATTAACTCATTCATTGTAGGGTCTGTAGCTGTACCCCCGATACCCACAACTACTGCTGTAACATTATAAGTACCTTCAGCTATTGGGCTAGGTATTGTTAAGGTCCAGGTATCGTTACCATTATCGGTTAAATCTGTACCGCTCTCGTTATAATCAACTCCATCAACCGTTACTGTCAAATCATCTGCACTATCTGCTGTTCCGGTAATTGTTGGTCTTGTATTACTTGTAACCTGCGCGACAACCGTTGGTGTTGTTGGAATAGTATTATCTATTGTTAATTCGTTTGTAGTAATGTCGGTTGCCATATTGCCGGCAAGATCTGTAGCGGTTACTAAAACTTCATAAACACCGTTTATTAATTCGTTTCCAGCTGGTATAATAAGCGTCCAGGTATTGTCACCATTATCTACTAAATTTCCATCACCTTCAATATAAGTAACGGAATTTACAACCACTGTAAGGGCATCTACGGAATCTGCAGTTCCTGTTACTGTGGGTGTAGTGTCGCTGGTGGTTTGAGTATTTACCGTAGGAATTGTAGGGTTAGTAAAATCTATTGTTAATTCATTTGTAGTAGTATCTGTGGAAGAATTTCCTGCTGCATCAGCAGCAGTCGCTACTACATCATAAGTTCCTTCTGAAATTTCATTTCCGCTGGGAATAACTAAATTATAGGTGTCATCACCATTGTCGGTTAAATTTCCGTCGCCTTCTGTGTAGGTAACTCCGTTTACATCCACCACAAGATTATCTACAGAATCTGCAGTACCTGTAATTGTAGGAGTTGTATTATTTGTGATTTGTGTATTTACCGTAGGAACTGTTGGAGGTACTAAATCTAAGCTGTAGCTCATGCTCGTACTTACGGTGTTCTGACATAACAAACCTGATGCCGTAACCTCAGCTTCAATGGTTAAATCTGAATCTGCAACCAATTGCGCGCCGGCAACATCTACAGAGAATGTTAATCCTGCAGTAACTGTGGTAGCATAGTCAAATGTATTAACCGTAACAGTTACCGGGTCACCCGCTTCTGCATCACCACCTACTGTGCCGGTGATTGTTACAGGAGCTAACGCTTCAGAAGTATTAACAATACCATCTGTTGTTACCGGATTTAGAGCAATAGTAGGTTGGGGACCCCCATCAAGAGTTACGTCAACAACTTTTAAATCTCCCGGTGCATTCTCGCAACCGGTTACCGCATCAACCAGACTTATATAAACCCGGTACGGACTTTCAGCTTCCGTAAGACCTTCTACTTCTAGTTCGCCTTCAGGATTTATAGTATATGTTAAATTACCGTCTACCAGGCCATTTGTGATTTCTACATCTCCATTTGCATCTAGGTAGTATTTAAAACTGCCATTAAGCGCAGTTGTAGGTACTATATTTAAAATTTCAGGAATACATATAGGTAAGTCTAAACCTAACACTGTTATGTCACCTGATTGTGGAATAGGATTTACGGTAACCGTCACTGCTACCCTTCCAGATTCTTCAGCACAGCCTGCTAAAAATGAAGCTACATAAAACGTAGTATCTCCGGTTAAAACTGGCGTTGTAAAGGTATCCCCACTTGCAACTGCTGCTAGTAAATTACCACCCGTAGCACTATCATACCATCTTAATTCAGCTCCGGTTGTTGCTGTTGTTGCAATTAAATCTGCAGTTTCACCAGCACAAGTCTCCACATTTTGAGATGCACTATCAAGAACCGGTATTCCTGAAGTTACTGCGATATCGAAGAGATCAATACGCTGCGTTACACTGGCATTTACTAAAGATTCATAACGTACCACAATACGATCTGCGGGACCGGCAACATCAAAGGGCACCTGTACAATTGCATTGCTTTGCAATAGCCCTAACAAATCAAGATTTAATAGGGATGAAAGGCTTGAAGAACTGACTAAAGTAGTACCGTTATAAGCTAATAATTCGACATTATTTGCCAGGCCCAAAGCGAGTAAAGAAGGATCTACCCGAAGGGCTATTTTAAAATCTTCTGTAGGTTGAGTGGGAGTATCAAAATAAATTACCTGCTCTATAGAACCTGCTACTGCTAAAATACCCAAGCTAATTTGAGAGAATGTTGATGGATCTGAGTCAATCGCAAATTCAGGATTTGTAACACCCGAGCCGGCCAACTGCAAGGCGTCTAGCGTTATTCCTGTTGAATTGAATGAAGTAAATGCAGGCTCATTGCAAAAGTTACTTCCTGAAGCAGTAAAAACACCCGAAATGAATAAATCTCTAGTATTATTCAGTCCAAGCAATTCAGATCCTGTAGAATTAGTAACACGAATACTGGTATAATTTTGATTTGGAGTTAGGGCTATATAATAGTTACCGTCAGGTCCTATTAAAACGCGTGCGGTTTCTGTATTGAAAGCGGAAGGATTGGTAGTGCTTACTGTTAAAACACTTGTGCCACCATTTTTTGCTTCAATTGTAACTTCCTGACCTCCTAAAACAATATCTAAAACATCTCCTACTAAACCTCCTAAAGTCCCACCTACTAAAACATCCAGTAATTGATCTTGAGTCTCAATTTGAATGTAAGTAGTTGTATTTGCAAGTACTGCGGTATTGTAACCAAGTTCGATATGTCCTACAGTAGGAGGGGTTATTTCAATTCCTAAGGCAGATACTCCTGAATTAGCTCGTATACGTGCCTGGGTTGATAAATTTTGATCGGTTGCAAACGATAAATTAGTCACGCTTGCATTATCAATGACAGTTGTCGCAAAAGTTCTGTCTTGACCCAGTACTGCCACATTTGATATTAAGAAAAGTAACGCAACAGTTACAAATCTAATTTCTAATTGTTTAAAAGTAAAGTTCACCATAGTATAAGCTATTAGAATGAGAGTTAAAATCTAAAAATTGGGCAAAAATGATCTGGGATCGAAAATGCGTGAGGCATTCAATCATTACTTGTAAAATCTTAAGGGACTAAATCTTATACGCTCAGGGGCAAAATTTTCAGACGATAAGATTGAACGTTTTGGAGAATCATTGGTTGTAAAGAATTGGTTAGTTTCTATTAACTAAAACTAAAAAAGCATCTTTCAAATACCAAATTATACGATGAAATACATCTTAAATAAACGATTTAGTAAATAAATTTATCGATTTTTACAAGTTTAAACTTATTAAAATAGTGATTTTCACCAATAAAACGTATGTTTTACCTTCAATTTGAATGCGTTTAAACGTAATTATTACAATAATTATCTGATTTTAATAAATAGAAACTAAACCGTAATATTGGTTAAAAATGTTAACACTACAATTCTGAAGAATATTATTTGTAGGATAAAATTTGTAGGAATTTTAATTTAAAATATAGCAGGTGAAGTCGGAAATATCTATAAGTATCTACAACACTATCTTAAAAATTAGATTTACAAATTTTACCGGTTTTTTTTAGGTCTTATAATAAGACGCAAATCTTGATTTTTTGTTAAGTATTCTGTAGACCAGTTGTAAAAGGTACGTACGCGATTGCGGTAATCAATTAATGCGAAAAGATGTACAAACAACCAGGCGCACCATGCAATAAATCCGTTAAGATGCAGATTGGGTTGTGGCACATCTGCAACTGCCTTATTACTTCCTATAATTGCCATTGAGCCCCTATCGTTATAAGTAAAAGGCTTAGGCTCTTTACCTGCCTGCATTAACTTAAAATTTTTAGCCAGTCTCACACCTTGCTGCATAGCTACCTGGGCCAGTTGTGGGTGTCCCTCGGGGAAGTTAGGATCTGCATTACTCACAGCAGAATCTCCTATCGCATAAAGAGCATCGCAGCCTGCTACTTTATTATAGGCATTCACTTGAATGCGATTTCCGCGTTGATAGGCATCTTCGGGAACGCCTCTAAATTTATGACCTATCACTCCTGTAGCCCAAATAAGATTTTTACTGTAGATATGAGAGCCATCTTTCATCAATACCTTTTCACCATCAAAATCAACTACGCGCGTGTTTAGTAAAATCTCAACGCCCATTTCAGAAAGCTTTTTATAAGTATATTCCTGACTTTTCTTACTCATAGGAGATAAGAGCTCGCTCCCTCCATTTACCAGATAAATTTTAGATCCAGATCCTATAAGTTCAGGAAATTCTTTACGTATCGTATTATTACGTAGTTCTGCAAAAACTCCAGAAATTTCGACTCCTGTAGGCCCGCCTCCTGCAATTACCATATTTAAATAGGGCAAACGTTGTGACTTATCATGTATACGAGTAGCCTGCTCTAAGCGCTGAAGCAAAATATTACGCATCTCTAAAGCGTCTTCTAGCGTTTTCATAGGTATCGCATGCTGTTGACATTGATCTAAACCAAAAAAATTAGTTTTTGTTCCTGTTGCTAAAACAAGATAGTCGTAGGTAAGCTCACCATTATCAAGAACTATTTTCTTTTCTTCGGGTAAAATTTCAAGCAACTCACCCATTCTATAGCTAAAGTTCTTTTTACCTCTAAAAAGATTTCTAAACGGAAACGTTATACTCGAAGGATCTAAAAAGCCGGTAGAAACCTGATATAATAAGGGAGGAAAAAAATTGTAATTATTCTTATCTACGAGTACCACCTCATAAACTCCAGATTTTACAAGATGCTTTACGAGATTAATTCCTGCAAAACCTCCACCTATAATTACAATACGCTTTCTCATCAGTTAGTTCTTAAGGCTGAAAATTAAAAGTTTTATATTAGAAAGGCGGGCGCTTTAAGTCAAAATTATTGCTTTGTTTCAGTCTTTTTAATTTCAGGGTTATCAAATTATATAAATTGATATTTGATTATCAAAAACTGAATGTTTCCATATAATTTGGGGTATTTTAGCACCGTAAATTGATGCAAAATTGACAATAAAGAAACTAGGCGATTCATTGCGTTAATTGTAATTTGCTCGTATTAAAACTTATAACACATACTACATAGAAAACCTTCTCAAACTATGGAAAGACACACGACCTTAGGCGAATTTATCATTCAAAATCAAAAAGATTTTCCATATGCAAAAGGAGAATTAAGCTCCCTGTTGAGTGCAATACGCCTGGCAGGTAAAATGGTTAATCAAGAAATAAATAAAGCGGGGCTTGCCGAAATACGAGGAAAAGCTGGTCAGGAAAATGTACAGGGTGAATCTCAGGCAAAATTAGATGTTCTTGCAAATGATATGTTTATAAGTACACTTAGAGATCGAGGTGAGATTTGTGGTCTTGCTTCAGAAGAACTTGAAGATTTTTTAGTTTTTAATGAAGAAAAACATAAAAATGCAAATTATGTTGTTTTGATAGATCCGCTTGACGGCTCTTCAAACATAGATGTAGATATTACTGTAGGTACAATTTTTAGTATATACCGCCGCATCAGTCCGGTAGGAACGCCAGTTACGCTAGAAGATTTTTTACAACCCGGTATCAATCAGGTTGCAGCAGGTTATTTAATTTATGGTACCTCAACTATGCTGGTATATACCACCGGTAACGGTACACACGGCTTTACCTTTGATCCCGGTATAGGCTCATTTTTCTTATCGCATCCTAATATGAAACATGCCGAATCTGGTCGTATCTATTCAATTAATGAAGGTAATTACGTTCACTTTCCGCAGGGAATTAAAAAATTTATTCGCTGGACCCAAGAATTAAATGAAGAAGAAAACAGACCTTTTACGTCTAGATACATTGGTTCTTTAGTAGCAGATTTTCATAGAAATATGTTACTAGGCGGTGTTTACCTATATCCTACGGGAACAACCTCTCCTAAAGGAAAATTAAGGTTACTATATGAATGCAACCCTATGGCGTTTCTAGCCGAGCAAGCCGGAGGAAAAGCCTCAGACGGATACGGTCGCATTATGGAGCGTATTCCTAATGAGTTGCATGAGCGTGCTCCGTTTTATTGCGGTTGTACTACTGAAGTAGAAAAGATAGAGTGGTTCTTACAGCAGAATGATTAGAATACATTTAAAATAGCAATTTAAAGTCCGGGATTACATTCCGGACTTTTTTTAAAAACTCAAATGGATAATTTCCGTTAATATGGATAATTTCCTTCTTTAGTTTTCAAGAATAAATTATTTTTGAACTATGGAAGAAGCGAAGTTTGCCATCATAGATGTTGAAACGACCGGCGGTGGAATTAAAGACAACAAAATTACAGAGATCTGTATCATTGTCTTGCAAAACGGTATAGAGATAGATCGTTTTGTTTCGCTAATAAATCCACAACGCGAGATCCCGCTTTATATAGAAAAACTTACCGGGATAAACGATGCGATGGTTGCGGATGCGCCAACGTTTGATACCGTTGCTCCTGCTATAAACATACTTACAAAAGACTGTATTTTTGTTGCCCACAATGTTGGCTTTGATTACAATGTGGTACGCGCAGAGTTTAGCGCTGCGGGCATAGATTTTAACCGAAAACGCATTTGTACCGTGCGACTTGCTAAAAAACTTATTCCCGGCTTGTTCTCTTACAGTTTGGGAAATTTGTGCACTTCTATAAATATTCCGCATCGCGACAGACACCGTGCTCAGGGAGATACAGAGGCCACTGTGCTACTATTTCAGCGTTGTATAGAACTTGATCCGGAGTATGAAGTTATTAAAGGCTTCCTTAATCGAAAATCTAAAGAATCGTTTCTACCCCCACATTTTAAATCTGCAGATTTTGAAGAATTGCCTACAAATGCAGGCGTGTATTTCTTTAAAGACAAAAAGGGAACTCCTTTATATATAGGCAAAGCGATAAATATTCAAAAACGCGTATTGTCTCACTTTAGAGAGAAGAGCAATCGTAAATATGCGCTATTACAAGATACGCATAGCATAGATTTTGAACGTACCGGAAGTGAATTACTTGCGCTCTTGCGCGAAGCAGAACTTATTTTAAAACATTATCCTAAATATAACAAAGCACAGAAAAACCCTTCAAAGCCCTATAAGCTTACCTCCTACCCAAATAAAAAGGGGATACAACAATTTGCGCTGCATAAAAATAAAATCGCCCCGGTGAGTTTAATGCAATTTTACACCTATGAAGAAGCTATTTTCTTTTTAGAATTAGTTTGCGAGACCTTTAATTTGTGTCCAAAATATTGCGGTTTACAGCAAGGTGTTGATACTTGTAATCACTATAAATTACAGACCTGTAGTGGTGTTTGTAGAGCGAAAATAGAAATAAAAACTTATAATAAACGGGTGGCTGAAGCTTTAGAGTTTATCAATACCTATGAGGATTCGTGTCTCCTTTTAGATGAAGGAAGAATACCCGGAGAAAAATCTTTTATCTATTTAAATCAAGGCAAATACTCAGGTTACGGGTTTATAGATGCCCAACTACCGGTAAATAAAGCCGAAGACTTCACGCCATATCTTGTTCCTCAAAAAAGTTCGGGATACGCAGATCGTATTATTCGCAGGCACCTGACAACTACTCCAAAAATTGAAAAAATAATTCTTAATGAGGAAGACACATTTACTCAGGATATTTTTGAGCGGTGGGTTTCTTAAGATTTAAAGGGAATTAGGTCGTCTTGCATAACGCGAAGCGATTGCACTTATGATCATAATCTGCGAAGCGTGAAAAAGCATAAGCGGCAGTAGAATTAACCCTAAACCGGCCATATTACCAAATAGTATTTTAGAAAATACCGTACCGTGAACCAGCGATTTTTTTGTACCACAAAATTGAGCTGTGATGCGGTCTTCAATAGAAAAATCTAAGAGTTTAGACGCTATACCGGTAATTAAAAACACCAGAATAAAAAGCAGTAAAACTCCCATAAATAAAGCTAACAAATCTAGTATTGAAACCGAACTGAATAGGTTTTCAGAAAACGATTCTGCAAAGCTTTTGTAAATGATGAGCAGAATAATAGACTTATCAAACAACGTTAGTTTAGAAGAATGACGTTGTACAAAGTCACTTAGATAACTTTGTAAAAACATACCGAGTACGACCGGTAAAATTATTTGCACAATAAGCTTAACATAGATCTCTGTAAAGTTAAATTCGGTTTCTGCTGCGTCTATAAAAAGACCCATCCATAAAGGCGTAATCAAAATACCTATTAGTCCAGAAATACTGGCATTAAAAATCGCCGATGGAATATTTCCTTTAGCTAATGAAACCATTACTACCGAAGAACTTACTGTAGAGGGTAAAGCGGCTAAAAAGAAAAATGCGAGCCATATAGTTTCCTGTTCTTCATTTTGTATCAAAGGTCTAAACAGCAATACGAGTAGCGGAAATATTAAAAATGTCGAGGCTTGTACAAGCAGATGCAATTTATAATTAGAAAGACCGGCTCTTAACTTAGACGGACTCAATTTAACTCCATAAAAAAAGAATATTAAAGAGATCCCAATGGCACTAATTGTATTTATAGGCATAGTACTCTCTTCAGTCCCCCATTGTGGAATGAGGTAGGCTAAGCCAATTACCAAAATAATGGATAACACAAACCTATCTAGTTTTAACATCATACTTAGTAAATACTTTAAAAGGAAAAGTTCTCTAAATTGCTATTTAAATAAGCGAGTAAAGTTATACTACAAAAGGGAAAGCGAGCTACTCTTCGTTATTATTATAGGTGAGATTTCTATAAAAATAAAACCCATAGTTTAGAATACAAGAGCATAATCTCTAATTCTAAGTTGGTTTAAAAAAGCTTTATCTCGGTACCTTAATTTATGTGTTAAATAAAAATGTATTAGCTTCCGTATGTAAATAGTGCCTTATTTAAATAAGATTGTGCTATTTTTTTAAAGCGTTGCTAAAAGAATTTAAAGAGCACGACGAGTTTAACTCTCAAATATAAATCCCGGGTTGTGGGTGATTAATAAAATGAAACAAAAAAGACCCTCAATAAAAGATATATCAAAGGCACTTGGTGTATCAATAACAACGATCTCATTTGTATTAAATGGAAAAGGAGAAGAACGCAAAATCTCAAAAGAAGTCATTAAAAAAATAAAAGACTACGTTGAAGAAATAAACTACACTCCTAATCAGGTTGCACAAAGTTTACGAACCGGAAAAAGTAAAATTCTGGTTTTTATGGTAGAAGATATCAGCAATAGTTTTTTTGCCAAAATCGCCAGGATCATTGAAGATATAGCTTATGATAAGGGTTACAAAGTACTTTTTTGCAGCAATGAAAACAATGATAAACGCTCTCGCGAACTCATACGTGTCTTTAGTGAACGTCAGGTAGATGGGTTTTTAATCATACCCTCTTCCGGTATTAAAAACGAAATTGAAAATCTAATAAAAAACGGAATTCCGGTAGTCTTAGGCGATCGCTATTTTGAAGATTTACCCACGCATCACGTTGTGATTAATAACTATGTGGCCTCTAAAGAAGCTACGCAACATTTAATAAATAATGACTTTAAAAATATAGCCTTTATAACCACAGATACCAATCAAAATCAGATGCTTGATCGCGCGCGCGGTTATGAAGATGCGATTAAAAATGCCGGGCTTACCAGCACTATTCTTGAATTGCCTTTTAAACAAATTAATCAAAAAGAAAGTTCTGATCTTATTCAATCTCTTTTTTCAGAAAAAAATATTGATGCAGTTTTTTTCTCAACAAACTATCTTACCCAAACTGCACTAGAGATTATTAAAGAGACAAACCCTCAACTTATTTACGATCTGGGTATTGTTACTTTTGATGATAATGACTTCTTTAAAATTAATAATCCGTCTATCTCTGCGGTAGCACAACCGCTGCAGGAAATGGCAGAAGAATTAATGCGTATTATGTTTAAACTTTTAAAGACAAAAGATAGAGACATCCCACTTCTGCAAACGGTTCTTGATGCTAAACTTATTGTAAGAGATTCTTCTTTAAAAAAATAAGAAGTTTCAGTATGTGACTAAAAAAGGGAAGCTTCAATAATTGATTAAACTTTTTAAGTCTAAAAATATGCCTGCTCTAGTATTACATTTCCTTTTTATTAACTGTAGTTTCAAATAAAGTAAAACGATTTATGTAGCGCTTTAGAAAATTCTAATTAACTTCAAGGCAAATTAACGAAGTCGTTTGCGAAGGAGCTCCTGCAACTATTCCGTCAGGAAACTCTTTAACTCACAGAACAACTAAAACTCAAGACCATGAACGGAAACAAAAATTCCTCTTCTTCTCCAAGAAGAGATTTTATTAAAAAAGCATCTATTGCTTCTTTAGGTATTTCTATTGTACCACGACACGTATTAGGTGGCGTGGGCTATACAGCTCCCAGTGATAAACTACTTGTTGCAGGTATAGGTGTAGGCGGAAAAGGAGAAAGTGACATAAAAAGTTTTGCAGATAGTGGTAAAGCTGATATTGCATTTTTATGTGACGTAGATGACCGAAGAGCAGCAAGTTCAAGAGCACGGTTCCCTAAAGCTAAATACTATAAAGACTGGCGCGAAATGTTAGATAAAGAAGAAAAGCATTTTGATGCGGTTTCTATTGCAACGCCAGATCATAATCACGCTGCTCCTGCTATTGCTGCCATGAAAAAAGGAAAGCACGTTTATGTTCAAAAACCTTTAACACACGATATATATGAAGCTCGTAAACTCACTGAAGCTGCAGAGCAGTATAAAGTGGTTACACAAATGGGAAATCAAGGTGCGTCTAATGATGGCACGCGCTTAATGAGTGAGTGGTTTGATGCCGGTTTAATAGGCGATATACAAGAAGTCTATTGCTGGACAGATCGTCCTGTATGGCCTCAGGGAATTCCGTGGCCAAAAACGGCTGCTCCTATCCCAAGTGAATTAGACTGGGATTTATGGTTGGGTACAGCACCCTATAAAGACTATGTAGGTGGTTTAGTTCCTTTTAACTGGCGTGGCTGGTGGGATTACGGTACCGGCGCTTTGGGCGATATGGGTTGTCACCTGGTAGAAGTACCGGTACGAGTACTCAATCTAAAATACCCTAAAGATGTGCAATGCAGTGTAGGTAGTGTTTATGTAGATGAGTTTAAACGTGGTTATTTCCCAGAAGCCTGTCCTCCCTCAAGTCACGTTACAATGACTTTTGCTCAAACAGATAAAACAAAAGGCGATGTAAAGTTACATTGGATGGATGGCGGTATACAACCTGCTCGCCCTGAAGAATTAGGTCCTAATGAAGTCTTTGGTGACGGCGGTAATGGCGTATTGTTTATAGGTACAAAAGGTAAGATGATGTGTGGTACCTATTCGCGTAATCCACAGCTTCTACCTACTTCAAAAACAGAACAAACCACCGTGCCTCAAAAGTACGAGCGCGTTGCCGGGCAAGCCGAAGGACACTACGCCCAGTGGGTAGAAGCTGCTCTTGCCGGCTATGGTAAAAAAGAAGTAAGTTCTCCCTTTAGTGTTGCAGGACCTTTAACGGAAACTTTATTAATAGCAAACCTTGCTATACGCGGTTTTGATGTGCGTAAAGAACGAGAAGATGGTGGCTTTGACTACCCGGGACGCTATATCGAAATGCTTTGGGACTCTGACGCTATGCGCGTGACTAATTTTGAAGAAGCAAATCAATTTGTAAAGCGCAGTTACCGAGAAGGATGGTCGCTTTAAATTATAAATCAAGGAGTAATCCTATTTAATATTTATAAAATCGACATTTAATTTAGAAGCTTCAGAAGCTCTTAAATTAAATGTCGATTTATTTAGTTTACAGGCATAGAATAGAATAGATACCGATATTATAATGTTGATTTTAGTAAATCGTTTTATGTAGGTAAATTTCAATCTTTAAATAAAATACGCTTAAAATGAAAAAAATACTTTTCGTTGTTCTCTCATGTTTAATTATTACGGTTTCAAATGGCCAAAATGCGCTAATACAATCTATAGAAAATCCTGTAGATTATGTAGATCCTTTAATAGGCAGCGATAGTGATCCCAGTCTCTCTACAGGAAATACTTATCCTGCAATTGCCTTACCGTGGGGAATGAATTTTTGGACGCCACAAACCGGTGAGATGGGCAATGGTTGGGCATATACCTACAACGCCAGAACGATACGTGGTTTCAAACAGACGCATCAGCCTTCTCCCTGGATGAATGATTACGGGCAATTTTCAATCATGCCAGTTACCGGAAAATTGCGATTTAAAGAAGAAGAACGTAAAAGTTGGTTTTCACATAAAGCGGAACTTGTAAAACCCTATTATTACAGCGTGTATCTCGCAGATCACGATATTACGACAGAACTTACTCCTACCGAACGTGCTGCCCGTTTTAGATTTACATTTCCACAGACAGATAGTGCTTCAGTAGTAATTGATGCTTTTGACCGGGGTTCTTACGTTAAAATAATTCCGAAGGAGCGAAAAATAATCGGATATACCACGCGCAACAGCGGCGGAGTTCCTGATAATTTTAAAAATTATTTTGTCATTGTTTTTGATAAAGAATTTGATCTTACTAAAACCTATAAAGATTCCATATTATCTGATGCTCTGGAAAGTACTGCAAACCACGCTGGTGCCGTAATAGGTTTTAAAACCAAAAAAGATGAACAGGTAAATGCAAAGGTGGCCTCTTCGTTTATTAGTTACGAGCAAGCCGAATTAAACTTAAAAGAGATAGGGTCTGATGATTTTGATACGGTAAAAGAAAAAGGCAGAACGCTCTGGAATGATCATCTAAAACGTATTAACGTTGAAGGCGGAACTACAAGCCAGTTCAAAACTTTTTACAGCAGTATATACCGATCTTTATTATTTCCCCGAAAGTTCTACGAGTATGATGCTACAGGTAAAATTGTTCATTACAGTCCGTATAACGGGGAAGTACGTGACGGTTATATGTTTACAGATACCGGTTTTTGGGACACGTTTAGAGCCTTATTTCCATTTTTAAATTTAATGTACCCAGAACTTAATGCACATATGCAGGAAGGTCTTTCTAATGCCTATGATGAGAGTGGTTGGTTACCAGAGTGGGCAAGCCCGGGCTTGCGTAATGTTATGGTGGGTAACAACTCAGCCTCGGTAGTTGCAGAAGCCTATCTTAAAAGCGGTGATGCTTATACATATGATATTGAGAATTTGTATAAAGCTTTAATTCATGGTGCAAATAATGAAGGCCCTTTAGATGCTGTAGGTCGTAAAGGTGCTGAATATTATAACAAATTGGGTTATGTACCTTATGACGTTGGTATTAATGAGAATGCCGCGCGAACGCTAGAATATGCCTACGATGATTTCGCAATTTATCAACTGGCTAAGGCTTTAAAAAAGCCCAAAAATGAAATTAATCTTTATAAAAAAAGAGCGATGAACTATACGCATCTTTTTGATTCTGAAACCAGTTTGATGCGTGGTAAAAATAAAAATGGCAAATTTATGGCTCCCTTTAATCCGTTTAAATGGGGTGATGCCTTTACGGAAGGAAATAGCTGGCACTACAGCTGGTCTGTATTTCACGATATGCAGGGTCTTATAGATCTCATGGGAGGTGAAGATAAGTTTGTGGCGCAGTTAGATACTGTTTTTAGTCTTCCTCCGGTTTTTGACGATAGCTATTATGGCTTTGTGATTCACGAAATTCGAGAAATGCAAATTGCAGATATGGGGCAATATGCTCACGGAAATCAACCCATACAACATATGATTTACCTGTATAATTATGCCGGTCAACCCTGGAAAACGCAAGAATGGGTGCGTGAGACGATGAACAAGATGTATTTACCCACGCCAGACGGTTATTGCGGTGATGAAGATAACGGGCAAACTTCGGCCTGGTATGTGTTTTCTGCAATGGGTTTCTACCCGGTTGCTCCCGCTACAGATCAGTACGTTTTGGGTGCTCCCCTATTTCAAAAAATCACATTAAATCTTGAAAATGGAAATACAGTAGAAATTAACGCTCCTAAAAATAGCCCAGAAAATAAGTATATTGAAACTATGAAAATTGACGGTAAGACCTATGATAAAAACTGGCTGAGCCATAAAGCTATGATGAAAGGAATGAAAATTGATTTTGATATGAGTACTATACCAAATACCTCTCGTGGAACCACAAAATCAGCATATCCTTACTCGCTTTCAAACGAAGATTAAAAACGCTAATTTTAAAATCACTATTGTTTTAATCAACCTTGAGTTATGCATACAAAAGTTAAGTTTTCACTAGTTACCCTTCTAATGATTTTCAGCAGTTTATTTCATTTAAAAGCTCAGGATTGGCCTAACCTTCAAAAGTATGCCGAAGCTAACGCCTCTATAGATGCAACAAATTCCCGGGAAAACAGGGTTGTATTTATGGGAAACTCTATCACAGAAGGTTGGGTAAGAGACGATGCTGCTTTCTTTACTGAAAATAATTATATAGGTCGTGGTATAAGTGGTCAAACAACTCCACAAATGTTGCTGCGTTTTCGGCAGGATGTTATTGATTTAAAGCCTGAAGTTGTAGTAATACTTGCCGGAACCAATGATATTGCCGGCAATACCGGCCCGATGACCGCTGAGCAGACTTTTGGAAATATCGTTTCTATGGCAGAACTGGCAGAAGCAAACGGAATTAAAGTTGTGATCTCCTCAATTTTACCCGCGGCAAAATACCCATGGAAACCGAAAGTAGAATCTGTAAAGCCTATAAACGAGATCAATACGATGCTCAAATATTACGCAAAAGGGAAAGGTTTTGTGTACCTCGATTATTTTTCTGCGATGGTAAATACCGAAAATGGTATTAAAGAAGGTCTTGCCTATGATGGGGTGCATCCTACGTTAGAGGGCTATAAAGTGATGGAACCTCTAGCTAAGGCTGCTATTGCTGAAGCTTTAAAATAGCAGATAATTTCCTGAACTATTAGTGGCCTAGTCTTATGATTAGGCTTTTTTTGTATCAAATTTTTTAAAACTAAGCGTATAGATTTGTTTTATCAAGGTAGTCAAGTGCCAGTGCGTACGCTCCAAGACATATAGCTCTGCTCGTTCCCAGTTTTGAAACTCCTAGTGCAATGCGTTTTTCTTTAGAATAAATCGACTTTTTAGAACTAAACGGGATAGTCACTTCAACTTCAGAATTCTTTAAAAAAGTTTGTAACCCATGTTCAGTATCAATATTATAAATGGAAGCGATACTTCGCGGTATAGCATTTTCGTTTAGATCATAAATAGAACCTTCTAAATGCGTAATAATTTTAGGAATAATAAGATCTGAAGCTCCTGCAATCCCGCCACCTATTACCACAGGGCCATCTATAAGTGCCAGCGTATTAGCCAAAGATTCTCCCACAGCAAGGGCCATTTCCTCAAAAGCCCTACAAGCTGCTTCCCTATTTCCTACCTGTTGACCTTTGGCGATTTGATATATATCAAAAGGAGTTAATGTTGTAGATTCTGCAGATTGCTCTTTATATACTCGCTGAATCGCCCGAATACTCACACTTTCTTCAACAATAGTTTTTTGTTTTAAATAATTGCGGGTAAGCCAGATTTCACCAGCCGCAGAATTATCGCCCAGACATAATTGATTATTTACCACAATACCGCCTCCATACCCGGTTCCTAATGTAATTCCGATTAAGTTTTTATAAGTACGTGACAATCCTGCATTAGCAAATGCCTGGTTTATAAAAGGCAACATACCGGCGACTGCCTCGCCGTATGCAAAAAGATCTCCGTCATTATTTATAAGTGTTGGTATTTTAAAAAGTTCGCTAAGCATAGGACCTAAAGCTACACCTCCTCTAAACGCAGGTAAATTCACAAGGTCACCTATCACTCCGTTTTTATAATCTGCAGGTCCGGGAAATGCAAAACTTATCGCTTGTGGAGTCTTCGTTTTTAGGGCTGCCTTCACTTGATTAAATCCGTCAATTATAGTCTTTAAACAAACTTCAAGATTAGAGGAATTAGACGGTAATGTAAGAGGCTCGACAATTTCAACACCAGCTTGAATGGCTGTAAATACAAAATTTGTACCTCCTGCATCAAGGGTCATTACAATCCTATCATCGCTATAAATATTTCTCATAAATTTTAACCCCTAACAATCAGAATCTAAACTTTAAATTATACCGCAAAAATAGCTTAACTAAAACGTTTTATCAAATTAGAATAAATCGTTTTACCTGTATTGAACTATTTTTATTTAAATTTAAATAAATAAGATCTTTTAAAATCTAATAAATTTAGGTCTCGTTAATTTAAGTATTCATAATTCAAGCAGTTATAACCTCTAATTCTATAATCTTTCAATCTTAATTTATGCAAATAAAGGAATCCTCAAAACTTTACGATGTCATCATTGTAGGTTCTGGTGCCGGCGGTGGTATGGCGACAAAAATTCTCGCTGATGCCGGTTTAAAAGTTGCCGTGGTTGAAGCAGGACCCTATTTTGATCCTGCTGCTCCAGAGCAACGTACACAACTTAAATGGCCTTATGAATCTCCGCGCCGTGGCGCTTCAACAATAAGACCTTTTGGTGATTTTGACAGCGCTTATGGGGGTTGGGATATAGAAGGAGAGCCATATACCCAGAAAGGAGATTCTCAATTTGACTGGTTTAGATCACGTATGCTGGGTGGTCGTACTAATCATTGGGGGCGTATTTCGTTACGTTTTAGTGAACGTGATTTTAAACATCACAGTTATGACGGTCACGGTGACGACTGGCCTATAGGCTACGAAGATGTCAAACCCTACTATGATAAAGTAGATAAATTAATAGGGGTATTTGGATCTAAAGAGAATTTTGAAAATGAACCGAATGGTTTTTTTCTTCCGCCTCCTAAGCCCAGATTACACGAACTTTTCTATATAAAAGGAGCTCAGAAATCAAACATTCCCGTGATTCCTTCCCGGATGTCTATGCTTACTAAAAAGCTAAATAACGATCGCGGAATTTGTTTTTACTGCGGCCAGTGCTCCCGTGCCTGCTCGGTTTATGCAGATTTTTCTTCGGGTACCTGCTTAATTTTTCCGGCTCAAAAAAGCGGTGGACAAATTGATCTTTTTGTAAATTCTATGGTGCGCGAAATCACCACTAATGCAGAAGGAAAAGCGACCGGTGTATCTTACATTAATAAAGAAGATCGTAAAGAATATAAGCTAAAAGCCCGAATTGTTATACTTGCAGCTTCAGCTTGCAGTTCTGCACGTATTTTACTCAATTCAAAAAGCAAACAGCACCCTAACGGTTTAGGAAACAGTAGTGATATGGTAGGTAAATACCTGCACGATTCTACCGGTGCAAGCCGCTCTGCTTTTATACCCGAACTCATGAATCGCGATACCTATAACGAAGATGGTGTAGGCGGTATGCACGTATATACTCCGTGGTGGGGAGATAATAAAAAACTCAATTTTCCGCGAGGTTATCATATTGAAGTCTGGGGTGGTATGGGAATGCCCAGCTATGGTTTTGGCTTTAATCCTAATGATTTAAACCGCTTTTTTAATCAGAAAGTGGGTGGTTACGGTAATAGTTTACGTTCTGATATTAAAAAATATTATGGGTCAACCATAGGTATGGCAGGCCGTGGCGAATCTATCGCGATGATTGATAATTACTGTGAGATAGACCCGTCTACAGTAGATGAATTTGGGATTCCGGTGCTGCGGTTTAATTATAAATGGTCTGATTATGAACGCAACCAGGCAAAACATATGAATGAAACTTTTGAAGAAATTGTACACAATATGGGTGGACAATTACTTCAGGATGCGCCTACAAAAGAACAGGATTACGGTCTGGCAAATCCCGGGCGTATTATTCACGAGGTAGGCACAACCCGAATGGGTAATGATCCTAAAACATCTGTAGTTAATAAATTTCAGCAATTGCACGATGTAGATAATGTCTTTATTGTAGATGCCGGGCCGTTTGTTTCTCAAGCAGACAAAAACCCAACCTGGACTATTTTAGCACTCTCGTGGAGGGCTTCAGATTATATTATTGAACAGTTAAAACAACAAAATATCTAAATTATGGATAGAAGAGATAGTTTAAAATCCTTGTTTTTAGGTTCTCTGGGAACCGGACTTCTATTAACCGGTTGCGATCCTAATCTAGAGGTTAAAGAAGGGGAAGTTGCTAAAGCTGCAGAAGACTATTTTGGGCGTACGCCCGAAGAACTTGCGTATATAGAAAAATTAAATGCTGAACAGTTTTTTAATGAACACGAGCAAAAAACACTAGATATCTTGTGCGCTTTAATACTCCCTGCAAATGACGAATATGGCAGTGCCACCGAAGCCGGCGTTCCGGGGTTTCTAGAATTTATGGTTAAGGATATTCCAGCACTGCAAACCCCCATACGCGGAGGTTTGATGTGGCTTGATCACACCTCAAATACGCTACACAATACAGAGTTTATTGAATCGTCAGAAGAAAATCAGAAAGCGATACTAGATACGATTGCATATCCTGATGCAGACATTCCACGAAATGAACAACCTATGCCGGTTCAGTTTTTTACATTGATGCGCAATTTGACTATGACGGGATACTACACATCTAAAATGGGGTTAGAAGATTTAGGTTATAAAGGCAATCAACCCAATATTTGGGATGGCGTTCCTGAAGAAGTATTGCAAAAACACGGGGTCGCCTATGATCCTGATTGGATAGCAAAATGTGTTGATCAGGAACAACGCGGTGTCATCGCAGAATGGGATGATAATGGTAATTTAATCACTTAAAATCGCCAATTTAAAGCATAAAAAACCTCCTGAAATTAGGAGGTTTTTTATTATCTAAATATTCATTCTAATAGAGAAACTATTAACGAATACTACGATTAGACCCTAATTTATGAATCCAGTTTCCGTAAATCGCTACCAGAATAAAACATAGCATCGGTAGCAAAAAGGAAAAATTCATCTCAGACAAGCCCAGTACAGTAATATCGTTTACTCCTACTCCACCCAGGTCTATAATCATTCCCTGAAGCTTAGGTAACAAAGCACCTCCCACAATAGCCATAACCAGACCGGCAGCACCTATTTTTGACTCCTCTTCTTTAAGCCCCTCTAAAGCAATACCATAAATTGTAGGGAACATTATAGATAAAAATAAAGATACCATTACCAGACTGTATAAACCAAAAGTTCCTTCTAATACGACAACACCAAGTGTGAATAAACCTCCTAAAGCCGAGAATATAAAAAGTAATCTACCCGAACTCATAAACTTAAGCATATAGGTCCCTAAGGCACGACCTATGGTAAACAAAATAAAGGCGACAAGTTGATAATTTGCTGCTGTAGAGCTGGCAATTCCTTTAGATTCGGCATACTGGTAAATATAGGTCCAGCACCCTATTTGCGCACCCATATATAATATTAAAGAAAGTACACCTAATGTATATTTCTTGTTTTTAAAAAGATTAGCAAAGGTATGTTTAACACTTGGTAATGCTCCTTCTCCTTTTGCCTGAGGCATTTTATTAACAGCAATTAAAATCAATATAGCTAAAACTACTAATCCTAAAATCACATACGGATTGCGTATGACCATCAGGTCTGCAGATTTAATCAACAGTTTCTGAGTTTCAGGCAACGCCGAAAAATTAGCTACATCATCAGACTGCAATAAATCTAAAACAAAGAATTTTGCGACCATAAGTCCGGCGATAAGCCCTACGGGATTAAAGGCCTGTGCTAGATTTAAACGACGTGTCGCTGTTGACGGATCACCCATCGCCAATATGTAAGGGTTTGCTGTGGTCTCTAAAAAAGCAAGACCAAAAGTGAGAATGTAAAGTCCCAAACAAAAAAACCAGAATAACCCGGTTGTTGCCGCAGGATAAAATAATAAAGCGCCCACAGCATAAAGTGTTAACCCTACCAAAACGCCAGACTTATATGAAAATCTACGCACATATAATGCGGCAGGAAGCGCCATACAAAAATACCCGCCATAAAATGCCATTTGTACCCAGGCCGCCTGTGAGTTAGACAATTCTAAAACTTTTTTAAAGGCCTGTACCATAGGATCTGTAACTGCATTTGCAAAACCCCAAAGCGCAAAAAGTGAAGTCACTAAAATAAACGGAAGCATTAATTTTTTAGGTACTACGGGAATAGATACAGGTTTACTCATAAATTAAATTGGTTAAAAGCGTGAACACAGCTTGTAGATTAGTTAACTATAAATTGAAATCTGGTTGCAATAAAAATCGTTGTAGTAAATGCTAAGTTATTTTCTAAGCGAAATAAACATAAAACTAACGAAGCAAACTAAAACGTTTTACTTTATAAAACTAGCGTATTTAATTTAAAAATTAAAAGGATTATTTTATTCTTTAGAATTGGTACTGAAAAGCTTCGCAAGAGTATTTTTTAGTAGATGAAACCGGCATAGTGTGGCACAAAAAAACCAATCTTAAAGATTGGTTTTTTTCTAAACTATACGTGTTACTCACTTACTTTTCTTCCTGAATATAAATATAATCCCGCAAATCAGATTGACGTAATCCTTCTATAAGTTGGGCAACGATACGCGCATTGAGTTGTGCACCTGCTATGTTGGTATGCGTATGATCATCGGGGAAAAATGCATTAACGCTATCCTTTCCCACTTCTTCGTATTTTTGAGCAACTGCCTCATTAAGGTCTAAAAAGTAACCACCGGCTTGCGCTGCAGCTTCCTTAGCCCAACCGCCATAGCTTGTTACGGCGCGATCCACCTTGCCATTAGACCAATCGTTGCGTGGAATCATACTGAGCACGATAGGTGTCGCTCCTGCTACTTTGGTTTCTTTAATATACTGCTTCATATACCACCCGTAAGAATGTACCGTTTCAATGCCGCTGCTATCGCGTTGCACCTCCTGCGTTTCATCACCCATTCCTTTTATAGATCCGCGGTATTTTGCTTTATCAATGTTGCCGCCGTCGTTATGACCAAACTGCATCAACACAAAATCTCCCGGCTGTAACTGCTCTTTAACGGCATCCCACAAGCCTTCATATCTAAAGGTGCGACTACTTCTACCGCCACGGGCTTTATTGTGAACGACCATTCGAGTTGTATCTACGTGTTGCTGTAAATAAACGCCCCAACCGGTTTTTGTAAGCTGACCGTTATCTGCTACTGTAGAATCACCTATTAAAAATAGATTTCGCTTTCGCGGAAGCGTAATTTTAGGATTTTCAAGCAGGTAGTTTTTTAAAGAGTTATCGCTTTCAGCCAAACCTTCAGCAATTAAAGAAGCCGCGAGAACCGCTCCTTTTGCCGAAGTATGGGTATGATCGCGTTTGTAAAACAAATGACCGGTAACCTGCTCTTCTCCTCTGGCTTCCATTTCTGAAGCCATTTTATCATTGAGATTGATGAAGGTTACGCCTTCTTCTTCAGCGATTTGTTGTGCCCAGCCACCATACGAATCTGCATTGCGCGGTACTTTACCATTTTCCCAATCGTTGCGCGGTATTGGTGCCATAATCACCGGGATTGCGCCTTTAGACTTTGCTTCGGTTACCACTTTACGAATGTACCAGCCGTAGCTGTGCACCACTTCGTGCTCGCCCGTAAGCATATTATCTATCTCTTCGGTTTCCTCACCGATGCCTTTTATAGTTCCACGAGCGCGCGAATCATCATTTAACGCCCCATTATCGTTATGCCCAAACTGAATCAACACATAATCTCCCGCCTGCAAACTGTCTAAAACCGGCTGCCACAATCCTTTAGATTGAAAGGTTCGGCTGCTCGTTCCGCCTAGTGCGTGGTTTTCTACACGCACTTGTGTAGTGTCTAAATACTGCCCAATAAAATCTCCCCAGCCCCAGAGTCCGCCATCCCCATTTCCCTGTCCGTTTTTAACAGTAGAATCGCCCACGCAATACACCGTAGGCTTTTGTGCATTTACTTTATCACAATTCACAAAAAAAATCATCGCAATAAGCAAGCAAGTTAGTTTTACTATTTTCATAAGTCACTCTATTTATTCTGGGCGCAACCCAAAAGGGTCGGGCTTTTCGTTTCAATTCCGTTTGCTCCTAAGGTCGCAATCCGGGATTTTCACTGCAATCCCTTGCGCGGGTAGTGTATGTAATTTATTGTTTGTTATTTGTTATTTGTTATTTGTTATTCCTTATTAATATATTCTAAATCAGATATCTTAAATTCAATTAAACCTAAACCTCTAACAAATCTAAATCTCTAGTCTTCTTTTTTTATTTTCTATTTTCTATTTTCTTTCCTCTATTCTCTATTCTCTTTCCCTATTTCTGACATCTAAAATCTAACGTCTCTCGTCTAAAATCTAGTCCCTAAAATCAAACCACAACTTCATCGAGATTCCCTCATCGCCACTTTTAATGCGAATGTTTGAAGGCTGACTGCTGGGTCCTTGTTGTTCTAAGGGTTTAAAGGCACGCTGCCCGGGAACTTCATACATAAAAGAGATATTCCCATCTGGAAATGAGGGCTGAAAGTGACTGCCCTTAAAGCCTTTTTTGGCTTCTTCCGGTGTAAACAACCGCAAAAATAATTTATCGCTTTCGCTAAAAACTTTAAAGCTGTTTTCCCCGGCTTGTAGATTTCCAGCTAAGAAATTAGCGTAATAGCCTTTAAATTCAGGATATACCAGATTCTCAAAGCTTTCTCCGGTTATAGTGTTGTTGTATTCTTTTTCCCAAATTCCATACTCAATTCCCTGCTGGCGGTTGCGCCATGTGTGATACGGTCCACGGCCAAAGAGTGTGATGCCCGCTACACCGGTTTCCGGGAAGTCAAACGTAATCCCAAATTTATCGATATCGCCTTCATAAAAAGCCCCGTCAAAACCGCTGTTTCTTCCGGCATTCTTAAGTGCGACGAGTTCCATATGTACGCGGCCGTCTGCATACATCGTCCAGGTAATGTGGTCGATTCCGCCATTGTAATCAATACGGCAAACTGCATTTAGACCTTCCTGCGATAGGGTAACCTTTTCTACTTCGGCTTTCATACCTATAGGTTTAGGGCCATTTAAAAACGGAATCGCTCTTTTCTTACTATTAATTTCGGTGATATAACCAGTCCTGGTGTTCAACTTTAAGATAACCGCAGCGCTTTTTAATGTAACGATTGCATCGTCTTGAGTTGCTTTTGCAGCTTTTTTAGTTTCGGTTTGATACATAAATTTATCTGCAAAATAATCGGCTTTATGAATAGCCCATGTAAAGATATAAATCTCACGCCCGTGTTGGTCTGTCGCCGTAATCTCAAGCCAGTCGCCTTTAAAAAAATCTTCAGCTACCGGCATCTTAATTTTTCGGGTTTCGCCCGGTTCTGCATTTGGTAATTCTATAGTTCCCGAATCTAAAATACGCGCAGCAGTTCCCGGCTCGTAAAATGTTTTCGCATCAGCTTCCATTACGCGATACTGCATCGTAACCGTATTGAGATTTGAAAACAAATAGTCGTTGGTTACTAAAAAGCTTCCGTCAAAAGTTTCGGTAATTGCTTTAGGTTTAAACTGTATCGGAGACCAAACTTCTTTTACGGTAAAAAAGCTGCCTTCTTTCTCGCGATGCGGACCTAAAACGCCGTCTGCAGCCAGATTGCCTTTAGAATCAAATTGCTCATCACCCGTCCAATCGCTTCGCAATACCGCCTCATCACTAAATGCCCACATAAAACCACCGGCAAACAACGGACTTTTACTATAATGCTCCCAGAAATCCTTGAGGCCGGCACCTATACCATTATCGTAGGTACCGTGCATAAATTCGGTAGGGAAAAATACATTTTCACCACTTCCAAAACGGTGAACACCCGTTAAAAATGTTGGATAATGGTGCGTATCCCAACCATCAAAATCAGACCACGGATGAATTACAATTCGGTTTTGCGGATCGTGTTTGGCAAAATCATCATCCAGTTCATAGTTCCAGCCGCCCTCGTTGCCCTGATCCCAGATAATTATAGAAGGATGATTTACATCACGATCTACCATTTCTTTAATCAGTTTTTCACCCGTTTTTGTCTCATACGGATTTTGCCAGCCTGCGAGTTCGTCAAGAACAAATAATCCTAGCGAATCTGCAACGTGAAGAAAATGATCATCTGGCGGATAGTGAAAACGCACCGCATTCATGTTCATGTCCTTAATTAAGTTTACATCCATCACACTAATGCGTTTGCTGGTACTGCGACCACCTTCCGGCCAAAAGCTGTGACGGTTGATCCCTTTCATTTTTATTTTAGTGCCATTTACATAAATCCCGTCTCGCTTTCTAAACTCGAGCGTTCTAAACCCGATGCGCTCGCTTACTTCGTGTAGGGTTTGTCCGTTTTTCTGTAATTGCAGGGTTAATACGTATAAATTGGGATTTTCGGGATCCCAGGTTTTTACGTTATTCCATTTTGCAGTAATAGTCTGTGTGGTATCGGTTTTATTGAGGTTAATGGTTTGTGATTCCAGATTAGATTCACCGCCTACTAATGCGATTGAAGCTACTACCTTCAGATTTTCAGAAGGGTTTAAAATATCTAAAACAGTCTTTAGGCTGCCGTCCATTTGCGCATCTACGGCAACATGCTTAATATGCGTTTTAGGCTTGACTTCTAACCAAACGGGACGGTAAATTCCACCAAACAACCACCAGTCTGCTTTGCGTTCTGCGTTGTTTACACTTCCTATTTCAGAATGTTTCCAGACGTGAACTTCGAGTAAATTTTCTTCTCCAAATTTTAAATATTCAGTGATGTCGTATTCAAACTCATAAAAGCCACCGTGATGTTTAGGTCCTACTACTTTACCGTTTACTTTCACTTCGGTATCGGTCATTACCCCACCAAAATGAATGGTCACCTGTTTCGCTTTCGCGGAAGCAGGTACTTCAAAATTCAATTTATAAAACCCCTCTTCTTTGCTGGGTTCGTCCTGCTCCAATTCTTTATACCAGCGGCCATACGTATATTCTCCAAAACCTTCTAACTCCCACTGAGACGGCACATTTATAGTAGACCATTCTCCGCTGTTATTGCCAGCAGAAACTTTAAAATCCCAGGTTTTAGGATGTTCAAAATCTATCCCAGACAGCCAGATTTTATTAGTTTGCTGCCCAAAAGCAGCGATAACACTCAGAAGAAAAAGCGCAAAAATTAGATGTATTTTTTTCATAATAATTTAGTTTCCGTCGGGTTTTAAAGCTTCAAATAAACTGCTGTAGGGTATGTTATACGATTGCGGCTTGTGAGGTTGTGACGGATTGTAAGGAGGTGTATTTACTGTAATATAGTTCTTGAGTGTAGATGCGCTTTGGCGCAAGCCACAAACAACGGCAAGCGCAATTTCGTTAGCGCCAAAATTGCTGAAATGTGTATTATCTTCTAATGCTTTAGACTGCCCGGGAAATGTATTTGCCGGATATTGTACAAAGGCTTTGCGCGAGCCTTCTGCTCCCCAGGCTTCATACATCAGCGTGGTAAATGCAGTTATATCTATTAGAGTAACCTTTTCTTTTTTGGCGACTTTACGCATTGCATCCGGGAAATCACCGTGTGTAGGCTTTAGTTGTTCACCTTCAAAAGCACGGCGTTGAGTAGGAGTGATTAAAATAGGAATCCCTCCTTTTTCTTTAATACGCTTAACAAAATCGGTAAGTAGATTGGTGTATAAACCGTATGCACCGTTGCCTTCTCCCTTAATTTTTTCATCGTTATGCCCAAATTCGATTATTACATAATCATCTTTCTTCAGCATATGCAATACTTTATCTATCCTGCTGCCTTTAAAAGAAGCCAATGATGCACCTGAAGAAGCCATATTGGCAACTGTGATATTTTCATCGAGGTAGGCTGTAATAAATTGTCCCCATGATGCCCAGGGCTCTAAATCCTGATTGGTAACTGTTGAATCGCCCACGAGAAACAGTGTTTTTAATCCCGTTACAGGCTCGATATGAATGCTTTTAATGGTACTATTTCCTAAGAACTCCAGCGTAAGTTTATCATCCCAATCAAGTTTTAAAAGTTCGCGATCTTTCAAACCTACACTATAGTCTGCAGTAATTTGAGGTTTAAATACGCTTACATTGAAAGACAGGCTTACCTCATCTGTTGTAGTTATTTTATGCTGCGGAATAAAAAGTCGTTTAGATTCGGCTTTTAAGGTAGTTTCAGTATCTAATCCGGAAACGGTTGCGGTTACTTTGTAAGTACCTTCAGGGACCTGTACCGAAAAATATACCGGAGCAGTGCTTGTAAATCCATTCTCAGTTGCTTGTACACGATAAGCGGTACCCAAATCAAAACCATAACCTAAGCCTTCAGAATAGGGTTGTATAGCGGTAACAGACTCTTCTAAAGTTGCATTTTCAGTAGCAAAATTAAAATGAAAAGTGTCCTGTTCCTGAGACGAGAGCAGATTAACCGTTAGCCCCAATAGTATAAAAAGGCAGTTGCGTTTTCGCATAGCTGTTTTTTGTTAGAAAAAAGTTATGTGAAAAATACAAAGAGGAATACGTTAGCGTATCCTGTACTGTTCTGAAATTAGACTATACCGAATTACGCTCTATGTACTTAAAGACGTTTTTAACTTTCTCTTTTTTGTTTTTAAGTATCATATAGGCAGCAGTCTCCCCCATTGCTTTAAAATCTGTACTAACAACGGTAATGCCTAAAAGCTCTTTTAAAGGCGTCTCGTTATACGAGATTACACCAATGTCTTTGCCTAAAACCAGGTTGCGGGCACGCACCTGACGGAGCAAGTTTACGAGATCCATCTCTTCTATGGTGATGTAAACGTCTTTGCTTTCAAACTCCATATCCTCATAAATCTCATCAAGAATTTCAAATTCAAAATCAAACTTTTGACAAAAATACCGGAAGCCGTGAACGATACGCCTTGGATAGGGGTGAACACTTTTTGATGGGTAAACTAAAATTAGCCGATCGTATTTTTTCAGCCGGTCCATCCCCTCAATTAGAGCGTTATAGATATCTTCTTTAAAATCCTGATAGATTGAACCATAATTCCCTTTAATCTCAGGTTTAGTATTATCTACTACCAGCAATTGATCTTTAGGAATCATCTCAATAGCTTTAAGAACTTCTGGCGTAAAACTTACGTGATTGAGGTCTGTATCTTTAAAATGTGGCATAATCACATAATAATTATACGCACCTATATTTTTCTCAATTGCATTGATAAAAAGAGATTCTTCGCAGTGGTAAATACTTAAGTTCACGTGTGCATTTACGCCGAGCGTATTTACAAAATGATTAAAAATAATCATCTTATACGAGCTGGGTTTGTTGATCAAAAAGAAGACATTGATCTTAGAAATTAGTTCGGTTTTTGCGGTGTAATACCCCTTTCCTTTTACGGATATAATAACCTTGCGCTCTTTTAAAATCTTATAGGCTTTTTCTACCGTATCTCTGCTTAAATACGCCGCTTCGCTTAGTTCGTTTATAGACGGTATTTTTTGCCCTACCTTCAATTTTCCTTTTGCGACATCGTCAATGATTGAGTCTACAATTTGTTTGTATTTAGGTATTCTTGAATCTTCATTGATTTTAATTTCAACAGTGCGGGCCATACAGTGGGGATAACTAATTTTATTAAGTATCTGTAAAACTAATCAAAAGATTAGCCATTAAAAACATTTATATAGCAGTACAGCACAGGATGCCCACCTAATTCAATACCTATAATTTTGAGTCAGATGCGTTAAACTTTACACAACGAAAATGGAAAAAACTTTTAGCCACGTTAATTATCTTTGGGATGAGCAAAAGGCTGCAGAATTAGGCGATGACCAGGTTGCACTTTTTTTATACCGCTCCAATATTCTGGGTGCAGATTTAAGAATAACAAATTATGGAGGTGGTAACACCAGTTGTAAAACCATAGAAAAAGATCCGCTTACAAACGAAGATGTTGAAGTGATGTGGGTTAAAGGTTCTGGTGGAGATATAGGTACGCTAACCAGACAGGGAATAGCAGGTTTATACACCGAGCGCCTTAGAAATCTAAAAAATGTGTATGGCGGTCTTGAAGATGAAGACCGCATGGTAGGGCTTTTTAATCATTGTATTTATGATCTGGATTCTAAAGCGCCATCAATTGACACACCCCTTCACGGACTTTTACCATTTAAACATATAGATCACCTGCATCCTGATGCACTCATCGCCATCGCCGCTGCAGAAAACAGCGAGCAGGTAACTAAAGACATCTGGGGAGATACTATGGGCTGGGTGCCATGGCAGCGTCCCGGTTTTGACCTGGGGCTTCAGTTAGAGAAGTGCCTTAATGACAACCCCGGAATACGCGGAATTGTTTTAGGTAGCCACGGTTTATTTACCTGGGGAGATACCTCTTACGAATGCTACATAAACAGTCTTGAAGTTATCGAAAAAGCTTCTGCATATATTGAGAAAAAAGTAGCTGAAAAAGGTAGTGTTTTTGGAGGTGAAAAAATTGCTAGTTTGCCAGCTGCAAAACGTAACGAACAGGCCGCTAAATTAATGCCACTTCTTAGAGGCCTCGCTTCTTCAGAAGACCGAATGATCGGCCATTTTACAGATAGTGATACTGTTCTACAATTTATAAACAGCAACGATCTAGAACGCCTGGCGCCTATGGGTACCTCGTGCCCAGATCACTTTTTACGTACTAAAATTCAGCCGTTAATTCTGAATCTGGATAAAGACGACAATCTAGATGATACCGATGCGGTACTGGCTAAACTTGAACCTTCGTTTGCACAATACCGTCAGGAATACAAAGACTACTACCAAAACTGTAAGCACGACAACAGCCCGGCGATGCGGGATCCTAATCCTGTGATTATCATTTATCCGGGTGTGGGGATGTTTAGCTTTGCTAAAAATAAACAGACAACTCGGGTTGCTAGCGAATTCTACATCAATGCGATCAATGTGATGCGCGGTGCAGAAGCGATTACAAGTTATACCTCATTACCCCGTCAGGAAGCTTTTGATATTGAATACTGGCTTCTTGAAGAAGCGAAATTGCAGCGTATGCCTAAAGAACAACCGCTTTCACGTAAAGTAGCGATTGTAACCGGTGCCGCCGGTGGTATAGGTAAAGCAATTGCAGATAAGCTGGTTGCCGAAGGTGCTAATGTGGTTCTTACCGACATGAGTGAAGACGCGCTTAAAGAAGCCGTGGCGACTTATAAAAAAGATCAGGTTGCCGGTGCGGTTTGCGATGTGACCAATCAGGAAGCGATTGAAAAAGCCTATAAAGAAGCTTGCCTCGCATTTGGTGGGGTAGATATTGTTATACATTCTGCCGGACTTGCAATTTCTAAACCGTTGGAAGAGACCACTCAAAAAGACTGGGATATTTTACAAAACGTTCTGGTAAAAGGGCAGTTTCTAATGGCTCAGGAAGGTGTTGCGATTATGCGTAAGCAAGGCTTAGGCGGTGACATTGTAAATATTGCCAGCAAAAACGGATTGGTTTCAGGACCTAATAACGTGGCCTACGGAACAGCAAAAGCTGCACAACAACATATGACCCGTCTTCTTGCTGCCGAATTAGGTGGTGATAAAATACGGGTAAATACGGTAAATCCTGATGGCGTTATCGTAGGTAGCAAAATCTGGGAAGGTGCCTGGGCCGAAGGGCGCGCCAAAGCCTACGGGATTGAGGTTAAAGATTTACCGGCACACTATGCAAAACGTAATTTACTTAACGAGATCATCTTACCAGACGATATCGCAGACGGTGTTTTTGCCTGTGTAAGCGTTCTTCAGAAAAGTACCGGAAACACCATAAACGTAGATGGTGGTATGGCAAACGCGTTTGTACGTTAAATAAAAACTTATTGAAGTGGGTTAAAACTCTTAGATTCATTAAGATTCCGAGAGTTTTAACTAACTTCATTTTCAGAATTTTTTTCTTATGAAAATTAATAACCAACACGTAGAAGACCTCAACAAAACAGGTCTTTCTGATCATAAATCACACTTTGATTTTTTGGCTCAATCGTTGTCGAAAAATAAGGTAGATGTTACTGCAATTATAAACAAGCTTGCCGAATTTCAGGTAGCAATCCCCAGCTGGGCTTTGGGTGCCGGCGGTACCCGCTTTGGAAGGTTTTCCTTTTCTGGCGAACCGGCTTCTTTAGAGCAAAAAATAGAAGATATTGGCTTAATTCATAGTCTTACGCAAACTGCGGGTGCAGTATCGCTGCATATTCCGTGGGATGTGCCTAACGATTACAACGCGATAAAAGAACTGGCCGCCTTACACAAAATTAAATTTGATGCGGTAAACAGCAACACCTTTCAGGATCAAAAAAACCAGAAAGAATCATATAAATACGGTTCGTTGAGCAACACCAGTGCAGCCGTACGTGAGCAGGCGATTGCCCACAATAAAGAGGTTATTGAAATCGGAAATAAACTGGGATCAAAAAGTTTGACCGTTTGGTTAGCAGATGGATCCTCGTTTCCGGGACAAAATAACTTTCAGACCGCACTCACCCATACACAAAACAGCCTGATTTCCATTTACGAAGATATGCCGATGGATTGGAAACTGTTTATTGAGTATAAACCCTACGAACCTAATTTCTACAGTACGGTGATTCAGGATTGGGGAACCTCGCTAATGCTGGCAAACGGTTGCGGGGAACGAGCCTATACCTTAGTAGATCTAGGACATCATTTACCCAATACCAATATTGAACAGATTGTTTCCATCTTAATGCTGAAAGGCAAACTGGGCGGTTTTCACTTTAATGACAGCAAATATGGGGATGATGATATCACCGTGGGAAGTATAAAACCCTACGCCCTATTCCTTATTTTTAACGAGTTGGTTTACGGGATGCAGAATAACCCAAACAATCCCGAACTGGGTTGGATGATCGATGCGAGTCACAATATAAAAGATCCGTTAGAAGATTTAATACAGTCTCTAGAAGCCATTCAGGAAGCCTATGCAAAAGCTCTTTTAATCGATCAGGATGCACTTAGAGCGGCTCAGGAAGCTAATGATGTTACGCTTTGTCAGGAAATCATTCAGGGAGCATACCGCACAGATGTACGCCCACTGGTTCGCCAGGCACGGGTACAGGCAGGCGGAGTTATCAATCCTATTGATGCCTACCGCAAATTGGATGTGCGTGGTCAATTGATCAAAGAACGTGGTAAAAACACGATCGCTACAGGACTTTAATCTGGAAACACGCATTTAATGAAGCAAACAGTTACGGCAGTATTTGATATTGGTAAAACAAATAAAAAGTTTTTTCTTTTTGATTCTGAATTTCAGGAGGTGTACCGCGAGTACATTCAGTTTGATGAAATTTCAGATGAAGACGGGCATCCTACCGAAGATCTTTCCGCTTTGCGTGAATGGTTAAAAACGGTGTTTGACCGCATTTTAAAAACCGAAAAATTTGATATCAAAGCCATTAACTTTTCTTCATACGGCGCCAGTCTGGTTCATCTCGATGAAAACCGCGAGGTGATTTTTCCGCTGTATAATTATACTAAAGCGATTCCTACCGAAATTATAGATTCGTTTTACGAAAAATACGGACCTGAAGAAATTTTTCATCAGAAAACAGGTTCGTCAAGTTCAGGTATGCTCAATGCCGGGATGCAATTGTATTGGTTAAAAAATACCAAACCCGAAGTCTTTAAAAAAATCCGGTATTCGCTGCACCTTCCGCAGTATTTAAGCTTTGTTTTTACAGGAATCCCGTTGAGCGAATACACCAGTATAGGCTGCCATACTTCGCTTTGGGATTTTGAAAAGCGCGATTACCACGACTGGGTATATGCCGAACAACTCGACCAGATTTTACCTCCTATCGTTTCCACCGAAACGAGTATCAATATGAACTATAACGGGAAGCGTATAAAAATAGGTGTAGGTATTCACGACAGTTCTGCCGCGCTCCTGCCCTATGTGCGCAGTCTTAAAAAACAATTTATTTTGATTTCTACGGGAACCTGGAGTATCGCTTTAAATCCGTTTGTAGAAAACGAGCTCAGCAAAGCAGATGTTGCCAAAGATTGCATCAATTATATGCGTATTAACGGCAAACCTGTAAAATCTGCGCGCCTGTTTTTAGGCAATGAATACAGCATACAGGTTAAAAAACTAACCGAACATTATGGGGTAGATAAAGACTACCACAAAACGGTAAAATTTAATCCTGAAATTCACTACGAACTCGTAAAAGAGTTTGAAAAAATCTTTCATTGGGAGTCTTTGGAAGATCCTGAGATGCCTACAAAAACAGTGCTTAGATTCACTTCTTTTGAAGACGCCTACCACCAGTTAATGATGGAGCTGGTACGCTTACAGGTTAAAAGTATACAGACTGCAAAAGGTGATATGACTATCGAAAAACTTTTTGTTGACGGTGGTTTTAGCGATAACGACCTATACATTCACCTGCTTTCGCATCATTTTAGAACGATGGAACTCCGCACCACAGACTCTTCATTAGGCTCTGCATTAGGAGCGGCCATTTGCATCTCTGACACCCAACTGAATTCAAAATTTTTAAAGAAAAATTACTCGATGAAAAAACACATTCCGTTCATCGCTAAATAAATACTATGGCCAACGCTTTTAACACTGCCTATCCTTCTGTTGACGATTTACGAACCAAAGCAAAAAGCCGCGTACCGGCATTTGCTTTTGAATATCTGGATGGCGGTTGCAACGAAGATGTAAGTATCAAACGCAACACTTCAGAGATACGCGATGTACAGTTACAGCCGCGATATTTAAACAATTACGGTCAGAGTTCTACCAAAACCAAAGTTTTGGGGATGGAATTTGACGCCCCGTTTGGTATTGCACCCGTAGGTCTTCAGGGATTGATGTGGCCCAACTCACCCGCGATTTTGGCTAAGGCCGCACACCAGCACAATGTGCCTTTTATCCTGAGTACGGTAACCACAATGGATATTGAAAAAGCCAGCGAACTCACCGAAGGCAATGCCTGGTTTCAGCTGTACAATCCTGTGGAAGATGCGGTGCGCAATGATATTATAGACCGTGCCGAAGCCGCCGGTTGTCCGGTTCTCGTGCTGCTGTGCGATGTGCCTACCTTTGGCTTTCGCCCCCGGGATTTTAAAAACGGACTGGCGCTACCGCCCAAAATGTCTGTAAAAAATATACTTCAAATTCTGGGGAAACCTACCTGGGCGTACAACACGCTTAAATACGGGCAGCCTACTTTTGAAAATTTAAAACCCTACACGCCGGAAGGTTTAAACCTAAAACAATTGGGCGCGTTTATGGACCGTACCTTTTCAGGGAAACTCAACGAAGAAAAAATAAAACCGATCCGCGATCGCTGGAAAGGGAAACTCGTACTTAAAGGAGTAGCATCATTAGAAGATACTGCTGCTGCCATACGTATGGGCTTTGACGGCATCATCGTTTCTAATCACGGCGGGCGTCAACTCGACGCAGCTCAATCTACCATAAACAGCCTTAAAGAAATCGCCGCGACTTATGGCGATCAGATCGAGGTGATGATGGACAGTGGCTTACGCTCAGGTCCAGATATTGCCCGAGCAATGGCCTGTGGTGCAAAATTTACCTTTATGGGACGCTCGTTTATGTACGGCTGCGGCGCATTAGGCAACAAAGGCGGCGATCACACCATCGGGATGCTCAAAACCCAGTTTAAGCAAGTGATGGATCAGCTGGTGTGCGAGCGGGTAGAAGATTTACCAAAACATTTAATAACAACCTAGACTATGTCTCAATACAACCAGGAAGAAGATACTATTGAAGAAATCGCAGGTGGCGAATTTGAACGCCAGCCCGTTCCGCAATCGAGATTGCAAAGCTGGAAAGCCTTTTTAGGAATGTACGCCGGGGAGCACGCCGCAGGAACCGAGTTTGTTATAGGTCCCTTATTTTTAACCACCGGTGTAAGTGCCTTTGACCTCATCATAGGTTTATTAATAGGTAACCTCCTCGCCGTTTTAAGTTGGAGATTTTTAACCGCAGAAATAGGAACCAAATTTAGATACACCCTGTATTTTCATCTAGAAAAAATTTGTGGTACGCGCCTGGTTACGGCCTACAATCTGGCAAACGGAATCTTATTCTGTTTTCTTGCCGGGGCGATGATCACCGTTTCTGCCACCGCTGTGGGGATTCCGTTTGATATGGAAATGCCCAAATTAACCGATACCACGCCTAACAGCCTTACCTGGGTCCTTGTCGTTTTAGCAATAGGAGCTGTAATTTCTCTCATTGCTGCCCGCGGATACAATACCGTCGCCAAAGCTGCAAACTGGATGTCTCCGGTTATTGTACTGGCTTTTGTAGCCTGTGGTGTTGTGGCCTTGATACAGCTTGATGTAAACAGCTTTTCAGATTTCTGGAATATCTGGGGCGAAGGCAGTGAACCCTTTCCGGGACAAATAAAATATACCTTCTGGCACGTGGTATTGTGGTCGTGGTTTGCAAATGCAGCCATGCACATTGGGATGTCAGATTTATCAGTATTTCGTTTTGCTAAAAAAGCAAGCGCAGGCTGGACTACGGCTGCCGGTATTTACATAGGTCACTATATCGCGTGGATTGCTGCTGCTCTACTGTATGCGGTATATTTGAAATCACCCGAAGCGATGGCGATGCTTGCCGGTGGGGAAGCGCCTACTGTTGCACCGGGTCCTCTGGCATATAACGCTATTGGTATTTTTGGGATTATCGCAGTACTGCTTGCAGGTTGGACGACTGCAAACCCAACGATTTACAGAGCCGGTCTTGCTTTTCAAGCCATTATACCTAAACTTTCTACCTTTTGGGTAACCATAATTGCAGGTACAGTAGCCACCATAGCCGGACTATTCCCCGCTTTTGCGATGAAACTTTTAGGTTTTGTAGCCCTTTACGGTTTTATTTTAGCACCTATAGGAGCAATCATTGTTTTTGAATATTTCTTCGGAAAGCGCGCCGGAATACAAGCCTTTTATGCAGAAAAAACCGGAATCAAATTCAACTGGGCGGTCTTTGGTGCCTGGGCGTTAAGCTTTGGAGTATTCTACTTTATCTCGGTGCAGTATGATGTATTCTTATCCTTTTTAACCCTACCCGCGTGGATTAGCTGTGGGATCTTATTTTTAATCTTTAGCAAATTGTACCAGCGCAAATCGGTATAACTCAAAATAATTGTGTGTGTAAATGGTCGTCATTTTAATTAATGACGGCCATTTCTTGTTTGTATATGCATATACGAGAGTGTTATAGAACCGATAATTAGTTGTAAATAACGAATAGTAAAAAAAGGCTGTGGGGTAATGGGGTATATTGATATGGTTTAGATATCAGGGAGAAAAAGTCTTGCTGATTGAATTTTAGGATCTAATCTACGCTTTTTAAAAGGTTCAAATGAATCAGAAACTTAGCTAGAATCAGGAATTCTGTAAAAAGGCTTTTAAGGTAAATATTATATTTACTTAGATGATTTAAATACAAACACTTGTAAGTGCTTATACTCAAATATAAAAAATGAATTTAATATAAAATGGTTGTGTTATCCCTACATTGGGTATAATTTTAAACAAATTCTTAATTAATGAAGAAAAGTTTACAAAGCAAATTCGATATTCGTTTATCTTTTGAAAGAAACACTGAAAATCCCAGTAGACTTTTCAAATCATTTGCTGAAATGATAGACGGCATAAATAGCCTAGATTATATAATAGCAGAAAGTGTAAACACGAAAGTAAAATCAAAAATAGTTCTAGATGACATTGAAAAAGGTTCTCTAATCGGTAGATTTTGGAATGAGCTAGTAGTTAGCGAGGATGGACAAATAGATAACTCACCTGATGATGAAAAAATAGAAGAATATATTGAAGAATCTAGAGCTGAATCATTTAAGTTCTTAGCAGAAAAAAAACATACAGTAAATGATTTAGAAAACCTTAAAGTAAGAATTTCAGAAATTGCTGAAAAGAAAGATCTAACTGACTCATTCAATTACACTGAACCTGATACGCTAAAGCTTGCAGAAGCAATCAATAAAATAAATGATTCTACCGATAAATTATCAGAAACTGAATCATTTGAGCTCAAAAGCCCTAATAGAGAAGTTAAAGAGATTAAAGTTGGAACATCTAAAATTGATATTGAAGAAGTTGAAAACGCTCTTACATACAATGAGATAATAAATGAATCGGAAGTATTCTATTTAATAAAAAAGCCTGACTTTTTAGGTGATTCTGCTTGGAGTTTTAAACATGGAAATAAACCAGTTTCCGTAAAAATATTGCACCAAGAATGGTTAGAAAGTTTTCATTCAGGACAAATTCCAGTAGTTCCAGGTGATTCTTTGCACGTAAAAATTTTTCAAACTTTAAAGTATAATAGAAATGGATATTTGATATCAGAAAAAACAGAAATCATTGAGGTGATTGATGTAATACATAACAAATGATGAAAATAGAAAGAACAACAAAATACGTACTTAGCTCTGAGTTAATATTTACTCTACTTCCAATAATAATCCTTCTTATTGTACGTAGTTATGAAAATGACTTTTCCAAGGTTTTCTACAATACTGAATGGTCGATTATTTCAATAATTCTTTTCGGGCAATCAATTGTCAAATTTTCATCAGGAATTGCAAATTCTAATGAGACGTTTAGATGGCAATTAGTAGCTTTAGTAATTTCTTTAATAATTGTATTTGGTTTAATCCCTGCATCAATAATCCTTGTTCTGAACTTAACTAGCTCAAGCATAGGTTTAGGTATGGGGGTTTTGCAAATAATAGTGTTTATAATAAGCGTTTTGACATATTACTTCATAGGTGCTATCGGTCAAAAAATGCTAGAAGAGAAATAATAAAACATGCTCAACAATTGCTCTAAATAATTGTTTGATCTCGCCTACTTCTGAAAATCCTAATATCCCAAAGCTCAAAGATTCAATTAGGTCAACACTTGGAAAATCTAATGCTATTTAAAGGAACTAATCATGCCCAAAACCATTAACAATTATAAGAATGACTAAAAACCAAGTAGACACTATTCTTGAATCCCTGGGCTACTATGATTCATTTAAAGAATTGATGAATCAATCTTATCCGGATATTGATTACGGAAAGCGATTAGGCGTTATTTCATTTGATTCAATATTTGACGCAGACAAAAAATATACGTACAACGGAGATGTTGGAGTTGCACAATTTCAAGATTGGAATACCATTTTAAATTCCAAAGATGTAAGCGAGGATCAAATTCTCATGGTCTGTTTGAAAATATTTGATTGGGGAAATGTTTTGACTGGGAACGTAAAATCAGTTGTAAACCTTTATGAGCAAAAAAGGCTTAAGAAATATATCCATAAGGTCACGGAACTATTGACATTTCAAAAAACTCTTGAGAAACCAAATTTTATCAATGAAACAATTCTATGGTCAAGCGGATGGACAAAGGTATATTCATTTATTAACCCCGATATCCTAATCTATGATTCAAGGGTTTCAGCATTTCTAAATTTCACTTTAATCAGAAATTATAATAGCTTATCAAAAAATCAGAAAGAAGAATTCCAAAATCTTTCAAATCAACTTTTCAATTTTAGTGGTGCCATAGGTAGAGAAAGAAAAGTGGCTACTGGATACGGTTTTAAAAACCAGCACCCGAAAGGGATTGATGGCTTTAATGCAAACCTAATTTCCTCGTGGATAACACAATGCACCAAAGAAAGGTTAGGAATTAATAAAAGTATCAGATCATTTGAAAAAGCATTTTTTATGCTTGGATTTGATTTAAAACAGATAAAAGATAAAGGTTAACATTAAACTCATAAAAAACCTTACATTCTATATTCAAACTATTGTAATTCAGGTATTTAAAATTGAACAAGTCCAGTATCCTTGCATAGACCACATTTATAGTAAGCCATCTTCTCTTAATATTATTTTTCCTGCTCACCGTTTCGTTCGAATATTTTCGTAGCTGATAAAATCGCTATTAAATGTTGGTTAATAGAACTGTCTGGTCTGTGTAGTATTTTGGTTTTTCCTCCCCTACTAATTACCTATTTCAGTTTTCCTTGCTTAGGACTATTTTTTGTATTAGGAATTTATATACACTTAAAAGCGTTAATGGCCGTAAGCAAAAAAACCTTGTAAACACTAAAACACATTATTATTAATCCTGGTTTAGATAAAGAATACCTCCTCCCATCGACACTTTAAAACAAAACTAGCCAACAGGTAAGAACAGGATGCTAGTTTCTTAAAAAAAAAGGAACTTGTTTATTCAATTGGATAAACAATTATGAGACCGCTTTCTATTCTTTTTATTCTCGCTGTATGCAGTCTAAGCAGCTGCAAAAATAACACCGCACCACCCGATCTGGCAGCAGCAAAATCTGCAACCTTTGAGCCCGAATGGTTAAATGAAGTAGGCGCAAAACCCAATACCTTTAAAGAGCAAATCTTTTACGTTAACGACTACAATGCTATTGCAGACGGGAGCGCGTTAACCACAACTGCAATCCAACAAGCTATTGACGCAGCTGCCGCAAACGGCGGCGGTACGGTAACCTTTAAACCGGGAAAATATTTAAGCGGCTCTATTTTCATCAAAAAAAACATACAATTTACCATTCCTGAAGGGGTTGAGCTTTTAGGGAGTGAAGACATTAAAGACTACCCCGAGATTGATACGCGTATTGCCGGTATTGAAATGAAATGGCCTGCGGCGTTAATCAATGTGTTAGATGAGACCAATGTGACCATAAACGGCAATGGGCTTGTTGATGGGCAGGGAAAAGTGTTTTGGGATTATTACTGGAACCTGCGGAAAGAATACGAACCCAAAGGCCTGCGCTGGATTGTAGATTACGACGCTAAACGTCCACGTACGCTCCTGGTGCAAAATTCAGAAAATGTATTTATAGAAGACCTCAACATTCAGCGTGCAGGATTCTGGACGGTACAGGTGTTGTATTCTAACCACATCACGGTAGATGGCTTAACCATTAGAAACAATATAGGCGGTCACGGTCCCAGTACAGACGGGATTGACATTGATTCCTCGAGATATATTCTGGTTCAAAACTGCGACATCGACTGTAACGACGATAATTTTTGTTTAAAAGCCGGTCGCGACTGGGACGGTCTTCGGGTAGATCGCCCTACAGAATATGTGGTGATACGCGATTGTATCGCTCTGGCAGGATCAGGATTATTTACCATAGGTAGTGAAACCAGCGGCGATATTAAACACGTTTTTGTTTCGAATATTAAAGGTCTGGGAACCAAAAACGGACTCAATATTAAATCGGCTACTAATCGTGGCGGTACCGTAGAAGATGTGTATATGCAAAACATTCAAATGGATAGTGTACGTACGTTTATGGAAGTTTCGATGAACTGGAATCCGTCGTACTCCTACTCCAAGTTGCCCGAAGGTTACGATGAAGAAAGCATACCACAACGCTGGAAAACCTTATTAATGGAAGTAGATCCTCCCGAAAAAGGCATCCCTACCTTTAAAGACATCACCTTGTATAACATTGATGTAAAAGGGGCGCAGCGCGCGATCAACGTCAACGGGATGGAGCAATCTCTGGTTGAAAACATCACTTTAAAAGACGTACACATTCAGGCGGAAGAAGCCGGTCAAATCACCCACAGTACCAACTGGACTATTGAAAATGTAAGCCTGAGTATCAAAAACGGTTCGACCTTAAAAATTGAAAATTCACCCGGGGTTGTCTTTTCAGATTCGCTTTATACTTCTTCCCCGAAAATCAACTAAATGAGAATTTCACTGCTATTTCTTTCGCTTGTAACGGTTGCACTACTCGGCTGCGGTAGCACAAACAATGGAAATAACAATAATAGCCATTTTGAACTCGTAACCGCAGACACAAAGACTGCGATTATTTACGATGCAAACGGTCCTGCGCTCGATTCTATTTCGGCATATTTGCTCGCTCAGGATATCGAGCAGGTTACCGGCTTTAAGCCTCAGGTCGTTACGCGTATTGCAGAAGTTTCAGGAAATGTAATTGCGATAGGTAACCGCGATTCGCAATTGATTAAAGCCTTAGTCAACAATCAAAATAAACTTCCGGCAGCAAATGCCTGGGAAACCTACACGCATACACTGGTACACAATCCTACTGGTAGTATTCAAAAAGCTCTGGTGATTTCGGGAGCAGATCCCCGCGGAACGGCTTATGGTGTGTTTTCAATCTCTCAAAAAATAGGCGTTTCTCCCTGGTACTGGTGGGCAGATGTCACACCTACCCCAAAAGAAAATTTGGTATTGGCGATTGATGATGTTCAATCGGTAAGTCCGGCGGTTCAATTCCGCGGCATTTTTATAAATGATGAAGACTGGGGTTTACAGCCCTGGGCAGCAAAAACCTTTGAACCCGAAACCGGCGATATAGGACCCAAAACCTACGCAAAAGTGTTTGAATTGCTCCTACGCCTGCGTGCAAACACCATCTGGCCGGCAATGCATCCCAGTACCAAAGCGTTTTTTCACTATCCGGGAAATGCCAAAGTAGCTGAAGATTATGAGATTGTTTTAGGTTCGTCGCACGCAGAACCGATGTTGCGTAATAATGTAGATGAATGGGATCACGATACGATGGGTGATTTTAATTACTTCAGCAATAAAAAAGGCGTTCTCAATTATTGGGAAGAGCGTGTTGCTGAAGCTAAAAATGTAAACGGAATTTACACCATTGGGATGCGTGGCGTTCACGACAGCGGAATGGAAGGTGCTAAAAACACGGCAGATGCAGCAGCAATTTTAAATGACGTTATTAAAGATCAGCGGGGTTTATTGCAAAAACACATAGGAGATCCTAAACAGGTACCGCAGGTGTTTACCGTTTACAAAGAGGTACTTGATTTGTATGAATACGGCCTCGATTTACCCGAAGATATCACCCTGATGTGGACCGATGATAATTACGGATATATTAGACAATTAAGCAACGCCGAAGAGCGCAAACGCAGTGGCGGTAGCGGGGTGTATTACCACGCTTCGTATTGGGGCAGACCGCACGATTATTTGTGGTTGAGTACCACGCATCCTGCATTAATACGCGAAGAATTACTGAAAGCCTACGACACAGGAGCAGATAAAATATGGATTCTTAATGTGGGAGATATTAAGCCTGCAGAATACAATACGCAGTTTTTTATGGATTTGGCATTTGAGCCGGAAAGATTTAGAAAACCTGAAAACTATCTAACCCATATGCAGCAGTTCTACGGAAGCATTTTTGGTGAAAATCTGGCTTCTGAAATTAGCGATATACGGCATACGTATTATGATCTCGCCTGGCTACGCAAACCCGAATTTATGGGATGGAGTCAAACAGAACCTACACGCGCTACGCATCTTACGGGATTTTCATTAAGTCCCGAAAATGATGAAAATACAAAGCGTATAGCAGCTTATGAGGCGCTTTCTAAAAAGGTGTACACCACCCAAAACGAAATTCCGAAACACCGTACCGATGCCTGGTATCAGTTGGTAGTTTATCCCGTGCTTGGATCAAGTGCGATGAACAAGAAGTATTTATATCGGGATTTAGCAACGCAGTATAGTAAAACCGATCGTCAAAAAGCTGAGGAATATAAAAACGCAATACGCGCAAATCAGGAGGAGATAGCGCAATTAACCAGCACCTACAACAGCCTCGCAAACGGAAAATGGAACGGTATCATGGATCCTGCACCGCGCAGACTTCCGGTATTTGAGCTACCCAAAATTTTAGACGACGAGTCAAAAAGTACCGAAGCACCTAAACTTGCTTTGGTGCACAACGCAGCAGACTATACGCGTGCTACAAACTTTGAAGCAGGTTTTCCGCAGCAATTAAACGGATTAGGTTATACCGGGCAAATCTTACAATTAGCCGCTTCAGACGCCACAACAATTAAAGAGCTAGCAGCCACCACTCCGGTTTTAAGCTATGAGATTGAGCTGTTAGAAGATTTAAAAAACGCCGATTTTACCCTTACTGCACTACCCAATCATCCCATAACCGGTAACCAAAACTTAAAAATAGGAATACAACTAAACGATAATACTGTCGAAATTTTAGATTTTGAAACCTATGGCAGAAGTGAAGAATGGAAACAAAATGTATTGCGCAATCAAGCCCGAAAATCAATGAATTTAGGTGCGCTCAAAGCCGGTACACATACGATTAAAATCTACCGCCTTGACCCCGGTGTATTGCCCGATTATTTTATTTTGGCCGAGAATGGCACAGTACTTCCCTACACCTTACCCCTAACCGACTAACCTATGAATCTATCCCGTCCAATTAAGCATTATCTTTTTTTAATTTTCTGCGTAATTGGCGTTGCGGGTTACGCACAGCGACAGATGGAACATCTGGATCGTGGTGTGGTTGCCCTCGCTCAGGAAAATCGAGAAGTCATCGTTAGTTGGCGATTTCTAGGAACTGACCCCGACGAACTTTGTTTTAATATCTACCGAAAAACCGGAGAACAACCTGCGGTAAAACTCAATACAGATCCGATTTTAAATAGCACGTTTTTTATAGATAAAACAGCAGATTTAGCCCTCAATAATACCTGGTTTGTAAAGTCGGTTTTACAGAACACAGAAACCGAAGAACCCGGTAAATTCACGATACCGGCTAATGCAGCTGTAAAACCCTATTTATCCTTACCGCTTACTCAAATTGAAGGCTATAGCGCAAACGATGCCGCTGTGGGAGATTTAGACGGCGACGGGCAGTATGAGCTCATTGTGCATATGACCGGCAAAGGTCACGACAACTCCCATCGAGGGTTGACCGACCCTCCTATTTTTCAGGCTTACGAATTAGATGGAACATTGCTTTGGCAACTCAGTCTGGGAAAAAACATTCGCGAAGGTGCGCATTATACGCAGTTTCTGGTTTATGATTTTGATGGGGATGGTAAAGCCGAAATGGTTTGCAAAACCGCAGACGGCACCACAGATGCATTGGGAACCGTAATTGGTGACCCTAAAGCCGACTGGCGGGATACCGATGAGCACTCCAGAACCTTTGGTAAAATTTTAAAAGGCCCCGAATATCTTACCGTTTTTAATGGCGAAATCGGTATAGCGGTTGCCACTACCGCTTACATTCCTGAACGCGGGAATATTGGCGCCTGGGGCGGAACCGGTGGTAATGGTAAAAACGACAACACCGGCAATCGGGTAGATCGCTTTACCGCCTGTGTTGCTTACCTTGACGGCATTCATCCCAGTATTGTGATGGGCCGCGGCTATTATGGGCGCATCGTTCTGGCAGCCTTTGATTTTAAAAATAACCAGTTACAATCCCGATGGACCTTTGATTCGGAAAACGGAAAGAATCCCTATTCAGGGATGGGTAACCACAACCTTTCTGTAGCTGATGTTGATGAGGATGGGAAAGATGAAATTATTTTTGGTGCGATGACCGTAGATGATGACGGCACCGGTTTATACACTACAGGCTTTAGACACGGTGATGCCATTCACGTAAGCGACCTTGATCCTGAAATACCGGGTCTGGAACGTTTTGGTGTTCACGAAATTGAGGAAGGTACCAAAGGACCTGGAGTGGTTTTGTTTTCCGCAAAAGACGGTAATGTATTATTTGAAGCACAACCTGATGAAGATGTGGGTCGTGGCGTAGCCGCAAATATTGATACCACTCGCATAGGAGCACAAATGTGGTGGTCTGGCAATCGCAATCTACACGATAGCAAAGGCAATCCCATAGGCAGAGCGCCACGGGTTGCCAACTTTTTAATTTGGTGGGATGGCGATACGACTCGCGAACTCTTAAACAGCAATTATATTGAGAAATATGGCAAAGGCCGAATTTTTAAAGCCGATGGCGCACATTCGGTAAACGGATCAAAGTCTACTCCCAGTCTTTCGGCAGATATTCTGGGCGACTGGCGTGAAGAGCTGATGCTCCCCAGTGATGACGGTAGCGAACTCCGTATTTATACAACACCTATTCCTACTACTACACGCGTATATACCTTAATGCACGATCCGCAGTACCGCTTGAGTATTGCCTGGCAAAACATAGGCTACAACCAGCCGCCACACGTAGGCTTTTATATGGGTTATGGGATGCAAAAAGCCCCAAAACCCGATATCAAATTGGTTCCTAATCAATTAAATTCTAACTAATATGCGTCACTTTTGTACTTTATTTATTTTACTCGTAAGCTTTTTAGGATTACAGCCAATACACGCCCAAAAAAGTGATACACTACATTTAGAGGGGACTTGGCGTTTTGAAATAGATGCTCAAGACCAGGGAACTACTGCAGCATGGTTTGCCCGAAAATTAAAAGACAACATCATACTTCCGGGGTCGATGCTTACCAATAACAAAGGCAACGAGGTTACCATAAAAACACAATGGACGGGTAGTATTTACGACAGTTCGTTTTACTTTAATCCGCGGTTTGAAAAGTACCGTCAGCCGGGGGATGTAAAATTCCCATTTTGGCTTACGCCCGAAAAAGAATACGTAGGTGCAGCCTGGTACCAGAAAGAAATAACCATCCCGAAGGATTGGGGTAATAAGCACATTTACCTCTATCTGGAACGCCCGCATACCGAAACACTGGTATATCTCGACAGTCAAAAAATAGGAATACAAAATTCTATGGTGGCTCCCCATCAATACGACTTAAGCAGCTACTTATCTCCGGGCACACATACGCTGAGCATTCGCGTCGATAACCGTGTTAAAGAAATTAATGTAGGACCCGATTCCCATAGTATTACCGACCATACACAGGGCAACTGGAATGGAATTATAGGAAAACTAAAATTAGTCGCCACCCCCGAAATTTATATTGAAAATATACAGGCCTATCCCAACCGGGCTGAAAAGGAAGTTCGTTTTAAAGTTGCTGTTGCTCAATTAAAGCAACAGTCTAAAAAAGTAACCTTAGATTTTGAGTTGGAAACATTCAATACGGCTGCTCCTCAAAAAATAAGCCCCTACTCCACTTCATTTAAAATTAACGCAATTCAGGATACGCTGGTTGCAACGGTTCCATTAGGAGAAACAATTGCGCTATGGGATGAGTTTGATCCGGCTTTATACCGTGCTAAAGTCACTTTGACTTCTTCTAAAGGCGTTGATCATAAAACCTTGCAATTCGGGATTCGGGATTTTAAAACACAAGCCACTTCGTTTCTCATAAATGACCGACCTGTATTTTTAAGAGGAACGCTAGACAATGCGATCTACCCACTTACAGGACATCCCCCAATGGATGTGGACTCCTGGAAGAAAGTGTTTAGAGCTATAAAAGATCACGGTCTCAATCACGTACGGTATCATTCCTGGTGTCCACCCGAAGCTGCTTTTAAAGCCGCAGATTTATTGGGTATCTACTTACAACCCGAAGGCCCAAGCTGGGCAAATCATGGCAGTGCTTTAGGACTAGGCAGACCTATAGACACCTATATTTATGAAGAAACAAACCGTATGGAAACCCATTACGGCAACTACGCCTCCTATGTGATGCTGGCTTATGGTAACGAACCCACAGGACGACAGGTAGAATACCTGAGTGCTTTTAATGACTATTGGAAACAAAAAGACAACCGTCGTTTGTACACAGGTGCATCGGTAGGTGGCAGCTGGCCGGTAGTGCCCAATAACGAATTTATGGTGCGTGGTGGTGCCCGCGGACTGGATTGGAAAAATGAAACCCCGCAAACGCTCAATAATTTTACCGAAGCTATAGCACAATTTGAGGTGCCGTTTGTGTCGCACGAACTGGGGCAATATTGTGTTTTTCCAAATTTTAAAGAAACTAAAAAATATACCGGACCAAATAAGGCTAAGAACTTCGAACTTTTTGAAGAAGATCTTAAAGATCATCATATGCTTGATCAGGCAGATGATTTTTTTATGGCTTCCGGGAAGTTGCAGGCCTTGTGTTATAAGTATGACATAGAGAAGGCGTTGCGTACGCCCAATTATGCCGGCTATCAAATTCTTTCGCTAAGTGATTATTCGGGTCAGGGGACTGCGCTTGTAGGTGTTTTGGATGCCTTTTGGGATTCAAAACCCTATACAGATGCATCTGCATTCCGTGAATTTGCAAACAGTACGGTGCCGCTGGCTGAGATTCCAAAGTTTGTTTATACTAATGACGAATCGTTTACCGCTACTGCGCTTATTTCCCATTTTGGGAAGACACCTTTAAAGCAAAATCAAAACTGGCAGATCACTAATAACGCAGGAACTAGTGTAGCTTCTGGTAGTTTTGATACTCCTGAAATTGGTTTTGGATTATCTACTTTAGGAGAAGTAGCAGTTCCGCTTAGCGAATTCGAAACTCCGCAAAAATTGACATTTACCATTTTGGTTGAAAACACCGAATTTAAGAATCATTGGGATTTTTGGGTATATCCCAAAGAATTACCTGCCGTAACCACGCAAGTTTATGAGTGTACTTCGCTTGACGAACAAGCGCTAAAAACCCTTAAGTCTGGCGGTACAGTTTTATTAAATGCTGCAGGACGCATCGTCAAAGGTGCCGAAGTAGTACAAACCTTTATCCCGGTGTTTTGGAACACCTCGTGGTTTCAGATGCGCCCACCGCATACTACCGGAATTTTGATCGATCCGGAGCACCCGTTGTTTAACGAATTTCCCACCGAATATCACAGTGATTTACAGTGGTACAGCATTGTAAACAAACAGCAAGTAATGCATTTGGAAGACTTTCCGGCAGACTTTAGGCCGTTAATTCAGCCTATAGACACCTGGTTTATGAACCGCAGACTTGCGATGGCTTTTGAGGCCAAAGTGGGCAACGGGAAACTCATGGTTGTGAGTGTTGATCTTAACGATCCTGAGAAAGATGCGGCAGCCCACCAATTGTATTACAGTTTGCAGAAGTATATGGCTTCGGCAGAATTTAACCCAAAAAACGAACTCGATATTGCGCTGATTCAGGATTTATTTAAAATTCCATCCAAGCAACAATTCAATAAATATACAAACGACAGTCCCGACGAACTAAAACCTAAAAATGAGGGTGAATGAGAAGTTCATTCCAAATAATTGCTGGTTTTTCGTTACTTCTGATTTTAGCAGGTGTAGTTTTTACGCCTGTAATCGCACAGAAAAAAGCGCTTTGGCACAATCAAAAAAGAGAACTTCACTATAAGCCGGACGGTAAAAGTTTTGTTTTAGTAAACGGTACCCGAAAATTTAACCGCGCCTTATACGGTACCAATTCCGGTTTTAGAGTAGAAACCGGCGACTTACCCGAGTTTGCATTGTATATGCCGGGAATGGGAGGCAACTTTAAACTGGGCATTGCTAATGGAAAAACCTCCAAATGGATCACAGAAGCAGACAGTATTGAAACCCGCTATACGCCGGGTATTATGGAATACACCCTGCGGGATGAGATTTTAGGTTCCGGAAGTTTACAACTTACCGTAGTTGCTTCGGCGACCCACGAAGGTTTTTTACTTAAAGTAACGGAAACCAATCTGCCCGAAACGGTTGATATAAGTTGGTTATTTGGTGGAGCCAGCGGAAAGAAATTCCATAGAGATGGTGATATTGGCGCAGACCCCGAATCTGTGTTTTACCTGCAACCAGAATATTGTTTACACAATGCGTATACACTTGCTAAAAACAAGTTTACTCTTGATTTTAACTGGGATAAAAAAACGAATAAAAACACCAAAACACTACTTGGCACAATCCCCGAAGGCATTGTAAAGCTAGGAAGTGCAACAAGAATTCAAAATCCTATACGTTTAACCAACTCCACTGCAGATACGCTTCCTGTGGTGTACGGTAGCCTTACAAGAAACGCTTCAAAAACCTATTATTGGGCGATTGAAAATCCGAATTCAAAAACCAATCAAAATACGCGTACTACCGAAGAAGCATTTAATGAGGCTTTACATAAAGCAGAAATGCTGGCAAACCGCGTAACGCTTCAAACTCCTGATCCCTATTTGAATACACTGGGCGGCGCACTCACTACTGCAGCAGATGCCATCTGGGAAAGTCCGGCGTATTTACATGGCTCGGTTGCCTGGCGGATGCACCTCAACGCCTGGCGTGGTGCGTATGCCGCAAACCTATTAGGCTGGCACGACCGTGCTAAAACCCACTTTAGCAGCTACGGAAAATCACAGGTTTTAGAACCCGAGACTGGCCCTGTAGTTTTAGACAGCAGCCGTTATTTTGCACGACAAAAGGAAGTTTTAGGTACGGCACTATTTAGCGAAGGTTATATAAGCAGACATCCCAATCGCAACGACCGCGCACATCATTATGATATGAATCTGGTTTTTATAGACCAACTGCTCACGCATTTTAAATGGAATAAAGATCCTGAATTTCTAAAAGAAATCTTCCCGGTAATTGAGCGGCATTTAAAATGGGAAAAACGCAATTTTGATGTAAATGATGACGGACTTTATGATGCCTATGCCACCATCTGGGCAAGTGACGCCCTGCAATACAGCGGGGGTTCGGTGACGTATACATCAGCGTATAATTACCGTGCTAATGTATTGACCGCAAAATTAGCTCAGCTTTTAGAAAAAAATCCACAACCCTATTGGGCAGAAGCCGAAAAAATTAAAAACGCCATTCAAAACACACTATGGCTTCCGGAACAAGGTGTTTTTGCAGAGTATAAAGATGCATTAGGCAATCAACTGCTTCACAAAACTCCCGGAATCTGGACGGTGTATCACGCCCTTGATAAAGACATTGCAGATAATTTTCAGGCGTATCAAACTTTAAATTATGTAACCCATGAAATTCCGCCTATTCCTGTCGCGGCTGAAGGCTTACCCTATGATGATCTCTCTTTGGTTGCAACGACCAACTGGCAACCCTACACCTGGTCTGTAAACAATGTTGCGCTGGCTGAAAATCTCAATATGGCACTCGCCTACTGGCAGGGCAATCAACCTGAAAAAGGTTTTAAACTTTTTGAAAGCGCCCTTATAGAAAGTATGTATCTGGGTGCTTCGCCGGGCGGATTTCAGCAGTTGTCGTTTTATGATGCTATGCGCGGCGAACTCTATCGGGATTTTGCAGATCCTATAGGTGTTGCAGCACGAGCTTTAGTAGAAGGTCTTTTTGGCATAAAGCCAAATTTCATCAATAATGAATTGATTATTAAACCGGGTTTTCCGCAAAAATGGGAACAGGCTTCTTTACACCTACCTGATGTCTCGTTGTCTTTTAAAAGAACAGAAAATACCGAAATCTATACGCTGGAAAATAATTTCGACGCCGATTTAAATCTCAAATTAGAATTAAATGCCGCTTTTTCTACGCTTGAAGAGCTTACTGTCAACGGAAAAAAAGCAACCTATACTCTTGATACCGATGCAGTAGGAACTCCTAAAATAAGTATTCACGCGGGTACGGCTAAGCAATATAAAATCGAAGTGAAATGGGGAACTCAAGCTTTAGATCCTATTATTTCAAAAACAAAATATGCACTTCAAGAACCACTAAACCTCAACACTTCAAACGCTGAAATTCTAGAAGTTCACGATCCTCAACAGACCCTTTCTGAGATTGATAGTTCTTCAAAGAAAATTGATGCACGTATAAATTCCGGTTTAGGGCATAAAACAGTATTTATAAAACTGAAACAAAACGAAATGATCTGGTGGCAACCGATAAATTTTGAAGTTATTCCAAAACTAGAAATCATCAATAACAACTATTCTTCAGAAGCTATAACAATTGATCTTCAAAATAATACTACAGAAACTCTAGAAGGCACTTTACACCTAAATTCCAACCACCAACAAAAAATAAAAATTGCTTCTTCAGGCAGCAAACAACTGGAATTACCCGTTTCGGCAGTAGTTCCCGGGACCAATAAGTTGAAGTTTAGTTTAACATCGGGAGCAGAAATTGAATTGGCATTTACCAATTGGGACATCCCTGTTTACCAGGAACCTAGATTTGATTGTATTGATTTATCGAGTCATTTTAATGCAGAGGTCAATCAAATTTTCAAACAACAGTATTGGAGTCCGCGACCAGAATCACCTACACTACAACTGCCCACAACCGGCATCGGCAACTGGTGCTACCCTAATATTTCAGAAGAAATAACTATAGACGATAGAGGCTTACGTAAGGCAACAGCACGTACAGGAACCATAAAAAGTCAACAAAACATCCCATTTAAAACTGGGTCTCAAGCAAATGAGGAGAATGTAGTTTTCACCTCAAAATGGGATACCTATCCAGACGCGATTAACATACCACTCACGGGTAAAGCAAGCCACGCTTACTTCATTATGACAGGTACTACAAACCCGATGCAGACCCGAATGGAAAATGGCAGGGTTACCGTAACCTATACCGATGGAACTTCAGATATGCTGAGTCTAAAAAACCCCGAAAATTGGTGGCCAATCGAGCAGGATTATTATACAGACGGCTATGCATTTACAACAGATGCCCCAAAACCTCCGCGCCTCATTTTTAAAACAGGAGAAATAACCCGAGACTTTGATGATTATACAGATATTCACGGTTTTACGCAGTATGGAATTGATGGTGGTGCAGGAACGCTTTTAGATCTTCCGCTGGATGCGAAAAAAACGCTACAAAATATACACATAGAAAGTGTTACCAATGATGTGATTATTGGTTTAATGAGTCTCACTTTACAACGCTAACTAAAATTATGAATTTTAAACAGCTATTCATTCTGGTTTTCCTCGGGTGTACCTTAGCCTGCACTCAGGAAGTTAAAAAAGAAACTACTCTAGAAAATAAAATAGACCGTAAAGCTGTGGTCTCGCGTCACAATGTACATCTCACCGAGATTGATACACTGGCTTCGTTGACACTGGGTAACGGTAATTTTGCTTTTACAACAGATATTACCGGCTTACAAACCTTTCCCGATTTCTACGAAAAAGGAATTCCCTTAGGAACACAAGCTAACTGGGGCTGGAATGCATTCCCCAATACCGAAGCTTTCAATTTTAAAGAAACCCTGTTAGACTATGATCAAAATGGCCGAAACGTATCTTATGCCATACAGGTAAAATCACCTCAACATGCCAAAGATGCCGCTGAATATTACAGATCCAATCCGCATCGGGTGCATTTAGGAAATTTGGGTTTTGATATAACTAAAAAAGATGGAACGCTGGTAAAACCAGAAGATATAGAAGCTGTAGATCAAACTTTGGATTTATGGTCGGGAATATTAATCAGTAATTTTAAAGTAGAAGGCATTCCGGTAAAAGTAATTACCTCCAGTAGTCAGGAGCAGGATGCGCTAGGAGTTAGCGTAGAATCTGCATTACTCAACACCGGCCAACTCAAAATACGCATACGTTTTCCCGCACCTACCGCCAGGTGGTCTGATTATGGAACCCAATGGAACAACCCTAAACACTATACTAGTACACTTACCACAAATTATGATAACACTGCGGTAATCAATCGCTCGCTAGATTCGTTGTCCTATACGGTGGGATTGAAATGGGAAGGAGAAGCAAAAGTTATAGAAAAGGAACAGCATTACTTTAGTATAGTCCCTAAAGGCGAAAAAATCGCATTTACCTGTACCTTTTCTGATAAAAAAATTGATGAATTACCCACTGTAAATACCGTATATGCAAGCAGCAGTACAGGTTGGGAAGCATTTTGGCAAAGTGGTGGTATTGTAGATTTTTCGGGAAGTAAAGACTCCAGAGCAGCGGAATTGGAGCGTCGCGTGGTGCTTTCGCAATATTTGACCAAAGCGCAAACCAGCGGGAATATGCTACCTCAGGAAACCGGATTGACCTACAACAGTTGGTATGGTAAACAGCATCTGGAAATGCACTGGTGGCACGGAGTACATTATCCACTTTGGGGAAGACCAGAACTACTGGAGAACAGTCTAGGCTGGTACAATACGGCATTTCAAAATGCAAAAGATCTGGCAACGAGACAAGGTTTTGCAGGCGCCAGATGGCAAAAAATGACCGACCCTTATGGGGATGAAGGTCCCTCATCGGTAGGTGCATTTTTGGTTTGGCAACAACCCCATTTTATCACCTTTGCCGAATTGATGTACCGTGCAGATACTACTGAAACGACATTAACTACCTATAAAGACCGTGTTTTTGCAACAGCCGAATTTATGGCTTCCTTTCCCGATTATGATGAAAAAAATGACCGCTATGTTTTAGGTCCGCCGGTGATCCCTGCACAGGAACGTTTTGAAAAAACAGAAACTTACAATCCAACTTACGAACTCGCCTATTGGAACTGGGCGCTAAAAACAGCTATAAACTGGAAAGAGCGCTTAGGCCAAACCGTGCCTAAGAACTGGCAGAAGGTAGTGGATAAGCTTTCAGCGTTGCCGATTCAGGAAGACTATTACCTGGCGACCGAAAGCGCAACAGATTCGTATACCAATCCTGAGTTCCTAACCGATCACCCATCGGTTCTTGGAGCTTACGGAATGCTTCCGGAGACGAGTTTATTAGACAAACCAACGATGCAACATACCTTTGATAAAGTTTGGGAGGTGTGGAACTGGGAAGATACCTGGGGATGGGATTTCCCAATGACTGCAATGACTGCTGCCCGACTGGGAATGCCCGATAAAGCAATTGACGCCTTATTTATGGACGTACAGACCAACACCTACCTTAAAAACGGACACAACTATCAGGAAGAACGTTTAACGCTGTATTTGCCCGGAAATGGCGGACTATTGACCGCTGTTGCACTCATGTGTGCCGGTTGGGATGGAAATAAATTAAAAAATCCCGGCTTCCCTAGAGATGGAAGCTGGGATGTGAAATGGGAAGGTCTAGAGCCATTTTTTTAATTGTAATGGCAATTGACTACAGTATAGTAAATTATTATTTGGCTAAAGCAGCTTTTACTTGTTCTAAAAATGCTGGAGAAACCTGAATTGCAGTCCCGTGACGTATACCATCAGGAAACGTAACTTTATCTGAAATATCAGTCCAGTTTTTTAAGTCTTCAGACATCACAGCGCCGTATTGATGGTCGGTATATTTATCAAAATAAACAATCCATTTCCCGTCTTTTTGTATAGCGGTGGGTCCTTCTGCCCAATACTTTCCGGTGATAGGTTCGCTAGCTTCAGAATACGGTCCGGTTAAATTTTCCGCAAATGCAACTTTTAAATTTTTACGTGCCGGTTCGCGGGTTTCATCTTTTAAGAACATCACATACTGCTCACCATCCCATTGTATGGTCGCATCTATCGAATTAAAACCCGGATCGTATAGTACTTCAGCTTTCGTAAAATCTTTAAAATCCTTAGTTAAGGTATAATACATACGGTGGTTGTATCCATCATCTGCTTTTGATTGGGTTTCCGGGAATAAACCGGGGATGGTGGTCGCCCAGTAAATCATATATTGGTCGTTTTTAGCATCGTAGGTGATCTCGGGAGCCCAGCAATTACGCGCAGTTTCTTCGTGTTGCATAACAGGTATTAATTGCTGCTCAGACCAGTTTACCAGATCTTCTGAAGAGGCATAACCGATACCCCGCTCAGTCCAACCAGTAGTCCAGACCATATGGTAGTTACCGTCTCCACCCAAAATAACTGCGGGATCACGCATTAATTTTTGTTCACCCACCTCTGGAGTCAAAATAGATTCATCGTTGTTTAGCGATTTCCAATTTAGCGCATCGGTACTATAGGCCAAATGCAAACCGTCTTCCCCGTTACCTTTAAAATAGGTAAACAAGTAAGCGGGCTCTTGAGCTTTACAGGAAGTAAAAGCAGTTGTAATTATAAGTGCGAATAGAATTTTTTTGATCATAATTTCTAAGGTTATTGTTCATTTTTTTTATCGATAAAAAAACGAACCAAAAAAATCTAGGCTTATGAAACTCTAGCTAAATTTATTGCTCGAAGTCTAAATTTTAGAAACTCGCTTTAAGCATTCTCGGTAAATCAAAAATCGTTTTGCTCAAACAGACTAAAATTTCACAACCTCTTCACTTCAAATTTTACGCTAGATCTTCAGTAGGCCGGTTCAAATTTAAATGAGTAATCCTAATTTGTAATTAAACTGTGTTTCTTGAGCCACAGACTTAACGCTGCAGGCCATGAATCTGCTGTGGCTGAGCGCCCCATACCAAAACCGTGACCACCATCTTCATAGATATGCATCTCGACCGGTACACCGGCATTCTTTAAAGCCAGGTAATAATGAATACTATTTTCTACCGGAACGGCTTTATCATCTGTAGCGTGAATTAAAAAAGTCTTTGGAGTAGCTGCGGTTACCTGTTCTTCTCCTGAGTATTTTGTGACAGTCGCTTCATCGGGATTTTTACCTAATAAATTATCTCGCGAACCTTGATGGGTTACTCCTTTTTTCATACTAACTACAGGATAAATAAGCATAGAAAAATCAGGTTTTGCAGACACGCCTTCTTTACTGTCATATACAGCTTCCTCATACAAAGTAGATGCGGTAACAGCAAGATGTCCACCTGCCGAAAACCCCATTACCCCCACTTTTGTAGTGTCGATACCAAATTTTAAAGCGTTTTCCCGAACATAGCGAATCGCACGTTGTACATCTTGTAGCGGACCAATAGTTTTATCCTGCATAATGGCATCACTAGGTAATCTGTTTTTTAACACAAATCCTGTAATACCCTGTTCTGCAAACCAGGCGCCTAGTTTGTAGCCTTCTTTATTTATCGCTAAATGACTGTATCCACCACCAGGACAAATCACCACTGCAGTGCCGTTACTTGTACCATCTTCCGGAGTGAAAATGGTTAATGTTGGCTCTGAAACTTTGTTATATCCTCGTATTTGATCACCTTCGTATTGCTTTTCTTCTTTAAAAGAATCATTGGTTATACTTCCCGGCACTACATCCCAAAGTTTAACTTCTTCCTGTTGGGCTATTGCAGCATTGCTTAAAAATAAGCTCATTACTAGTATTTGTATTTTCATACCGGAAAGTTAAACAAAGAAAAGTTAATTGTAAAAAATACATTTTAAAACTCTAAGCGGTACATTTCGGCACCTGCCAAAAGAAAACAACCCAAACCATAATCTTCAAAATCGGGTTGCTTATCATAAGAAAGCGGCTGCCCGTCTTTAGGTTCTTTACCTGTAGATTGTAACCATCCTAAAAATCCATTTTCGTGTAAACTATCTGAAATCATCGCATTCCAGGCTTTAGTAATTACAGGTAAATAGGTCTTTCTATCTAGTAAATCATTGTTAATCCCATATGCGATACCGTATACAAACAGAGCTGTTCCTGAAGTTTCTTTACCTCCAAAATGCGTTGGATCGTGTAAACTCACATTCCAGAAGCCATCAGGACGCTGTACCTTTTTTAGCGCTTCTGCCATTGCTTGCAAATCTTCTATATACTGCTCGCGGTGTGGAGCATCTGCTGGAATAATAGCAAGTGTCTTTGCTAATGCTGCAATCACCCAACCGTTCCCGCGGCTCCAATACGAATCTTCCCCATTAGGCTCAGTATATGGCGGATCAAAATCTGCATCACGCCACCAGAGTCCGTCCTCAGTATTGTATAAGCCCTTCCCGCCTATCACGTTTCGGCTTTCCATATACATCTGGTACATTTTCTCGAAATAGCGGTCGTCATGTTCCAAAACGCCCATTTTTGCAAAAACAGGCATTCCCATTTGTATGGCATCAATCCAGTCCCAATCCCCATTTTGAGGTGTAACCAGAAACTTCTGCATACACGCGCGGGTGTTTTTTAGTTTCTCGGGGTCGGGTTGTAAATTGTATAAATCGATATAGGTTTGTGCTGCATCATAATCATCTGCATTGCGGGTCTCGTTACCACTTCTAAAACTCCACTCGTGAAAATTTGCCCAATCTAGCGCGTAGGTATAATACGCTGCTTTAGGGTAAATTTCGTGAAGTGCCATTAAGCCTTCATAATAAACCCCGCGTGTCCAGATGTGGCTGGGGCGCTCTTTATTAGTAATAATAGTTTTGCCTACATCGGGCCATTTCTGCATAAAATACGAATTGGCTAATTCCATTTTTGCTAAAATGTCGTTACGGTCTATTGTTTTTTGAGCTGCACAGTTCATACTAAACACAGCAAAAAGTAGCAATGCGATTGTTTTATTCATCAGAGTATTCTTTAATATATCAAGTAATTAGTTTGTTGTTGTTTTAAGCGGAATCAATTTTACGGGGCTCAATAAACCAGAAGGTGTAGGTTCCCATACGGTAGCATCAAAAGGTTTGTAATCTTTATTTACCATATTGATCTCATAAAAAATCTTCCATTCTTCACCGCGTAGTTCTTTAGCACGAAGTCTGTTTGCTGCAAGATTGGTCACTTTAATTTTTAAAGTATGTTTTCCCAAATCTAGTTTACCTAAATCAAGAACATAGGGTACAGACCAGGCAGTACCTATATACACTTCATCTAACCAAACTGCTGCACTTTCCCGTACGTCGCCTAAATCTAAGCGCCACGCATCTGCTTCAACATCTGGTGTTTTAAACGTAGTTGTGTATACGGCAGTTCCTGAAAATTCCTCGGCTTCCTTACCTAAAATCGTCCAGGATTTTAGACTTTTCATTTCGACAGCTTCGGGTAAAATCGGACCGCCTTTTTCAAATAAAATTTTCCAGGGATTGGTTAATTCTTCACCAGAATTTATAGGATTAGTATACACCCAGTCATCTGCAGCAATTGAAGTATTTGTTTTTAGAATTAAAGCATCACCAGATGCGATTTGCACGTTTACACTAGTAACACCATTGGCTTTTTTGATACGTGCAGCTCCTGCCTTTCGAGTAAGCGGATCTAAAATCATCACATTCTCAACTGTTCCCGCAAGCGGAATATAGTGATCAATAGCATTTGCGGTATGATTTACCAAATAATAAATCTTGCTTCCATCAACATCTCGTCTTATAAATTTTAAACCTGTGTTTACTAAAGTCTCGGGATACACAGAAGCCGCTTGCAAACCGGTTTCTAAGTCAGTTGCTGAAAGAGAATTAGTTTCGATAAGTGATTTTAATTCTTGGGTTTGCTGCACATATTTATAAAACCCCGGAACACTTTCAGGCAAGCCTCTAAATAGTACCGAAGCTCCCTGATTTTTCAATTCTATTAATTTTTGAAGTGTTGCCAGTGGCATAAAATCAGTGTCCGGGACTACCAGCGATTTATAGGTTCCGCCAGGAAGAACAATCTTTCCATCTACAACTGTTGCTTGTTTTAGAAAATCATCTGAAAGAAAATCTACCCCATACCCTTTTTTCATCAGCTCCTGTGTGGTTTTATAAAAGGGTGTACCCAGCAACCACTCCTCTAGCGAGTGAATTTTAAACTCAAAGAACAATTTACCGTGCTGAAATTTGTTCCACTCATCCTGAATAGGCCAGTATAATAAGGTCTCATTATCGGGTTTACCCTCTTGTAAAACTGATTGCACATTGGTCAAATACGAAAATAGAGCAGGTACATCCTCCCATATCGTAGTATTAGGACTAAAATTTACCGAAGCATAAAACTTCCAGCCCGGCCAACCTGCACGCTCCGGTGAATAGGTAGAGCCATGTAAAAAGATATGATTTACCCCATTAAGCAATAACTCTTCTGCTTCCGGTTTTGTTTGTGAAAGTGCGGTTTTAAAGTGCTCGCGTAACCATGTGAATGTTTCTGAAGAAATTAAAGGTTTCCCGGCAATATGTCCTGCGGAAGATGAAAACTTTAGCATTACCGGATCTGCATCACCGGTACGTATATTTTCGGCTTCGCGTCTAAAACATTTTATATCATAAGGCATAGAGCCAAAAGTCTCACACTCGGGAATATCTGCCGATGCATATAAATCGATCAAATTGCCCGGCGAACCATGTGCCTGCAATTTGGTTTTAAAATTATGGGTGTTTGCCCATTTAGTCCACGGCTCATCAAATTGGGTCAATAATAATTCAGAAATAGTAAGTCTATAATCTGCTTTTACCCGATTGCCCAATTCCTCATCCTCTTCACTCAATAAAAGGTTGATATGTTGTTTAAGATCGTAACCTCTGTGTTCTTCAAAAAAAGAAAAGAACTTAGGTGTAAAATCGGTACCATATACTTCATAACTATCATTAAAAATAGCACGAAGATTTCCATTTAATTTCGCAAATGCAGAATCATAAGGTTTTACGTAGGCCTCAAAAGCCTCGTTAGAATAATGATCTAACGTATAACCTGCACCACCCGGCGCAGACCGTTTTACCTGCTGACCTGTTTTACCGGTGAATAAGGCATACACGGTATAGTCTGCATCAGGATTCTCCCATGATATGGTTCCGTCACTAACCTGTGTAGTTAAATCTTTTAAGTTTCCATCGATATCGTAGGCTAACAAAGCAGAGAACACCGCAGGTTGTTTTTCGCTAGCAGGTGGATGAACGGCGCTAGTAAAAGTAACTCCTTTTTTGATCGTATAGCTAGACACTACCAGCTTGGTTGCGGCAAACTCTTTTGTAACCTGTGGCCCACCATAAGGCCAGCCGGTTCCCAAAACCATATCGACTCCCAGACCAAGACTGTCTGCTGTAGAAATGGTATAATCTAGCATCTCCAGCCATTTTGGAGAAAGATGATCTAGAAAATTAGCTTCTTCCCCTTTTACACCATATATAGGAGTAATTTCCACTCCGCCAAGACCGGCTTCCTGAAAAGCAATGAGGTGTTTTTTAAGATTGGGTTTATCTACTGCACTCCCCATCCACCACCAGCGCGTCCACGGCTTAATGGTATTGGTCAATTCAGGCCAGATCGGGTTTTTTAACGGTTCTTGATGCTCTTGCGTTTTACAACTTAAAAAAACCAATAAAGCTGAGAGGATCAATAAAAATTTAGGCTTGATATAGGTCATTAATTCAAGGTAATTAATTGCTAAAATAAAAGGGTGTGCTACAGGTATTCAAGTTATGCTAAAAATAAAAGTTCATAAATCAAATGCTATCCTGTGCCGTCCTGTTGAGCACACTGTTTAATGTATAGTAGAAACAACCACAACTATATTAACATAAAGCAGGACAGTACAGCACAGTAAGTACAGGATAGCGCTACCGTTTCCTTTATTTATTTTTAAAGCACAAACAACTAATACTAGTTTAGCTCTCTAAAAATTAATGAATATGAAAAAAACGCAAAAACACATCGTACTGTTTTTAAGTTTTTTAATGCTTAGTATAACTATCTGGGCACAAGAAAAAACAGTATCGGGTACCGTTACAGATTCTCAGGGAATGCCGCTCCCGGGAGTTAATGTCATTGTACAGGGAACCTCAACAGGTACCCAAACCGATTTTGACGGTAATTACAGCTTACAAGCTAATGAAGGCCAAACCCTCCTTTTTTCTTTTGTAGGAATGAAATCGATTTCGCAACTTATAGGTGCTGCAAATTCATATCCTATTACGTTACAAGAAGATAGCTCAGAATTAGACGCCGTCATCGTAGTGGGATATGGAACGCAGAAAAAGTCAGATATAACTGGTGCTATATCGCAGGTGTCTGCAGATGAACTCAATGACTTCCCAGTTCAAAACACCTTACAAGGTATTCAGGGTAAAGCTGCCGGGGTAAATATCTCATCTAATGCGAGACCGGGTGAAATAGGTTCTATACGTATACGTGGTGAACGCTCAATAAGCGGTAATAGCAGTCCTCTGTATGTGGTTGACGGTGTACCGTTGCAATCGGGTGGCTTAGAAGCATTTAATCCTAATGATATTGAATCTGTTGAGATCCTAAAAGATGCTTCAGCAACTGCTATTTATGGTTCACGTGGTGCAAACGGCGTGGTATTAGTAACTACCAAAAGTGGTAAAGACGGAAGATTTCAATTAAACTACAGTACCAATGTAACGGTTGAAAACATACGTAATCTTGCTGACTATTGGAATGCAGGAGACTATGCCGAATACAGACGAGATGCGTTACGCGGTGCCGGTCTTTATCAGGGTAAGGGCTATGCAGACCCAATCCTAGATGCGCAGTATTTTGGAGGTGATGAGACGGCATTAAATAATATTTTAGACGGGTACTCCTGGGTTGACCGTGATGCACGCATCGTACAAACCCGCCCTGCAACGGCAGAAGAGCAGGCGCTGTATGGCGTAAGTGAAATACCGGTATATGACGGTTCACAGGTACCTACTGCAAACTGGACCGATTTTGCAGAACAAACAGGTATTTTACAGCAACACAACCTGAGTGCCAATATGGGTTCTGAAAAAATGAAAGCCTATATTTCTACAGGTTATTTAGATCAACAGGGAACCGTACCGGGTCAGGAATACAAACGCTACAGTGCCTTGATGAATTTAGAATTATCTCCGGTAGACTGGTTTACCATAGGAGGAACAATTAATGCGAGTTATTCGGTGCAGGATTATGGGTATGCAGCCGGAGGATCAAGAGGGTCAAGAACGCTTTATGAAGCGGCTTTAGGACAGTTACCTTATGCGCAACCTTATGATGCTAATGGAGACTACATTTTTAATCCCGGTGGTAACCCAAATATAATAAACCCAATACGCGATATTGGTGAAGTGATCAACGAGCGTAAAACCGCACGTATGTTTGGTAGCTTTTTTGCTGAATTAAAATTAGCTGAAGGCTTAAGGTTTAAGACCATCTTTGGTCCCGATATTCGTAATTTTAGAAATGGTCAGTTTCAAAGTGCGGAATCAAGTTTACGAGGTGGTGGCAGTTCTTCTTCTACAAATTATGCCCGCTACTCTACCAGCGAAAGTGTATCCTGGACGCTCGAAAACCTGCTGTACTACAATAAAAACTTTAATGATGTACACAATGTAGGGGTTACCCTGCTACAAAGTTCGTCACGTGTTACCGGAGAAAGTAATGATATGACTGCTTCAGATTTACCTTATGATAGTCAGTTATGGTACAACCTGGGCTCAACAAACCGTGGAGCTCTTGATGGTTGGGGGTCTAGTTATACTAAGCGTACACTTACCTCGTATATGGCTCGTTTAAATTACGGTCTTCTAGACAAATACCTCTTAACGGTAACCGGTCGTGCAGATGCTGCTTCGGTATTAAGCGAAGGTAATAAATGGGATTTCTTTCCATCATTGGCTTTAGGTTGGAAAATGGAGCAGGAAGATTTTATGAAAGATATAGACTGGATCAATCAGTTTAAATTACGACTGGGTTATGGTGAAGTAGGTAATCAGGCTGTTGCCCCTTACTCTACTTCTGGAGGACTGGTTAGGCTTCCATATATATTTGGTTCTATTGCAGCACCCGGTTATGTCGTAGGGGATCCTAAAGGTACAGATCAGGGAAGCTTGCCCAATAGAGATTTAGGTTGGGAACGTACACAACAAGTCAACCTGGGATTAGATTATGGTTTTCTAAACAATAGAATTACAGGTTCTATTGAATATTATGTTGCAAATACCGATGATATTCTTTTAAATAAAACGCCAAACTCGGTAACGGGTTACGGTACGATTACAGTTAACGCCGGAAAAACAAAGAATACAGGAGTTGAACTGGCGCTTTCTACGGTAAATATTGAAAGTCCTGATTTTAGATGGACGTCTGACTTAACTTTTACCTCAAGCCGTACTGAAATTGTATCACTGGTTGACGGAAGTAAAGATGACGATATTAATAACGGCTATTTTATAGGCCAGCCAGTAGGTGCTATTTACGATTTCAAAAAAATAGGTATTTGGCAAACTTCAGATGCAGCCGAACTTGCACGTTACAATGACAACGGTGCAGATTATGAGCCGGGAGATATTAGAGTACAGGATGTAAATAATGATGGTATCATAGATCCTACTAACGACCGTCAGATAATAGGTAATGGCAATCCGGAATGGATAGGTGGACTTATTAATACCTTCAGCTATAAAAATTGGGATTTAAGTGCATTCTTATATTCAGAATGGGGTGCAACCATACGTGGTGGAGCGGTAGATTTACAAGGTCAATACGTGCATCGCGCAGTAGATTACTGGACACCAAATAATCCTACCAATGCATATCCTAGACCGAATTACAACAATGGCGGTCAACCCCTGTTCTTTAGTTCTATGAATTATCAGGATGGATCATTCATCAAACTAAGATATGTATCACTCGGGTATAATTTTGAAAAAGACTATATCGAAAAAATAGGCCTGTCAAACTTAAAAATTTATGCTCAGGCAATAAACCCGTGGTTATATTCAAAAGCAGATTTCTTAGATCCTGATAGTAGTTTTCAAAATGGAGGTTCTAATAACAGCGCCTCCTCTATCACAACAAACAGTTTTGTTGTAGGACTTAATGTTACATTCTAAAAAAAAGCAAGATGAAAAATTTATATAAAAAAATAACACTTTGCGCATTTGCTGCTCTTCCATTGGGTTACAGCTCTTGCAGCGATGATTTTATACAGGAAGAACTGGTTGCAGTACTTACGCAGGAGCGCTACAACTCGCCAGAAGGATTAGAAGAACTTGTAAACGGTGCTTATGAGGGCTTACGCTTTCATTTTAATTATGAATGGTCGTATGTTTTAACCAATTATGGGACGGACACCTTTACCAATGGTGGGGGCACAAACCACATCAAATGGAATCAATACAGCAGTGAATTAGATGCTACAGAACGAGACAACCTTGCGCCATACTGGAATAATATGTATGCGCAGATAAACCTGGCGAATATTGGTATTTCTAAAATTCCGGAAGTGCTTGCCGAAACTCCCACTTTACGAGATACGCGTATGGGAGAACTCTATTTTTTTAGAGGGTTTAATTATTACAATCTCGTAACACAGTTTGGTGATGTGCCAATATCTACAGAACCTATTACAACAGATCGCGCAGATTTCCCCAGACAGCCTAAGGCAGATGTTTTTAATTTACTAATAGATGATTTGACAAAAGCGGTAGAAATGCTTCCTACTGAAGAAACTCAGGAGGGCCGACTCACAAAAGCTGCAGCACGTCATTTTTTAGCTAAAGCATATCTTACGCGAGCCAGCGAATTGAACGCCGAAATAACACAGCCGAATGATTTACAAATGGCGGCTACTCTTGCAGATCAGGTAATCAGCGAGCGTTCACTAGCACCTAATTATAAAGATATTTTTAATTATACCGCTGTAAATGGGGCTAACGAGCAATTATCTGAAATTCTACTAGCCGCACAGTTTGACAATACACAGGCACTTTTAGGGAGATACGGAAATCAAACGCACCTGTATTTCTTATCAGTCTATCGCTTCTTTCCGGGTATGACGCGTAATCTTGCAGATGGACGGGAATTTCAGCGCTTAAAGCCTACAGACTATGGCCTTGATAATTTTGACCGGGTAAATGACTCCAGATTTTATAAGAGTTTTCAGACTTCATATATTGCTCAGAATACAAACTCTGTACCCAGATGGACAGCAGCTACAGCGCCCACTCCAGATCTAGTAGGTGAATTAAAATTTAATGTAGGGGATACTGCAGCAATCTATGTGGTGAATGAACCTGACGATATGCGCTTTACACCTGCTTATAAATCAACGTTGGCGCCACTGGTGGTTGCAAGATATGTAGTAGATGAAAATGGCAATCAAACTACAGATTATAACATAAGCACCTACCCTTCCCTCCTAAAATATGCAGACCCGTTTAGAACCAACTTTAATGATGCAAAAGGAACTCGTGATGGTATTCTTGCACGTCTGGGAGAGACGTATTTAATAGCAGCAGAAGCTTATGGTAGAATGGGTGATTACAATACTGCACTTGGTTATATAAATGAGTTACGAGAGCGTGCTGCATATAAAGAAGGTGAAGATCGTGGTTTTGTTTATTATCTTACAGAACCTGAGGTTAATTACGGAGTTACTACAAGTACTGCTGATGCTATGCAGGCCACCGAAGCCTTTTTTACACCCGGCACACCAGAAGCAAATGCGCAGTTGTACCCTGCAGGATCAGGTTCTAAAGCAGATTTATTTATAGAGTTTGTACTTAATGAACGTGCACGCGAACTTATGGGTGAATTCTACAGATGGGTAGATCTTACCAGAACTGAACGTTTAATTAGCAGAGCAAAAGCATTTAACCCTGATGCAGCGGCAAATGTGAGTGAGAAATTTACCTTACGTCCGGTACCGCAGTCGTATCTTGATGCTTTAAAAATTGATGGAGCTTCCTTGTCTCCAAGTGAAAAACAAGCAATGCAAAATCCGGGATTCTAATAGTGATTATTCCGGTTAATTTAAAGAATAGTCAAACACATTAAAGCGTGTTTGACTATTCCTGTTTATAATTTTAACTCAACTACTATGCGCTTATCTATTTTTCTGTTTAGTCTTTTAATTACAGCATCGCTAGCTGCCCAGACCACTTTAGGCAGTTTTCAATCGATAACGAGCAAGGATAAAAAACACATTCAGATTAAAACAACTAAAGGTCATTTGCGTATGGAAATCTGCAACTCAGATGTTATACGATTTAGAACCTCCTGGGATGGTAATTTTGAACCTAATGAACCCTATATGGTAACCCAATACGACTGGGCAGAAATCAAATGGGATCTTAAAGAAACTGCAGATTTAATTCAGTTAAAAACAGCGCAGCTCCTTATAGAAGTGACTAAAAATCCGGTTCAGGTAACGATTAAAGATCAATCTGGAAACATACTTTCTAAAGATGCCAATTCCGGAGATTATACAAAAGATCAAGTAGTAGGCGCTCAAAAAGAATTATTTCCTGACGAGCATTTCTTTGGCTTTGGCGAACGTATGGATTTTTTAGACCGAAGAAGTAAAATCACCAATCTTACGGTGGGTCGCGGTGAGGGTTTGCCACATATTGTAGGCGCGTACAATGTACTTGAGGCCAATTACAGTCCGGTGCCATTTTTTATGAGTACGCGTGGATATGGGATATTTTTTCATACTTCATTTGAAACACGATGGGATATGGGACATACCGCTAATGATGTCTACACATTTGAAGCTAAAGGTGGGGAACTCGACTATTACTTTATCTACGGGCCCGATTTTCCGGCGATCTTAGATCACTATACAGACATTACTGGTAAATCTCCGTTACTTCCTAAAGCTGCCTTAGGCTTGCACGTAGGGACATACAGCGGCGGAACCTGGGGGTATGAAGAATTAACTTCAGATCAATACCCTGTAGCACTTGTAAAAAAATTTAGAGAACTTAATATTCCAATAGATATTTTACATCTGGATTCTACCTGGCGTATTTTCGGTAAAAATGGAGGCAGCGGTGCTACAACATTTGAATGGAGGGAAACCTTTGAAAATCCAGAAGCTATGTTTGACAGCCTGTATGCGCTGGACTTAAGTATGGTGGGCGTTCACGTAAGACCCCGTTTTGATAATGGTAACACACTCAATTTACTCGATCAAGCCCGTGAAGCGGGTTTTGTCTATCCCGAACCCAACAATACCGGTGAATTTGTAAACTTCTTTAAAGAAGAAGCGGTGGATTGGTGGTGGGACAATGGAGCGAAGCGCCTCGCAGATTCGGGTGCTATGTTTTTTAAAACCGACGAAGGAAGCGCCTTTGGGCGTAAAGCCAATGAAAGTGATAAAACCGGACCACAGGGCGAAGAGATCAAGCGATTGCATAATTTGTTTCCGCTCGCTTATGCTAAAGCACCTTACGAGAAGTTTGAAACGTATAACGGTCAACGCGGTATGAATCACACCCGCGAAGGATACGCCGGTATTCAACGTTATCCCTTTATTTTTGCCGGTGACTGGCCTAGCGAATGGCAGTATTTTGAACCTGTGATTAAAGCGGGGTTAAATATTGGTTTATCAGGCGTGAGCAACTGGGCGCATTGTATGGGTGGTTTTGAACACGTTGCCGACCCCGAGTTGTACATCAGGTGGACGCAGTTTGGTTTGATGAGTCCTATTGCACATTTGTTTGGTATGGAGCATCCCAACTATAAAGAACCCTGGAATTATGGCGAAGAAGCCCTGGCCAGTTTTAAAAAATACGACGACCTACGCTATAGCCTCACCCCCTATTTATACAGTACTATGTATAAAAATCATAAAGATGGAAGTCCAATCATGCGCGCATTAGTACTCGATTATCAGGAAGATCCCAATGTATATGCCATCACAGATCAATATCTGTTAGGAGATGCTATGATGATTTGTCCCGTTACTACAAAAGGAGCTAAAACCCGTACGGTTTATCTGCCCGAAGGAAATTGGATTAATTACTGGACACAAGAAGCATATACCGGGAAGCGTTTTATAAATGTCTTATGCCCCTTAGACGAGATGCCTATATTTATTAAAGAAGGCGCTATAATACCTACCCAAGACCAAGTAGAAACCATTGGTTCTAAAACTCCGGAGGTCATTACCTTAGCTATCTACGCGGGTAAAAATGCTGAATTTCATTTGTATGATGATGATGGTAAAAGCTTAGACTATAAAAAAGGGAAGTATACCCTTACTCAAATTACTACAGCGCATACTGAAAATTCCTTAGCTATTACCATGAATCCCAATTTCAAAAATTTTGAATTAGCTAAGCGCACGTATAACTTACGGATACATTTTGTAGGAAAACCTAAAGCTATTAAATTAAATAATAAGGAGATTTCAAGTTATACGTATGAAAACGAAATTTTAGAATTCGCCCTTACTGATGTTCAAAAATTAAAAACCATTAAAATTGAGCTTTAAAATGTTAAACAATTTTTAATGCGAACAAAATGTGAAGTTTAGCTTTAAATATGACTTATTTTTAGGGCCTCTAAACCCTACAATTGATTAATAAAGACTTTTTAAGAGTACAAAAATTAGCAGATCTCGATCTGGATTATGAGTCGCTTCGCAGTGAATTTGGCGCACTAAGTGTATTAGCTGCTAAAATAGCAGGGACCGAACTTTCTGAAGTAAATTTTATTGATAATTATACGCAGTGGACCGTCGCCGGAACGCTGGATGAATTCTCACAAAAAAGTCGTGAAGAATCTATTTGTAATTTTACAATAGAAGAAGCGCATCATTTTGAATCCCGGGTTGACTTAGATCCGCGTTTTAAAAATTCTGATTATGTAAAGAATGAAGGCTATAAATTTTATTATGGTATTCCGTTACGATTAGGAGATGACATTGCAATAGGTACGCTGTGTGTAGGCGGTAAGAAAATTGAAGAGTTGTCAGACGCTCAAATAGAACAGCTACACATAATCGCAAAACAAATTGTAAAGCATATACAATTAAAGTTTGAAACACAAAAGGCCATTCAGCAGGCTCACGAGGAAAAACTGCTTAAATTACGCCTGGCACACGATGTAAGAAGCCCTTTGAGCGGGATCTCCCAACTTATAGAACTCAATGATTTTGAAAGTCAAACAAAGGAAGAATTACAGGATATCGTAAAATTAATTTCAGCTGCCTCATCAGGTATTCTGCAATTAACCAATGACATTTTAAAAGATCATTTTACAGCTGCCGAAAGTAAAACGGAAGCCCAGTTTACCGTAGCTTCCTTAGCTTCAAAATTAAGTGATCTCTACGGCCCACAGGCTAGATCTAAGAATATTGAGCTTTCGATAGACTTTCAAAAGCACGATTTAACTTTCCCAAGACGCAATTTGCTGCCACTCATAGGCAATCTCATATCCAATGCCCTAAAGTTTACCAAATCTACAGAACAGGTTCAGGTGTATTTAGCGATAGAAGAACACTTGAAGAATGATTTTTTAAAAATTGAAGTTAAAGATTCGGGTGTGGGAATGAATCAAAATCAAATGGATGCGATTCTAAACACCCGGTCTATTCATAAAGCCGGAACTTCAGGGGAATTGGGCTATGGGATGGGACTCTTATTTGTAAAAGAACTTCTTTCAAATCTTAATGGAACAATGCACCTTGAAAGTGCTAAACATAAAGGAACACAAATACGAATTGAGATTCCATTACTTTGATTTTAATAGTAAAAACGTACCAAAATAGAAAAGCCCTGTTGAATATTCAACAGGGCTTTATATATACAACTTATAAGGAATTAAAAACTCTTTTTAAAACGCTCCCACAAACTAGGTTTACTTTGTCCATAAGCATAACCATACTTATTTCCATAACCAAAGTTGGCATTTTTCACATCATTAATGACGAAGCTTACATCGTGCAGTTTCCCTTCATTGTTGGAATCAACAGCGAATTCTAACAAGCGCTTTTCAGTATATCCGGCACGGGTAACATAGAGAATCAATTCGGCGTGTTTGCTGATCAAAAAGGTATCGGTTACCAGCATCGATGGTGCGGTATCTACAATCACATAATCAAACTTGGTCTGTAATTCTTTCAGCATATGCCCAAACTTCGCCTGTCTTAAAAGTTCAGACGGGTTAGGTGGAATACTTCCCGAAAGGAACAACTTCAGGTTGTTATGAAATTTAGAATCGTGAACTAAAGAATCAAGTTGATGATCATTATTAACCAAATAATCACTCACTCCCAAGAAACTCTTGGAAGAGTTATCATAACGCTGCAACTGCGGATTTCTAAGGTCGGCACCTACAATAACCACCTTTTTACCGGTATTGGCCAGGGTCATTGCCAGGTTGATCGAGGTAAAGGTTTTTCCCTCTCCCTTTACTGTAGAAGTCACGTAAATACAATACCCCTTATCTTGATTGGCAACATTAACGAGTAAATATTGCAGGTTAGTGGTCATAATTCTAAAGGACTCCGCCAATACCGAACGGTCGTTTTCGACTACCAGATCAGATTCTCCTTTAGCGATACTGGGCAATTCTCCAACAATAGGAATAGATTTGGTTACTTTCTCAATATCTTCCCGACGCTCAATTTTATTATTGAGTAAGCGTTTGATATAAATCACCAGAAAAGGAATCGCAAGACCCAATAATAAAGCTGCTGCAAAAATAATTTTCGGTTTTGGAGATAGGGGTATGTTTAACGAATAGGCACTATCTACAATTTTTGCTTTAGGAGCAGTTGCCGCTAAGGACAACGAATTTTCTTCGCGTTTCTGAAGCAAAAATATATACAGGGCTTCTTTAATATTTTGCTGTCTGGAGATGTCTCTAAACTGACGCTCTTTAGCAGGAACCTTAGAAATTTCAGAACCTATTAAACGAGACTGTCTGTTGAGATCATTCTCAGCGATTCGTAAGTTAGATAAGGTCTGCTCAAGCCCATTTATAATATTCGCCTTCAGTTGATTGATTTGTGAATTGAGACGGGTAACTGTCGGGTTCAACTCCGTAGCGCCGGCTAAGATACGGTTGCGTTCTAAAACCAGCTGGTTATAGTTGGCAATTTGGGTATTTACAGATTCATTCTCTAATCCTACATTAGCAGGTAACAGCCCACTATTATCGCTGTCGTTTTTAAGATAGCTCAACATCGATCGCGATATAGAAAGTTGGGTTTGCAATTCTTGCTCCCGCTTGCGATACTCACTGGCATTTTCAATAATAAGTGAGGCTTCAGCTTCGATATTGGTAAGGCTGTTGTCTTCTTTAAATTCTTCAAGCCCTACCTCTACGGTATCGAGTTCCCCGCTTATTATTTTCAAGCGTTCATCTATAAAACGCGCAGTACTTACCGCCACTTCATTTTTATCTTCAATGGCCTCTTTATTATATTCAAAGATTAACTGATCTAATATATTTTGAGCCTTTTCTTTAACCGTACTGCCCAAACTAAACTCCAGAAGCGTTGCATTATCATCTATTAAATTAATCTCTACAGATTCACGGTATTTATCTGCAACATCTGTTAGGTTTTTAATTTTTACTAGAACCCTGTCCTTTTCGGCTATAGCATTACCTTGAGCATCTACCCGATTATCTTTAATGACAAAGCTTCCAAATGGTAACTTAACCAATTCACCAATTTTTGCTTTTTTAGTTTCGCCACTTTCTATGTAGGTGAGGGTTAAATTAATACCTCCATTAGGTTCTATAGAAAACACATTGAGTCGCAAGCCTGCTGATTTACTAAGTAGTGCTTCATCAATCGTAATTACCTCAACGAGAAACGGCGTGTTCAAATACAATTCATCTTCTTTAATCCCCTCTAAATCATAATACTCTACATTCGCCTTAAGCGCCTGTATGGTACTAATCATTAGTCGACGGGATTTGAGAAGGCCTATTTCATTTTCTATACTATTTGTACTCATACCACCTAACAGTCCCAAATCTGCAAATCCAGCAGCATCACCTAACCCACCCCCTTTGCTTTCTTCATCTTTGATGATGACACTGGCTACAGTTTGGTAAACAGGAACACTTAATTTTAAATAGATGAAGGCAATAATTAAAGCGGTAAGCACGCCTAAAATAAACCACGGCCAGTAGCGTAAATACTTATCAAGTTCTTCTCTAATATTAATTTCTTCATTCAGATCATTCATACGTGTATTCAAGTTTAATCTTTTATCTTACAAATAAAACTACTAGAGATATTAATACGGAAGCAACTGATATAAATAAGCCGCTATTCGGGTTTAAACTTCCTGCCTGCCGTTGCGAGTCATTGAGCTCAACATACAATACATCATTTTGTTTCAAATAATAATATTCTGAATCAATGATGCTGTTATCGGTAAGGTCTAAGTAGGCTTTGGTAACTTTATCATTTTCCTCGCGCATCACGAGTACATTATCCCGACGTCCAAAAATCTGCATATCTCCGGCTAAACCTAAAGCTTTGGGTATGGTCAAATATTCGTTAGAAATAGTATAAGTACCGGGATTGCGAACAGCTCCCAATACCGAAACCTGAAAGTTAGAGAGTTTTACGTTAACAATTGGTTTAGTCACATAGGCGGTAATCATTGTTTTTAATTTATCTGCCAACGCGACTCGGGTTAAACCCCGCACATAGATAGTACCTAATACCGGAAATTCTATATTTCCGTTTTGATCTACTAAATAGGTTTGTAGTTGGCCTCCACCACCTATATTAACAGAACCACCAGATACGCTCCCGGAACTTGTAATAGGTGGGTTAAAAGGTAATGCGGCTTCCTGCTCAATCGCACTCACCGTAATGGTCAATTCATCATTGGGTTGTATGGTTAAAAAGGATTTTGCAGGCTGTTCCATAGATATCGTCGCTGGTATACTCAATTCTTTAGACTCGTAAAAGTAGGTAGTATCTTTACGAGATACGCAGGAGCTAAAAAATAACAACAGTGCAACTGTATAAAAACTAAAAATCGAAATACGTCTCATAGGTAAAATTTGCTCAAAAATAGTATTATCTTTTTAAGGAGAAAGATTTAATTTATTTTAGTAAGCTTTCTCCTCGCCCTGTATAGCATTCAAAACCGTCTTAATAATGATTTTAATATCAAGAAGCAGCGACCATTTTTCTACATAAAAGATATCGAGTCGGGTGCGGTTTACAATATCGGCCTGCTGCACGATTTCTCCGCGATAACCGCGTACCTGCGCCAGACCCGTAATACCGGGTTTTACAAAATGACGAACCAAATACTTATCCACCGAACTTTGATAGAGCTCGGTATGCAATTCCATATGCGGCCGCGGACCTACCACACTCATATCGCCCAGCAATACATTATAAAATTGCGGCAACTCGTCGATGCTGGTGCGGCGCAAAATACGACCTAGTTTTGTAACCCGCTTATCATTTTTGGTCATCATGGTTCTATCGGCATCGGCGGTGGTGGTCATCGAGCGGAATTTATAACACCAGAATACCTTACGATCTACTCCGTGCCGCTTTTGCTTAAAAAATAGGGGCTCATTAGAATTAAAACGCTGCAATATAAAAATAATGGGGCTCAACCACGACAATATACCTACGATTACTAAAAGTGAAAAAATTACATCAAAAACACGTTTAGACCAGTGTGCCCAGAGCGTGTCTAGAGGCAACTCACGCATATTTAAAACCGGCACAGACCGGTACATTTCAATCGTCATTGCACGGGTAAATATTTCTTTATTATCGGGAATAATTTTCAGCTTTTTCATATTGTTATCTGCAAAAGCCATCAGGTTAAGCAGTTCTGCCTGTGACAGGCGGGAAACGGTGCAAAAAACTTGATCGATATTCTGGTTTAATATATACTGAAAACACTCTTCAATTTTGCCCAAATAGGTAGGACTTTTAGAATGTTGATTGTCAAAATAGCCTTTATAGCGATACCCCAAATCGCCTTCATCAAACACACTTCGTATTTTTTTTAAATTCCGGTCGCGTCCTATTACTACCACGTTTACCTGGTTCCCGCCCATCTCACGGTAGCTGCTACGCGCCCAAAAAAAGGAAATACGATAAACTAAAAGACATACGTAAATAACACCTAAGGCAAAAGACGGATTCCCGGAGGCTGTGATCCCGGCTCTTCGAAAACCAAACCAGGCAAAAAATGCCAACCCAAAAACCAATAACAATTGTACAAAACGATGAAAGTTATCCCAAAAGCGTTCTTTTCGCGCGGTAGGATAAAAATTAAGCCAATAGGTACTCAATACCCAGGAAAAATTGAAGTAGACAATCGCCCAAAAATTGAGATAGGTTTCGGGTACAAAAAATCCCAGAATTCCATTGATAAGCACCAAATGAATTACAATAGATATCGGAATGGTATATTTTGAAAAACGCAAATGAAGTTAATTATAAAATTATTAATGGAATAAACTGAGAAAATATACTTCCAAAACCTTTGGATGAATTAAAAAAATTAAATGTGTTTAAAAATTTTATGTTCTAGGTAGAGATGCTTTTTTGCATTGCAAAATATCTAAAAAACATTAGATATATAAAAATATATAAAGCAATTAAACTATTTTAATAATTTATTAAAATAAGCTATCGTTTTGTAAAGACCGGTTTCAAGATCTATTTGAGCTTGCCAATTATTTAAGTTCGAATAGGCTAAAGAAACATCAGGCTGCCTTTGTTTTGGGTCATCTTGAGGTAAGGGCATAAATTGAATTTTAGAATTAGATCCTGTAATTTTTAAAATTGTTTCTGCCAGCTCAAGCATGGTAAATTCCTGTGCGTTACCAATATTTACAGGGCCTGTAAAACCAGAGTCACTTGCCATTAATCGTATTAGTCCTTCTACAAGATCAGCCACATATTGAAACGACCGGGTTTGCGTACCGTCGCCAAATATGGTAATGTCTTCGCCCTTTAATGCCTGTACAATAAAATTAGACACCACACGCCCATCTTGAGGATCCATATTGGGGCCATAGGTATTAAAAATACGTGCAATTTTAATAGCTACATTATTTTGACGATGATAGTCAATAAATAAGGTTTCCGCACAACGTTTACCCTCATCATAACATGACCGCGGACCTATAGGATTTACATTACCCCAGTAAGTTTCTGGTTGCGGGTGTACTATAGGGTCACCATAAACCTCAGAAGTACTTGCCTGTAAAATTTTTGCTTTAACACGCTTGGCAAGTCCCAGCATATTGATGGCTCCCATTACCGAAGTCTTCATCGTTTTAATGGGGTTGTACTGGTAGTGCACCGGGCTTGCAGGACAGGCTAAATTATAAATCTCATCTACTTCTGCATAATAAGGTTCAGTGACATCGTGACGTACCAATTCAAAATAAGGATGGTCAAGCAGATGAATAATAGTTGATTTACTTCCTGTAAAGTAATTGTCCAGACAAATTACCTCATGGCCTTCATTTAAAAGACGTTCACATAAATGTGATCCGATAAATCCCGCTCCGCCGGTAATTAATATTTTTTTCAAATATTTAATTTTTTCAAAATTATAAACCCTATTGATTACTTTTTCAAATGATCTGTAAACTTTAAATTTACAAATGTTTCAAGTTCGCTTTTAAAACGCTTAGTTTCAAATCTCGCAGCTGCATCACGTATGTTTATGGCTTTAAAATGATCTATATCCCCTTCAAAACTGGCAATTGCTTCTACCAGACTCTTAACAGATTGCTCATTAAAAAAGATTCCGGTTCGCCCCTCAATCACCGTCTCTAACGCCCCTCCTTTACCGTAGGCTATTACCGGTGTGCCGCAGGCCTGAGCTTCAACAGGCACAATCCCAAAATCTTCTTCGGCAGCAAAAATAAATGCTTTAGCCCGTTTCATATGATCTTTAAGTACCGAAAAAGGCTGATAGCCTAAAATACGCACATTTGCTCCAGCCAGCTTTTTTATTTTCTCCATGTCGGGACCGTCACCAATAACCACCAGCCTTTTATCCGGGAGTTCTTTAAAAGCGGCAACAATCAAATCAATTTTTTTATAGGGAACAAGTCGGGAACAGGTAAAATAAAAATCTTCTTTAGTTGCCTGAAAATCAAAATCCTGAACAGCGACCGGCGGATATATGATCTCAGCAGATCTGCGATACACCTTTTCAATACGTTTACCTATATATTTAGAATTGCCTATAAAATGATCAACGCGGTTTGCAGCTATCACATCCCAAATACGCAGTTTGTGTAAAAAGTATTTAACGATAAAACCTTTCAATCCTTTCTGTAAACCGGCTTCTCTTAAATACTGATGGTGCAAATCCCAGGCATAACGCACCGGTGAATGGCAGTAACAAATGTGCAGCTGTTTGCTGTTTGTCAATACCCCTTTTGCCACTGCATAAGACGAACTGATCACCAGATCGTATTTCGAAAGATCAAAGCTCTCAACGGCCAGACTAAAAAAAGGCAGGTAATTTCGGTATTGGGTTTTGGCAAATGGAAATTTTTGAATGAAAGAGGCGGTTACCTGCTCTTCAGGTATATCCAATTTCTCCAGTATTTGCGGTGTATACACCAGAGTATAGACATCGGCTTGAGGATAAAGCTGGTAAATAGCCTTAAATACCTGCTCTGCCCCTCCCATTTCAGTCAGCCAGTCTTGGATTAAGGCTATTCTCATAAAACTGAATATATCTTTAATATATTTTTCAAATAAACATCAGATGAAAATTGATCCTCATTGAATATGGTATTGGGTGGAAGATTCTTTAGTTTTTTGAACACATTATTTATTTCCACATTCCAATCATCTACCAAAATTTTAGAGCTTGTGAGGTTAGACATTTCAGTCATGCCGCCCAATTTTCTTGCTAATATTATGTTGCCATACGCTGCTCCTTCAATAATTGATAAAGGTGCATTTTCATACCATACTGAAGGAAGTAATAAAACATTTGCATTAAGCAAATAATCTTCCAATACCCCACCATCCTTAAAACCGTGAAAATAAACATTAGAAAGATCTGAAGCTTCTACTAATGCTTTCAGTCGCATTTCTTCCTCTCCCTTACCAAGTATATCTATTCTAGTCGAGGTCTCATTTACAAAATCGGACTCTCCATACGCTGCTAAAAATTCGTACAAACCTTTTTCTCTAGAAAGACGGCCTATAAACAATATACTTAGACTATTTTGAGTCGAATCTTTGTGTAAAGTCACATCCTTAGGTACTTTAAGATTAATAGGGTTACGGATAACAATGATTGGATAATTTTGATAATTCTTTTGAAATGTACTTTTTAAGAAATCGCTTGGGCTGACAACAACATCTATAGAATTCTGTATCCTGAAAATAAAGGTTGCAAAAAACCATTGTATTTTCTTTGCCAGACTATATTTAAAACCTCTGTGATCAAGCTTCTTAAATAACCAAAATGAAGGCTTACATTTTTCAACAGGAATATTCCTAACGATTCCTTTTTCGAAATACATCATTCCACTAGAGGGGCATATAAGGTGGTAATCGTGAGCTGTAAAAACAACTTTAGCATTATTAATTTTACAATATTCCTTTATAGCTGAAAATACTGCCAACGACAAATAATGATAATAATTATGAATATGTATAACGGTCGGCTTAAAATTTATAAGAACTTCAGATAATCGATTTTTGACATCCTGATTATAAATATATTTGAATAAGCTCTTTGGTTGAATTTTACTTTGTTCTCCACAAAAGTATTCAACAATAGTACCTCTTCGTTTCAATAAACTATAGGTTTCACGAAAAACACCCTCAGCACCCCCTCCGTAAAAGAAATCATTAATTAAAAGCACTCTAACAGGCGTCTTCATTTCTTAGTAGTAAAGTTTATCAAATAATTATTTAAACGATTCGCTTTGGCATCCATTGATATCAATCTTCCATTAAGTTGATAGAGTTTCTTATAATCTTCAACTTTAAAGCGATCGGCCTGTGAAAAAAAGCTGTTCTTCGATAACAGAAAAGGACTTTTTTCGTCACCATCTATATAAAATAGATAACTCCCCCCTTGTAATGCACTGGTACTAATTATACTGTTCGATGCGATTAACAATTCATCTGCCTGAGTTCTTCCTTTGGTTTTCTTATCATAAATACCCATTCCTAGACGAAATCCGTTTAGTTTTCCAAATTCCATTATAATTTTATTTTCGTGCCAATTTAAATTAGAGCGATTTTCAGCAGCAAGTCCTATTTGCTCAAATTTTCCCCAAAATTTATAAGTATTACACAGGCTGTCATTATTGATTATTATTAAATTATCGGCAACTTCATTATTCGAGGAAAAATACACATGGGGCGCTTCTCCTCTACGCTCCATTATGCCTACCTTAGAATGCTCCACGGTGTTCCCTACAATTTTATTATCATAGGTTTCGGCTTTAATATCAATCCCGTAAAAATATCCAAAAACATAATTCCCCTTTATGATGTTATTTTTAGGCCCCTGATCAAGAGTTATCCCTTGTGCCAAAACATCCACTTTTTTTTGAGGGTCTCCGTATTCATACCCGTATAAAAAATTACCCTGAATTAAAGAATTATCACTGCCGGTACCAAATATGCTTAAATCCCCGTCTCCAAGAGCCCCATATATTTGGTTATTGAGTACTTGGCTATTTTTAGTACTATATAATAATATAGCAGATTGGGGACGATTGATTTTATGAGTATAACTTTTATTAATAAATAAATTATTTTCTATAGTAAGATCACTTGATTTAAATGAGCAAACTCCATAGTAGGTATTGACAAATCGATTATTATCCATACGGATATATCGAGAGTCCTTAAGATTATATGCGGCTCCATTGTAGAGTTTACGAGACTTCATATATTCACTTCCAAATAAGTTCTCAAAAACAAAGCCTGTTAATCTCAGATTACTAGAATTCTTAATGTAAAAAAAACTTACGAGACCTTCTTCAGATTTGGATATAGCGTTAAACAACCTCACCCCTTTTTCTGCTTTGAGCTCTAGCCTATCCATTCCATCTATCAGTATACCGTAGCTTCCTATTTTATCATCTTTTCCGCTGGGTTCGATTAAATAGCTTCCGGGAGTAAATACAATTGTTCGGCTCAATTTGGCCTTTTTTGCTTCTTCTAAACATTTTAGAATCGCAGGAGTAGAATTCACCTTTCCTGTAGGATCAGCCCCAAAATCAATGGGATTCAATGATTTACACGATAGATCGCTTACGTTACACACCAACAGTAAAAGTACAGATAAAAAAATATTCATGATTTACAATTAAATGGGTTCATTAGCAAGATAGGTATTCAAAAAAAACCTCAGTTTCTCAAATAGATTCTATTGATTTTTATTAAGACACTTAGGACTAATATCAAAAAAGCAGGTGTATAAAAATAAATAAACCCATACCACTGGATTCTTAACTGCATAATCAAAATTAAAACCAAAAGCATATTAAAAAATAAGCTATTCTCATTCTTATTACTTTTTACAATAATAAAGCGGATTAAAAATGCCAAGAATATACCATAAACAACGACACCAATAAAACCAAATGCGATAATACCTTCGGTATAATAAAGACCTCCTCCCGGATTTGCCATTACTTTATCCCGTAAAAATTCTGTAAAATTAAATTCAGAAGAAATACCATTATATTCCCCCGGCAGGAAACCGAAAAAAAAATTTAGTAATACATCAGTATTAACACCGTGTTTTAAATTATAATACCATCCGGTCAAATAGATAAACGATACATCTACTGTGGTGCTTTGTGTAAATACGGAAGATAAGAGGTATTGCATGTTAAAATTTCTATCCGCTCTCAACAACTCGCCTAAGATACCGAGACCAAAAATACCTCCCATTAAGGGGTAAAAGTATTTCGTTGAAATCTTCTCTTCCAGATACAAATAATTTTCTGAATTTTTGTCAAATATCAGGTGAAGAATCACAGCCATCATGGCATCCACGCGTTCCCCTACTAAAATAGCAAATGCAAGTACTATAAGATGTAGCACAGAAGCAAAATCAAATTTGCTTTTTTTGGAACAAATCAGCAGAACGGAAAACACTAGGCATATAGAACCTGATTGAACTCCAATATCAATATGAAATCTTCGAGGATACGTAAGAATAAATGCAATTAAATACAAGAATACCAAAAGTACTCGGATATAAGAAGGGATTACAATCCTCCTAAAACGTATTACGGTATTACGCAAAGGAAATAACGCAATTAAAAAAAATAAAAATCCGAAACAAGCTGCGTAAAATGCTTTGCTTTTAAGTTCATTAGAAAAATAATTATAATAAACTTCGAGAATTCCCTTCATGGGAAAATCAAACTTGTAGAGAAATAAGACAATAAGCGGATACAAAAAAATCGCTAATATGATTTTCAGTAAAACGCTTTTAAAATATTTTAAAATTAAAAAGCTAAAAAATAATAAGATCAACAAATCCAAACCCATCAATTTCTCCTTATAATCCGTGCTGGATTACCAACGACAACACAATTATCAGGTATATCCTTAACCACAATACTTCCTGCTCCAATCTTCACATTATTGCCTATTTCAATATTACCTAAAATACAAACATGAGCCCCAACATCCACATTATTTCCCAGTTTTGGCCCTTGAGTCACCCCCCCGTTTACAAGTTGCTTATTTCCTAAAGTAGTACTATGTCTTAAAGTACAATTACTCCCAATAGATGTATTTGCAAAAATCACCAAAGACTGTCCATGGTAAACAATTGCTCCTCTTCCCAGTTCAACATTCCAATTAATCTCAACCCCCATAATCCACTCTATGAATAAACGATAAAGGGGCAAATACCAAAATAGAAATAAAAACATCAATTTCCGTTTACGTATCAAGTTAGCCAATCGAAAATTCAGCAACACAAATCTTCCTTTAGAATTGCCTTTGTTAGCTTTCCAATCTTGGAATAAATTATTTAACATAAAAAAAAGATTTAATACAAGCTCTTACCTAAAAAATTTTTAACGACCGCTTTTATTAAGGAAATGCATATATTATTGTTGTGCTTTTTAGCCAAATAAATGGTTTGCTTTAATTTTCGAATACCATATTTTTTGGATAGTAAAATATCTGATCCCAAACCTAATTTGTATTTATTTTTTTTTTGATTATGCAAGTAATCATTGATCCGGAGTTTAGCAGCAAATCGCTCATCAAAAAAAGATTCGTCAGGCACTCTATAGGTAAGACTTTTAGAATTGTAGGTAACGCAATAGATTTGTGATTTACTCACTGCAATATTACGTGCAAGTTCTCCGGCTTGAATCACAAAACGCGCATCATTACCTACCTTAACTTCTTCAAATTTTAAGTCATTGGCAATTACAAAGCCATGTCTAAAAAGTTTACTCCAAGGAGCCCAGTTTATATAAATCAAATCCTCTCTACTTGAAAGCTTGTCTGCGCGGTATTTATGAATTATGTCCTCGAGATGTCGGTTTCTTTTACTGGGTTTACCTGTAGCACTATCTACACTAGACGCTGAAAAATAAACCAGATCGTTATTTGTATTAAAGAAAGGAGTTATACAATCTAAAAAGCCCTCATTAAAAAAATCATCCGCATCTGCAAACAGCAACCATTCACCTGTAGCATGCTGTAAACCTACATTTCTTGCATAGCCAGCACCAAGCCCTTCTTTGGTCAAAAAAACTGATGTATATTCTCGCTCTAATCCTGGGAAATGTTCAAATTTAACTTTATTTGCATCACTGTTGTCGTCGACTACTATGACCTGAATGCTTTCTATATCAAGTATCGAATTTAGGCAACGTCTTAAAAGTTCAGGACTGTTTTTGTGAGGAATAATAATTGATAAGTTAATTACCATTATAAAAAAGAAATCTTAATTATTTTTGAAATGAGGATATCTCTATTTAATACTAAAACTATTATGCGACTTATTTTAGCAAAGCAGGCAATACATCAATATAAGATTGATTAGTGATAAACTCTTGATTCTTGGCATTTTTTTCTGAAATCTTATACTGTTTATCCAAAAACTCAAATAAACAATCGTTATTTTTTTCATTAAAAAACTGGGCCATACCATTTTCTATTAATTCTCCAAAAAATTCCTTACCTACATCACCAATAACTATGTTAACAGGAATTCTAAAGAGAGCTGCTTCTACCACCGCTCCTGAATAATGAGAGACATGAATATTTGTTTTTGTTAAAATAATTGGCAAAGGCTCATTACTTATGGCATCCACAATTACTTTACATTTTAATCCATTTTTTTCAATTATTTGATGAAGATCAATGATCTGCTCAGGTCTCATTCTGGGATGGGTACGTAACCACCATTCATAGTTGGTGGTGGTATTTCTTATTGCATTAATAATGTACGGATGAAGTATAGGGTCTAAAATAGGCTGAAGTGTATAAAGTATTGAAACTTTTTTACCATGAGACCAATCGCCTAAATTAATATTTTTAAATGTTTTTAAATAATCAATCCAAGGATTACCCCCAAAAATTAAGTTTATATTAGATCCCTTTATCATGTAATTTAATTGGTTCTTGGAACTACGGTCCCAGACCCAAAAGGAGCTTGGTAGAGTATTTAATCCATCTTTAGGTAGATTCACGTAATTATAACCAATATGGAATTGCCCTTGCCCTCCGTGCTGCATATCTATAACTTCCACATTTCGCATCTTACATACATTTATAAGCGCATAAATACTTGGGCAATAATAATATAGAACAAAAACCTTTTTAGGTTTTATTTTAGCTAAAATAGCATCCCACGTAAGTCTCCAAGATAAAGTAGATTTTATTTCGTTAACTATGAATTCCTTTAATGCTAAACTATTAAAATGATGAGTTACTTTTAATTCATCAATAAAACCTTCAAAACCAGTTAATTCTTTCAATTCATCTTGACCAAATTTTATTCTGTATCTAAAATAGTGTCTTTGACTGAGTCGGTTGAAAATTAATTGCTCTTCTTTATAATTATGCTTTTTTTTCTTACCATCTATATCTGCGACTACATATGATACATCGGCCTTTTCAATATAATCTATTAATGGCTTAAAAAATTTATTTATGAAAGAACTTTCAAAAACTGTGCGAAAGGTTGAGTAACCAACAAACAATACACTCTTTTGGGTTAGGAGATTGTTACTTTTAAAAAAAAAGAATCCAATTAAAAAATCAAGCCGGAAAACTTTTAATATTTTTTTAAGCTTAGATATTCTTGAAGAATTTGTTTTTTTTTCATAATTTAAGAAGAAGACCGCAGACTTTACAATTGGCCATATATCAACTCCTTCAAAATGCCATTGATAAACAATACCATTGGACTCCCATTGTTTCAAAAACTCAATCAATTCTTTCCTTTTAGTATAGTCCATCTGCTACGCTTTAATGAAATTTTTGGTTGTTTTTTAAATCGATATAATGGCTAACATCTCTTTTACTAAACACTTCAGCAGGATGTCCCCCCGCAATGCAATAATCAGGAATATTCTTTACAACGACACTACCTGCCTGAACTATAACACCTTCTCCCAGCCTGCATCCTGCTAATATGATTACGTTATTACCCAACCAAACATTATCCCCTATCTCAACATCTTTGTAAACATATGTAGAATCATAAGGTATTGCGGAACCTCCATTGAAATTATGATTTTGGGTTATTATTTGACAATTTGATCCCGAATGAAAATTATCCCCAATAGTAACTTTACCACCTCCCTGTATAGTCATGCCATTAAAGTTTACATTTTTACCCAGATATGTGTTCTTAGTAACATACGATTCGTGATTTACTGACAAGGGTAGTTTAAAAGACGCACATTTTTTTTTTACTCTGTGTGTATAAAAAATCTTTTCGTTATCATCTTTAAACTTTTTAAAAAAATAATAACAATAAAATAGTAATAAATTAAATTTCTTTTTCATTATCAAGTAGTTTGAGCTTAAGAACCAAAAAAACGGCTAATGGTATCAAGGTAAATGTTATAAGTAGCTTATACTCAATATTCAAATCAACTATTAAACTAGCTAATACTGTTAGAAGAATTGTCGAAACAGCCCAAATCAGCGGATAGTATTGAACATTATTGACAGATTTAAAAGAAGTGCTAAAATATCCCGCATAACCCATATAAATTAAACAAATAAAAGTGGTAATGGCTGCTGCTTCGATGCCATATATAGGTATAAATATGATATTAAGAATTAAATTTATTAAACCCGCTGTTAACGTCAATTTCCACAACATATTTGTTTTCTCCACATAAAATAATTTACTTACCGCACCTAAATACATAGGCCGATAATTATAAGCCATTATAATGATGATACCTAAGGGGTACATTTTTGCTAAAGCTTCGTTGCTAATCATTAAATTAAAAATCTCCTTTAACCATATACAGCTAAAAAATGTTATTGCAAAAAATGATAGCTGCAATAAAAATATTAAACGCTTTGCTCCCTGGTCATCACTTTTCTTATACATTTTATTAACTAAAGGAGTAATAGCCATACCACAAGCAGTCCCAAGAGAATTAAAAACATTTCCAAAATTATAGGCTAAATTATACTTACCTATGTCTCCAGTAGAAACTTTAAACCAGTCCATTACTATTCGATCTGAACTATCAACCAAATAGGATGAATAGTGATGTGGAATAACAGGAAAGCTAACTTTCAAACTTTTTTTAATTAAACGCCATTTAAAATTATATATAGGCTTTAAATCCAATTTAAAATTAAGAGGATACCAGTAAGAGAAATTATTCAGTAGTCCAGAGATGCATAAACTCCAAAACCACCCCATATAACCCATTTTGAAATATACAATAAAGAGTATATTGAGAAGCACTGTCAAAACCCCAAATAACGCACTCCGCCACGCTACCTGTAAAGGTTTTTGGTTTAATTGATAATACGTCAGCCCTAGAACAGCTGTTTGACCAAAAAAAACTAATGGTAAAACGGTTAAAAAAACTAAAATCCATCGGTGCTCTATAGCTTCTGTTGGTACAACATAATAAATTAGAATGCCCAATATTAAGGCATAAAATATATTCCATAGATTTAAAAAACCATACAACTGTCGCCATAACCATTTGTACTGCGCAGGGTAATGGTAAAAACCGTTAATTATAACGATTCTTAATCCTAAACTAGATAATACTGATAAAGCTGTGGTGTAAGCCATTAAAAGACCATACACTCCAAAATCTATATCAGTTAGATATTTTGTTATTAAAGGTAGAGAAAAGAATGCAGCAATTTTAGAAATTTGAGGGGCTACCCCATAAATTGCTGTATGTGAGAAGAGTTTTTTTAACAAGATTTCTCTATATCTATTTAGATTTTATTTTTTTTGCTGGTATACCACCAACGATACTGTTTGGCGGTAAATCTTTAATCACAACACTATTTGCTCCTACTGTAGTATTCATACCTATATTTACTCCAGGACCTACATAAACATTTACACCCAACCATACTCCATCACCAATGTTTACGTTACCTGTTTTAAACTCTATTTGATTCTCTAGATTAAAATTTTGGTCGGCTAAGGGAGTACTTGTATAAATTCTGACATTATGACTAATTCTACAATTTGCTCCAATCACTACTGTATTGCCTTCATTGATTTGAATCGTTGAGTATCCCCCAACATAAGAATTTTTATCAATTTTTAAATCACCAGTGCCATAAAACAATATTCCAGTGCCGTTAAATCTAAAATCTTTAGCTAAATTATATTTATCTCTATAATTCTGGTAAATTAGAAAATCTTTAAAGTCTAAAACCTTTCTAAAAATCATGTAAATCAAATACCACATTTCAAGAATACTATTACACTAATTCCTATTGATAAAATAACTCTTCAACCAATTCTCTAACTACTCCCTCACCACCATTTTTTTTCAGCTTTAAGATATTGGGAATGTCTTTAATCTTTTTAACTGCATTATTTGGACAAGCTGCCACCCCCACTTTCATCAACAATTCATAACAATTAACATCATCCCCAATATACGCAACATCTTTAATACTTATATCCAATAACTTGCAGATTTCTAATACAGCATTCAATTTGCCCCCATGCTTTTTGCCTTGATAGAGATAATCTATTTTCATTTTATTAGCCCTACGCTTTACAAGATCAGTTATCTCAGAAGTCACAATACCGGTTTTAATTCCTCTTTCTCGTAACATTTGAAAAGCCATCCCATCGTGAGTATTAAATTTCTTTAATTCATCACCATTCTCGGAGTAGTACATACCTGCATCAGTTAGAACTCCATCCACATCACTAACAACTAATTTAATTTTAATTTTTTTCAGATTATTCCTAAGCACAAATCTCTGCATTAAAGATTCGGCAATAATCCAATCCTCTTCCTCATCAATTTCAACTGCGGTAAATTCAGGCATCTCTGCTATACCTATTTTACCACTTAAGCGATTTCGTGACGTTTTTATATTCTCTACTTTATTTATATAAAAAGCTCCGTTCTCAACCAACATACCGTCAAAATCTTGTCTTCTAGGTCTATCATTATGATCATAATTGATAGGCTGTCCGCTTTCTGACCACACAAAACGTTTAGATCTTACACAAGAAAGCACAGAATCATTTGTCTCGTAAACCTTTAAACCTTTTAGGATATCAGAAGGTTGTAGTAATGGTGATGTAGCCTGCACCAAAATAAATGTATCTTCTATAGAAATTTTAGAATTGTTGATATATTCCAGCATAACACTTTCTGTCGAAGCGGTATCAATAGCATTCTCAGGCAATCGACGGTATATTATAACCTTTTTGAAATTGAAAGATTCTACCACTTCAATTATTTCTTCTGAATCAGTTGCTATAATTACAGCATCAATATCTGTTACGTTCTCCAAGCTATTTATTGTCCAATAAACCAACGGTTTACCACAAAAATCTTTGATGTTTTTAAGTGGAATTGATTTACTACCTCCTCTTACAGGTATGAATGCAATCGTTGACATACTAAATATTATATAATTTTCAATATATTAATTTTACAAGAATCCACTTACTTATAAATCAATTCAAGCATAAAAAGCGTAAAACCTTAAATCTTACGCTTTTAAGAATTTTAAAAACTTTTTTTATAATCTAAGCTTTTTGATATTTTAATTTATCTCTTTGTACTTGTTCTATTTCTAAAATCTCTCTTTGTTTGTAATTTAAAGCTTCAAAAGTCGCATTTAAATCTCGACAAAGCTTTTTAAATCCTGCTGGTTCTAGGGAAGCAGCGTGATCAGTACCTTTCCATGTACGATCCTTTGTAAAGTGTCGTTCAATCCAGGTTGCACCTAGAGTGAGGGCTGCGTTATCGATAGCAATTCCCAAATGATGACCTGAAAACCCTACGTGCTTAACTCGATCCCCATACTTTTCTTTTAAACGTGTTATTTCCAATAAACAAACGTCCTTAAACGGTACAGGATACCCTGATGTACAAGAATATATTACAAGTCTATTCTTTGCCTGTTCAGTTTCTTCAAAAAAAGCAACTATTTTAGCTTCTTCATCTTGTGTTGTCATTCCAAACGATAAATGTACATCTCCTTCAAAATCATCACGTAGAACCTTAAGCATCTCAAAATTATTATTACATGCTGAAGGTACTTTTAAAAGATCTGGTTTAAAAGTGATCATCTCTTTTGCTGAAGTAGTATCCCAAACAGAAGTTGAATACTCAAGACCTATAGAATCACAATGTTTTTTTAATTCAGCATGCTGTTCTACTGAGAATTCTAAAAACTCTCTATGTGCACCATAAGTAGTACCATATGAATTTGCTGGATTTGGATGGGGTGCATTGTATTGTTCCTCAGTCAGTAATTCTTTATTGTTTCTTTTTTGAAACTTGGCAACATCTGCACCACAATCCTTTGCTAAATTTAAAAGTTCAATTGCAATATCAAATTCTCCTTTATGATTACAACCGATTTCAGCTATAACCATTGGCTTCTCATAATTCATAATTAAGTATTTAAATTGTTAATAGTTCAAAAATATATTATATATGTAAATTACAATCCATATATGTTGGTTTTAATTGTAATGAGATAGATACTAAATAGTACTATTTTTATTTTTCAAATAATATTCTACCACCTTTATGAGACCGGTCTCAAAGGATTCCTGCGCCTTCCAGCCCAGTTGGTTTTCTATTTTGGTGGCATCAATGGCGTACCTCCGATCGTGCCCGGCACGATCGGTCACATACCGGATTTGTTCTGCATAACTGCCGGCTTTTTGAGGCTTTAATTCATCCAACACCTTACAGATACGTTGGGCAATCTCGATATTGGTATACTCGTTATTTCCGCCAATGTTATAGACGTCGCCTGCAATCCCCTTCTGATATACCAAATCAATGCCTTTACAATGGTCTAAGACATACAACCAATCCCGGATGTTTTGTCCATCTCCATAAGTTTGAATGCCTTCTCCTGCCAGAGCCTTTCGAATTATAATGGGAATGAGTTTTTCTCTATGTTGTTTAGGTCCGTAATTATTATAGCAATTTGTAATTACATAAGGTAAACCATACGTTTCACCATAAGCTCTTACAAAATGATCTGAACTGGCTTTAGATGCTGAATACGGAGAATTAGGATCGTAGGAGGTTTTCTCGGTAAATAATCCCTCAGCGCCTAATGAGCCAAAAAACTTCATCTGTACTTACATGATAAAAACGTTTACCCTCATAGTCCCCATTCCAAATTGTTTTAGCTGCATTTAATAAATTCATGGTCCCAATAACATTAGTTTTAACAAACGCTAATGGGTCTGTAATAGACCGATCTACATGAGATTCTGCAGCCAAATGAATAACTGCATCAAAATTTTCTTTACTAAATAGATTATTTATAAATACAGCATCAGTAATATCTCCTTTAACAAAATGATAATTAGGTCTGTCTTGAATGTCCTGTATATTCTCTAAGTTACCGGCATAAGTAAATGCATCTAAATTAAATATTTAATAAGTAGGATAATTTACAACAAATTGTCTAATAACGTGTGAGCCTATAAAACCTGCTCCTCCGGTAATCAAAATTTTCATTTTTTTCATATTAACTGATTCTTGACTTTTATTGAAACTAACTCCCTATAGCATAAAATTCAAATCCTAATGCTTCCAGTTCGTGACGGTCTAACAATCTGCGCCCGTCAAATAAAAATGCCGGCTTAAGCATATTGTGATACACTTGTTTCCAGTCTAAATTTTTAAAAGCATCCCACTCGGTCATAATGGCAACAGCATGGGCTCCCTGGGTTGCTTCCATGGCACTATTCACTACGGTAATGTTTGCGCGGTTCTCTTCGGCGCTGCGGGTGTTTAAATAATCTAAATCGGCTAAGATTTGCTCTTTGCTTACTTTAGGATCATACACTACTACTTCGGCACGCTCATTTAGCAAATAATCTGCTACATAAATAGCTGCCGACTCCCGCGTATCATTCGTGTCTTTTTTAAACGCCCAGCCTAACATGGCTATCTTTTTACCTGAAACGGTATTGTATAGCGTTTTAACCATCTTAGCAGCAAAGCGACGCTTCTGGTGATCGTTCATAATAATAACCTGCTCCCAATAATCGGCAACTTCAGTAAGGCCTAATGATTTTGATATATAGACTAAATTCAAAATATCTTTTTGAAAGCACGAACCCCCAAATCCTACAGAAGCCTGTAAAAATTTAGGCCCTATTCGGCTGTCCATCCCGATGGCTTTAGCAACTTCTTTTATATCTGCACCTGTTTGCTCACACAATTCCGATAAGGCGTTGATACTGGAAACACGCTGTGCTAAAAAGGCGTTTGCGGTAAGCTTAGAAAGTTCAGAAGACCAAACATTGGTAGTTAAAATTTGATCTTTAGGAACCCAGTGGGCATATACTTCCACTAAGGCATCAATCGCTTCCCTACCGGCTTCGGTATCGAGATCGCCTCCTATCAACACGCGATCGGGAGACTGCAAATCGGTCACCGCAGTTCCTTCCGCTAAAAATTCAGGATTGGAGAGAATTTGAAAATTCACCCCATTCCCGGTGTTGTCTAAAATACTCTTCAAGGCTTCTGCAGTACGTACAGGCAGTGTTGATTTCTCCACTACAATTTTATCGGTGGTAGCAACCCGCGCGATTTGTCGTGCACACAACTCGATAAACTTTAAATCAGCCGCCATCCCTTTGCCAATTCCGTAGGTTTTGGTTGGCGTATTTACCGAGATAAATATCATATCAGCTTCATCAATGGCTTTATCAACTTCCGTAGAAAAAAACAAATTACGCCCTCTGGCTTCTGCTACGACTTCAGCAAGTCCCGGCTCATAAATAGGAATATTGTCTACATCTTCATCATTCCAGGCAGCGATACGTTTCTCGTTGATATCTACCACGGTTACTTTGATACCGGGTGCTTTTTGAGCAATGATTGCCATAGTAGGACCACCCACATATCCCGCACCAATACAACAGATATTTTTAATTTTCATGAGAATCAATAATTTATTTTATCATTTCCGTAATTACGGAACTATATTACATTTTAAAAGAATAGCTATAACCTAAACTTACACCTAGCGTATTCTGAGCTCGATCGCTCCAATCAAGACCAGCAGATCCTGATAAAATACCTAATGAGGTCGCAAACTCTAATTCTGCATAACTATAAAGAGCATGCTCCCGGGGTATATAGGCTTTATCATACGTACCCAGATTAGTGGCATAACTTAATTTACCTGTATAACGAAAATTTCCTAGACTACCGGTTGCACCAAGATGCGTTACATAACTGCGATCATTACTATTCCCAATTCCATCTGGATTACCTAGAATAAAGGGCCATCCAATAATACGATTCTCATACCTCCAGCCGGTACGATAGGTACCATTAGTAAAATAGCGATCTCCTTCTTTTCCAAAAATACCGGTTACAGGTCTTCCACTTTGAGATACAGTTTGCACGTATTCTAATACAACAGCATCTAACCATGATACATTTTTAGGTTCTATATAAGCACCCCAAACGCCATCGGGGAAATTATTTAATTCAATCCCGGAAGCATCTTCAAATAAATTTTGATGATACAACCTTAAATTATAGCTATCGCGTTTCATAGCATAAGCTAATTCATAAGAGCCCAGCCCATTTCCTAAACTATTTATTTGATCCCCTTCTATAGCACTACCACCTCCGGAACTACCAAAAAACACCTTGAGATAATCGGAAAAGGAATCAGGTTGCTGCCCATATCGAGGCGAAGTCCCTCCAAACTGCACATAATGCTTCATGCTACCAGATAAGCGATCATTCTCACTAAACACCAACGCCAACTCGAGACTTTTATGATGAACCTGAGCCTTTTTTACATATCGGTCTTCTTCTAAAAAATAATGTCCGAAAGTCCCTTTTGCCTCTAACCATTTAAAAATTTTAATCGGCTCAGTCATTTCTATGTATATACCTGGCAATGCTCGTGCATTGTTACTCCAAATAATATCACCACCTACACTTGAAATTCCACGTAGTTTTTCATCTCTATGCTTAACTCCTACACTGGCTTCTATAATTTTCCAACGATAAGTCGCGTATAACTCATCTATTTTAACACCATCATACAAACCATCATTAGCAAGAATACCACCCCCTATTTTAAGTTCACTATTTTCATTAAACTGATTTTCATAGGTTGCCTGTATTAAACCTAATACATTTGTTTTTGAATCTAATCGCCCCTTCTGATTCGAATAAAACCAAAACGGGTTATCTGATCCGGTAGAAGCCAAAGCTTTCCCTTCAATCGAAAAATTAAAACCATCTTGTGCAAAGCCGTAGTTTACAGCTACAAGAAGAAAAAATAATTTGATAAATTTTTTCATTTATTTTTATAATTCAATTGAATCAATCGTACACTACTAAACATGGCTTCGCCGTTGTGAGTCCCAATACAGACTCCCTTTAATAAACTAATAAACTATTTTTCTAAGCTTTATGCGTAAACTCAAGCTCCGCAATTTCACACTTTTTTAAGAGAACAAAAAGGGTATGAGCATCTAAATTAATGCTCACCAAGAGGGGTCCGTTTTAAAATCCCCTATTATTCATCTAAAACATCTTTAAACTTCGCCTCTACGATCATCCCCAAACACTTTAAGTACAGGCGCATTTTTTTACCGTTAACCGCTATAATTTCTGCGTCCCGCCCTTTCAACACGCCTTTAGTGAGTTGAATTGTAGCACCGGGCACATAATTCTCAAGCGCTATGCTATCTAAATTATCGTGGTCTAACCAATTCTTAATGACCTCAATCTCTTCATCTCTAACAACTGCCGGCTTCCCCAACCAAAATAAATAACGCACCACTCCGGCCACAGCAAAAACCGCATTGCGTTCTGAGGCGGGTAAATTGACAAATATATAGGATTTAAACAGGGGGGTTTCTACCTTCTTTTTTCGGTCACTCCAGACTTTCAATTCGGTGATAGTTGGGCAAAAAACTTCGATACCCAAATTTTGAAGCGCCGATGCTACTTTCTTCTCTGACTTTGATTTTACATACAGTACGTACCAACTCATGTAGCTGAGGCTCGATTTTAGCTCTCTATTAAGAACTATTTAAGATTAATTAAGGCGCGAAAATAACCAAAACCAAACGTTAAACAAGGATAATTTAGCATTAAATTACGGCTTTCTCAAAATAGCATCACCTACAAAACGCTACGCAAACGTTGTTAGTATAACATAAAATCGCTTTTAAATTATAGGAATTGTAAGTGATTAAAAAAGAGCCCGTAAGGCTCTTTTAAATGTTCTTATGAAAGTAAAATGCTTACTCCTGATACGTTACTTCACCATCCCACTCCATAAAACCTCCTAAAAGATTATAGGTGTTTTCAAAACCCAATTGATCCATCAATTGAGCGGCCTGCCCACTGCGGTTACCAGAACGGCAATAGATGTAATAGTTTTTAGACTTGTCAAGTTCATTAACCTTATCGATAAAACCCTGACCTTCATAAATATCTATATTATGAGAGTTAGGGAGTATCCCCTCGTCCACCTCATTTTGAGTGCGTACGTCTAAAATATAGGCGTTATCATCATTTGATAACAACTGCTCCCATTCTTCCTGTGTTACATTTTTCATCGTAATTAAACTTTAGATCATTAGATAGTCAAAAATAAGAAATGTTCTTTTTAAAGAATACAAACAGACCTTATACTTTTATAGAACAGCTTATTGGTTTAGTACTTGTGGTTTGAATGGGTTTCCCGACTAGCAGTAAATCCAATGCATCGGCTACAAACTTCGTGGTCACGGTTGCTGGATCCCGAACACGATCATCTAGCGCACCAATATAATTTTCAACTAAATCTCAAAGAACCCTGTTTACAGCTTCGTGTTTAAAAGCTAAAAACCGCTACCGGGTTTACTTAAAGTTCAAAAAAGAATAGACGAGGTATCAACCCGTGTTTTAAATTATACAAAACTTTAGTAAGGGACGTACAGCAATGATAAGGACGTACAAAATGGATACCCCTTCTAAAAGATAAAAATGCGTTAAAATTAAATTTTCAGGAATTCAAATAGAATTTATGCTTACATTTGTACCTACAACAATTGTACATACATAATGAGAATTGAAGAAGATTTAAAAATCACCAGTAATACAGATTTAGCCTCAAAAACGCTTATCAATCTGCATTACACTTCACGGTTAATTGAAGAAAAATTTAACGCACTACTTAAGGAACACGACCTAAGTAATCCTCAATTTAATGTGTTACGCATCTTAAGAGGTCAAAAAGGCAATCCCGCCAGCCTGGCTTGCATTCAGGAACGCATGATAGACCGAAACAGCAACACAACACGACTGGTAGATAAGCTTATTGTTAAGAACCTGGTTAAAAGACAAACCTGCCCTGAGAATCGTAGAAAAGTGGAAATTGAAATCACCCCAGATGGATTAGAGCTTTTAAAGGAACTGGATCCGGTTACGAAAAATTTCAACACCCACACGCTTGATAATTTCAACCCTGAAGAATTAGAAACTTTAAATAACCTTTTAAATAAATTAAAAATAGATGAGTAAGTATATCGATGATTTAAACTGGCGCTATGCCACCAAAAAATTTGACGCTTCCAAAAAAGTAAGCGCTGAAGATTTAGAAATTTTAAAAGAAGCTGTTCAACTTTCTGCATCATCTTACGGTTTGCAGCCGTATAAAATTCTTGTGGTTCAAGACGAAAACGTAAAGGCACAATTTAAAGAAGCTGGTTACAATCAGTCTCAATTTACAGATGCCTCTGAAATTTTTGTGTTTGCACATCAAACAGATTTTGGTCCTGAACTTGTTGACAGCTATATCGCACACGCAGAGCGCATACAAGGTTTAGAAACCGGCAGCATGGAAGATTATGCCAACATGATGAAAGGGAGCCTGCTACCACTTCCACAAGAAGCAAAAGCGGGCTGGACCGCACGTCAAACTTATATTGCCATAGGCAACTTACTTAGCGCTGCCGCTATACACAAAATTGACGCCTGCCCTATGGAAGGATTTGATGCTTCAAAATTTGATGAAATCTTAGATCTTAAAAAAGATAATTTACATGCTATAGCTGTGGTGGCTGTGGGCTACCGTAGCGAAGACGATAAATACCAACACGGTAAAAAAGTTAGACGTCCGCAAGACGAACTATTCACAACTATTTAAATTTTATATTAAAACACACTATGAAAACTACAATTAAATCAATTCTTATTCTTGCTGTTGGCGTTGCTGCAGTCTCATTCACTTCAGAAATCGTTGAAAAAGTAAGCGTTAAAAGCAGCTCTATTTCCTGGGAAGGCAAAAAAGTAACCGGTAAGCACGAAGGTACCATTCAGTTAAAAGACGGCTTTTTTCAAATGGAAGGCGATGCAATAACCGGTGGTGAATTTGTAATTGACATGTCGAGCATCAACGTAACAGATTTAGAAGGAGACAGCAAAGGTCAATTAGAAGGGCACCTAAAGAGTGATGACTTTTTTGGCGTAGAAAAATTTCCTTCAGCTAAATTAGTAATTACTAAGGCAGTAAAAAAAGGAAATACCTATGCGGTAACAGGAGATTTAACGATTAAAGATACCACAGCGCCGGTTACGTTTGATTTAGTAAAAGCGGGTAACACGTTAAGTACCTTATTAACTATAGACCGTACTAAATATGGTGTGCGTTATGGCTCAGGCAGTTTCTTCGATAACCTGGGAGATAAAGCGATTTATGATGATTTTACATTAGATATAAAATTAACACTGTAATTTTTTAAAAGTAATTCTATAATTTGTTTGCTAGCTGAGTATTCTATTTTTATCTTTGATGCTCATTATGAAAAACAAAACAGTAAATACCTGGTGGTGGATCTCGCAACAGTAACGTCGTGAAGCAACCTTGTATTTAATTTTCAAATAAAAAAAGGCCTGTCTCACGACAGGCCTTTTTTGTTAGTAGCATAGTATTCTAAAAAATGAAGTACACGTTAAAGACTTTTAGTAAAAAAATACTCGCAGACACCATTACTCCGGTATCGGTGTATCTAAGATTGCGGGATAAATTTCCCAATAGTTTATTGCTGGAGAGTAGTGATTACCGCGCAAACGATAATACGTTTAGCTATATCTGTTGCAAACCTATTGCGTCGATTAGCATTCAGAATGAACGGGTCAAAGAAGTTTTTCCTGACGGGACAGTAACTGAAACAGAAATCATGTCTGAAACCGATGTGGTAGGCATCATCGAAGCTTTTGCTAAGAAATTTGAAACGGAAACTAACGACCGCAAATTTATTCAGAATGGGCTTTTTGGCTATATGAGTTATGATGCGGTGCGCTATTTTGAAAATGTGCAGGTAACTAAAAAAGAAGGTGCTTTAGAGGTTCCTGATATTTACTATGCGGTGTATCAAAACATAATTGCCATAAATCATTTCAATAATGAAGCGCATATTTTTTCGCACACCTATTCTGAAGAGAATAATCTGGACGAAATCGCTCAATTACTTAAAATAAAGAGTTTTGCAGAATATAGTTTTAAACTTGAGGGCGAGCGTAAATCGCTATCTACAGATGAAGAGTTTAAAGACCTGGTAAGTACGTGTAAAAAACATTGTCAACGCGGTGATGTTTTTCAGATTGTACCGTCAAAACGGTTTTCACAGGCCTTTAGTGGTGACGAATTTAATGTATACCGAAGCTTACGCAGCGTTAACCCTTCGCCGTACTTGTTCTATTTTGATTACGGCAATTTTAAAATATTTGGCAGTTCACCTGAAGCCCAACTTATTGTACAGGATGGCAAGGCAGAAATTCATCCCATCGCAGGTACGTTTAAACGCACCGGTAATGATGAGCAGGATGCCGCTTTAGCCAAAAAACTATCTGAAGATGCAAAAGAAAATAGTGAACACGTAATGCTCGTAGATCTGGCCCGTAACGATCTAAGCCGTAATGGCAGCAATGTACAGGTAGAGACCTATCGCGAAGTTCAATTTTTCTCGCACGTGATTCACCTGGTTAGTAAAGTAACCGGCACTAAACATCCCGAAACTTCTACAATGCGTGTGGTTGCAGATACCTTTCCGGCAGGTACTTTAAGTGGTGCTCCTAAACACAATGCGATGAAGCTGCTTGAAAAATACGAGACGGTAAACCGCGACTTTTACGGTGGCGCTATAGGTTTTATGGATTTCAACGGAAACTTTAATCACGCAATCATCATACGTTCGTTCTTAAGTAAAAATCACCAATTACACTATCAGGCTGGTGCCGGTGTCGTAAGTGACAGTGTTCCTGAAAAAGAATTGGAAGAAGTCTACAACAAGTTGGGGGCCCTTACTAAGGCACTCAAACTTGCTGAAGAAATTTAAACCTTAAGAGAAAAGATTAATTAGTATCAATACATAAAAATAATGGCGAAGCCAATACACGTTTTAGTCATCGATAATTACGACAGTTTTGTTTACAATCTGGTGCATTATTTAGAAGATTTAGACTGCACAGTTACTGTTAAACGCAACGACCAACTTACTCTGGAAGAGGTTGCGCACTACGATAAAATACTGCTTTCACCCGGTCCCGGTATTCCTGATGAAGCCGGACTTTTAAAAGCAATTATTAAGGAATATGCTGCTAGCAAAAGTATGCTGGGTGTGTGCCTGGGGCAACAGGCTATAGGTGAAGTTTTTGGCGGAAGCCTTATAAATTTGGATCAGGTTTTTCATGGGGTAGCCACTTCAGCAAAGCAACTGGTTGCAGATGAACCGCTTTTTAAAGATATCCCTGAAAATTTTGAGATAGGCAGATACCACTCCTGGGTGGTGGCTCCTGAAGGTTTTCCGGAAGAGTTAGAGATCACTTCTGTAGATGTAAATGGGCAGATTATGTCGCTGCGTCATAGAACTTTTGATGTGCGTGGGGTACAATTTCATCCGGAGTCTGTATTGACTCCCGAAGGTAAAAAAATGATTAAAAATTGGGTAACAGCCCCCTAACTCCCAAAGAGGAAACAGGGGTTTCTTTTTCCTAAAATTAAATATTAATCCTCCCCATTTAGGGGAGCTAGAAGAGGATAATGAAAACTATTTTAAACAGACTTATAAATCACGATCAGTTAAGTAAGGAGGAGGCGCGTGAGGTTCTGGTAAATATATCTGAAGGAAAATACAATACGAGTCAGATTGCGGCATTTATAACCGTTTATATGATGCGTAGTATTACCGTAGCAGAGCTTGCCGGCTTTAGGGATGCCCTTTTAGATTTGTGTATCGCAGTACCTTTTGAAGGCTACAATGCAATTGATTTATGTGGTACGGGTGGCGATGGTAAAGATACCTTTAATATTTCTACACTTGCTTCATTTGTTGCGGCAGGTGCAGGGATTAATGTGACCAAACACGGTAATTACGGAGTTTCCTCAGTAAGCGGAAGCAGCAATGTGATGGAACATCTGGGCATTAAATTTAGTAGTGATAAAGACTTTTTAAAACGCTGTCTTGACGAGGCGGGTATTTGTGTATTGCACGCTCCCCTATTTCACCCCGCGATGAAAAACGTAGGACCCATCCGTCGTGAACTGGGTGTTAAAACCTTTTTCAATATGTTGGGCCCTATGGTAAATCCTGCTTTTCCAGACAATCAACTGGTAGGCGTTTTCAATCTGGAATTGGCCAGAATGTACGGTTACTTATACCAGCAAACCACTAAGAATTTTACGATTCTGCACAGTATAGACGGCTACGATGAAATTTCACTTACGGGCAATACAAAAGCGATACGCAACTCAAGCGAACGTATGCTTAGTGCTGAAGATTTTGGAGTAAAACAAATCACGCAACAAGAAATCTACGGAGGTGATAGTATTGAATCTTCGGCAGCTATTTTTAAGAAAGTCATAAGCGGGAAAGGCACCGAAGCACAGAATAATGTAGTGTCTGCAAATGCAGGAATGGCCATTGCTACCGTAAGAAATCTCGAACCAAAAATAGGTTTTGAGCTGGCAAAAGAATCGCTTTTAAGCGGAAAAGGTTTAGAAAAACTGAATAAACTAATTGAATTGAGCAGATAGCAAATGAATATTCTAGATAAAATAATTGCAGACAAGTACAGGGAAGTAGCCTTGAGAAAGGGATTAATTCCGGTAAAACAATTAGAACAATCGGTATTGTTTGAGCGTAAAAGCCCATCGCTTGCAGCTGCTTTAAAAGCTAGTAACACCGGTATTATTGCCGAACACAAAAGACGTTCTCCCAGTAAAGCAACTATCAATAACAGTTTAAATGTACAGGATGTCGCGATGGGTTATGAGCAGGCAGGTGTATGTGGGATGAGTGTTTTAACAGACGGAAAATATTTTGGCGGTTCGCTTGATGATTTAGTAATCGCACGAGCTGCAAGTGCGTTTCCGCTTTTGAGAAAAGAATTTATCGTTGATGAATATCAGATTTTAGAAGCCAAAGCCTATGGTGCAGATGTGATTCTGTTAATTGCTGCAGTGCTTTCGCAAAGCGAAATTAAATCGCTTTCTGAATTTGCAAAGTCCTTAGACCTTGATGTGCTGTTAGAAGTACACAATCTGGAAGAGTTGCAAAAATCAATTATGCCCTCTCTTGATATGCTGGGCGTTAATAACCGAAATCTTAAAACTTTTGATGTAAGTCTGGACATCAGTAAAACTCTTTCTACTGAAATTCCTGATGACTTTGTAAAAGTTTCTGAAAGTGGAATTAGCAGCATCGAAGCAATACAAGAGTTGAAACCCTATGGATATAAAGGTTTTTTAATAGGAGAAAACTTTATGAAAACCGATAATCCCGGCCGTAGCGCGGAGGCTTTTATCAAAGAACTCAAATAAAAGGTTTCCCATCTTTTCAAGGATGGGAAGTTTCAGCTATGCTGAAAGAGAGCTGGTTAATCTCCCTTCTAGAAGAATTATAAAATGAAAAATAGAAACGCACCTAAATCTAAAACAGCTACTTGTACGAAGCCTGCCGCGCTGCGGCTTAAAGTCTGCGGAATGAAGCACAACACCGCAGAAGTTGCAGCACTTGCTCCAGACTATTTGGGTTTTATTTTTTATGATAAAAGTCCGCGGAATTATGAGTTGAATGAGATTCCAGAACTGCCTTCTGAAATAAAAAAAGTGGGCGTATTCGTAAATGCAGAATTAGATTTTATTTTGGAAAAAATACAGCAATTTGGTTTTGAGGTTATTCAGCTTCACGGCTCTGAATCTCCTGAGTATTGTGCGGAACTAAAAACCCGTCATGCTGAACTTGTTTCAGCATCACATCCTAATTTAGGAATGACTGTGCAAAATGCAGTCGAGGTATGGAAAGTTTTCAGTATTAAAGATACGTTTGACTTTTCAATTTTAGAAGATTATGAGGCCGTAGTTGACAAGTTTCTATTTGATACTAAAGGCAAAGAAAAAGGTGGAAACGGCTATACCTTTGATTGGAAAGTTTTAAAAAGCTACCTGTCACAAAAACTATTTATTTTAAGTGGCGGTATTGGCTTAGCAGAGATCAGCTCGGTAAAAGAGTTCCTTCAATTAAATCTTCCGCTGTATGCGATAGATGTAAACAGCAAGTTTGAACTAGAACCGGGATTAAAAAATATTGAAGAGTTAAAGAACTTAGTTTCAGCTTTAAAAAAGAATAATTAAACAATAAACGACTCCGCCTTGATATATCCTAAACGATAATTGAAAGGCGTAATAAAAGAACAGAGCTATGAATTACAACGTAAACGAAAAAGGCTATTACGGTGATTTTGGAGGGGCATACATCCCGGAAATGCTGTATCCTAATGTAGAAGAGTTGCGCCAGAATTACATAAAAGTGATGCAGGAGCCAGATTTTCAAAAAGAGTTTAACGAGCTGCTGAAAGAATATGTAGGCCGCCCTACCCCACTTTATTTTGCAAAGCGTTTTTCAGAAAAATACGGTACAAAAATCTATTTAAAGCGTGAAGATTTATGCCATACGGGTGCCCATAAAGTTAACAATACGATTGGGCAGATTCTAATGGCAAAGCGCTTAGGCAAAACCCGTATTATAGCAGAAACCGGTGCCGGGCAACACGGGGTGGCAACAGCTACTGTATGTGCGTTAATGGGTTTTGAATGTATTGTATATATGGGTGCTGTTGACATTAAAAGGCAAGCTCCTAACGTTGCCCGAATGAAAATGCTGGGCGCCAAAGTGGTATCGGCAGAATCGGGTAGTAAAACGCTTAAAGATGCTACGAATGAGGCCATACGCGACTGGATTAATAATCCTACAGATACCCATTATATTATAGGTAGTGTGGTGGGCCCGCATCCCTACCCTGATATGGTGGCGCGTTTTCAAAGTGTGATTTCTGCTGAAGTAAAAAAACAGTTATTAGAAAAAGAAGGTCGCGAAAACCCGAACTATGTGGTGGCTTGCGTAGGTGGCGGTAGTAATGCTGCCGGTATTTATTACCATTATTTAGACAATCCTGAAGTAGGAATTATTGCTGTAGAAGCTGCCGGAAAAGGTATTCATAGTGGGGAAAGCGCTGCAACTTCAGCATTAGGTAAAGAAGGCATCATTCACGGAAGCAAAACCTTATTGATGCAAACTGCAGACGGCCAGATTACAGAGCCGTACTCTATTTCTGCCGGACTCGATTATCCCGGAGTTGGCCCTATGCACGCAAATTTATTTAGAAGTGGAAGAGGAGAATTTATAAGCGTTACCGATGCAGATGCGATGGAAGCCGGTTTAGAACTGAGTAAACTAGAAGGTATTATCCCGGCAATTGAAACCTCGCACGCTCTCGCAATTTTTAACGATCGCAAATTTAAAAAAGATGATGTGATTGTCATTAATTTGAGTGGTCGTGGTGATAAAGACCTCAACACCTATATCGAATATTTTGATTTAGCATAAGGGCGTTTCCCTCCTCTCAGGAGCTGGGTCGGGCTTTTGGCAGTCGCTTTTTTTATGTGGTAAAAAAGCACATAAAAAAGAGCTCCAACAAAGCCTCAATCCCTAACGCTAGTCCTAAAACATAAAGATTTCTAACAAAGCTTAACCTGAGCGAAAGTTGAAGTTTAGAAATGACTTAAAAAAATACAAACCATGAACAGAATAAACAAACGCCTACAGGAAGACAAAGAGCTGCTATCGATATATTTTACTGCGGGTTACCCTAAATTAGAAGATACCGTGCCTGTGATTGAAGAACTGGTAAAAGCCGGTGTAGATATGATTGAGATCGGACTTCCGTTTAGCGACCCTTTAGCAGACGGTCCTACCATACAGGAAAGTTCTACAGCTGCCTTGAAAAACGGAATGACCACCGCAAAACTATTTGACCAAATTAAAGACATAAGAAAAACCGTAGATATTCCGCTTATCGTAATGGGCTATTTTAACCCGATGTTGCAATACGGAGTTGAGAAGTTTTGTAAAGAGTGTGCAGCCATAGGCATTGACGGTCTTATTATGCCAGATCTTCCGCTCGCGGAATACCAGGAGCACTACCAGAGTATCTTCGAGAAATACGATCTTAAAATGGTATTTTTAATTACTCCTCAAACCACAGACGAGCGTATAAAGCAAATTGATGCTGCAAGTGATAGCTTTATATATATGGTAAGTAGCGCAAGTACAACCGGAAAAACGTCTGGGTTTGGCAGTGTACAAATCGATTATTTTGAGCGTATCGCTGGGCTTTCACTAAACAACCCACAAATTGTAGGTTTTGGGATTAAAGATGAAGAAACCTTTAAAGCAGCTACAAAATCAGCAAAAGGAGCGATTATAGGCTCGGCATTTATTACCGACTTAACTAAAAATGGAATTTCGGGAATATCTAAGTTCATCAGAACCATTAGAACTTAAGTCGATTGTATATTACACTAAATGCTTTGCTGTCTTGATATTAACCTTGTTTTAGGATGTTGTTACCACTAATTAACAACGTCGCTTTGTAACTTTAAATAACTAAAAAACAAGATGTATTATGGACAAGAAATTTGATAGTAAAGTAGACCAGAAAAACCCAACGAATCCAACGGGAGACAGAAACGTAAATACAAACAAAGTGGACTTTGATAAGAAAACCATCAAAGACCAGCAGAATAAGAAGTAATTAAAACTTCTACATATAAAAGCCGATCTAATCTATTAGATCGGCTTTTTTTGTTTTAAGGTATAGCAGCCTAAATCCCGCAGGGCACGTGAGAACGCAGCCGAGGAATTGCAGCGTATAGCCCGACCCGAAGGGACACGCCCAAAGAATTATAAAAAAATGACGAGAATATTTGCGTGAGGGATAGCAGCCTAAATCCCGCAGGTACGTGAGAACGCAGCCGAGGAATTACAGCGCATAGCCCATCCCAAAGGGGACACGAAAAAAAAAATAATTAAAAGAATGACCTAGATATTTGTGTGAGGGATAGCAGCCTAAATCCCGCAGGCAAGTGATAACGCAGCCGAGGAATTGCAGCGTATAGCCCGACCCGAAGGGACACGCCCAAAAACTTACAAAAAGAATGACCAGGATATTTGCGTGAGGGATAGCAGCCTAAATCCCGCAGGTACGTGAGAACGCACCCGAGGAACTGCAGCGTATAGCCCGACCTGAAGGGACACGCTAAAAAATAATAAAAGAATGACCAGGATATTTGCGTGAGGGATAGCAGCGTAAATCCCGCAGGCCACGTGATAACGCAGCCGAGGAATTGCAGCGCATAGCCCGACCCGAAGGGACACGCCCAAAGAATCGTGAACCTAATAAACTAGCTCTTTTTATCTTCTACAAGTCTATAAGTTGGATCCTCCATAATATTAACATCTATTATCGCTTCCGCATTTTTTAATAGACGAATACAATCGTTACTTAAATATCTTAAATGCACCTTCTTTCCTACTTTATGATAGCGCTGAGTAATTACATTTAGAGCTTCAATTGCAGACATATCAGAAACACGACTTTCTTTAAAGTCGATAATTACCACTTCCGGGTCATTTGCAACATCAAACTTTTCAATAAAATTAGTGGTTGACGCAAAAAACAAGGGACCAAATATTTCATAATGCTTAATCCCATCTTCGTCAACAAATTTTCTGGCTCGAATGCGTTTTGCGCTTTCCCATGCAAAAAACAAAGCCGAAAGAATCACCCCTACTAAAACAGCTAATGCCAGGTTGTGTAGCACTACCGTAATAACTGCAACGATAATAACAAGAAAAATATCTTTTTTAGGCACTTTATTAAAAATCTTTAAGCTCACCCACTCAAAGGTTCCTATTGCGACCATAATCATAACCCCTACTAATGCAGCCATAGGTACCTGCTCAATAATAGGAGCTCCAAATAAAACTATTAATAAGATTGTAAGAGCCGCAATAATACCAGACAGGCGTGCTCTTGAACCAGCAGATAAATTCACTAAAGTTTGTGCAATCATTGGGCAACTCCCCATCCCAAAGAAAAAGCCGTTTAGCATGTTTGCACCTCCCTGAGCGATACACTCTCTGTTACCGTTACCTTTAGTTTCGGTAATTTCATCAACAAGGTTTAAGGTTAATAAACCTTCCGTTAGTCCTACAGCAGCCATTATTAGTGAATAGGGTGCTATTATTTTTAAAGTCTCATAACTTATAGGAATGTTAGGAATATGAAACGGAGGAAAACCACCGCTTATTGAAGCAATATCTTTTACGGTCTTTGTGTCTATTCCTAAGAAATAAACCAATACAAAAACTACTATAATCGCTACTAAAGAAGAAGGCACGGCTTTAGTCAATTTTGGTAAAAGCACAACAATAGCTATAGTAAGAGCTACCAAACCGGCCATAATCAATAACGGGGCACCTGTAAGCCACTCATACTCGCCGCCCACTAATACTTTAAATTGCTTTATCTGTGACATAAAAATTACAATCGCAAGACCGTTTACAAAGCCAAACATTACCGGGTGCGGTACCAGTCGTATAAACTTACCCAGTTTAAAAAGACCGATTAAAATTTGAATGACACCGGCAAGCGCTACAGCAGCTAATACATACTCGAGCCCATTAGAATTCATTAATGCAATAAGTGTAATAACGGTTGCTCCCGCTCCACCTGAAATCATTCCTGGTCTCCCTCCAAAAATTGCAGTAACCAAACCGGCAATAAAAGAAGCATAGAGTCCCATTAAAGGAGGAAAACCCGCAAGTATTGCAAAAGATAGGGATTCAGGAATCATCGTCATTGCAACAGTCAGACCTGCTAATACTTCGGTTTTATAATTTACTTTTTGAGTAAGATCAAATAAGTTAAATACTTTTTTCATAATAATATTGGTAAACTGCAGGGATACTGGCTGATTAAGAAATAGGATTGGATCTCAAATTTTTTATACCATTCAATATTATTAGAATCGTATAAGAATTGAGTGTTAGACATTGATTTAAAGGCTGTAAATCAAGGCGGAGTAACTGCGATAAAATGAATGGTGATTTTCATAATAAGTTCGCAAAATTAATCTTTTTAATTAAAAGCACAAGACACCTGCAATTCAATAGGTTAAATTATTAAAATACAATACTTTATACTTTCAATAAGTTGCTTTTAATTAAACTCAAACGATATATAGTTTGGAGACCCGTTAAATTTTTATTAATCCGTTGTTATAACGGATTAAGGAATTATTTAAACACTATTTTCGTTGAAAATGATTTTATGAAAACATATCTATACGCAGCAGTAGGTCTCCTGCTACTTTCAGCTTGCAAAAATGAAAAAACGGTACCGGATGCAGAAAAAGAAGAAATCGCAGATACGGGTATTACTACCGTTCAAACTGCAGTAGGTCCTTTAGACCTTGTCGCTCCTTTTTCTTCAGAATCTGTATCTAAAAACAGTAAGGTTATAGGTTGGCCAGAAGGTAAAACCCCGGTAGCGCCAGAAGGTTTTACCGTTACACGTTTCGCCGATTCTTTAAAACACCCACGATGGACGTACATCGCACCGAATAAAGATATTTTTGTTGCTGAAGCAAATACCCGTGACAGTGCAAATCAAATTACGCTGTTGAGAGATACAGATCAGGATGGCGAAGTAGATAAGCGTTTTGTTTTTAAAGAGGGCTTAAACCAAAACTTTGGGATGCTGGTTGTAAACAACTATTTCTACATTGCAAATACAGATGGTTTATACCGTTTCCCATACAAAGAAGGTCAAACCAAACTAGAAGGTGAAGGCGAAAAAATTGTTGAACTTTCTGCAAGTGGTTATAACAATCACTGGACGCGTAACATTATTACAAACGCTGCTCAAGATAAAATTTACATCTCTGTAGGTTCTGCTAGTAATGTGGGAGATCAGGGTATGGAAAAAGAAGAGCGTCGCGCTAATATTCTTGAGGTAAATCTAGATGGAAGTGGCGAAATCGTATATGCTTCGGGACTAAGAAATCCGGTAGGAATGGACTGGAATCCGGTAACTGGTGATTTATGGACTGCAGTAAATGAGCGTGACGAATTAGGAAACAATCTGGTGCCAGATTACGCAACAAGCGTTCAAAAAGGCGGTTGGTATGGCTGGCCATATAGCTACTATGGTCAAATTAAAGATCCGCGCTGGGCAGACGACCCGCATCAAGATTTAGTAGATAAAGCGATTATGCCCGATGTACCTTTAGGACCCCATACCGCTTCTTTAGGATTTACCTTTTACACCGCAGATGCATTTCCTGCTAAATATAAAAACGGAGCTTTTGTAGGTCAGCATGGGTCCTGGAACCGCGATCCTTTTTCAGGCTATAAAGTTGTTTTTATTCCTTTTAAAAATGGAAAACCGCAGCCTGCAGAAGATTTCTTAACCGGTTTTATACCAGATGCAAATGGTGACGAAGTATATGGCCGCCCGGTAGCAACTACGGTTACTCCAGATGGTTCACTACTTGTTAATGATGATGATAGTGGTATTATCTGGAAGATTTTTGCAAAATAAAATATGAGCAAAATAGCTATTCTTTCTCTGCTGTTGCTTTCTACTTTTGCTCAGGCGCAAGTGAAGACAACAGCAGATTCTGTTTCTGTACGTAACACACTAGGTGAAGTTGTAATCACTTCTACCCCTATTCAAGATCAATTGCAGCGCATTACGGCATCGGTAAATGTAATTAATGCCGAAGATCTGCAACGCGGTGACCAACTCTCTATCGCAAACGAAATCAATAAGAATCCCGGTATTCAAATGCAGCAAGGTGCCTTAAACACCAGCCGCATCAGCATTCGCGGTTTGGGTGCGCGTAGCCAGTATGCTACAAATCGGGTAAAAGCGTATATAGAAGGCATACCACTCACCACCGGTGAGGGAGAAACTACGTTAGAAGACCTAGACCTCAACCTTATTGAACGTCTCGAAATTATAAAAGGTCCCGCAAGCAGTAGTTATGGAGCCGGATTAGGAGGAGCAATCAATATTTCGGTTTTAAAACCAAAACCAGAATCTGCTTCAGTTCAACTTAATGGTCTCGGCGGCTCTTTTGGCCTTTTTAAAAGCGGAATAACGGCATCTTTAGCAAACAATAAAACTGCAGGTTTCATCAGTTATAATCATCTTGAAAAAGAAGGCTTTAGAGCTAATAGTAATTACAACAGGAATACCTATACCGCATACGCGAAAACAGAACTCAATGCCACAAGTTCACTAACGTTTTTTGGGAATTACACACGCTTAAAAGCCTTCATCCCAAGTTCTATCAATGCGGAAGATTTTGAAAATAATCCCAAAAAAGCAGCTTTTACTTGGAATGCTGCTCAAGGTTATGAGTCGTATGACAAAGGCCTTGCAGGGCTTTCGTACAACTGGCAGTTTAATGAGTACAACTTGTGGACGACCAGTGTGTTTATCAACTACAGAGACGGTTACGAACCACGACCGTTTGATATTTTAGATGAAGATTCTTTTGCATTTGGGATACGCAGCAATTTACAATCCTCATTTTCCATTTTTAATATTCCTGCAAAAAGCAGCATTGGGGTTGAGTATTTTGATGAGCATTACCAGGCAAAACTCTTTGAAAATTTATATCAGGATAATTCCGGAAACGGAAGTTTACAAGGTAACCTGTTTAGTAATCAGGAACAAGACCGAAAATACCTTAACCTTTTTGCACAAATAAGTCTTCAGCTAACTGAACGTTTAAAGGCAGATATAGGGCTTAACTACAATCACAGTAGGTATGTGCTCGACGATTACCTTAACGAAAGCAATATTGACAATTCTGGAGTATATACCTACCCGCGCCTGTTCTTACCTCAGGCTGGTTTGACCTACGAAGTGGTCACAGACAAATTTTTATATGCATCCGTAAGCAGAGGCTTTTCATTACCCACAGTTGCCGAAACACTTACGCCCGAAGGCGCCATAAACCCCGAAATACAACCGGAAACCGGTGTTAATTATGAACTGGGTTTAAAAGCACAATGGTTCAATAAAACACTCTATACAGAGCTTGCTTTTTACACGGTACAGGTAAACGATTTACTGGTTGCAGAGCGCGTTGGTAATGACCAATATGTGGGGCGTAATGCCGGTAAAACTGATCATAACGGTATAGAATTACTGATTAATTATAGAACGCGGCTTGCTGCAAACTGGGAGTTCAAACCCTATACTTCATTAGCTTTAAATGATTATTCGTTCGATGAATTTACAGATAATGACATCACTTATAATGGAAATGATTTAACCGGTGTTGCAGATGAGATTTTCAATCTGGGTGTTGATTTAAAGCATTCTTCTGGCTTTAGGTTCAATACTAATTTTAGACATACAGGTGCTATTCCACTAAATGATGCAAATACTGTTTACGGTGACAGTTATAATCTGGTAAATTTAAGAGCAGATTACGCGTTTCAGTTTTCACAAAATTTTAAAGCAACACTTTATAGTGGTGTAAATAATGTTTTTGACACCAATTATGCAGCTCAGATTTTACCCAATGCGACAGGGTTTGGCGGTGCTGCACCGCGCTTTTTTTATCCCGGGGAGCCTATAAATTTCTATGTAGGGTTAAATGTAAACCTGAACTAAGGTTATTAGAAACTGAACTTTAATTTTTCTCAGGAATAGAAACACCTTCCTGTTCAAAATTTTTAATCTCTGCATTAAAGCTTTCGCTTAAAGCTAATAGTTCTTTTAAAAAATCAAGCTGATGCTCAGGTTCAAAAAGAATTCCATCTAGATTCACAGCAGCAACATATTCAAAGAAGAGATTTTTATATTCTTGAGAGATTTGAAGCTGTTCCTCTAGAAACTTTTTATCAAAATAATCATCTCTGGCAAAAAGCTGCTCAAGGCGCTCATAAGTAACTACACCATAATCTTTAATTTCTATTTTTTTTGAAGGATCCCTTTTAAATAAACTTGCAAATCGCCTAGCTAGCATAATAAAATCAATACCCTGAGTAGTATATTTTGGCCGGTATTCCTGTGGATTTAGTTTATAATCTGTTTTTACCATCGCGTTTACCTGCTGGGTATATTCCTCCTGATCAAACTTTTTCTCTTTTGGCGCTTCCGTAAGACGCACTTCTTCCAGTTCGTTTAGATTCTCTTTAAGTTCAACTACCCAGCGTTTTTCGAGTTGATAAGGTTCTACAATAAAAACCTGAGTTTCCATAAATGGCGCGCTAAATACCAAAGAATCTTTGAGTCGAGCGGCTAAACTAAAATCCCCTTCATCTGTAGTAACGGTACTTTTATTTTGAGTTCTGTTTTCAACTAGAACCCCGGGAACTCGCTTTTCTCCGGCGTAAACTTTGCCAGAGGTATTCTGCGCAAAACCAAGTGCAGTAGTAAAAAGTAGAATAGTAAGGATGAAGAATCTGATCATAGAAATGCGCTTGTATTATTGAAAGACCAAAAATCAGACCGAATGTTGCACCTAGTTAAACCCGCACCGTATCAGGTACCAGACCGGTGTAATCACCACCGTTGCGAATTACATCTCTAACTATTGAAGAAGATATATAACTCTTACCCGAGGAGGTGAGCAAGAATACAGTTTCGATTTGAGAAAGCTTTCGGTTTGTATGTGCAATGGCTTTTTCAAACTCAAAATCCCCGGGATTTCTAAGTCCACGAAGGATAAAACCCGAATCTGTCGCATTACAAAAATCTACCGTAAGTCCTTTGTAGGTCATTACTTTAATTTTGGGTTCGTCTTTAAACGACTCTTTTAAAAAAGCCTCACGTTGCTCTAGCGTGAACATATATTTTTTATCTGCATTAACACCTATAGCCAAAATAATCTCATCAAAGAGCGTTAAACCACGTTCGATGATATCATAATGACCTAATGTTAGCGGATCAAAAGAACCGGGGAAGACTGCGCGTTTCATAGTAACGTATTCAATATTGAAAATTAAAAATACAAAATTGAAGTGACGATTTGAGTTTACGACTCAACAGATACCTGTCACGCGACTTCATTAAAATCTTACACGTTGTATTTCTTAAATCGTGTTTTTAAATTCTTATTTTGACAAAGCTTGTTCAATCACATTATCAAACAAATCAGAAAGGCTAATACCTGCTACTTGTGCCTGCTGCGGAATAATGCTCGCGGGACTCAATCCCGGTGTCGTATTTACTTCTAAGAAATGTGGTTCGCCGTTATGAAAAATGAATTCCGCTCGAGTGAGCCCTTTCAATTTTAAAACTTTAAAAACTTTCTCGGCCTCGCGTTGCACAGCTTCGGTTTGTTCTGCTGAAATTCGGGCAGGAGTGATTTCCTGAGACTTTCCGGCGTATTTCGCTTCGTAATCAAAGAAATCATTCTCGCTTACAATTTCGGTGACCGGCAAAGCCTGTATTTTTCCGTGGTAATTAATAACACCTACCGAAACTTCGGTACCCGAAAGAAACGATTCAATAATAATCTCATCGTCTTCTTTAAAAGAAACCGCAATTGCAGCTTCCAGTTCTTCTTCTGCATACACCTTAGAAACGCCAAAACTGCTCCCCGCCTTATTGGCTTTTACAAAACAAGGCAAGCCTACTCTGGCAACAATTTCGGCAGGATTAATCGCATCACCTTTATTCAAAAAATAATTTGTTGCTGTTTTAACACCATAAGCCCTTAACACACTTATACAGTCACGCTTATTAAAGGTAAGCGCAGCCTCATAATAATCGCAAGCCGTCTGAGGTATCTGCATTAAATCAAAATACGCTTGTATGGTACCATCTTCTCCAGGAGTGCCGTGAATGGTATTAAACACACAATCAAAGGTGATTTTTGTGCCTTCAATAGTTAACGAAAAATCACTTTTATCTACAGGTATAGGTTTATGATCTGGATGTGTACAAAACCAGCCCTCTTTTAAAATAGAAATAGGGTAAACCGTATATTTATGAGTATCCAGATGTTTACAAACCGTGTTTCCGCTAAGCATAGATATGGCTACCTCGCTTGAAAAACCACCCATTATAACTGCTATATTTTTTTTTGACATAGTAAATAGAAATCCTTTGCGTTAAGTAATAAGAAATAGGGGCTCAAAGAACGCTAATTTTAGAATAATTAGGCAAAAAAAATGATTGCAATTGAGGGTCAGCCAATTTTAAACTAAGTTTGTAGCCGCAAAATTGCATGTATATGGGACTCATAAAATTTATATTTAGCAAAGCATTTTTGATGCAGTTACTGTTAGCCGTAATCGTATTGATTGTGCTGGGTTTTGGGTTTATTTTTTGGCTCAACGCTTCTACAAATCACGACGAGCGCATTGCGGTGCCAGATTTGAGCAAAATGACACTAAGTCTTGTAAAGCAGGAACTTGACAATGCAGATCTAAACTATGTGGTTATAGACTCGTCTAACTACAATCCTGATTACCCTACATACTCAGTGATAGAACAAAACCCGGCAGCGGGAAAATTTGTAAAAGAAAACCGAAAAATTTACCTCGTGCTCAATCCTTCGGGATATCGTGAGATTGCAATACCCTCGCTGGTGGGCAGAACACAACGTCAGGTAGAGCCTACTCTACTGGCCTTAGGTTTTAAAATAGGAAACATAGACTTACGCGATCATATTTCTGAAGATGAAGTACTGGAGTTGAGACACAACGGCGCTACATTGAGAGAAGGTGATAAATTGCGCAAAATGTCGGTTATCGACCTCGTAGTTGGTAACGGAAAAGATAATTATTACAATACAACTACTGAAGATTCAGTAGATATAGATGATTCAATTAACGAGGCTGAAGAACTAGAAGATGCAGGATTTTAATGCCGAAGGGCCAGACGAACAGGAAGACGAACTTTACGAACATTACAGTTTTACCGCAGGTAAAGGCCAGGAGCCGCTGCGCGTAGATAAATTTTTGATGAATTTTATTGAGAAGGCGACTCGAAATAAAATTCAGACTGCAGCAAAAAACGGGAACATTCAGGTTAACGGCGCTGTTGTAAAACAAAATTATAAAGTTAAAGCCGGTGATGTGGTACGTGTTATGTTTGAACACCCACCGTATGAGTTTTTATTAACTCCAGAAAACATTCCGCTAGATATTGTTTATGAAGATGACACCCTTCTGGTGGTAAATAAACCGGCAGGAATGGTTGTACACCCGGGCCACGGTAATTATAGTGGCACGCTCATAAATGCACTAATTTATCATTTTGAAAACCTACCTGAAAACAGCAGCGGCAGACCCGGTCTTGTACACCGTATAGATAAAGATACCAGCGGACTTCTTGTTGTTGCTAAGACTGAAGAAGCTATGACGCATTTAGCCAAGCAGTTTTTTGACAAAAGTAGCGAGCGTGAGTATATTGCTATTGTTTGGGGTAATGTTGAAGAAGAAAATGGTACTGTAGAAGGTCACATAGGTAGACACCCTAAAAACCGCATGCAGAATACCGTTTACCCTGAAGGAGATCAAGGAAAAGAAGCGGTTACCCATTACAAAGTTTTAGAGCGTTTAGGTTATGTTACAAAAATTTCCTGTAAACTAGAAACCGGCCGTACGCATCAGATTCGCGTGCATATGAAATACATAGGTCATACCCTATTTAATGATGAGCGCTACGGAGGTGATGCTATTTTAAAAGGAACTACGTTTACTAAATACAAGCAATTTGTAGATAACTGTTTTAAAATATTACCGCGACAAGCATTACACGCAAAGACACTTGGTTTTGTGCACCCAAAAACCGGAGAATGGATGAGTTTTGACAGCCCTGTACCTCAGGATATGGTAGATTGTATAGAGAAATGGCGCAGTTATGCAAAACACGCTATGGAATAATTAGAAGCTGCTAAGGCAAGATGTTGCAATGCGCTAAAGCAGTTTTAATATCGTAATTTTAAAGTATGCTTGATTTTATACCTGAAAATTTACAAACTATAATCATTGTAGTTGTTTTAGCTATTCTCTTTCTGGGCGTAGTAAAGAACAACAAGCGCAATCAACGTAAAATGCGCGATCGCAAAAAACGCAATTTTAGAGCAGAATATTTTGACCGTAAAAAAGAGCGGGAAAAAGACGATTTGCCTACAAACTAAATTCACAAGATTTGAAAATATATACTAAAACCGGAGACAATGGTACTACTGCCCTTTTTGGTGGTACTCGTGTTTCTAAAAATGACATTCGTATAGAAAGTTATGGTACCCTTGATGAACTCAATTCGCATTTAGGGTTAATACGTGATCAGGAAATAGATGCACACAGTAAGGCTATTCTCATTAAAATACAGGAAAAATTATTTGTTATAGGCGCCATTTTAGCAACAGATCCTGACAAGGCGCTTTTAAAAAATGGTAAAGAACGCTTAGACATAAAAAGAATTAGTGATTTAGATATTGCGCTCTTAGAAACTGAAATGGATACTATGGAAGAGCAATTGCCACCTATGACGCATTTTATACTTCCCGGCGGTCATCAAACCGTGTCATTCTGTCACATAGCACGCAGCGTTTGTCGCAGAGCAGAGCGATTATCAACCGCTCTTTATCAACAGGTTCCGTTTGAAGAAAATACTTTAAAGTATTTAAACCGTCTTTCTGACTATCTGTTTGTACTGGCACGTTTCTTGTCAAAACAGTTACAAGCAAAAGAAATTAAGTGGTTACCCGAAAAATAAGAATTCAGCTTTTAAAACAGGGTATAAGTACCGTAATCTAAGGAGATTACATACGTTCTTAAAAATAATATTGAATTAATTGATATTTTTCTTGGTTATTACGCTAATAAATTTATTTTTGCAAAAAAATTAAATACGTTAACTATGTACTGGACATTAGAACTAGCCTCTCACCTAAGCGATGCACCTTGGCCGGCTACCAAAGATGAATTGATTGATTATGCAATTAGAACGGGAGCGCCACTAGAGGTTGTAGAAAATTTACAATCTATGGAAGATGAAGGCGATTCTTATGATTCTATTGACGAAATATGGCCAGACTACCCGTCTGATGATGACTACCTCTGGAATGAGGATGAATACTAGATTTTACATCACGTAAACACTTAAAAAGTCTCGCATTGAGGCTTTTTTTTTGCTTAAATTTGAACCGCTTTAAAAAAGCAACTATTTGTAACCTTAGGTTACAATTTTATCGGAAAATTAATGTATTAATAGAAGAGCCTCAAGCTTAATGTAAGCTACCTATTGATAATAAACGAGTTACCAAGTTATGGGATTATTAGATAAAGTATTAAAAGTCTTTGTAGGAGACAAATCTAAACAGGACGTTGCATCGATTCAACCTATTGTTGAAAAAATAAAAAGCTTTGAAGCGCAGCTAGAAAAGCTTTCCCACGATGAACTGAGGCAAAAAACAACCCAATTTAAAGCTCAAATCGCTAATGCACTTGCTGACAATAATGCAGAGCAATTGCGTCTACAAAACGAAGCTGATGAAAATGACGATATAGATCGTAAAGAAGAAATTTATGCAGCGATTGATAAGCTAAAAGATGATGCTTATGCGATTAGCGAACAGGTTTTAAATGATATTCTTCCCGAAGCGTTTGCCGTTGTTAAAGAAACAGCAAAGCGTTTTTATCACAATACATCAATAGTTGTTACTGCAAATTCATTTGACCGTGAATTAAGTGCAGATAAAGATTATGTTTCCTTAGATGGAGATAATGCAATCTGGGCAAACAGCTGGGATGCTGCAGGTAAAGCGATTACCTGGGACATGATACATTATGATGTACAGCTTATAGGTGGTGTGGCCATGCATCAAGGTAAAATCGCAGAGATGCAAACGGGTGAAGGTAAAACCTTAGTTGCGACACTTCCGGTTTATCTAAATGCACTTACCGGAAATGGAGTTCACCTGGTAACCGTTAACGACTATCTGGCAAAACGAGATAGCGCGTGGATGGCTCCTTTATTTAACTTTCACGGTCTTACTCTAGACTGTATAGATTTTCACAGACCTAACTCTGCAGCGCGTCGTAAAGCATACGCCGCAGATATCACATACGGTACTAATAATGAATTTGGTTTTGATTACCTAAGAGATAATATGGCACACGCGCCTAATGATTTGGTTCAGCGTGCACCTAATTATGCCATTGTTGATGAGGTTGACTCAGTTTTAGTGGATGATGCGCGTACTCCATTGATTATTTCTGGACCGGTACCAAAAGGAGATCAACACGAGTTTGATGCCTTAAAACCTAAAATTGATAGCTTAGTAACATTACAACGCCAGCAACTTACAGGCACTTTAGCTGAAGCAAAAAAACGTATCGCTTCCGGAGACACTAAAGAAGGAGCAATTTTATTACTACGTGTTTACCGTGGTTTACCTAAAAACAAAGCGCTAATTAAATACCTGAGTGAAGAAGGTATTCGCCAGCTTTTACAGAAGACTGAAAATCAATATATGCAGGACAACAATCGCGAAATGCACGTGATTGATGCTGATTTATATTTTACAATAGACGAAAAAAATAATCAGATAGAACTTACCGACAAAGGTATTGAGCACTTATCTGGTAAAGACGATCCTAATTTCTTCATTATGCCAGAGATGGGTGTTGAGATTAGTAAAATTGAAAATGCAAATCTTACTCCAGAAGAGGAAGCGGAAAAGAAAGAAGAACTTTTTAGAGAGTTCAGCATCAAGAGTGAGCGTATTCATACTATGAATCAACTTCTTAAAGCCTACACCTTATTTGAAAAAGACACAGAGTATGTGGTGATGGATAATAAAGTAAAAATCGTTGACGAGCAAACCGGCCGTATCATGGATGGTCGTCGTTACAGCGATGGTTTACACCAGGCGATTGAAGCAAAAGAAAACGTAAAAATTGAAGATGCTACCCAAACTTTCGCAACAGTAACGCTTCAGAATTACTTTAGAATGTACCGCAAACTTAGTGGTATGACCGGTACTGCGGTTACCGAAGCTGGAGAACTTTGGGAAATATACAAACTTGATGTTGTAGAAATACCTACAAATCGCCCTATCGCCAGAGATGACCGCGATGATAAAGTTTACAAAACAAAACGTGAGAAATACAATGCCGTAATTGACGAGGTTCAAAATCTAGTAGAAGCAGGTAGACCTGTACTTATAGGTACAACTTCGGTAGAGATTTCAGAATTATTAGGAAAAATGCTTTCCTTAAGAAAAATACCTCACAATGTACTAAACGCTAAGCTGCATAAGAAAGAAGCAGATATTGTTGCTGATGCAGGTAACTCGGGTCAGGTAACTATCGCAACAAATATGGCTGGTCGTGGTACAGATATTAAATTGAGTAAAGCTGTAAAAGAGGCAGGTGGTCTTGCCATTATAGGTACAGAACGTCACGACTCAAGACGTGTTGACCGCCAGCTACGTGGTCGCGCAGGTCGTCAGGGAGATCCGGGAAGTTCACAATTCTATGTCTCTTTAGAAGACAACCTAATGCGTCTGTTTGGCTCTGAGCGTATCGCAAAAATGATGGACCGTATGGGTCTTAAAGAAGGTGAAGTTATTCAACATGGGATGATTTCTAAATCTATTGAGCGTGCTCAAAAGAAAGTAGAAGAAAATAACTTTGGTGTACGTAAGCGTTTGTTAGAATATGATGATGTGATGAATGCGCAACGTGAAGTAATTTACAAGCGTCGTTACCATGCGTTGTTTGGAGAACGTCTGCGTGTAGATATCGCAAATATGATTTACGATACTTCAGAAGTAATTGCAGAAACTAACAAGGCAGCTCAGGATTATAAGAATTTTGAATTTGAATTAATTCGTTTCTTTTCAATGAGCAGCCCTGTAGATCAGAAAGAATTTGATTCTTCTTCTGCAAAGCAACTTGCGCTAAAAGTTTATGATGCTGCACTGGTACATTACCGCGAAAAAATGGAACGTAATGCATCAGTCGCCTTCCCTATTATTAGCAATGTATATGAAAATCCAGATAGCAACTATGAGCGTATTGTAGTTCCTTTTTCTGATGGAGTAAAAGAACTGAAAGTTGTAACGAATCTAAAAGATGCTTACGAATCTAAAGGGAAGCAGCTGATTACAGATTTTGAGAAGAATATTACACTTGCCATTATTGATGATGCGTGGAAAACACACCTGCGCAAAATGGATGAATTGAAGCAAAGTGTTCAGCTTGCCGTTCACGAGCAAAAAGATCCACTATTAATTTACAAGTTTGAAGCATTTGAATTATTTAAGCAAATGATAGATCAGGTAAATAAAGACGTGATTTCGTTCTTATTTAAAGGGGAACTACCGGTACAACAAGAAAATCAGATACGCGAAGCCAGACAGGTTAAGCAAGCTGAAAAAGTACAGACCACTAAGGAAGAGATTCCTAATCTTGATGAGCGTGCTTCTCAAAGCAGATCTGCAGGTGCTAATACCCAACCTCAGCGTCAACAAGTAACCGAAACAATAACACGTGAACGCCCTAAAATAGGTCGTAATGATAAAGTGACAATTAAGCACATTATGAACGGTGAAACAAAATCAATGAAATTTAAACAAGCAATCCCGTTACTTGATAAAGGAGAATGGGTGCTTATAGAAGAATAAAAATTAAATACATATAGATAAAAAAACACCCGTTAATAACGGGTGTTTTTTGTTAATAACATTAGCTATATACCTTCTGAATATTCTTTACACAAACTTAATATTGCAGCCCACTTAGAGATACACAATACTCCTAATTTTATACCCTAATTTTATTTTAATTTGTTTTCTAAATATCGCTTACATCAGGAATTAAAAGAGGCTACTAATATGAAAGCCGTTGAGTTACGTGCATGGTTGCGCACAGATATCGCACCCCTCACCGTAGCCAATTATGACGATGCTCCGTCTATGGATCAATCTAACAAACTGCTGGTCATTTTAATGAAAGACAGTGAAGATTTGACTAAGGCAGATTGTCTTTTTATTCAGAGTATTTTACAACGCATTAAGTATATAAAAAATACGCGTAGCAACGTACAACACACAAAACTTGATTGGGAGAATTCGCTACGCAATCTGGGCTTCGATGTTAAAAAGAAAGAGAAATCAAAGAAAAGAGAAAAAGAATTTTACTAAGGAAATAAGTTCTAATCTCTGATTTCATATTGCACCTAAGGCATTTCACTACATTCAAAAACATTTTTACAGCTACGATGTTTATATAAACAAGTAGATGCGCTGATGCCTGGTTTTGATTTTTCAATTAAATAAAAAATTAAGTATCTTCATAATTGCTTTAATTCTAAAATTATGATTAACCCGCGTCTTGAACTCAAATGGGCAAGCATATACATCCTATTTCTTTTTTTATGGATGGGTTTTGAACGCTTTGCGGGTTGGCACGATCAACTGATAGACCGGCATCATATATATACCATGCTTTTTTATATACCAGCAATAGGTATTTACTTTATAGCACTTATTGATAAGCGCAATAATTTTTATGGTGGCATTATCACCTACAAACAAGCATTTATAACCGGCTTAGTTCTAACTATTTTAATAAGCATATTAGCCATACCGGCGCAGTATGTTATAAGTACTTATATTAGTCCGCATTACTTTGAGAATGTTATTGAGTATGCCGTAACCAGCGGAAAAGCAACTATAGAAGAAGCAAACGAGTTTTTCAATCTAAAAAGCTATATAATTCAAGCTGCAGTTGGAAGTTTAGTATTCGGCATTCTAATCTCCAGTATTGTTTCAGTATTTATAAGAAGGAAATAAACCTGAAATTCTACAATAAAAAGTTGTTGTTCTATCTTTGAGCAATGAATAAAAATCTAAAACTTCTTTGTTCTGATATCGACGGAACGTTATTGAATGCAGAGCGTGATATCGCTGAAGAAACCGTTGCTGCCGTATCAAAATTATCAAGAGAATTTCCCATCATATTAGCTTCTTCCAGGATGCCATCTGCAATGTATTATTTGCAAGAAAAATTAGGTAGACTCAACAGCCCGCTCATTTGCTATAATGGCGGCCTTATTTTAGATAGTAGCGGTATGTGTTTACAAAGCCATACAGTTTCTTTAGACTTTCTAGCTACTGTAATTGAGCATCAAAAAAAGTATGCCTATAATATTAGTACCTACTGTACAGATACCTGGCGCACAGAATCTGAAGATTACTGGACCATAAGAGAAATAAGAAGCACTCGTGTAGAACCTGTTTTAGTGCCTTTAGAAGACCACATAGCTATTCTTAAAGCTATTGATGAACGACCCCATAAAATTATGTGTATGGGCATACCTGAAGCCTTAGACGACCTCATCGCTATACTTGAAAAAAAACACGGGGATGAAGCTCATTTTTACAGATCAAAAGATACCTATCTTGAGATAAGCGCCAAAAATATTGACAAGAGCACAGCTCTGGAGCATCTTATAAAAGATCACTATAATCTTAACCTGGAAAATGTAATTGCTTTTGGTGACAACTTTAACGATGTGACCATGATTAAAAATGTAGGATTAGGAGTGGCCGTTGCAAATGCTACTCAAGAGGTTAAAGATGTTGCAGATTATATCAGCGAGTTCACAAACAAGGAACACGCCGTTGCTCGCGCCATTGAACAATTTTTACTCTAAATCGTCAACCCAAACTTAATAATTAAAGCGCCCAATGGAGCGCTTTTATTATTTCAACTTGTACCAAAAGCGAGAGGCGCCCTCCAACCAAAAAGTGCGCCTCTCAAAACAACCTAACCAATAATCTTACTAACCAATTATTATCTTTATATTCTTAATCTATATACTGTTTATAGTTATTAACAACAATCTTCGCTCCTAAATCGTGCATTAAATTATACAAACCGAAAAAGGTTCTGTTTATGTATAAAAAATGTTTACTTCCCCTATTACCATTCATTTTACGCAGTTGCGTATCTTTTGAATACTTTTCACTCAAATCTGCAATATGAGAGAAGAATGATTCATCATTAAAATCAAACGTCTCATGATGAAATGGTTTAGTAAATAAACTCAACATCTCGTGAAATAATTCTGAAAAGAATTGAAGCTCTTCTACTGAATCATCTTCCCGTAGTATTTCTAACTCAAACATTTTATCATTAAAAATCTTTGGGTCATTAATATTTTTAGGCTCTGCTAATTCAAAATAAGGAGTATAAAATTCTTGAGGAACTTTTTTAATACACCCAAAATCAATAGCTATTAAATTATGATCAGAATCTACAAGAAAGTTTCCGGGATGAGGATCTGCATGCACCGCTTTTAAGAAATGCATTTGATACATATAGAAATCCCATAAAGCCTGCCCTATTTTATCTGCTGCTACCTGATCTGTATTATGAGCAGTAAATTCACTCAAATGCTCACCTGTCATCCAGTCCATTGTAATGATGCGTTCACTAGACAATTCAGGATAGTATTTAGGAAATTTTAAGTTTGGAATAACACTACATTTTGAGGTAATGTCTAAACTTTGACGTACTTCTAAAATGTAATCTGTTTCTTCTAGTAATTTATCTTCAACTTCCTGAAAATACTTCTCTTTATCCTTACCTTTTAGATTAAACATCCGGCTAGCGATAGGCTTCACTAGAGCCAGATCACTACTAATACTGTCTGCGACTCCCGGGTATTGTATTTTCACAGCAAGATTTTTCCCATCTAACGTTGCCTTATGTACCTGACCGATACTGGCAGCGTTTATACTTTGAGTCGCAAACGTATCAAATATCTCTTCCGGATATTTATCTAAATATTTTTTAAATGTTTTTCTAACCAATGGAGCTGACAAAGGCGGTACAGAGAATTGAGATAGTGAAAATTTTTCAACATATGCCTTAGGCAGTATATTTTTTTCCATACTCAACATCTGTGCTACTTTAAGAGCACTTCCTTTAAGACTTTTTAAACCATCATAAATATCACCTGCATTTTCCTCGTCTAGTTCTTCTCTGGTAAGATCGCTGTTAAAAGCTTTTTTACCATAATATTTTGCATAATTACCCCCCACTTTCACACCGGTCTTAACCAGCTGTGACGCACGCTGTAATTTATTTGTTGGGATGTAATCTATAGTTTTCATAGTTTCCTATTTAGATCTTGAAAAGTTTTCTTTAAACAAAAATTTTCCGAAATCAAGAATACTTTCTAATGGTGTAGTATTAAACACATCAAATATTGCATTTACAGATTTTTCTATAGCTACATCCGTTTTTTCAAAGCGTGCTGAATTATCATCCATCCAATATTTTAAAAGAAATAATGTTTGTAACCAGGCTCCCTCACTAAATATAGAAACAGGATTTTTAGTTAAACGTGATGCCTTCTCATCATTTGCATCTTCAATTAATTCTCCTGCATAATCTCTAACTTTTAATCTTAGATCGCGCAATTGTCCTAAACTCTTTAAAGTATCTTTTTGCTCGTGAAGTGCATACAATACGTAACTTCTATTAGCAGTCAATACTTCAAAAAAAGTATAGAAAAATGAGAGCATTTTCTCTCTATTAGGATAGGTCGAATAATCCGGATTTTTATGTAAGACATTAATCGTATTATCAAAAAAACTAACCCATATAGATTCTCTTATACCTTGAAAAGAACCAAAGAAATTATAAAATGCACCCTCTTCAATATTATGCTCTTTACAGAATTTAAATACCGAAGTAGGTCTTAGACCGTGCTCCAATACATATTCCATATACATCGTTGTAACCAAATCTTTAGTAAGTTGTGGTTCTACTTTTTTAACTACAGTTTTCTTAGTGCCTGCCATAATCTCTGTTTACGATTGTAAAGATAAATCTGTTTAATAATATTTCAAAACCCTTAAACAAAACCTTTCGTTAAAGTTCTTTCAGTTATATTGAAAGTTGTGTCAGTTTGTCACACCCTCTCCTTTGGTACTTTTTTTGACTTAAGTGCTCTGCGCTTAGCCAATGTGCTAAGCGAACTATTAAAAATCATATAAATCGACTTATTTGTCGGCTTTTTTAAAAACAACATACACTATGTCTACAGGTAAAATTAATGTTGCTGTTGAGAACATTTTCCCGCTTATCAAGAAGTTCTTGTACAGTGATCACGAGATCTTTTTAAGGGAATTAGTTTCTAACGCGACAGATGCTACGCTTAAATTGAAACACCTTACTAATATAGGTGAGGCCAATGTAGAATATGGCAATCCTATAATTGAGGTTAAGGTTGATAAAGACGAAAAAACTATTCGTATTATCGATCAAGGTCTGGGTATGACTGAAGAGGAAGTACAAAAGTATATTAATGAAGTTGCCTTTTCTGGTGCAGAAGAGTTTTTAGATAAATACAAAGACTCTGCAAAAGATAGCGGTATTATTGGGCATTTTGGACTGGGCTTTTATTCTGCTTTTATGGTTGCTCGTAAGGTAGAAATCATCACAAAATCTTTTAAAGATGAGCCTGCAGTACGCTGGGAATGTGATGGTTCTCCAGAATTTACACTTACACCCGCTGATAAAACAGATCGTGGTACAGAAATAATTTTACACGTTGCAGAAGATTCTGAAGAGTTTATAGAAGAAAACCGTATTAGCCAGTTACTAGCTAAGTACAATAAATTTATGCCGGTACCTATTAAATTTGGTACTACAGAAGAAACGCTTCCTTTACCAGAGGATGCTCCAGAAGATGCTGAAGCAGAGACCAAAACGGTAGATAATATCATTAACAACCCTAACCCGGCCTGGACCAAGCAACCTACAGAACTTGAAGAAAAAGATTATAACTCTTTCTATCGTGAGTTATATCCTATGCAATTTGAAGAGCCACTTTTTCATATTCACTTAAATGTTGATTATCCTTTTAACCTAACAGGAATCTTATATTTTCCACGTTTAGGTCAGGACATGAATATTCAGAAAGACAAAATTCAACTGTATCAAAATCAGGTTTACGTAACTGATAATGTTGAAGGTATTGTTCCTGAATTTTTAACTATGCTACGTGGGGTTATTGACTCTCCAGATATTCCTTTAAACGTTTCCCGATCCTATTTACAAGCAGACGGAGCGGTTAAAAAAATATCAAGCTACATTACCCGTAAAGTTGCAGATAAACTAAAATCACTATTCAACGAAGATCGTGAAGACTTCGAGAAAAAATGGAACGACATAAAAGTGGTGATTGAGTACGGTATGCTTAGCGAAGATAAATTCTTTGAGAAGGCAGATAGTTTTGCATTGTACCCTACTGTAGACGATAAGTATTATACTTTTGCAGAGTTACAGGAGAAAATTAAAGACTCGCAAACTGACAAGGATGGTAAACTTATTGTTCTTTACGCGTCAAATAAAGATGCACAACATCAATACATAGAAGCTGCAAAAGCTAAAGGTTACGAAGTTCTTTTATTAGACTCTCCTATTGTTTCTCACTTATTGCAGAAATTGGAAACTTCTAAAGAAAACATCAGCTTTGTACGTGTAGATGGGGATAATGTTGAAAGTTTAATCAAAAAAGATGAAGAACAAATTTCAAAGCTTTCTGATGAAGAAAAAGAAAGTTTGAAAAAACTTCTAGAGGAGACTATAGCAGATAAATCATATACGATTAAACTTGAAGCAATAGACAGTAATGCGGCTCCATTTATGATCACCCAGCCAGAATTTATGCGTCGTATGAAAGAGATGCAGGCAACCGGCGGCGGTGGCGGTATGTTTGGTATGGGTAATATGCCAGATATGTATAATGTGATTGTCAACACAAACAGTGAGTTAGTTAATGAGATTTTATCTACAAAAACAAAGAAGAAACAAGAACGTTTAATAACACAATCTATGGATCTTGCGCGTTTATCTCAGGGCTTGCTAAAAGGAGAAGCTTTGACTAACTTTGTCAAACGTTCCTATGAGATGATTAAATAGGAAAATTAGAGATCTTAGATTTGAGACACTAGATCTACCATCCTAACTTAAATATTAGAAGCCACTCTTTTTGGGTGGCTTTTTTTATAAATATATTTTTCTAACGTTTCTTTAACCCACAATACAGTTACCCTAACCTCTTTATTGTTAAATTCACGTAACCAAACAGTAATCTATGTTTCAATACACAGCAACCTACACAGACCTGTATCAATTGAGTATGGCGCAGGTTTATTTCAATAAAAAACAAAATGAACAGGCCGTGTTCGATTATTACTTTAGAAGACTGCCATTTAAAGGAGGCTATGCAATTTTTGCAGGATTAGAAGAACTACTCACGATTATTGAAGAGTTACGTTTTTCTGAAGAAGATATCACTTATCTCAAAACCTTAGATTTTGAACCCTCTTTTTTAGCATATTTAAAAGAGTTCCGCTTTAGCGGAACCATAAATTCGATGCCGGAAGGAGAACTGGTGTTTGGTACGGCTCCTATTTTACAGGTTGAAGCAAATCTTATTGAAGCGCAAATTATTGAAACTATATTATTAAACACACTTAATTTTCAAACCTTAATAGCTACTAAAGCAAGTCGTATTCGCCAGGTTGCGGGAGATAAGACCTTACTTGATTTTGGGTTGCGCCGGGCACAAGGTCCCGGAGGATATTACGCATCTCGTGCGGCAGTTATAGGTGGTTTTGACGGTAGTAGTAATGTAATTACAGGGAGAGATTTTGGGATCAAAATAAGTGGAACTATGGCACACGCTTTTGTGCAAAGCTATGATGATGAACTTACCGCATTTAGAGATTTTGCCGAAAACAGACCTAAAAACTGCGTTTTGCTGGTAGATACTTACGACACGTTAAAGAGCGGTGTTCCTAATGCCATTACGGTAGCAAAAGAAATGGAAGCTCGTGGCGAGCAACTACTTGCAATTAGACTAGACAGCGGAGATCTCGCCTATTTATCTAAGAAAACCCGTAAAATGCTGGATGATGCAGGATTGTCTTATGTAAAAATCGCAGCTTCTAATCAACTTGATGAATACGTAATACAAAGTTTACAAAATCAAAAAGCACCCATAGATATTTATGGAGTAGGAACTAATCTGGTAATAGGTAAACCAGACGGGGCACTAGATGGTGTTTACAAATTGGCATTTGCTAATGGAAAACCACGCATTAAAATTTCTGAAAGTATAGCCAAGGTTACGCTCCCCTATAAAAAGCAAGTATATAGAATAAAAAATGAAGAAGGAATTTTAATAGGCGCTGATGCAATAGCAATAGCTGACGAATCGCACGTAAACCGAATGCATCATCCAGTTGAACCGTTTAAAAGTCTTGACATTGCCACGCTTAAACAAGAGGCGATGCTCAAGCCCGTTATGCAAAACGGCAAACGCCTTCACAAAATACAAAGCGTGCAGGAAATTGCAGCATTTAGCAAAACACAACTCGCAGGCTTGCCCGAAGAATATAAGCGTTTCGACAATCCGCATATTTACAAGGTGGGAATTAGCGATCGCTTAAAACAAGAACGCGATAATCTTATTGAAGAACATAAAAAATAACTGATGAAAACATACACATTTAGTATTATCCTGGTATTTACCTCTCTGCTTTCTTTTGCACAAAATGAGGTATCTGAAAACTACTTATCTCGTGAAGAAAACGAGACCTGGCTGATGAATTTAGAAAAATCGCAAGATCTTGAAACGAAGCTAAACGCTATTCAGAAAAAAATAGTAGATGACGCTCAATTTATCGCTCCAAGACCCAGGGTTTCATACACCGGTTTATCTAAAGAAGCTCGAGAACGTTTAAATGCAGTTCAAGATTCGTTGCCTAAAGTAACTGCGGCTTGTAAAATACTTTTCGTGTTGAATTCAGATGATATGTATCTATTAGATTTGGAGAAAAATTCAAAATATAAAGATTTGATTAAAATGCTCAATTCAGAACATATAGATTCTGTAAAAGTTCTAAAAGACACTAAAGCAACTGCATTTTATGGGGCGCAAGCCAGTTGTGGCGCAGTACTTATGAAAACTAAAAATGATGAACTTGCTACTGTCTTAAAAAAATTAAATACAAAGACAACTAAAAAATAAAGATGAAAGCGCTTATTATAATAGATATGCAAAATGATTTTATGCCTGGAGGACCACTTGCTGTACCGGGCGGAGATCAGATTATACCACTCATAAACAATCTTCAAAATAAATTTGATTTAGTAATCGCAACTCAAGACTGGCACCCCGAAAATCACTCGAGCTTCGCTGATAATCACCCCGGAAAATCAGCATACGAGAAAATAGATATGAATGGTATAGAACAGGTTTTATGGCCGGTTCATTGTATTCAAACTACTGGTGGTGCAGACTTTCATCCACACTTAAATGCATCGCGTATTGAAGCTATTTTTAGAAAGGGAACAGATCCTAAAATTGATAGCTATAGTGGCTTTTATGACAATGCTCATAAAAAGTCTACCGGTTTAGCGGGTTACCTAAAAGGCAAAGGAGTTACGTCTTTGTATTTCTGCGGTTTGGCTGCAGATTATTGCGTTTCCTATTCGGTTTTAGATGCTCTTCAGGAAGGTTTTAAAGTCACGCTTTATGAAGATGCTACCCGTGCCATAAGCGAAGAGTCTTTTAGTAAAATGAAAGAAGAAATTCTTGCCAAAGGTGGTAGAATAAAAGTAGCTGAACAACTGGCTTAAATCATTTTTCAACTTTAAGATTTGGGTGCTTAAAAATTAATTTCAAAGAGAGGAAAAGCTAATTGTTTTTCCTCTTTTCTAATTTAAATACGCATTGAACATTACTAAAAAATACGCGTTGAACATTGATTTTAAATTAATTATTAAAACTCATAAAATATTTCTACGCTAACAGATTTTTGTGAATTTTCAATTAAAAAAGTGATTAAATTAGGTTGATTTTTTGGGGTTAATACCAAAGAATTATAATTCACGGCAACCTTTACAAACCTAATTTAAATACCTTTTATGATTCACCCACATACTGAGATCCGTTTTATAAATGACCAGGTAGGCCACGGCGTAGTTGCTACTCAATTTATACCGGCAGGAACAATAACATGGGCATTAGACAAACTCGATCGAGAATTTACACCTTCAGACTTTAAACAATTAGATATTCTTTACCAAAACATCTTAGAGACCTATACCTACCGAAATAAATCAGGAAATCTCGTGCTCTGCTGGGATAATGGCAGATTTGTAAATCACAGTTTTAAATCTAATTGTTTAAGTACAGCATATGACTTTGAAATAGCCATATGCGATATTCACCCGGGGGAGCAACTTACAGACGATTATGGGTATCTCAATGTAACAGAACCTTTTACAGGTATTGATGAGGGCACAGAACGTAAAACGGTATATCCAGATGATTTATTAAAATATGCTAACGTCTGGGACGCACAGGTTAAAGCGGTATTTTCAGAAATAACAAAAGTTGACCAACCTTTAAAAAACTTAATTTCTAGTGCTACCTGGAATACGATAGAAGATATAATTTCACATAAAAAAGAGATGGCTTCAATCGCAGAGAATTATTATAATCCACACGTAAGCGTTACCATATAATTAGCATTTAATACTAAATGGCAAAGCATCAATTTCCTGAGGCTTTTTTTATGGTCTATATTTAAAGTTTTTTACTGGCTATGTCTATTGTTTATAGTGCATACCGTTAGATACTTTACAATATTACAAATCTTGCATGAAGCGTCTTCATATCAATAATTCAGCTTGAAATTCTATCATTTAGGAAAAGCAGAATATCTTAAATATTAAGATTAATCGTATAAAATGAGGAAATCTGTAAAGAAATATTAGTTTGTAGCATTATATTGCAAGTCTAAATCACTATAATTCAATTAAATTTCACAATTTTAATTGAGATGTAGGTTTTGAAATCACCCCAATGAATTCAAATTTATTACAAAAAATATGTTACTATCTAAACACGTTTTACTGCAGTTGCAGCAATTTATCTATTTAATCAACGGGTATATTCGACCTCTAAAATATAAGTATAATGGAGCTCGGTCATAAGAAAAACTCGACATATTTGACTTTAGGCATTGCTATTGTCTGGGTTATTTTAATACTTTTCAGACTATTTCTATCAAACGCATTAGGTTGGTTTGATATCTTAATGATGGGATTAGCAATTTATTATTTCTGCAAATTTTACTATTTAAAAACTCACCCCTATCTTAAATTAACCGAAAGTCATTTTGTGAAATATTGTATTTTAAAAACAACGCGAATTCCTATAGCATCATTAAAAGGATTTCACAGTAATAATTCGGGAGATTTTGTGCTTGTAGGTAGTAAAAGGAAAATATGGATTTCTTCAAAAGCAGTTGATCAGAAATCTTTTTCTAAATTTAAAGAACATCTAAAACATCTCAAATTTAACTCCTAGAAATTGTTCTAACACTACGCCATATTTTAAAAAACTAATATGACAAATTACCCCTGGCACTTATTTTTAATGGCCGCAATGTATTGCTTTGCAGGCACAATGCATTTCATAAAACCAAAAGCTTATTTACGGATAATGCCAAGATACCTGCCAAAACCAAAAGTACTGGTTTACCTAAGCGGTTTAGCTGAGATTCTAACCGGTATTGGACTCTGTTTTCCAGAAACAAAGAATATTGCCATTTGGTGTATTATTTTAATGCTCACGGTATTTTTACTGGTTCATTTTTATATGCTTTCTTCAGATAAAGCAGGTCTTAATCTTCCAAAATGGATTTTGTGGGGGCGTATAATTTTACAATTCGGTTTAATGTATTGGGCTTACATTTACCTATCTATTTAAACTAAAAAAGCCCTCGTAACGAGGGCTTTTTTAGTTAGAGATAAGCTTATTCACTTAGTCAATCATTACTTCTTTTGAGAAATAGTCCTTACCTATTGTAATGCCTATACGATAAGCACCTTTTCTTAATTCAGAAAGGTTTAGAGCTTGTTTAACAACAAGACTTTTGTCTGATATAGATTCTATAATCTCACCATTCTCATCATAAACACGAGTTGTTGTCTTAACTTCCTTTGGGTTTGTAAAAGAAATTAATACAATACCATCCTGTATCTTGTAATTAGGCTTAAAAATAGTTTTACTCTCATCACTTACAATGTCAAGACCATTAACTTTCTTATCTATTGTAGTGTACGATTTAGCGTAATCATCTTCATAAATAAGATAGTACTTACCACTTGGAAGGTTTTCTAAACTTAATGTCTTAAAATCATTTGCTAAACTGCCTGCATACTCCCTGTAGAGTTTTTCACCTTTAGCATCTTCCAGATAAATCTGGGCTCCCTCCATTGCATTTGTATACTCAACTTTAACCATAAAGTTTTCGTTTACAGTAACTGCGATTCCGTCTGCGGCATTTGCGTTTAAGCTAAAAGCTAAAACTAATGCCATTACCAAAGTTTTAATTGTTGTCTTCATAGTTTTGGGTTTTTTGTGATTTATAAATTTCACATTACAAATGTATGGGGGATTTGTACCTAAAAATAGAAGCCGTTGTGCAGATTAATGTAGTATTTTAACCTTACAAATTGATTATATATCCATTTTGTGAAAATTATATATATTTGGGTTAATATTGCACCATAAAAAATCTAATAGGTTATATAAATTTAAATTGAATTAATACAGAACATATGATTAAGTCTGCAAAACCTGCATTCGAAAAAATAGAACCCGGTTTTGGAAGTTCGTTTTCCTGCAGAACATATGACGAAAACCACGAAAATAATAATCATACATTCTGGCACTATCACCCTGAACTTGAATTAGTTTATGTTAAAGGGGGTACCGGAAAAAGACAGGTAGGTAGTCATATTTCGTACTACCGCAATGGCGAACTAATACTCATAGGGTCTAATTTACCCCATTGCGGATTTACAGATTCATTAAACAACTACGAGCAGGAGACGGTTATACAAATGAGGCCTGACTTTCTAGGTGAATCTTTTTTTGATATCCCTGAGATGCGCAGTATAAAGGCCTTATTTGAAAGGGCTAAAATGGGTATCGTGTTTCACGGTGAAGTAAAACGAACTGTGGGTGCAAAAATCGAATTACTCAAGAATGCTTCAAATTATGATCGTCTACTGGGATTACTTGAGATTCTTAAACTTTTAGAAACAGCAGATAAGTATACCGTATTAAATGCTCAGGGTTTTATTTTAGAAACCGAATTGCAGGACAACAATCGTATAAATGTTATTTTCAACTTTGTTAAAGAGCAATTTAAAAGACAAATTGCTTTAGAAGAAATTGCAGAATTGGTAAGTATGACGGTACCCGCTTTCTGTCGTTACTTCAAAAAAATAACCGGGAAAACATTTACACAATTTGTGAACGAGTATAGACTTGTACACGCTGCAAAATTACTTCACGAAAAACCTATAAGTATTACTGATGTATGTTTTGAAAGTGGTTTTAACAACTTCAGCCATTTTAACAAGCAGTTCAAGAAATTTACGGGTAAAACCCCCTCTACCTATCGTAATGAATTGAAATTTATCATTTCATAGATACTTAATCCATTTAGTATTTTTAATTGTTATAAAAGTTAGAGAAGAATATTATCTTTAAATGAAGATATTCATTTTTCACTCATACTTAATACCTTAAATTGTTATAAATCATAATATTAGACTATATTTAGAATAAGCGCTCCCCTTGAGCTGCCTAATATAAAGTTGTAAAAAATTTCATTTAATACTTTATACACAAGAACAAAATACCCCTAATTATAATGAGCTATCAATCAAATCTATCGAGTCATGACTCAACTGAATATTCAAGACATATTTTTAATAGAACGCTTTACGACCTCAAGATGGGATAGTCAACCCAAACCCTGTTTCTACTTTGAGATTCTATTTATTGAAGATGGCAGCGGAAGAATAAGTCTTAATGGTAAAGTAATATCCTATAAATCGAGAGATATTTTTGTTTTTAAACAAGATGAGTTGCCTGACTTTAAAATTCACGAAACAACCACATTTGTTATTTTTAAGTTTACAAACTTATTATTAAGCAGCAAAATAAGTTTACCCGATAGACAATACTGGTTGAGACGCAGTGAGTTTATATTAAATCATCCTAAAAGAAAATTTCAAGAAGCTATAAATACCACAGAAGATCGCGATCTCATGTGGAGGCTTGTATTTTTTATACGAAAAGAAAATACAGATAAACAGCAGTATTACCTTCACATAATTGCAAATATGGTAAGTACTACACTAAGCGTTATAGCTCGAAATATAACGGAATCTAAATCAGAAAATAAACTTGTAAAAGCTACAGTCAAATCAGATCGTATTGAAGAGATCTATGCCTACATACGATATAATATATACGATTCTAGCTTATTGAAAATTTCAACAATTGCTAAACATTTTCAGATAACCAGTAGTACTCTAAGTAACTACTTTAAAAAAGAAACAGGAAACTCCCTTCACAATTATATTATATTGTACAAATTAGGCATTGCCCAGGAAAGACTCACACAGTCTAATTTTACCGTATCACAAATAGCAAACCAATTGGGATTCACAGACGAAAGTCACCTTACGCGTATATTTAAAAAATACTGCAAGGTGACTCCTAAACAATATAAAGAATCTTATATAAAAGAATAAAAACTAGTCAAACAGGCTATTAAGTACCGAGGCGAGTCTTACTCCTCCTTTTTTTATCTGCTCCTGTAAGGTATCAAAATTATCTACCTGATATCTATAACCTAATTTTTCACCTACTTCGGCAGAAGCATATACTTGTGTAGCTAATTCCTGTCCTTCATTAACCCAGTCTAACAATGTTCCTGAGGTAAGGGCTTTTTGTTCTTTTTTACTTACTTTACCAAAATTTTCTGCAAGTTCAGAATAAGACATCCCATAACTATCTATCATTTTGCTGTCCCACAATGAGTGTAAATTTGTACCATCGTTAAACCAGCGCACCTGTACATCATTTCCTCCTTTATCTTCAGCATTACCTAGATGCAGTGGCTGATGCAAATCACCTATAAAGTGTACTAATAATTTTAAATGAAAAGCTTTTTCCTCTTGTGTTGATGTAGTTGAGACTATAACTTCTTTACATTTATTTATTGCAAATACTAAATCCCCATCAGGATTTTTAGTGTCTTCATAATACGTTAAACCCGGAGCTATATTAACATAATGCCAGGGACTATATTTTCTAAATTCCTGATAACTTTTTATATCATCACCATAAGTAGAAACAGTTACCAAATTTTCTTCACCTAGAAGTTGTGCTATAGCTTTCTTAGTTTTTGAGGTTAGATACTGCTCTGCAACAGCTGCAGTTGCTCTATGACCAGTTTTACCCCAATCATTTGCCTGTGAAAAATTTGTACTTAAGAGTACCGCAAAAAGAACCGTAATCAGTTGTTTCATCTTTATTTTTTTTTGCAAATCTAAGAGAATCTTTGTCTATAAAAGAGGCTGAATAACTTTTATATAATTGTTTTCATCTAGTATGCTGAAAAGAAACAAGTTACCTCATGCAATTTCACATTAAAGACTAAAACATTTAAGTTTAACTTACGTTTTAAAAATTAGGGTTCCGTAATTTTAGTGATAACTTTACCGTACTATTTAATTTATAAGAAGCATATTGAATATGAAAACTTTTAGAGAAATACAGCGTTTTGATCAATGGTGGTTGAGATTACTTCTGGTCGTTATATTATGTATTGCTATAAGTCCGTTGTTTATGAATTATGATACGCTAATTTTATCGCGGTTTGAGATTGCCTCAGTAATTCTAAGTATTCTGGTAATTCTCGGACTTTTTATAGGCTTCTGGTACGTCTTTAAATTAGAAACGGTCATTGATGAAAAAGGCATTACCTACCGTTTTGTTCCTTTTCACATCAAATCGCGTTTTAGATCCTGGAGCGAAATTAAAAGTGCTTCAGTACGTAAATACAATCCTATACGAGAATACGGCGGTTGGGGATATCGTATTTCATTCACAAAGCGAAAGGCTCTAAATACAAAAGGAAATAAAGGTATTCAACTCATGTTTAGTGATGGAAACGAACTCTTATTAGGCACTCAATATCCTGAAAAAATACAAGAAATTTTAAACTATTATAACATCCCAGCAAATACCACTTCTTAAATGAAATTCTTTATTCTTTCCTTTTTTCTTGTAGTGATATGCAAAACCCATGCTCAGGAATATACAGAGTCTGAAATTCGAGTAAATAGTTTTATTAACGGAACATTACTACACGCAAAATCTTCAAAAGACACTCTTGCCATAATAATAGGAGGTTCTGGTCCTACAGATCGCAATGGCAATCAACGCACTGCTCAAAATAACAGCTTAAAAAAACTCGCTGAAAAACTTTCTAAAAAGGGTATTTCTACATATAGATATGATAAAAGAATTTTCACTTTAATACAGGAAAATGCCCTTGTAGAAGAGAAAATTAGTTTTGATGATTTTGTAACTGATGCTGTTTCGGTCATTGACTATTTTAAAAAGGCAGGCTTTATTAATATCGTGCTCATAGGCCACAGTCAGGGTGCCTTAATTGCTACACTTGCAGCAGAGCAGCGTGATATAAGTCATCTAATTTGTCTGGCTGGTGCAGGCCAGTCTATAGATAAGCTTATCGTAGATCAACTAGAAGTACAGGCTCCGGGGCTTGTTGAAAATGCAAAACAAGCATTTACAGATCTTAGAGAAAAAAATAAATCAGAAAAGTATAGCGTAGGTTTAATATCTATTTTTAGGCCCTCTGTACAGCCTTTTATGAATAGCTGGATGAAGTATGATCCTGCTGAGGAATTGTCAAAAATAAACGCTCCTATACTTTTAGTAAACGGGACAAAAGATCTTCAGGTTACCCCTAAAGAAGGAGAGCTTCTAAAAAATTCAAATAGCAATGCAAAAGCAGTAGATATTGAAGGCATGAATCACGTACTGAAAATCATTGAAGGTGATGAATTAGAAAACTCTAAATCTTATAATGAGCCCTACCGTCCGGTTGCAGAAGAACTCATAAATTTAATAGTTGATTTTGTACGCTCTTAAAAATATATTTTAGAAAAGGCGCATCAGTTCATAGGGTGTCTATTAATTTTTTAGAAATATAAATAGCCTGATTCAATATCTACGCTAGTTTTTAAAGAAGATTTTAGGCATATTTGTACCGGAACAAACAAAAACTAATGCGAATTAAATTTACTCTTATAATCATTTGCTTAACTACATTAGTAGCTTGCAATAAAGATTCAGATTTTACCTTAACCGGAAAAATTAATGGTTTAAAAAAAGGAAAACTTTACTTACAACGTGTAGAAGATACTACCCTTGTCAACCTAGACAGTCTTATTATAGATGGGGATTCTGAATTTGAATTTTATGCTAAACTGAAAGAACCACAGATTTTATATCTTACTCTTGAGAAAGTAGATGCTTATGAGTACGATGATCGCATTATGTTTTTTGCAGAACCCGGTGAAATGACTTTGAATACATCGTTGAAGAATTTTGAAAGCCAGGCTGCTATTACCGGTTCTGAAAATCAAATTAAATTAGAGGAGTATAACAAAATAATACGCCGTTTTAATGATGAAAATCTTGATCTGATCAAGAAAAACTTTGAAGCTCGTAAACAGCAGGCGGAAGACTCAATTATTTATTACGATCAAAAGCTGCAGAATTTAACTAAACGTAAATATTTATACACCGTTAATTTTGCAATGAATAATAAGCAATTTGAGATTGCTCCTTATTTAGCTATATCTGAAATTTTTGATGCCAATATTAAGTATTTAGATACCATTTACAATTCTTTAGAACCTAAAATTAAAAAGTCAAAATATGGTAGCGTATTGAAAGATTTTATCAAAGACCGAAAGACTTCAGATAACGAAGAGCAAACCACAACAGTTACTACTGTCGAGGAGTAAAAATTTTTAAGCACAAAAAAAAAGCCCTAAATCTATTTTCATTTAGGGCTTTTTTTATGCTTGAAGAAATTAGCTTAAAGCGCATTCACACGCTCAATAAGTGCTCTGCCTTTAGTTTCTAATTCGGCATTTACTTCTTTAAGATGTTTACTTCTGTTTTCAACTTTGTTGTTGTTCACTTTTACGATTAATTCGTCAAAAGTTGCAATAGCATCATCAACAATTGCTTCAGACTTTGTACGATCTTCTTTAGGATTTAAGGCTTCCCAAAGGTATACTGCGTCTATGATATCGCCTAAAACAAAGTTTATATCTTTCTTAAGGTCTCTAATATTTGCCATAATTTAATTTTTTGCAAAAGTACGTTTATTTTATGCACTTATTATAAATAGACTTCAAGAATTTCGCAAGTTGCAGCACTCAAAGTAACTCCGGTATTTTTTGCAGGTATTAATAAGGTTTCTCCCGCTGAAAGTTTGCCCTCACCTCCGCTTCCAGTGTAAGTTAACTCCCCGGAAACTATTATAAGGATTGTAAATGAATCAGATCTGGCAATACTATAATCGTTATCCTTTATATGAGCCCAATCTGTCTTAAAGTATGTATGATGCTTAACAGTTTGTGACGTATTTAAGCTGGTACGATTGTAATCTAACTTAAAATCTTGAGTGAGCTCAAAGTCGAGAACTTCACGGGATTCTGCTACGTGCAAATCTCTCAGATTCCCAGAATCATCTTTACGATTGTAATCATAAACTCTATAGGTAACGTCTGAAGTTTGCTGAATTTCAGCTAGCAAAACACCTCCACCAATGGCGTGTATACGACCGGCATTTATAAAAAAGGCATCACCTTCTTTAACCTCATGCTGATTCATAACGTCTTCAATACTCAAATTTTTAATATGCGTATCGTAATCTTCTTTAGAAATCTTCTCGCTAAATCCTACCGTAAGTTTTGCCCCTTTATCTGCCTGCATAATATACCACATCTCGGTCTTACCTACTCCGGTAGGTGAAGTCTCATCTGTAGGGTGTACTTGTATAGAAAGATCACTTGCCGCATCTATAAACTTTATTAATAAAGGAAATTGAAGTCCGAATTGTTTATAAACGCGTTCTCCTAAAATTGAAGCAGGATCCTTTGCGATAATTTCTTTTAAAGTAGCTCCCTTTAAAAGACCATTTTTCACAATACTTTGCCCTTCTTCCAGGTCTGCAATTTCCCAACTCTCGCCTAATTTAGCAGTAGGGTCATTCCCTTTATTGAATAATTGATTCAGTTTTTGACCACCCCAGATTTTTTCTTTTAGAACGGGTTCAAATGTAAAAGGATAAAGTGTATTACTCATAGTCTGAAATTATTCTTTAGTAAGCGCTTTTAACGCTTTTGATATATGATTTTTTGATTTTATACTATTATAGCGCATTATTAACGATCCCGATTCATCAAATACAAATGTCTCCCTACCCGGTAAAAGACCCATAAGCGATGACTTTACTCCAAACTGCTTTCTAACTTTACCATTACTGTCTGAAAGCATTATAAAAGGAAGTTTGTATTTTTTAGAAAATTTTGCGTGAGAGGCGGTATCATCAGAACTGATTCCTATTACCACTGCTCCCGCATCCTTAAAATCTTCATATTTATCTCTAAATTCACAAGCTTCTGCAGTGCACCCGGGCGTAAAGTCTTTAGGATAGAAATAAATAACAACAGCCTTATTTTTAACATTTACAGAACTAAATATCTCAGCGCGTTGATCTTCTAATTCAAAAACGGGTAATTTATCTCCTAATTGCAGCATAGCTTAACTTCCTGAATACGTGACAAAATTACGCGGGGTTTCATACAACGTAATTTCAATTTTAAATTTATCTTCTAATTTTCTACGAAGCTTATCATAAATAACCACACAAATGTTTTCTGCTGTAGGATTTAAATTAAAAAATTCTGGCACATCCAGATTTAAATTTTTATGATCAAAAGGTTCTTCAATTTCAGATTTTATCAAATCTTTTAAAATTTTTAAATCAATTACAAAACCGGTTTCAGGATCTATCTCTCCGGTTACTGCTACAATTAAATCATAATTATGCCCGTGGTAGTTAGGATAACTACATTTTCCGAATATTTCAAAATTCTTATCAGCATCCCAGTCTGACCTAAAAAGTCTGTGAGCAGCGTTAAAATGCGCTCTACGCTTAACTGTTACACTCATTGCTCAATATGTTTGTAAAATTTATCAAAAATGATCTTAAACCATTCTGTATACACGTCAGGATTACTTATCATATCTAGTTTTATATCTTCAAGGGACATCCACTTCCATTCTGATACTTCATCAGGATTAAGGTTTGGTAAACCTTCATAATTCCCTAACAGTATATGATCAAATTCGTGCTCAGTCAAACCGTTATCAAATGGAGCTTTGTATATAAAGGAAATACTTTCTTCCAGTTCTGTTACAAAACCCATTTCTTCCATAAGTCTGCGCTTACCGGCGGCAATATTAGATTCGCCTTCGCGCTGATGGCTACAACAAGTATTCGTCCATAAACCTGGAGAATGATATTTATGTAAAGCTCTTCGTTGTAACATAAGCTCTTTGTTTTCATTAAAAACAAAAACTGAAAACGCCCTATGTAATAAGGCTTTTTCGTGAGCTTCCATCTTGGGCATTAATCCTACTTGTTGATCATTTTCATCAACAAGAATGACAAGTTCTTCATTCATATTTCTTTTTAGTTGTAAATGTACAAATACAACTAAGGGCTTACAATAGAAAAAGCCTTCTTATTCAGAAGGCTTTTGGGTATTTGTTATATTAAATGCGCATTAATAGTCTTGAACAATGAATTCACTTCTACGGTTAAGCTGGTGATCTTCTTCACTACATTTAACCCCATTGCTACATTTATTTAAAAGTTGTGTCTCTCCATAACCTCTTCCGGTCAAACGCTCTTTAGCTATACCACCTTTTTCGATGATGTAATTTATGGTAGATTTATTACGTCTCTCTGATAAAGCTAAGTTATATGCATCTACTCCTCTACTATCTGTGTGAGACCTAACATCTATTCTTAACATAGGGTACTCTTTCAATACTTCAATAATTTTAGCTAACTCTACAGCTGCATCAGGACGTATGTTTGATTTGTCAAAATCAAAATAGATAGGATTAATTAGCTTACCTAAGTCAAAGTCTGGAGGTATGGTTGTGATAGACTGCTCTAACTCCATTACAACAGTAACATCACTACTCTCTATAGGTACATTTATTAATTTTTCTGCTGTACTATATCCTTCTTTTTCTGCTCTTACAAAATAGTCTGTATCACAATTAGGATTTTCAAATAAATAAGAAGCGTTGGGCTCTTCAGTTTCTCCAGAAACGATAAGTTCATTTTCTAGATTACGCACACCTATTAATGAATTATTTAATGGTTTTCCTGTAGCTTTATCAACAACAAGAATGTTCACTTTACTATCACAAGCAGTACGTACAAAACCGTAAATATCATCATCTAATGGGTCATTAGCTCTATTAGATGCAAAATAACCGGTTTCAGATTCGGTATCGTATATAAATGTAAAATCGTCTTTCGGGCTATTTATAGGCTCGCCAATATTTGTTATTTCATTCTTTTCAGAATCATAGCTGTAAATATCTAAACCTCCTAAACCACCACGGCCATCTGTTGAGAAATAGAGTTTACCATTTTTGTCTACAAAAGGAAATGTCTCTCTTCCCGGTGTATTAACTGAAGCTCCCAGGTTTTCAGGGGTACCGTAACCACCAGCATCTGTTATCTCAACTTTCCAAATATCAGATTCTCCAAAAGAACCATCACGGTCTGAAGCAAAATATAAGGTTTTACCATCTGGAGACAAGGCAGGATGCGCTGTTGAAAAAGAATCACTGTTAAACGGAAGCTCTGTAGCCACACCGTATTGCCCATCGCTACCTTTAACAGATTTGTAGAGCTTGAGCTTATTAGTGCGCTTAGAATCACTTTTATATTGATTTTTAGTGAAGTTGTTTCTGGTAAAATACATGGTGTTTCCATCTGCAGAGAAAGTAGCAGTACTTTCGTGAAACTCTGTATTTACAGGGCCTTTTAATTTACTAGCAGATTTAACTTGTCCATCGTCTTCAATAGATCCTGTATATAAATCTAAAAAAGGTTGGTTATTCCATTTGTGAATTCTTGTTGACATAGTACCCGTATCTCTAGTCGATGCAAACATTAATTGCTCACCGTAAAATGAAGGCGCAAAATCTGAATAGCCAACGGTATTTACATTAAGTCTTTGAATTTCGTAGGTGCCATTTACATAACCTGTACGAACTTCTGCAGTTGTACCATTATAGTAGTCTGTCCCCTCTGTGCTCATAAGCTCTTTGTAGCGCTTAATCATCTCAAGAGATTTATCATACTCTTTTATGGCTCTCAAAGTCTGGGCGTATCTAAAATATTGGTCTGGAGTAACATCGGCAGGATATTTCTCTACTAATTTCTGATACCACATCTCAGCTTCCGTATAGTCTGCATTATAATAAAATGCATCACCCAGTTTACTGAATAGTTCTGCCGATTCATAGCCTGCTTCAGCAACTTTTAAAAATATTTTTTGAGAATCTACAAAAGCATATCTGTTAAATTGCTTGGTACCATTAGCTATATCCCGCTCCTGAGCATTAACACTAAATGAAGTTAGAGATAATAAAATTACCAGTGTAAAAATAAATTTTTGATTCATGGGGTTGAAAATTTAGGGAATTAAAAGAATCGCGGTGTAAGCATTCTATTATACTCCTTGAATAATTCAAAGCGTATAAATAGTTCGTAAGTACCATCATTGTAAGTAGCATTACCTAAATCTGTACTTTCTCTATCGTATGCAAATCCTATTAACATTCCATCAGAAACCTGAAAACCTACAAGACCACTTAAGGCTGCACTCCATCTGTATGATGCTCCTAATGTAAGTTTATCATAGAATAAAAAGTTTGCATTTACATCTACTGCTAATGGCGCTCCAGCAACCATTTTAACAAGCGTCGAAGGTTTAAATTTTACATCTCTTCCAATATCAAAAACATAACCTGCTAAACCATAATAATGAATTCGTTCCTCTGCTACAAAAGTTTCTGCTCCGGTGGTACCACTTCTATCAAAATGATCTGTTTGTAATAAATAAGGTGCAGATAAACCTCCATAAAATTTAGAATCATGATAGAATATACCTACCCCAACATTAGGAGAAAGTTTATTATCTATGTTAATTAGAAATGGATCGCCGGCATTAAAAGGATTAGTTCTACTAAAATCAACATCTAATAAGTTTAAAGTTCCTTTAATACCAAAACTGAATTTACCCTCTGCTCCAGTTTCTATAGTATAACTAAAATCCCCACTAAAATTAGTCTCTCTGGCCGGTCCTAGTACATCATTTACTAAGCTAAACCCAACACCTACCTTACCTAATCCTACAGGACTATGTACTGAAAGATTCTGTGTACGTGGAGCGCCATCTAAACCTACCCATTGACTGCGGTGCAACAATACAATACTGGTAACCCCCCGGTTACCTGCGTAAGCAGGATTTATTACCAAGGGATTATACATGTATTGTGTATACTGGGGATCTTGCTGACCATAACTAGATCCTGCAAAAAGCAAAACAACTAGTACAATTAACTTACCTAAGTTTTTATTCATCGTCATAAGCTTGTTACTATAATTACTCATTGAGTGATGCTTTATTAGTTAATGTATAAGAATGAAGCCAACTTACGTATTTCTCCATTATCTCGTTCATAAGTAATGATATAATAGTAAGTACCAGTAGGTAAACGCTCACCTCTTCTTACGGTAGCACGACCATCAGAGAATCCTCTAAATGCATTATCTGAATTAGGATCATACCCCTTAGTACTGAACACTTCTACACCCCAACGGTTAAATATTTGAACCGTATTATTAGGGAAATCAGTTATGTTCTGAATCATAAATACATCGTTTAGACCATCACCGTTTGGTGTCATTACGTTGTATACAATGATATCTTCTCTATCTAATACACCATCTAATCTTGTAAACGTAGGATCATTAGTTGGATCACCATCTGCATCATCTGGATTATCTACAGTTTCGACAGTATCATCACCATTATCTGATATATCCTCAATAACATCTCCATTAGTTAATACACCACTTCCTATAGCCTGGTTTTTAACACCTGCATTTTCTACATCATCCTGTGTGATGACATAGACAGCACTAAAGGTGTCTGAATCAACTGCACCAGCGGCTAAATCTATAGGTCCTCCAGTTACAGTCACTAGTGGATCATCGATTACTATATCAAATATAGCTGTTTCACCAGTATTTCTTACTGTAAAGGTATAGGTAATAGTCTCACCCACTTCAGGCACTTGATCACCATCCTCGTCATTCCACGTTCCAAATTTATATACACTAAGACCTGTTAAGCCCGGAGTATTTGTAATTGTAGGATCGTTTGTAGGATCACCATCACCATCCTCATCTACAGTCTCATCACCGTTATCAGATGTATCTGTCACATCCTCATCAAATGGATCTTTACCTGTCGCTAAAGCAGAGTTTGTTACAAATCCTGCCTCAATATCAGTTTGAGTGATTGTATAGCTCGCTGTTGCAACACCAACATCTCCAGGTGATAAATCTGCAGGCTCTATAGTTAATCCAGTAATACCTAAGAATGCATCGTCGATTACAATACCATTTACAACAGTATTACCTGTATTGGTAACCGTGAAGGTATACGTAATAGTCTCTCCTACTTGCGCAAATGCATCTGCATTTTCATCATTAAATACTCCTGTTTTCACAAGTTGTATTTCAGGATTTGGTTTCTCTGATACTAAGATATAAACTGTTGCTATATCAGTTGCTACAGGAGAACCTGCATCAAATATCTGATATGTAAATTGATCATTACCTGCAAAGTCTGTATTTGGCGTGTAAATAAAAGTACCGTCAGCGTTAATAACTACTGTTCCGTTTGCAGGACCATTAGCAGATGACAATGCCACATCTACTAATTGTGTTTGCCCTTCTGGATCAGTATCATTATCAAGAACGTTACCACTTATACTCTCATTAGTCTCCCCAAAGTATGCATCATCGTTAGCATTTGTAATGTTACCTGCATCAGGTATAACATTGATTATTACAATTGCTGAATCACAAGCCTGTGGATTACCATTATCACATACTGTGTATTCAAAACTATCCTCTCCAACAAAACCAGGTCCCGGAGTATATGTATAGCTTCCGTCAGGATTTACTACTACTGTTCCGTTAGCAGGGTTTGTATTACTAGTGACAGTAATTGGATCACCATCTGGATCAAAATCATTACTTAGTACATTACCATCAATACTAACTCCTACCTCTGTAGTATTTGTATCTGCATTAGCTACCGGTGGGTCATTCTGGGTTGTTTCAAGAGGAACAACTTGAATATATACCGATGCAGTATCACAAGCTTGAGGACTTCCACCGTCACATATTTGATATGTAAATGTATCATCACCTATAAAGTCTGCGTTTGGTGTGTAGGTATAGCTTCCGTCAGGATTGAATACCAAAATACCGTTTGTAGGCTGTGTTACCACTGTGAATACCTCACTTCCAACAGGACCGTCAGGATTCTCATCATTAGTTCCTACGTTACCACTTACCGGCTGGTTAACAAACGTATCATTGATATCAGTAACTGCTAGTATGGTATTACCTCCATTTGGACTAGGATCAATACTGATGTAAACCGTTGCTGTATCAGTAGCACCATTATCATCTGTAATTGTGTACGTAAACTGATCTGTACCACTATATATCCCATTTGGAGTATATGTAAGACTACCGTCTGCTAATATAACCACTGTTCCATTTAACGGCTGTGTATTAGAAGTTACAGTAAAACCATCTCCTTCTGGATCACTATCATTAGCAAGTACATTCCCTGTAATTACTTCTCCAATCAAACCAAAATAAGCGTCATCATTAGCTACAATAGTATTACCTGCATTCGCAATAACATCAATTGTTACAGTTGCTGTATCACATAGTGATGGGTTATTATCATCACATACTGTGTATTCAAAACTATCCTCTCCTGTAAAATCAGGGTTTGGAGTATAGATGAATGTTCCGTCAGGATTAATTACCAAAGTACCATTAACAGGAGTAGTATTACTTGTTACAGTAAGAACATCTCCGTCTGGATCAAAGTCATTTGCTAATACATTACCATCTACAGGTGTTCCTGCTTCAGTAATTGCCGTATCATCATTAGCTACAGGAGCATTGTTTTCAATTGTTCCTTCAGGCAATACCTGTATAGTTACATCTGCACTATCACAAGCTTGTGGAATACCTGCATCACATACCTGGTAAGCGAAAGTATCTTCACCTATAAAGTCTGCGTTTGGTGTGTAGGTATAGCTTCCGTCAGGATTGAATACCAAAGTACCGTTTGTAGGCTGTGTTACCACTGTGAATACCTCACTTCCAACAGGACCGTCAGGATTCTCATCATTGGTTCCCACATTACCACTTACCGCTTGATTTACAAACGTATCATTGATATCGTTGATCGCAAGGATGGTGTTAGCCGCACTAGGATCTACAGTAATGTATACAGTCGCTGTATCTACTGAACCAGCTGTATCTACTATATCATAAGTAAATTGATCTGAACCGCTAAAGCCTGCATTAGGTACATAGCTTAAGCTTCCGTCTGCTGCTAAAGTAACTGTTCCGTTTGCTGCATTGGTGTTTCCGGTTACAGCTAATGGAAGGTCTCCTTCTGGATCGCTATCATTAGTAAGTACGTTTCCGGTTATTTCAGCTCCTAGGTATCCGAAGAATGCATCATCATTAGCTACTGTAAAGTTTCTAGTATCTGCAATAACTTCGATAGTTACCGTTGCTGTATCACATAATGCTGGTGTACCAGTATCACATACTGTATATTCAAAACTATCCTCTCCTGTAAAATCAGGGTTTGGAGTATAGGTGAATGTTCCATCAGGATTAACTACTACTGTTCCGTTTGTTGGATTTGTATTACCGGTTACAGTAAGTGGTCCGCCATCTGGATCAAAGTCATTAGTCAATACATTACCATCTACAGGGGTTCCTGCTTCAGTAATTGCTGTATCATCATTAGCTACCGGTGGATCATTCTCATTAGTAGTTAAAGGCAATACCTGTATAGTTACATCTGCACTATCACAAGCCTGTGGAATACCTGCATCACATACCTGGTAAGCGAAAGTATCTTCACCTATAAAGTCTGCGTTTGGTGTGTAGGTATAGCTTCCGTCAGGATTGAATACCAAAGTACCGTTTGTAGGCTGTGTTACTACTGTGAATACCTCACTTCCAACAGGACCGTCAGGATTCTCATCATTAGTTCCCACATTACCACTTACCGGTTGATTCACAAACGTATCATTGATATCGTTGATCGCAAGGATGGTGTTAGCCGCACTAGGATCTACAGTAATGTATACAGTCGCTGTATCTACTGAACCAGCTGTATCTACTATATCATAAGTAAATTGATCTGAACCGCTAAAGCCTGCATTAGGTACATAGCTTAAGCTTCCGTCTGCTGCTAAAGTAACTGTTCCGTTTGCTGCATTGGTGTTTCCGGTTACAGCTAATGGAAGGTCTCCTTCTGGATCGCTATCATTAGTAAGTACGTTTCCGGTTATTTCAGCTCCTAGGTATCCGAAGAATGCATCGTCATTAGCTACTGTAAAGTTTCTAGTATCTGCAATAACTTCGATAGTTACCGTTGCTGTATCACATAATGCTGGTGTACCAGTATCACATACGGTATATTCAAAACTATCCTCTCCTGTAAAATCAGGGTTTGGAGTATAGGTGAATGTTCCATCAGGATTAACTACTACTGTTCCGTTTGTTGGATTTGTATTACCGGTTACAGTAAGTGGTCCGCCATCTAGATCAAAGTCATTAGTCAATACATTACCATCTATAGGGGTTCCTGCTTCAGTAATTGCTGTATCATCATTAGCTACCGGTGGATCATTCTCATTAGTAGTTAAAGGCAATACCTGTATAGTTACATCTGCACTATCACAAGCCTGTGGAATACCTGCATCACATACCTGGTAAGCGAAAGTATCTTCACCTATAAAGTCTGCGTTTGGTGTGTAGGTATAGCTTCCGTCAGGATTGAAAACCAAAGTACCGTTTGTAGGCTGTGTTACCACTGTGAATACCTCACTTCCAACAGGACCGTCAGGATTCTCATCATTAGTTCCTACGTTACCACTTACCGGCTGGTTAACAAACGTATCGTTGATATCGTTGATCGCAAGGATCTCGTTAGATATGATCGTACCAGTTGCTGAAGCAGGGCTGTTGGAAACAGTTCCTGTCACCACAGTTACTATAACTGTGAAGGTTTCATCTTCTTCAAATGCAATATCATCTACTGTTGGTACTGTAATAGGACCGCTGGTAGTTGATCCCGCTGGGATGGTTACCGTTACAGGTGTTCCTGT